>WGLN01000016.1 GCA_016125555.1 Porphyrobacter sp.
CAGGTTCCGGTCACCTCGTTGTGATCGACGGTCCGCGCCGGGCTCCATGCGCCGATCGTGTGACAGGCGGCGCAATTGCTGGTCGAGGCGATGTGCGCCGACCCCTTGCCGGTCGCGGTGGTGCCGTTGTGGCACGAGGCGCAATTCCCGGTGACGCCCGCGTGATTGAAGGTCGCCGGCGACCATGCCGTGGTGCGGTGACAGTCGGAACATTGCGCGGTCGTCGGGATGTGTCCCGCGGGCTTGCCCTCGGCGATGCTGCCGTTGTGGCAGCTGCTGCAGGTGCCGGTCACCTCGTTGTGATCGACGGTGCGCGCCGGGCTCCACGCGCCGATCGTGTGGCAGGCGGCGCAATTGGCGGTCGAGGCGATGTGCGCCGACCCCTTGCCGGTCGCGGTGGTGCCATTGTGGCACGAGGCGCAATTGCCGGTGACGCCCGCATGATTGAAGGTCGCCGGCGACCACGCCGTGGTGCGGTGGCAGTCGGAGCATTGCGCGGTGGTGGGGATGTGCCCCGCGGGCTTGCCGGTCGCGATAGAGCCGTTGTGGCACGATGTGCAGGTGCCGGTCACCGCGTTATGGTCGACGGTGCGCACCGGGCTCCAGACCGAGGTGGAATGGCATGCCTCGCAGGCGGTCGAGGTCGCGATATGCGAACCGCCGCGGCCCGTCGCATTGGTGCCGTTGTGGCAGCTCGAACATCCGCCGGTGATGCCCGAATGGGTGAAGGTCGTCGGGCTCCATGCGCTGGTGCGGTGGCAATCGGCACAATCGGCGCTGGTCGGGATATGGCTCGCCGGTTTGCCCGGTGCGTTGCTGCCGTTGTGGCAAGCGGCACAATTGCTGCTGATGCCCTCGTGCGAGAAGCGCGCGCCGGTCCAGGTGTTGGTCGAATGGCAGGTGGCGCAGTCGCCGGTGGTGGGAATGTGACCCGCGGGCTTGCCGCTCGCGGTGGTGCCGTTGTGACAGGAGGCGCAATTGCCGGCGACGCCCGCGTGATCGAAGCGCGCCGCCTGCCAGGTTGCGGTCGAATGGCAGGACGCGCAGTCCGCCGTGGTCTGGATGTGCGCTGCGGGCTTGCCGCTCGCGGTCACGCCGTCGTGGCACGCAGCACAACTGCCGGTGACGCTGGCGTGGTCGAAGTTCTCGATCTGCCAGCGGCGCGTGGTGTGGCAGCTGTCGCAGTTGGCCGCGGTCGGAACGTGGCTCGCTGGACGGCCGAGCGCGCGGACGCCGTTGTGGCAATCGGCGCAGCTGCGCGGGGTGCCGGAGAAGGTCCCGTCGGCGTGGCACGCGGCGCAATCGATGCTGGCGTGCGCGCCCGTCAGCGGAAAGCCGGTCGCGAAATGATCGAAGGGCGGCTCGGCGGAGGCACCTTGCGCGAAGGCCGGCGGCGCAATCATGGCGAGCGCCGCCACCGCCGCGCACAGCGCCACGATCCGCATCAGGAAGGCCACAAGCCGCTTCACAGGAACCTTTCGCTATGCGCCAAAGCCGCAGCCTTGGCCGTGATTTATTGAGCGAAGCGTAGGGCGGAGCGGGTTACGCGAGGTATAGGACAAGCCACCGTCCATCGGCGTGGAGCCTCAACTCGTCGGCGGGTTATCGGGGCCGAAAGCCTCGTGTCAGCTTTCGCGCCAGCCGGTCAGGGCAGGATGATTGCGGAGAAGCTGTCGGTCACGTGGCAGCGTTCGCAATCCTCGCCGAAGGCGCCGCGGTGGCGGTCGTCGCGCCGGTGGCAGGCGATGCAGCGGCTCGGCTGCTTGGCAGGATCGCCCGCGCGGGTGTGACAAGCCGAGCAGATCAGCCCGCGGTGCCGGCCGGTGAGCGCGAAGCGCGTCTGGCGGTCGTGATCGAACGACCAGACCTTCCAGTCGCGGGTATTGTGACAGCCCTGGCAATCGGGGCGGCTGCCGAGCTGGCCGAGGTGGTGATCGTCGGCGTGGCAATCGGCGCAGGCGGTGCCCTTGGCGGCGAAGCGCTTGTCGGCATGGCAGGCGCTGCATTCCTGCCCGGCGTGGCTCCCGAGCAGCGGGAAACGGGTGAGATCGTGATCGAAGCGCACCCGCGTGACCCAGTCCTCGCTGTCATGGCAGCGCGCGCAATTGGCGCCGAGATTGCCCGCGTGGGGATCGTCTTCGGCATGGCAGGAGGCGCAGGCGGTGTCGGGGCGCAGCTGCTCCGGCGGCGAGGTGTGGCAGCTTTCGCAAGCGGCACGGGCATGGGCGCCGAGCAGCGGGAACTGCGTCATCCGGTTGTGATCGAAGGTCACCGCGTCCCAGGCGGTTTCGACATGGCAGCGGGCGCAGTCGGTGCCGTTGCGCCCCTCGTGCGAATCATCCTCGGCGTGGCATCCGAAGCAGGCCACCGGCGGCTTGGCGACCCGCGGCGGATCGCGGTGGCACGCGGCGCACTTGGTCTGGCGGTGCGCGCCCTTCAGGGGGAACTGGGTCATGGCATCATGATCGAACTTCACCCGGCTCCAGCCGCGCGGCGTGTGGCAATCACCGCATTGCTCGCCATTGCCCCCCTGATGCGTGTCGTCCTTGCGGTGGCAGGCGATGCAGGTGCGCGACGGGTTGCGCACCGTGTTGCCGGCACCGTGGCACGCAGCGCAGCTTGCCGCGGCATGTCCACCGATCAGCGAGAATCCGGTCGAGTCGTGATCGAAGGTCACCTCAGCCCAGCGGGTGGTGCGGTGGCACGAGGCGCAATTGCTTCCGCGCGAGCCGCGGTGCGCATCGTCCTTGCGGTGGCAATCGACGCAGGCGTCCGGCAGTCCCGCCCACACCTCGTCGCGGTGGCAATCGGTGCACTTGACCCGCGCATGGGCGCCCGTCAGCGCGAATTCGGTGCGCGCACGGTGATCGAAAGGCTTGAGCGCCTTCCAGCCGGCGGTGCCGTGGCATGAATGGCAGGTGCGACCGAGACGTCCCTTGTGGGGCTCGTCGGTGCGGTGACAGGCAGCGCAAGCGGTCGTCGTCCCGCGGAACTTGGTGCCCGGGCGGTGGCACGATGCGCAGGCGACCCCGGCGTGCTTGCCCGTGAGCGGATAATCGGTGAGGCCGTGATCGAAGCTGCTGCGGCTGAAGGCGACGATATCATGCGCGCGCCCGTGGTGCTCCGAATGGCAGCTGCGGCAGGTCTGGCTGCGTGCCTTGCCGAAGCGCCCGTGGAATCCCTTGCTCGCCGCCACGTCGCGACCCACCTCCTGATGGCAAGCGACGCATTGGCGGTTCTCGGTCGCGCGCTGGAAGGAGGTGTGGCAGGAGGAACACTTGCTTTCCAGCTTGGCGTGCGGGGCGGACAGCGGACCCGGCGTGACCAGCCGCTCCATGATGCTCTGCGCCAGCAGCGCGGGCGCGGTCGTCCCCAGCGCCAATCCGGCGAGGAGCAGGCAGACGAAGAGCCGCCACTTGCGCATCAGTACATGTGCACGGCGACGATGTGCAGCACCACGGACCCCGCCAGCAGGAACACCAGCGGCAGGTGAAGCAGATGCCAAAGGTGCAACGAACGCTGGTAGAAGGCGAAAGCCGCCGCGCGCCGTGCCGCCTCGAAGAAGTGCGACAACTTGGCCTCCAGCTCGCGCGTATCGACCGCGGTGCGGCGCAACTGCCCGCGCAGCCGGCGTTCGGTCAGGCGCGAGCGCAGCCCGAGCCCCACCACTGCCATCGCGCTCGACCCGAAGGTCGATCCTGCCTCAACCGCGTGCCGCTCGAACTCGGCGAGAGCGGCGAGGAGCAGACCGTCCCGGTTGCCCGCGGCCTCGAGCTCGGCCAGCATGGCGTCCATTTCCTGCTTCAGGGAGCGCAACTCGAGCTTGCGTCCCGAATAGCCGCGATGGACCCGCGAATAGAGAAACCGACCGACCAGCCCGCTGCTCGCGACGATGATCATCGCGCTCATCGCCATCGTGCTGTTGAGCGATCCGAACGAGAAGCGCGAATGGTAGAGCACCGCGGTCGGTCCGATCACACCCAGAAGCATATGGAAGCGGAACCAGAAGCCGACCGATCCCATCGTCCGGCTGCGCGGCTTCACCCGCTTGCGCACCGGGTAGCCGAGCAGCAGCAGCATCATGCTGCCGCCGATGATGCCGAGCCAGTAGCCAAGGCCATGTTCCGGATCGACCCAGCCGCTCTCACGCCCGAACCAGCCTGCTACGAGCACCACGAGGACTGCGGCGAAGATGAGCGCCGATAGCAGCTCCTCCACCCGCGCCGGCTTGAGCCGTGCGGGCGCGTGGGTCGGGACATTGGGTTGAGAGCTGGCGGTTGATGCGGTCATCGTCTTCCGTGAGGTTCGAAAGGGGTCTGGGTGTGCTGCGGCTATCGGGCAGAGGTGGTCGACAGAGCGCAAAATGTGGCCTCCCGGGCGCACGCTTCACCGATGGCGCAGTGCAGGTCGCCGACAAGCCGAAGGGCTGACAGCTTGGTGCAAGAATGGGACTGGGCGCTAACGTTTGCTTGGTCGAACGCAGCCAATCGGAGTGCGAACGGCAAAGGAAGCGAACGTGTTGCAATATCTGATGACCGCAGTGGCGGGATTGGCAATCGGCATTGTCGGCCTGCGTCTCTGGCAGTCCCACGGCAAGGCCGTCGCGGGGACGACGCCCGAACTGGACAGGCCCGTGCTTATCGGGCCGGATACTCCGGCGGATGGCCTTTCAGTGTCCGCAGATCGCGGCGGCGAGAGCACCCGCCTGCAGGGCGTGTTCGCGCGCCTCGGCCGCCCCCGTCCCGCTCACTTGCTGCTGGTCGCGGCCGCGCTGGTGCTGGTGGCGGCGGTTGCCGCCAGCGTGCGCGGGACCGCCGCCTCCGGTCCGGATCAGAGCGCATCCGCGCTGCCGGTCAGTTCTGCGCAGCAGCAGCTCGACGATGTCGACACGATGATCGCGCGGCTCGCCAGCCGGCTCGAGCAGAATCCCGACGACGGGGAGGGCTACCGGATGCTCGGCTGGTCCTATGTCATGACCGACCGGCCCGAGCTTGCCATCGCCCCCTACAAACGCGCGCTCGAACTGGTTCCCGGAAACGCCAGCGTCCATGCCGGCTATGGCGAGGCGCTGGTGGCGGTTGCCAAGAACACGGTGACGGCCGAGGCCAAATCGTCGTTCGAGACGGCGCTGCGGCTCGATCCGGCCGAACCGCGTGCGCGCTATTTCCTCGCCTTGTGGGATGCCCAGAACGGCAAGGAAGCCAAGGCCCTCGACGCGCTGGTCGCACTCGCCAATTCGGGACCCGCCGATGCGCCGTGGCAGGCCGACGTGCGGCGCGAGATCGAGCGCCTGTCCGGCGCGCTCGGCACCGACGTCTCCGCCCGGCTCCTCGCCGCGACACCCGCCGGTCCGGGCGGCGACATGCCGGTGCTCGATCCGGCGACCATCCAGGCGGCGCAGGCATTGCCGCCAGCCCAGCAGGAATCGATGGTGAGCGGCATGGTCGATCGTCTCGCGCAGCGGCTGGCCGCCAACCCTGCCGATGCCGACGGGTGGGTGCGCCTGCTGCGCGCGCGCATGGTGCTGGGCCAGCGCGATCAGGCCGCCGCCGATCTCAAGGCCGCGCGCACCGGACTTGGTGCGGATGCCGCCGCGCTCGGCCGGATCAACGCGGCAGCCCGCGAGCTTCAAGTGCCGGGGGCCTGATGGAGCAGCTCGAACTCGCACTTGTCTATGCCGCACCGCTCGTTGCAATCTGGGTCATCTTCGGCTGGATCCGGCGGCGTGAGGCGAACAAGGCCACGGCCGTTCTCGAAGAGAATCGCGCTGCCGGACTGATCGAGCCCAGCTCGCTGCACCCGGTGATCGACCCCGCGCGATGCCTCGGCTGTGCCGTGTGCGTGAAGGCGTGCCCCGAAGGCCAGATCCTGGGGATCATCGGGGGCAAGGCGCAATTGGTGGAGCCCACCCACTGCATCGGCCACGGGGCCTGCGCGGCAGCCTGTCCGACCGATGCGATCAGCCTCGTGTTCGGCACCGCGACACGCGGAATCGACATCCCGCTGCTTTCCCCGAGCTTCGAGACCAGCGTCCCGGGCATCTTCATTGCCGGTGAACTGGGCGGCATGGGTCTCGTCAAGAACGCGATCGAGCAGGGTCGGCAGGCGATGGCGGCGATCGTCGAGAAATGCCGCGGCCTGCCACGCAACCCTGATCTGCTCGACGTGCTGGTGGTCGGCTGCGGCCCGGCCGGAATCTCCGCAAGTCTCGCGGCGAAGGAAGCGGGACTGCGGTTCGAGACGGTCGACCAGTCGACCCTTGGCGGGACCGTAGCCCATTTCCCGCGCGGCAAGATGGTGATGACCGCGCCCGCTCACCTGCCGATCATCGGCAAGGTGAAATTCGGCGAAATCATCAAGGAAGACCTCATCGCCTTCTGGCAGGACGTGATCTCGCGGGCCGATCTCCACCCCCGTTTCGAGGAGCAGGTGCTCGCCATCACGGGCAGCGAAGGCCATCTCGTCGCAACGACGACCAAGGGGCAATATCGTGCGAAGACCATCCTGCTGGCCATCGGCCGGCGCGGCACACCCCGTCCTCTCGGGGTGCCCGGCGAGGACCTCAAGAAGGTGGTCTACCGGCTGATCGACCCCGAACAATATGCCGGGCAGAAGGTGCTGGTGGTGGGCGGCGGCGACAGCGCGCTCGAGGCGGCGGCGAGCATCGCCGAACAGCCCGGCAGCCATGTCACCCTGTCCTATCGCGGAGACGCTTACGGACGGGCCAAGCCCAAGAACCGCGAGCGCGTGCGCGCCGCCGCCGAAGCCGGCACGCTCGTCGAGCGGCTGCAGACAGTGGTTGCCAGCATTCACGGTGATCACGTGGTGCTGATGAAGGGCGAGACCTCCGAAATCTTGGCTAACGATGCAGTAATCATTTGTGCCGGAGGACTGCTGCCGACGCAATTTCTGCAGGAGGTGGGCGTCAAGATTGAAAGAAAATTCGGCACGGTCTGAAATAAAACGGGCCCCGCCTTCGTTACGCCGACGATTGCCCTGTGAGGGACACTATCGGGAGTGCGAACACGGTGAAGGTCCGGCTTGTCGAAAGCGAAAATCAGTATTCCTCGTGGCTGGTCGACAAGCTGGTGCAGGCCGGCTTTCGCATGGAAGTGAGCCACGCTGCAGACATCGCGCGCGGCCAGACCGCCCCCGGTCATGTCAGCGCGACGATCTTCGACATGAGGTCCGCCGGTCCGCCCCCCAGCATGCTGGTGCGGCGGTTGCGCGACCGCGGCGAGCCGAGCCCGATCATGGTCATTTCCGAAGCCGATAGTTGGCGCGAGCGGGTCGACAGCCTCGATGCGGGGGCGGACGACTTCATCGTCAAGCCCGTCCGCTCGGAGGAGGTCTGCGCCCGCCTGCGCGCACTCGTGCGCCGAACCGCGGGGCAGACATCGGACCGGCTATCGAGCGACGGGCTCGAATTCAGCCTCAGGCAGAATATCGCGACGCTCCACGGCGAACCGCTCGATCTGACGCACAACGAACTGCGGCTGCTGCGGCATCTGCTGTTGTGGCCCGATCGCACGCACTCGGCCGAGGAGATCGGGGCGATCTTGCATCAGACCCATCGCGCCAATTCGATCAATGCCGTCGAAGTGATGGTCGCGCGCCTGCGCAAGAAGATCGGGCACGAACGTATCCGGACGATCCGCAGGGTCGGCTACCGCCTCGAACGGTTGGGCGAGGGCGATCAGGAACATCGCGAGATTGCGCGCCGCGCCTGAACGCCAGCGGGCGGCACCACGACGCTTGAGGTTGGAAAAGGCAGAACGCGGCATCCGCGCAAACCCCTTTCGAGGTCTGCGGCCCGAACCGTCCCAGCGGACAGCCGGCCCGTGACAGTTGCTGGGGACAACTGCGATTCCGCGCGGTTCTCGCGGAAAAACCCAATTATACCAAGGGCTTGAGGAGAATGGCTGGGGCGGAAGGAGTTTGAGCAAGGGCGGTCTAAGCCGTTGAATGGCCGATAAAGTATTGAATTACAGGGGGTGCGGGACTACAAAGCTGGCCCACAGAGCTGGCCCACAGATAGCAAGCAGACCCGAGAAATGGCCTACGTCCAACGCCGCCACAACAAGCACCGCGCCAAAGTCCGCATCCCCAAACCCCTGCAAGCCGACTATGGCGGCGCGGAGTTTCTCCAGCGCACACTCCACACCAGCGACCGACGCGCAGCCAAGGCAGAGGCCGACGCTTGGGAGGCCGAGTTGCGGGCGATATGGGCGGAGCGCCTAGGACACGATACGCCCGCCTTGGCTGTCGTTCGGCAAGTCTATGAGCGCACCCGAGAGGAAGCCAAGAGCTGGCGCGCGGATATGCCGGGGGAGCACCCGGTGGTCGCTGCGATCGACCTTGAGCTTGACCGCATGGCCGAAGGGGCGGGGGAGCGGGAGCTGACCCCGATTGAACAGGCCCGCCTTGCCGCCTTGCAGGATGCCGCCGAGGAAGTGCGGGGGCGGAAGGCGAAGCCCCGCCGGGAGCTGGAGCCCAGCTTTTCCGAGCTGGCAGCGGAATACATCAAGACCCAGCGCCGGGATGATGACGGGAGCACGAACCGCCTGTCGCAGCTCAAGGCCACGTTCCGGCTGTTCGGGTCCTATTGGGAGGATCGCCCGATACGCGAGGTGAGCGAGGCCGACGCGGCGGGCTATATCGACGGGCTGGCGATGCTGGACCCAAGCTACGCCCGCTCCCCCACGGCCCGTGAGCTGTCATGGCGGGAGTTGCAGCGCACCTATGGCAACTCCCCGCGCGGGCTGGCGGCGGGCACCCTCAATCGGCACGGGCAGGACCTCAAGGCCCTTTGGGCATGGGCGAGGAAGCGCGGCTATTGCGAGGGCGACAATCCATTCGACGGGAACCGCAAGAAGCTCACACGCGGTCGTAACGTCCAAGGCTATCTCCCTTGGGAGACTGACGAACTCAAGAAGCTCTGGACGCCCGCGCCGGGGCGCTCCGATCTTGCCGAGGTCATGCTGGTGGGAATGTTCACCGGGATGCGGATCAACGAGATTGCCGCTCTGGAATGGCGGGACATTAGGGAGGAAGCGGGCGTCCCCGTGTTCGATATACGGGAGGCCAAGACCCTCGCCGGGGTGCGCCTTGTCGCCATCCACCCGAGGCTGGCATGGCTCCTAGAGCGGGAGCGGGGCGAGCCGACCGCGCGCATATGGCCGACCTTCAACCCCGAGGGACCGGGCAAGAAACCGGGCGCGGACGCCAGCCGGGAGTTTAGCCGCTACAAGGCGTCGCGCGGCTTCACGGATCGCCGCAAGTCGTTTCACTCGTTCCGCAAGAATGTTGTCGGACAGCTTGAGCGGCTGGGTGTGCCGGAAAGCGAGGTGGCCCAGCTTGTCGGGCATGAGAAACCCGGCTTCACGTTCCGCACCTACGGAACGGGCGCATGGGTTCACCGCATGGCCGAGATTGTGGCGATGATCGATTATCCCGGCCTCGCTCTGCCGACGCCGGTTGCAGGGACGGGCGATTAGGACGCAGCCTCGGTGTGGGGAAACCAGCCGCCCCACGCCGCGCCCCTGATCGCCCCGCTCACTGCCGAGCTGTCGAAGCCCGCGCAGCGAAGCGGAGGCGATTAGGCCGCACCCTCGGAGGAAGGACCTTCTTTAAGTGTAACTGGGACCGTTGGTGAACCGACGGTGCTCCTACGGTGACACTTGCGGCCTCCCCTCCCGTGGACCCGAGGCGAACCCTCGGTCCTGTCGCCGGGGACATACTCCCGTCCCCAGCCGCTCAAGAGCGGTTATGTTCAACACCAGCAAGGGAACCTTGCATCATGTCGGACACTCCCGACAACCTCATTCCTGACACTACGGGAAGCGACTACACTCCCCCGTCCTACGACCTCACCCCCGAAGAAGCCGACGCGGTTGCGGGGATCGAGGATTTCGACCCCATCAATGACATCCCCTCCCCGGTGAAGCTCACCGGCGGCGGGTTCAAGATGCCCGAACGCCTCACCGCCAGCATCCTCCCGCCAGACAAGGCGGAGCAAGTGCGGGCGCAGCTCGCCGCCGTCCCGGAACACCGCCGGGAGGAAGTGGAGCAAGGGCTGGTCTATGAGGCCCTTCGGCAGATTGGAATTGACGTGCGGGTGAAGGGCACCCCCGACCCGTCGCTTGAACCCTATCACCGTGAGGCGTTGCTGATCGAAAAGGAGGTGCGGGAGTTGGATGCCGAGGCGCACCGCATCTATCAGCAGCTCGCCGAGGTCGCCCGGTGGAAGCCGGTCTACAACCCGGACGGCAGCTACGCCAAGGACCCCGAGACCGGGCAGCAGCGTTTCGAGGCTGTCGAGGCGGTGCAGGGCGAGCGGCGGCGCGCATTGGAGGCGCGGCTCCGGGAGCTGGAATACCGCGCCAGCCTGTTGAATGGTCCCGAAGGTGCGCGGCGGATCGCCCGTGCGGTCAAGGAAACCGCGCAGCTCCGCCTTGCCGCGCAAGAGGCCGCAGCCGACCGCGCCGAAGCCGAGGCACTCGCCCGCAAGATTGTCCGGGATGAGCGGGTCCGCGAACGGGCCGAAGCCCTCGCCAAGCGGATGCGGACGGAGCTTCGGCATTGAGCCGAACCTCACTGCGCGCGGCGGTCAACGCCAAGTGCCGCGCTTGCACCTACGACCCGATCGAGCCGGGAACGTGGCGCGCCCAGGTCGAGAGCTGCGGGGTGACTTCCTGCCCGCTCTGGCCTGTCCGGCCTCGCTCCCTGAAACGGTCGAATATCGCGGCGTAACGCCTGCAAAAAAGCTCCTCAGGGCCGGGGGAGGGGTGAGGGTGCCCGAAGGCTCCCCGCCTCTCCCCCATGCGCCCGTAACGCCCCCAAAACCAGCCTAGGGAGGCCCAATGCCTCGCAAGATTGTCCCTGTCCCGGTCCCGCCGGGGCACCGATGGTGTTTCGGCTGCTCCCGCCTGTTGCCCCTAGGTGCCTTCGCGGTGGAACGCCGCGACCCCGAAGGTCGCACTACGCGCTGTCGCCAGTGCCGCCGCCGTGCCCGCCGTGAGCGGCGAGAGCGGGAAGCCATTCTAGAGGAAGCGGCGGAGCGGATACTCGCCGCCTATCGCCGCCAGCTCCCCGCCGATCCCGACTAACCCCCAGCCAAGGAAGGAAGCCCTATGCCACGCTTTCCCTACGCCCTTGTCGCGTCCCTGATGCCCGAGCCGAGATACCGGGACGCCTTCGCCGCTCAAACCCGGCTTGATGCCGTGAGCTGTCCCGTCCGCGCCGCGCGCCATGTGCTGCGCTGGCACCCCGAGGCGAGAGCCGTCCTAGAGGCACGGCTGGTGGACCTTGGGGTGCGCGAGGGGGCGGTCGCTCCCTGAATGCAAAAGGGTGAGGATCGCAAAGTTCCTCTCCCGCTGGGACCGGCCCCTCAAACAGGGCCCCACGTATCTGATACGTGCAGGGGGCACCAGCAATCAGAATGCGGGTGCCCTATCCCGAGCCTCCGGCTTATCGGAGCGCATGATGAGCTTGTAGAGGCCGCTCTCGGTGAGCAAGCGCACGGCCCGACCATGCCCCATACCAACAGTCTCTCGCGGACTGTAGCGGCTCTCATCGTCAGCGAGGTGGCGATATGCGGTTGCGGTGCTTTTCTTGGAGAAGCCTAGGACGCGGACCACATCGGCCCCGACGAACCACGGTTGCCCGTCGATCTCCACCACGCGCACGTCGCGGCCCTTGAAGGGGCAGGGGGATTAGTTTTGCTGCAAAAATCCGAAGCGGTATAACGCAGCACGACTTTTCCCCCTCCCCCCATAGGGGGGTGCCCCAGCCGGTGACTATCGGTTCACCGACCTTGCCTCGCTCCCTTGTCCACCGATGGTGCCCCTAGGTGCGCGCATGGGGGCGGAGAAAACCGCGCCCCTGTCGCTCTCCAAACCCAGCAACCGTGCAACCCGTGCCCTAGCGGCCAAGCCGGGGCGCATCCCGTCATACGACATGATCCCTCCTATCGGTTTGAGTGAGGGCCGGGAGATAGCGACCCGCCGCCGCGCCGGACAAGGGACGCTTCCACAAGCCGGACGGTTCCTCGCCAAATCGACTCCGCCTTGCGGTGAGCCGTTGCTCCCCATCAAAAGTTACACCTTGTGAGGGAGGGGTAAATCGCCCCTGTCGCATCCATCAAAAGATAGGGTATTGACTTGTGCGGTATCCCTCATATCCTATGGGTAACTTTCGATGGAGTGAGGCATGGCCCGTATCGCATATTACCGAGTGAGCACCAGCGACCAGTCGATTGAAGCGCAGCGCGCGGCGCTGGGCGGCGGCTTCGACAAAGAGTTTCGGGACGAAGGCGTGAGCGGGGGCGTCCCCGCCGCTGATCGCCCCGGCTTCGCCGAAATGCTGTCCTATGTCCGCGAAGGGGACACCGTGTGTGTCTATGCCGTGGACCGGCTGGGGCGCGATGCCTTGGACGTGCAAGCGACCGTGCGGCGCTTGATTGACGCCGGGGTGACGGTGGACGTGCGCGGCCTCGGGCCGATTGGCCGGGGCGTTGGCGAGCTGATCCTCGCCGTGCTGGCACAGGTGGCAGAAATGGAGCGCCGCCGGATTGCTGAGCGCACCGCCGACGGGCGGGCGAGGGCGGCGCAGGCACTTGCCGAGACCGGGCGCACCCATCGCGGCAAGGCGAGCCTCGGGCGTCCCCCCAAGGTGGCACCGCAAGAGGTCGCTAGGTGGCGGCGGGAGACCGGGGCGAGCATCGCGGAGACCGCGCGGCACTTTGGTATATCGACCGCGACCGTGAGCCGCGCCTGCCAAGCGGCGTGAGGGCGGGGCGTCTTTTTGCTCTGCCCTGCTTTTTTCGCCGTCCTCTAGCGGAAGAATGCCTGTGCTAGGGCGCTCCCCACCTGGGCTGCGAGCACGGGGGGAACAGCATTCCCAACTTGTGTGAACTGCCTCGCCGTCGGGCCGACAAAGACGTATTCATCGGGAAATGTTTGCAGTCGCGCGCATTCGCGTACGCTCAGTGTACGAGGTATCTCGGGATGCAAATGCGAGCGGCCGCCCCCGGCAGTCCCCCCTGCAATGACGGTCTTGGACGGCTGGCTGGGGTCAAGTCGGTCCACACGGCCAAGCTGATCCCTCTGCCCATAGTCGAGCCGCATATACCTTAAGAGGGACCCAGCCTTATGGGCGCGGGTCTCATTGTTCGGGACGCTCTGCTGCGACCGAAACAGAACACTCCCGCATCCCACAAGATAATTCCGAGGGGGAGGCATAAACAGCGGTGATGGATCACGAGACCCGACTACAAATAGGCGATGCCGGTGCTGCGGGATGCCGTAGTTAGCAGCATTAAGCACCGTCGGTTCGTGTACATGGTACCCGGCGGCCTCAAGATCGGAAATCGCCGCCGCCAACTGTTCTCCACTGTCAATGTCCCGCAGGCCGGGAACGTTCTCGATCACGAATGCCTTTGGCTTGAACCTGACAATCAACCGAACAAAGTCGAATAGAAGGTTGCCGTTCTTTTCATGTGCAAACCCGGTCCTCTTGAAGTTGTCCCCCCACTTCGCAAACCGCTGGTTGGCTGCGATGGAAAAGGGCTGGCAGGGTGGACCGCCAACAAAGACGCCTTCGAAAGGTTCGGAAATCAGGGGCGCGAGGGCTGCTTCAACTTCATCAAACTTTGACACATCGCCTGAGTGAACCGGGGGGCCATATACTCGCCATTCCGGGCGGTTCTTGCGGAGGGTCTTGCAGAAAAGCTCGTTGAACTCGAAGGCGGCAACATGATCGAACCCCACGGCTTCAAAGCCTAGGTCCATTCCCCCACAGCCGGTGAAAAAACTCACCAAAGGCACTCCTGCGGCTGCCTTCGGGAAATCTTTCAAAGACAAGGGAGCGGGGCCATCCCAACGCTGCGGACCGCTCACCTCGTAAATTAGGTCATCATACGAAATGCCATGGCTGCGGAGCGCCGCGCTCAGGTCCGCATCAGCGGCCTCTGCCGTACGAAGTATCGCTGCTTGCCGCTCGTAAGCCTGCGGCGTCGACTTTCTCAATGCTCTAGACATGGCAAGGGCCGGGATATTCCGTTTTCATGAGGTCGTAGACGCCGACTGCCTCGTCTCGGCTGGCAAAATCCTTGCGCTTCATTTTCCGAAACCAGTCATCATAGTAGCGATGCACACCCCTGTGACAGCTCGGGCAAAGCGGCACCAGATCGGATAGCGTCGTGCTCGAACCGTCAATTCTCGTACCAGAGCAGAGGGGGAGCAGATGGTGAAGGTCAAGGACCCGGCTTGTCCACGGATATGAGGCTGCCGTGTCTAGGCGGCAGACATCGCAAACGGTGGTATCGTTACGCGCAAAGAACGCTGCGCGAAGGCCGCTGTTTCTTTCGATGGTAACATGGGTCTTCTTGACCTTGCTGCCCTCGTTAAAGCCGCTCTCGATCACCTCGTTCATAACGGTATTGGGATATTCGAAGAAATCATCGGTGGTTCCGCCACTAAAGAGCTTGGCGATTGCTCTGATTTCTTCATCCGCAGTCTTGTGACCACTGCTTATGATCGGATTGAGGGATTGAAATATGTCGAGTGCGTCTGCCGGATTTAGGCTGATTACCACTACATTATTGTTTAAATGAAGGTATGAAATCTGACAGATGGTTTTGAGACTTTCCCGTGCTTGGCGCCTAAGGTTGTCGGGTGCGGATGCGCCTTGAGGCGCAAACAACGAAGCCTTCGAAAACAGGTCGATGAACTTCTCGTCCGTTTCGGCACCGCTAAATCCGCTCGCTCGATATGCGCCGATAATCTCGTCTAGGGATGCCGTCGCAGGCGGGTTGCCCTGCTTTGAGATCGCCGCTTTCGCAAGCAGGTATTTGAGCGAGAATAGTAGCGGGTATCTGCGGGGCGAAGTGGGTTGCCAGCCTTGGAGGGCCGGATTTGGTTCGGTCGATGACTGGACCAAAAAGTGGAAGTACTCGTCCGACGTAACCTCACCGGGTCGCGCTAAGATTTGGGCGACGGGCGTCGGCACCGCTAAGCTGCCCTGTTCACTTACCAGCAAGCAGAGTTTGAGTGCTCGGGAATAATTGCGCCACGGGGAATGGGTTGGCGGCGCTGCGAAGGGCAATCCGGTGATTGCCTGCGCCTGCGCTCTGGTCACGGACTTAAAGTCGGTGGCAATCACGAGCTTTGAAAGCGACCGAAGGGCGTCGAAATGAAAGTAAGCCTGATGCCCTTGATCCCAATGCCACATTTCAGCGCCCCGCAACTAGAACAGATCGGAAACTACGCGATATGGATGCGTCTCGCTAGTCCTTTCGCCTCCGTTTCGAGGCTACCAAGTCACCGCGAAGCGGCACACAAAGTTGGCCCACATTGCTGGCCCACACGGGGTCATCAATGAGCCTTAATAGATTGTTTTTATTGAGGAAAATGAAACTGGCTGGGGCGGAAGGATTCGAACCTTCGCATGGCGGTACCAAAAACCGCTGCCTTACCGCTTGGCTACGCCCCAGCAGAGCCGCGCCCTATAGCGCCTCCATCGGCCTTGTGAAGGGGGCAAAGCGGCGGCTTGCCCCGCTGGGTGTCAGAAGTTCCAGTCGAGCTTCTTGCCCGCGAAATCCTCGGCCGAATGGCGTTCCTTCAGCTGGCTGTCCTCATCGCCCCATACCTTGTTGACGATCCGCCCGCGCTGCACGCCCGGCCGCGCGGCGATCTCGCGCGCCCAGCGGCCGACGTGCTTGTAGTCCTCGATCGAAAGGAAGGTCTTGGCCTCGTTGTAGATCGTGCCGGCGACGAAAGGCGCGAGCCACGGCCAGTTGGCGATGTCGGCGATGGTGTAGTCCTCGCCGCCAAGGAAGCGGTTCTCCGCAAGCCGCTGGTCGGCGACATCGAAGATGCGCTTCACCTCCATCGCGTAGCGGTTGATCGGGTATTCGTATTTCTCGGGCGCATAGGCGTAGAAATGGCCGAAGCCGCCGCCGATGAAGGGGCCGGTGCCGACCTGCCAGAACACCCAGCTGAGCACCTCGGCGCGCGCGGCCGGGTCGCTGGGCAGGAAGGCGCCGAACTTTTCCGCGAGGTGGACGAGGATCGCGCCGCTCTCGAAGATGCGGAACGGTTGCTCGCCGCTGCGGTCGAGAAGCGCGGGGATCTTGGAATTGGGGTTCACGCCGACGAAGCCGCTGGTGAACTGCTCGCCTTCGGAGATGTTGATCGTGAAGGCGTCGTATTCGGCGCCCTTGTGCCCGGCCTCGAGCAGCTCCTCGAGCATCACGGTGACCTTCACCCCGTTGGGGGTGGCGAGCGAATAGAGCTGGAAGGGGTTATCGCCGACCGGCAGATCGCGCTCTTCGCGCGCGCCCGCAGTGGGCCGGTTGATCCCGGCGAAGCGGCCGCCCGAGACGGTGTCGGGGTTCCAGACCTTGGGCGGGGTGTAGACGGGGTCGGCCATGCGTCATTCTCCTTCGGGCGCAAACGGGGTGCGCGTCGTCGCGAATGTCCATCTGGCGAGCCGCAGGCCGCCATGCAAGGCGGAACACGGCCGCCTGCCCGTGACTTTGCTTGGCGATGGAAAAGCTTGTCTATGTCGACGACGAACTGCCCGGCATCACCCGCAGGCGGGCAGGCAGGGGCTGGGCCTATTACGATCCGTCCGGAGAACTGATCCGCGACAAGGGCGAGCGCGAGCGGCTCAATGCCATCGCGCTGCCCCCGGCCTATTCCGACGCGTGGTTTTGCCCGGTCGAAAACGGCCACATCCTCGCCACCGGATACGACGATGCGGGGCGCAAGCAATATCGCTACCACCCCGACTTCCGCAGCCAGCGGGAAAGCGCGAAGTTCGACGCCTGCGCCGCCTTCGGCCGGTTGCTGCCACTGATGAGGAAGCGCGTCGACGAGGACCTGCGCCAGCCGCGCGTCACCCGCGAACGGGCCTTGGCGGCAGTGGTGCGGCTGCTCGACCTGTCGGCGATCCGGATCGGCAACGAGCAGTATGCGCGCACCAATGACAGCTACGGCGCGACCACGCTGCGCAGCGACCACGCCGAAGTCGGCACCACCCGGCTCGCGCTGCACTTCGCCGGCAAGGGCGGCAAGGAGCGCGAGCTCGACGTGTCCGACGCGCGGCTCGCGCGGGTGGTGGCCCGGATGCAGGACCTCGACGGGGAGGACGAACACCTGTTCCGCTACGAGGACGAGGACGAGGAGGTGCGACCCGTCACCTCCGCCGACGTCAACGCCTACCTGCGCGAGACCATGGGCGAGGATTTCTCCGCCAAGCATTTCCGCACCTTCCATGCGAGCGTGCTGGCCTTCGAATGCCTCGCGACCGGAGAGGGCCGGGTGAAGATGGGCGACATGCTCGATCACGTCGCCGAGCATCTCGGCAACACCCCGGCGATCGCGCGCAAGTCCTATGTCCACCCCGCGGTGATCGACCGGATCGAGGGGCAGGAGGCGTGGCGCGAGGGGCTGCGCCTGCCGCGCGCGACCCGCTGGCTCTCCCGCGCCGAACGCGGCCTGATCGCCTTTCTCGAGGAGGCGGGACCCTAGGCAGGGCGGCACTTGCGCGTTACAGCCGCAGCCAGCCAGGAGAACCCGCGCGGATGAGCGAGACGCACCCCTTCTTCGACATGCACGCCCACGGCTTCGTGCGGGTGGCGACCGCGACCCCGTGCAGCCGCCCCGCCGATGTCGCCCACAACACCGCCGGGGTGCTGGAGGAGGCGAGGAAGGCCCATGCGGCCCATGTCGACCTGGTTGTCTTCCCCGAACTCACCCTGTCCTCCTACGCGATCGACGACCTCCTGCTCCAGCACGCGCTGATCGAGCGGGTGGAGGAGGCGCTGGCCGAGGTGGTCGAGGCCTCCGCCGATCTCTCGCCGGTGCTGGTGCTCGGCGCACCGCTGCGCCGTGCGGACAAGCTTTACAATTGCGCGGTGGTGATCGCGGGCGGGCAGATCCTCGGCGTGGTGCCCAAGAGCTTCCTGCCCAATTACCGCGAGTTCTACGAGAAGCGTCACTTCGCCCACGGGCGCGGGTGCACCGACCTGTGGATCGGGGTGGCGGGCGAGGAAGTGCCCTTCGGCACCGACCTCGTCTTCGCCGCCGCGAACCTGCCGGGTTTTCGCTTCGGGGTGGAACTGTGCGAGGATTTCTGGGCGCCGGTCCCCCCGGGGATGCAGACCGCGATGGCGGGCGCGCTGATCCTGTGCAACCTCTCGGCCTCGCCGGTCACCATCGGGCGCGCGGACGACCGCCACCTGCACTGCCGCTCCTCCGCCTCGCGCGCCATCGCCGCCTACGTCTATTCGGCGAGCGGCCACGGCGAGAGCACCACCGATCTTTCGTGGGACGGGCAGGGGGTGATCTACGAGATGGGCGACCTTCTGGCCCAGTCCGAACGCTTCGACCGCTCGGGCGAACTCTGCATCGCCGACATCGACACCGAGCGCCTCGCCGCCGAGCGGATGCGCAACCAGACCTATGCCGACGCCGCCGAGTGGGCCGGAAGCCCGGCGGACACCTATCGCCGCATCCTGTTCGACCACGCCCATGCGGAAGGGGACGTCGGCCTCACGCGCCCGGTCGCGCGCTTTCCCTTCGTCCCCGACCGTCCGAACAAGCTCGACGAGGACTGCTACGAGGCCTTCAACATCCAGGTCGACGCGCTGATGCGGCGGATCGCGGCAACGGGTCCCGAGAGCCTCGTCATCGGCATTTCGGGCGGGCTGGATTCCACCCACGCGCTGATCGTCGCGGCCAAGGCCTGCGACCGGCTCGGCCTGCCGCGCTCCACCATCCGCGGCTACACCATGCCCGGCTTCGGCACCTCGGAGGGCACCAGGAGCAACGCCCATAAGCTGATGGAGGCGATGGAGATCACTTCGGGCGAGATCGACATCCGCCCGGCGGCGAGGAAAATGCTCGAGGATATCGGCCATCCTTTTGCCGATGGCGAGCCGGTGCACGACGTCACCTTCGAGAACGTTCAGGCGGGGCTGCGCACCGACTACCTGTTCCGCCTCGCGGGCCAGCACAAGGGCTTCGTGATCGGCACCGGCGACCTCTCCGAGCTGGCGCTCGGCTGGTGCACCTATGGCGTGGGCGACCAGATGAGCCATTACGGGGTCAATGCAGGCGTGCCCAAGACGCTGATCCAGTACCTCATCCGCTGGACCATCGCGACCGGCCAGTTCACCGATGCTTGCGGGCAAGTGCTGGGCGCGATCCTCGATACCGAGATTTCCCCCGAACTGGTGCCGCCCGGCGCGGACGGGGCGATCCAATCGACCGAGAGCATCGTCGGTCCTTATGAACTCAACGACTTCTTTCTCCACCACGTGATCCGCTTCGGCCAGCGCCCCTCCAAGGTTGCCTTCCTCGCGTGGCACGCGTGGAAGGAGCGCGCTGGCGGATTGTGGCCGGCGGGCTTCCCGGATGCGGCGAAGAACGCCTACGACCTCGCCACCATCGCGCGCTGGCTCGACAAGTTCTGCGCGCGCTTCTTCGGCTTCTCGCAGTTCAAGCGCTCGGCGCTGCCCAACGGGCCCAAGGTCTCTTCGGCGGGCGCGCTCTCCCCGCGCGGGGACTGGCGCGCGCCGTCCGATGCGGTCGCGACCGTCTGGCGCGAGGAATTGCGTGAGAGCCTGCCTCAGGAGGTTGCCAGAGAGGCATTCGGCGATAACCCCGCCTGATGCCCGATTCCCCGACACCTGCCGGCCTGCCGCTCTCCGCGCTTTTCATCATGCTGTTCTGCAACGTCGCCTGGGCGTTGAACGTGGTGGTGAGCAAGATCGCGGTCTCGACGCTCGGCATTCCGCCGCTGTTCTACACCGTGCTGCGTTCGGGCGTGGTGCTGGCGGTGCTGTTCCCGCTGCTGCGTGAAATCCCGGCGCGCCTGCCGCTGGTGCTGGCGATCGGCTTCGCCATCACCGGGGGGAGTTTCGGGCTGCAATTCGTCGGGCTGCAGACCGCGAGCCCCTCGGCGGTGGGGATCGTCAATCTCTCGGGCGCGCCGCTGACCGTGCTCTTCGCGATCATCTTTTTGGGCGAGGAAGTGCGCTGGCGGCGCGGGATCGGCATGGCGCTGGCGCTGGGCGGAGTGGGCCTCGCGATCGGCTCGCCCTCGGCGGCGGGGAGCATCACCGGGCTCGCCTTCGCCTTTGCCGGCGTGCTCACCGGGGCCTTCGCCTCGGTCTTCGTCAAGCGGCTGACCGTGGGTTCGGTTGCCTTGCAGGCCTGGGCGGCGGTGGCGAGCGTGGCGGTGATGCTGCCCGCGACCGCGACGCTCGAGACCGGGCAGTTCGCCGCGCTCGCGGCCGCGCCGCTGGCGGCGGGGGCCTGCGTGGTGTTCGCCGGGCTGGTCGTCTCGGTGGGCGCGCACTCGGCCTATTTCCGGCTGTTCCAGCGCCACGACGCGAACCTGATCGTGCCGCTGACCCTGCTGACCCCGCTGCTCACCATCGCCTTCGGCACCTGGCTGACGGGCGATGCGATCGGCTGGCCGCTGCTGACCGGAGCGGCAATGGCGCTGAGCGGCGTTGCGATCATCGTGCTGCGCCCGAGCCGCAACATCTTCAAGCCGCTGCTGGTGCGGGTGCGGCTGTAGCGGCGAGGGGGCGGCGAACCGCCCCCCCGCACGGCGTCACGCCGCGAGGCGCTGCGCGGTGTCGTTGGCCGCGGCGATCTTCGCCTCGCCGCCTTCGCCCATGATCCCGTCGGCGGCGATCACTTCGACGTCGGAGATGCCGAGGAAGCCGAGGAAGAAGGTGAGCCACGGCGACATGAAGTCGATTTCGCTCCCCACCTCGGTCCCGCCGCTGGCGATGGCGATATAGGCCTTCTTGCCCGTCAGCAGGCCTTCGGGGCCGGTGGCGGTGTAGCGGAAGGTCGTCCCGGCTCGCGCGACGAGATCGGCCCAAGCCTTGAGGCTGGCGGGCGCGCCGAAATTGTAGATCGGCGAGGCGATGACGATGGTGTCGGCGGCGTGAAGCTCGGCGATCAGTTCGTCGGCGATCGCGGCGAGATCCGCCTGTTCCGGGGTGCGATCCGCTGCCGGGGTGAGGTTCGCGGCGAACCGGTCGGCGCTGACGAAGGGCAGGTCATTCGCGGCAAGGTCGCGGGTCGTGACGCTGGCGCCGGTCTTCGCGGCGAGGCCTTCGACCAGCCGCTGACCGATCCCGCGCGAGACGCTCTCGGCGTCGGAACGGATGCTGGCGGTGATGTAGAGGATGTTGCTCATGGCTTCGTGCTCCTTTTTGTGTCCTACCGCTTCGCTACTTGAGGACGGTGAAGGGAGAGGGGGGAGCCGGCCGGCGGGGGAGGGGTGGGGGAACCGGCCGGCTCCGGGGGGGGGATTACGCCGCGTCGACCAGCACCACCTCGCTGTCTTCCAGCGCGGTGATGGTGACGCTTTCCAGCGCGGTGATCGCCACGCCGTCGCGGGCATTGGCCTCGACATTGTCGATCCGCACCTTGCCGGTGGCGGGCACGAGGTAGAGGTGGCGATCGGCCGAGCGCGGCGTGTAGGTCACGCTCTCGCCCGCCTTGATCGTCGCGCCGAGCACCCGGGCATCGGCGCGGATCTTGAGCGCGTCATTGTCGTTCGCGACCCCGCTGGCGAGCGGCACGAAGGCCCCGGCGCGGTCGTCCTTGGGGAACTGGCGCGCACCCCAGCTGGGCTCGCCGCCGCGCGCGTCGGGGATGATCCAGATCTGGAACAGCGTCGTCTCGCCATCCTCGAGGTTGTATTCCGAGTGGCGCACGCCGGTCCCGGCGCTCATCACCTGGACGTCGCCCGCTTCGGTGCGACCCTCGTTGCCCATCGAATCGCGGTGGGTGATCGCGCCCGAGCGGACATAGGTGATGATCTCCATGTCGCTGTGCGGATGGGTGGGAAAGCCGGTGCCGGGCGCGATCTTGTCGTCGTTCCAGACGCGCAGCGCGCCCCAGTGAACGCGCGCCGGGTCGTGATAGCTCGCGAAGGAGAAGTGATGATGCGCGTCGAGCCAGCCGTGGTTGGCGGCGCCGAGGGTGTTGAAGGGCCTGAGTTCGATCATGGCGGGTCTCCTGTGCTTCGTTTGAGCGGAGATAGGACATGCGAGGTGTCCGGATAAGTGCGATAAAACTTGCCAAGATGTTCAGGATATCCGAACAGGCGGGGCATGAAACTCGGCGAACCCACGCTCGACCAGCTGCGGATCTTCATCGCCGTGGCCGACCACGGCAGCTTCGGCGGCGCGGCGCGCAGCATGGGGCGCGCGGTCTCGGCGATTTCCTACGGCATCGCGCAGCTCGAGGCGCAGCTGGCGCTCACCCTGTTCGAGCGCGAAGGCTCGCGCCGCCCGGTGCTCACCCCGGCGGGCGAGGGCCTGCTGGCCGAGGCGCGCGGGATCGCGGACGGCGTCGACGCGCTGCTCGCCAAGGCGCGCTCGCTCCACGCCGGGCAGGAACCGGCGCTGACCTTGGTGATCGACGTGATGGTGCCGGGCGAGGTCACCGCGCGGGTGCTGGGCGAATTCCGCCGCATCTTCCCGACCTGCGCGCTCACCCTGCGGATCGAGGGGCTGGGCGCGGTCGCCGCCTGCGTGATCGAGGGCGGGGCGGACCTCGCCATCGGTGGGCCGGTGATCGGCGACAACCCTGCGCTCGAACGCCAGGCGGTGGGCGAGCTCGACCTCGTCCCGGTGGCCGCGCCCTCGCACCCGCTGGCGCGTCCCGACGTCGCGCCGGGCGAGAGCCGCCGCCACCTCCAGCTGGTGCTCACCGACCGCTCGCCGCTGACCGAGGGGCGCGAATTCTCGGTGCTGAGCCCGCTGACATGGCGGCTGGGGGACTTGGGCGCCAAGCACTCGCTGATGAAGGAGGGGCTGGGCTGGGGCAACATGCCACTCGGCATGGTCGCGGGCGACCTTGCGAGCGGGGCGCTGGTCGAGCTCGATCTGCCCGAGAAGCCCGGCGCGCATTACCGCCTCTCCGCGCTATGGCGGCGCGACACGCGACTTGGCCCGGCGGCAAGCTGGCTGGTCGATGCCTTCCGGGAGGGGCTGAAGGGCTAGCGCCGCCGCAGCCAGGCTGTCGCCTCGGCAAACGTGTCGAAATATTCGACCTCGGTGTCCTGCGCGATGCGGCGATACTGCATCTGCACCAGCGGCGAGGCCGAGAGCACCGCGAAGCGCTTCAGCCCGTTGCGCGCCCCTGCCGCGATGCTGTCGCGGATCGCGTTGCTGGTCTCGCGGTCTTGCGGCACGAAGCCGGAGAAGTCGCCGAGCACGCAGAACGGGGTTCCCGCCCGCATGAAGGGCTTGGCCGCCTCGCCGAGGTCGAACAGGAACTGCTTCATCCCTGCAAGGTCCCAGTAGCCCGCGATCGCGAAGTGCACCTCCGCATGCGAGTGATCGCTCGAGATCGTATGGGCGGGGGCCATGGTGCTCATGGCGGGCAGCGTGCCTGAACGGCCTTAAGGAGTCTTTCCGCAGCGTGCTTTCCGTAGCGGCAAGGATATTGGCGCCGCCGCGCCGGTCAGACCCGCGTCACCCAGCCGTGGGTGTCGGCGATGCGCCCGGTCTGGATGCCCACCAGCGTTTCGCGCAAGGCCGCGGTGGTCTGGCCGATGCCGCCCGCGCCGATGGTGAACTCGCCCTCCGGCCCCGCGACCTTGCCGACCGCGGTGACGACCGCCGCGGTGCCGCAAGCCATCACCTCGACGAGGTGCCCGCTCTCCGCATCCGCGCGCCACTGGTCGATCGAATAGGGGGCTTCGGACACCTTCAGCCCCTGCTCGCCCAGCAAGGTGATCAGGCTGTCGCGGGTGATGCCGGGCAGGATCGTGCCGGTCAGCGGCGGGGTGATGACCGTGCCATCGGCGAAGACGAAGAACAGGTTCATGCCGCCCAACTCCTCCACCCACTTGCGTTCGACCGCATCGAGGAACAGCACCTGGTCGTGGCCCTTGGCGAAAGCCTGTCCGGTGGGCACGAGGCTGGCGGCATAGTTGCCCCCGCACTTGGCCGCGCCGGTGCCGCCGGGGGCGGCGCGGGTGTAGTCGGACACCCAGATGCTCACCGCCTTGGCGCCCGATTTGAAGTAGTTGCCCGCCGGACTTGCAATCACGATGAACTTGTACTGCTTCGCCGGACGCACGCCGAGGAAGGCCTCGGTCGCGATCATGAAGGGCCTGAGGTAGAGCGCGCCGCCCTCGACCGCGGGAAACCAGTCGCCGTCCGCCGCCAGCAGCTCGCGGATCGCGCCGAGGAACAGCGCGGGCGGGAGATGCGGCATGGCGAGGCGCTCGGCCGAGGCATTGAAGCGCGCGGCGTTGGCCTCGGGGCGGAACAGGCCGAGCCTGCCGTCGGGGTGGCGATAGGCCTTCAGCCCCTCGAAGATCTCCTGCGCATAGTGCAGCACGGCCGCCGCCGGATCGAGCGCGATGGGCTCGCGGGGGCCGATGACGGGGGTCTGCCAGCCGCCCTTGGCCTCGTCGTAGTCGATCACCACCATGTGATCGGTGAACACCGTCCCGAAGCCGGGGTCGGCGATCAGGCTCTCGCGGGTGGCATCGGGCGTGGGCGAGGGGTGGGGAAGGCGCGTGAATTGCATGAAACGCGCCTAATCCTGCGCGGGGATTAGAGCAAGACGAGTGTTGGAGCGCCCCTGCAAGGTTGCAGCATCGTGCTGGTCGGGCCGAAGGCCCGCAAGCGCGACCGCGCGCCCGCAGCGGGTCCGCAGCGAAGCGGAGGACGCATAGCGAGGATGTCGTCGCGGAGGCGACGACGCAAAATAAAAAATGAAAAGGGCGCTTCCAGCCCGTCGGTGGAAACGCCCTTTCATGGTCAGCGGCCAGGAAGTGCCGCTCACGAAGCCTCTAGGGGTAATGAATTACCGGTAGTGCCTCGCGCGGAAACTTGCCGACCTCTCTGCTGAACCATGAGACATCGGATCACCTCCTTTCGCGCTAGTGTGCCAGGACCCGCCGTATCACCGGGGGCCGAGGACCGCGTTCGCCGCTGGCCTCGGGATGCAATGTGAATCATGGGAGGGCGTGCGACAAGTCTTGAATAAAGTTTTTCCCGCGTCATAATCACGCTTCGCCGCATGAGGATGTGGCCGCAGGCGCCCGGGGAGAACCTCGGGCGTTTTTTATTTCCGCTGCGCCATGTGGACAGGCTGGGCACAAGCCTGTGGATATTAATGTATGGAATCGGGATTGGGGGGGAGCCCTTGTTGGAGTCCTCGCCTCCGCGAGGACGTCCTCGGCGCTGTTTCCTCCCCCCGGCTCAAGGCCGGTGTCCGGAGCGCCTGCGGCTCGCGCGCGTGCGCTCGCGGTCGCTGCGCGACCGATCCAGCGCAGAAAAGTGACCGCCGCACGCTGTTCTACCGACAATCCTCGATCACCCGCGTGACCTCGGCCCAGCTCGGCAGATAGAGCGGCGACTGGCCTTCGACCTCCACCGCAAAACGCCCCTTGGAGAGCGCCATCGCGTCGAGCAGCGGGTCGGCGGCGGGCAGGCTGGCGGCGAGATAGGGATTGGTGTCCTCGGCCTGCACCGCCGTAAGGCTGCGCGTCGCGGTCTCGGTGCGGATCGTCATGGTGCGAGGGCCGGCGCTGGTCCCGGCGCGCCACAGTTCGATGCTGCGGGCCGGGCGGTCGCAGGTGAGCACGAATTCGCCCTTGCCGCCCGTGCCGACGAAGACCGCCAGCGGGCCGCCTGCGCCGACCTGGTAGCGCCAGTCGCCCGGCGTCGCGGGGGCGTCCATCCACTTGTCGCCCGGCACGGCGGGGAGCGGCGCGGGGGTGGCCGGCGGAGGAGCCTGCGGGGCGTGGCGGGCCACCGGTGCGGGCGGCGGCAGCGAGGCCGAGGCGGGCTCGCGCGTGGCGGGCACGCAGGCAGCAAGGGTGAGCGACAGGGCGAGAGCGGGCAGGGCGGCTTTCATGGTCGCACATTGCGCGCTAGGGCGTCGGCTTGTCCATGCCCGATACGCCGCCCCGCCCCGCAAAGCCGAAGAAGCGCCGCGTCGACCAGTTGCTGGTCGAGCGCGGCCTCGCCGAAAGCCGCGCGCGGGCGCAGGCGCTGGTGATGGCGGGGCTGGTGTTCGCAGGCGAGGCGAAGATCGACAAGCCCGGCCACCAGATCGCCGAGGACGCCGCGCTCGACGTGCGCGGACGCGATCATCCCTGGGTGAGCCGCGGCGGGATCAAGCTCGCCCATGCGCTCGCGCATTTCGGTCTCTCGCCAGAGGGGGCGGTCGCAATGGACATCGGCTCCTCGACGGGGGGCTTCACCGATGTGCTGCTGACAAACGGCGCGGCGCATGTGTTCTGCGTCGATTCGGGCACCAACCAGCTTGCCTGGAAATTGCGCGAAGACCCGCGCGTGACCGTGCTGGAACAGCTTTCCGCCCGGCTGCTGACGCCCGAACACATCACCCGCCCCTGCAACTGGGTGGTGTGCGACGCGAGCTTCATCAGCCTCTCGAAGGTGCTCGAAGTGCCCCTCCAACTGGCCGCGCCGCAATGCCGGCTGGTGGCGCTGATCAAGCCGCAGTTCGAAGTCGGGCGCGAGGAGGTCGGCAAGGGCGGGGTGGTGCGCGATCCCGCCCTGCACGCCCGCGTGTGCGACGAAGTGCGCGGCTGGCTCGAAGCCGAGGGCTGGGCGGTCGAGGGGATCGCGACCAGCCCGATCACCGGACCGCAGGGCAATGTCGAGTTCCTGGTGAGCGCGCGGCGCGGCTGACGCGCCCGTCCCTCCAGCAGAAACGACCGGGCAAAAGAAAAGACCGGCAGCAACCCTGGGGCTGCTACCGGTCTCGTCTGTTCCGTGTCCCGGCGTTCAGTCCGGGGCCGGCACCTGCTGGCGATTACTCGGCAGCGGGGGCTTCTTCGGCCGGAGCGGCGTCGGTCGCCATGGCATCGCCTTCGGCCGGAGCGGCAGCGTCGGCAGCCATCGCGTCGCCTTCAGCCGGAGCGGCAGCGTCGGTCGCCATGGCGTCAGGCGCAACGGCGGTGGTGTCGGCTTCGGTGGCGGTGTCTTCGGCCGGCTTCGAGCAGGCGGCGGTGACGGTGGCGAGGCCGGCGACGGCGATCAGAGCAGCGATCTTCTTCATGGTTGTATTCCCCTTCAGGGCCGACAGGCCGGCCCGCAATGAGCGGAAGCGCGTGAGTGATTTTCTCATCCTGCCGCCACCACGCTTCCGAATCACGGCAGGAATGTGGCAGGCCTTAGCAGACTGCATTGCCATGGCCCAAGCCTTTCCTGAAATTTCTCCGCCGCGCGCACCTGCTTGGCCTTTGCTGCCGAGGGGGCTGCCCCGAACCGGATCGTCTTGCGCCATGCGATTTGGCGCGCGGCGGCGGCTCTGTTATCGCGCCGAAGTCGGGGAGGGGGCACGAGAATCGCCCCCGCCGCCTGACGGGGAGTGCCAATGAACGTCCTTGCTTCGAAAGAACAGCTGCGTGCGAGCTTCATCCGCTGGGCGCTGTTCATGGTGCCGCTGGTGCTGCTGATCGGCTTTGCCGCGGGCCAGCTGGGCGGCCCCGACACGCCGTGGTTCGCCGGGCTGGAAAAGCCCGCGATCTACCCGCCGCCGGCGACCTTCGGGATCGTGTGGAGCGTGCTGTTCGTGCTGATCGGCCTGTCGCTGGCGCTGGTGGCGAGCGCATGGGGCGCGCCGGGCAGGGGGCTCGCGCTGACGGTCTTCGCGGTGCAGTTCCTCGTCGCGCAGAGCTGGACCGCGGTGTTCTTCGGGATGCAGGACATGATGGCCGGGCTCTATGTCATCGGCGCGGCGGCTGTGCTGCTGGTGGTGGCGGTGGTGCTGGTGTGGCGGGTGCGGCGCACGGCGGGGCTGCTGCTGCTGCCCTACCTTGGCTGGGTGTGCTTTGCCGGGGTGCTCAACTACGCCTTCATCGCGGCCAATCCCGACGGCGGCACGCGCGGCGGCAATGGCGCGGCGATGCGGGTGGAGCTGTAGCGAAAGACGCTTGCCCTGCGCGCCAAGCATCTCCACATAGCGCCTATGCAGAGCCAGAACCCGATCATCGCCGACCTCGTCAAACTCGCCAACAGCGCCGCCGGGACCATGACGGGCATGACCCGCGAAGCCCGCGAAAGCGCGCGCGAGCGGCTGCGCGAGGCGCTGGGCGGCATCGACTTCGTCAGCCGCGAGGAGTTCGACACGGTCAAGGCGATGGCCAGCAAGGCGCGCGAACAGGCCGATGCGCTCGAAGCCAGGCTCGCCGCGCTCGAGGCGAAGCTTCCGAAGAAATAGGGCCGGGGGCGCGCGGGGAGATGAACCTGCGCTCGCCCGCGATCCTGCTGGCGAGCCGCGCGCATGGCGAGACCGGCGCGGTGGCGCGGCTGCTGACGCCCGATGACGGCCTCGTCGCCGCCTATGTGGCAGGGGGGCGCGGGCGGCAGATGCGCGCGGTGATGGTGCCGGGGAACCGGGTCGCGGTGGAACTGGCGGCGCGCTCGGCCAGCCAGCTGGCCTTCGCCCGGCTCGAACTCGAACATTCGCGCGCCGCATTGATGACCGAGCCGCTGCCCGCGGCGGCGATCCAGTGGGCCTGCGCGCTCACCGCCGCCGCGCTTCCCGAACGCTATCCCTGTCCGCGCATCTATGCCGCCCTCGACGCGCTGCTCGGGGCGATCGCGGTCGCGCCCTCGGCGCGCGGCTGGGTGGCGGGGCTGGTGGGCTACGAGACGCTGCTGCTGTCGGAGATGGGCCACGGCGGCGCGCGGCCCGATCCCGCGGCCGATTGGCCCGCGCTGCTCGCGGCGCTGGCGCGGCTCGAGGCGCCGCTGGCCGAAACGCTGCTTGCAGGGCGCGGGCGCGATGTTATGGCGGCGCGCAGGCTGCTCACCGAGCGGCTGCATCGCATCGCCTGAGGGGACATCCGCGTGATCACCGCAGCTCCGGCCCGCCCCGATCCGGCCACCGCCGGGCTTGCGCCGCTTGCCCTCGCGGTCATCCTGCCGACGCTCAACGAGCGCGGCAATCTCGCCCCGCTGCTTGCCCGCATCGCCGAAGCGCTGGGGCCGGCGGGCTGGGAAGTCATCATCGTCGACGATGACAGCGGCGATGGCACCGCCGACGAGGCGCGCGCGCTTGCGCTCGCCGACCGGCGCGTGCGAGTGATCCAGCGCATCGGCCGGCGCGGGCTCGCCAGCGCGGCGATCGAGGGCTTCTGCGCGACCGCGGCGCCCTTCGTCGCGGTGATGGATGCCGATCACCAGCACGATCCCGCGCTGCTTCCCGCGATGCTGGCGGCGCTCGAGGCGGGCGAGGCGGAGATCTGCGTCGCCAGCCGCTTCATGCCCGGCGCGAGCACCGCCGACTGGGCCGCACCCGAGCGCGAGCGGCTGTCGACCTTCGCCAACGGGTTGGCGCGCAGGCTCACCGGGGTGGAGCTGAGCGACCCGATGAGCGGCTATTTCATGCTGCCCGCCGCCACCGCCCGCGCGCTGGCGCCGCGCCTTTCGGGGATCGGCTTCAAGATCCTGCTCGACCTGCTCGCCACCACCGAGGCGCCGCTGCGGGTCCGGGAATTCCCGCTCACCTTCGCCGCCCGCCGCACAGGAGAAAGCAAGCTGGACCGCGCCGTGCTGTTCGATTTCCTCGCCGGACTCTACGACAAGACCTTCGGCCGGGTGATCCCGACCCGTTTCGCCCTGTTCGGCACCGTCGGCGCGCTTGGCGTGGCGGTGCACTTCGCGGTGCTGACGAGCCTGTTGTTCCTGTTCGGAGAAGGCTTTGCTCTGGCGCAGACCGCCGCGGTGCTGGTGGCGATGAGCTTCAATTTCTGGCTCAACAACTGGCTGACCTATCGCGACAAGCGGCTGAAGGGCTGGGCGGCGGTGGTGCGCGGCTGGGTGGGCTTTTGCGCGACCTGCGCGGTGGGCGCCTTCGCCAATGTCGCGGTCGCCACCTTCCTGCAGGGGGAGGGGCTGTTCTGGGCGCTCGCCGCGCTGGCGGGAATCCTGGTCGGCTCGGTGTGGAACTACGCCCTGTCGAGCCGCTTCGTGTGGGGCAGGTATTGAGCACGGGCGAGGATTCCCCGCGCCGGTGGTATGCGGAAGCCGAATATCACCGCCAGCCCGCGATCCACGTCCACTTCGCGAAGCTCTGCGGCCCGGCAAGCGGGGCGGCGGCGAGAATCTTGTAGAACACGGCGAACAGCCCCGCCGATGCCGCCAGCGTCCCCCACGCGATCCAGCGGCCCCGGCGGGTGCGGGCAAGGTCCGCAAGGCTCAGCGCCAGCGCCGCGAGCAGGAAGATGCTCGGCACGAAATAGTGATAGTAGAACTGCACCGGCTTGGGCGCGATCACCCACAGGCCCAGCGCGGCGGCATAGCCGATCACCGCGCCGACCTTCGCCCAGTCGCGCCGCCACGGTCCGGTGACGAGGCACCACACCAGCGCGGGGAGGCCGGCGAGCATGGTCAGCGGATTGCCGATCAGCAGCACCCCGCGCTGCACCCCGTCGATCGCCTCGTAGAAATACCAGATGCCGCGGGTGTTGGTGACCCATTGCGGCCAGGTGCTCTGGTAGACATGGGGGGCGAGCACCTGCTCCTGCAGCGCGAGGATCTCGCGGTGGAAGCCGATCAGGCCCTGCGCCGCCAGCGGCGAGGGGCGCAGGTATGCGCCCATCCAGTAGCCCGGCAGGAAGGTCAGCGCATAGGCGGCGAGCGGGACGAGGCCGAGCCACAGCGCCGCCTCCACCAGCCGGATGCCGGGCACCGGCGCGCCGCGGCGGCTCAGCAGCAGGCGCCGCCGCCCGGCGGCGGCCCGCGCCGCGAGGAAGGCGAGCCCCGGCAGCACCGCGAGCGGGATCGCATTCCACTTCGCCCCCATCGCCAGCCCGAGCGCGATGCCGGTCAAGGCGAGCCGCCTGCGTCCGGTCTCGGGCTCGCGGCAGGCCCCCGCGAACTGCCAGGCGGCGAGGCACAGGAACGCGGCCATGAAGATGTCGAGCATCGCGATGCGCGACTGGATGAACAGGTGAAAGCCGGTCGCCAGCAGCACCCCGAAGGCGAGCGTTGCGAACCGGTCGCGGCTGGCGTGCCACATCGCGCGCATCGCGGCGAACAGCGCCAGCGTGCCGAAGGCCAGCGGCATGATCCGCCAGCCGAGCGGTTCGTCGCCCAAGAGCGCCATGCCGAGCGCGATCAACTCCTTCCCCAGCAGGGGGTGTTCGCGGTTGAGATAGGCGCCGTGCCCGCTGTGCCACAGCGACAGGAACTCGCGCGCGGCGGGCAGGTAGTGGATCTCGTCGAAGAAGGGGATCGCGGGCGTCGCCAACCGCCAGCCGGCCACCAGCAGGTAGAGGCCGGCGAGCGCGAGGCACCACGCCAACGGGTCGCGCGGCTGGAGCGGCACAGCGGCGGCGGAGAGGGGTGTGGCGTGCGCCTCGGCCATGATGGCTGCCGCTTAGGCAGCACCATGCAGCAGCGCAAGCGATTAGGCGGCGGGTGCAGCCTGCCGTTCGAGCCAGAACAGCCGCGCGCACATCGCGAGCAGGCCGATGCTGGCGGTGGCGAGCACGAACAGCGTCCACAGCGGCAGGTTCATGCCCTGCGCCCGCGCCCGGGGCGCGATGAGGAAGAACGCGACCCCGAGCGAGAACAGCAGGTCCCACCACACCTGCACGCCCCACAGGTTGGCGGTGTGGTTGGCGATCACCGGCGCCAGCCCCTCGGCCCAGATCGTCACCCCCGAATAGGCGGCAAACCCCGCCGCAAGCGCCGCGGCGAGCACCGTGCTGCCCGGCGCGCCGGGACGCAGCAGCGTGGCGAGAATCGCCGCGACGCCGCACGCCAGCCCGCCGAGGGCGAGCGCGAGAAGGGGGGTGAGTTCGGTCGGCATGGCGAGGGTCCTCCAGTGATGTAGCACCTGCTACACGCAGCTTGTAGCAATCTGTAGCAGCCGCTACAAGCAGGCCATGGCCGGACCTGCGAAAAAGCCGCGGATGAGCCGCGAAACCCTGCTCCCGGCGCTGGCGCGCCACGTGCTCGCCCACGGGCTCGGGCAGGCGAGCCTCAGGCCGCTGGCGCAGGCGGCGGGGACCAGCGACCGGATGCTGCTCTACCATTTCGGGACGAAGGAGGCGCTGCTCGCCGAACTGCTCGCGCACCTCGCGCGCAGCTATTCGCAAGCGCTCGACGCCGCGCTCGGCCCGGTGCGGCCCGCGACCCGGCGCGAGGCGCTGGCGCGCATCCTGATCCATGCCCGCAGCGAGGCGATGCAGCCCTTCATGGCGCTGTGGTGGGAGATTGTTGCGGGCAGCGCGCGCGGGGAAACCGGCTTCGCCCCGGCGGCCCGAGCGATGATCGGCGAACTGCTCGGCTGGCTCGAGAGCCGGATGCCCGAAGGCGATCCCGACCCGGCGGGCGGGGCGCGTTACCTGCTCACGCTGATCGAGGGCACGCTGATGCTCGCCGCCGTCGGCCACGAGGACACCGCGCGCCAAGGTCTGCTTGCGAGCGGCCTCGCCTCCGCCTAAGCAGCGGGCCCATGAAGAAGACCACCGGCATGGACCGCGCCGCAACGGCCCACTGGCGCCCCGCCACCCGCGCGCTGCGCGGCGGCACCTGGCGCTCCGACCACGGCGAGACCAGCGAGGCGCTGTTCCTCACCTCGGGCTACACCTACGACGACGCGCAGACGGTCGCCGATCGGTTCGCGGGCGAGGCCGAGGGCATGACCTATTCGCGCCTCCAGAACCCCACGGTCGCGATGCTGGAGGAACGCATCGCGCTGATGGAGGGTGCGGAAGCCTGCCGCACCCAGGCGAGCGGCATGGCGGCGATGACCGCGGCGCTGCTGTGCCAGCTCGAAGCGGGCGATCACGTGGTCGCCGCGCGCGCCGCCTTCGGCTCCTGCCGCTGGCTGGTCGACAACCTGCTGCCCAAGTTCGGCATCGCCACCACGGTGATCGACAGCGCCGACAATGCCGCGTGGGAAGCCGCGATCCGGCCCGAGACGAAGGTGTTCTTCTTCGAGACCCCGGCCAACCCGACGCTCGACGTGGTCGATCTGGCTTATGTCTGCGGGCTCGCGAAGGCGCACGGGATCACCACCGTGGTCGACAACGCCTTCGCCTCGCCGGTCTTGCAGCGCCCGATGGCGTTCGGCGCGGATGTGGTGGCCTATTCCGCGACCAAGCTGATGGACGGGCAGGGCCGGGTGCTGGCCGGCGCGATCTGCGCCAGCCGCCAGTGGATCGACGAGGTGCTGATGCCCTTCCAGCGCAACACCGGCCCGACGCTTTCCGCCTTCAATGCCTGGGTGGTGCTGAAGGGGCTGGAAACGCTCCCCTTGCGCGCCTTCAGGCAGAGCGAGAACGCGGTCGCACTCGGGCAATTCCTCGAGCCGCGGGTGACCGCGGCCGGCGGCCACCTGCGCCATCCGGGCCTCGCCAGCCACCCGCGCCACGATCTCGCGCTCAAGCAGATGGACGCGACGGGGCCGATCTTCGCGCTCGACGTCGGCAGCAGACAACGCGCCTTCGCGCTGCTCGACGCGCTGCAATTGATCGACATTTCGAACAATATCGGCGACGTGCGCAGCCTGATGTGCCACCCCGCCTCGACCACCCATGCCGGGCTGACCGACGAGGCGCGGGCCGAGATGGGCGTGACCGAGGGGCTGCTTCGGATCAACGTGGGCCTCGAGGATATCGCCGACCTCACCGAAGACTTGGACCGCGCGCTTGCGGCTGCAGGGATCTGACCGACCATGAGTGATGCCTTCGACCCCTTCTGGCAGGACGCCGCCGAACATGTCGCCGCGCTCGGCACCCCGGCAGAACAGGTCTTCGGCCCCGACGGCTTCGAGGCGCTGCTGCCCGGTTGCCGCACCGTGGTGAACCTCACCGGGTCGGACGACCTCGCGGTCGCGGTGCTCCACAAGGGGCGGCTCGACGAGGTGCCGCCCGAACTGCTGCTCGAGGTGCTGGACAAGCTCGCCCCCAGCTTCGCCAACGAGGTCTTCGTCGTGCTTTCGGCCAGCGGCTCGCCGCTGCCGGCCGACGCGGAGCACTGGCCGGGGCGCACCGCGATGATCGCGACCGCGCTCCACGACACCCGCCGCCGCGCGCTCGCGCCGTCCTCGGACCGCCCGCAGCGCATGGCCGCGACCTATGTCGGCGAGGGGCGGGTGCTGCTCGAAAGCGCCTTCGGCCACCTGATGCTGGTCAATGGCGGCGACACCGCGATCGTCCCCCACCTGATCCGCGACGGCTGGTTCGACCGCAACCTCACCATGCTGCTCGGCGAACTGCTCACCCCGGGCATGACCTTCGTCGACATCGGCGCCAATTTCGGCACCTACACCCTGTTCGGCGCCGGGCGCGTCGGGCGGCACGGGCGGGTGGTCGCCATCGAGCCCTCGCCGGCGATCGCCGAACTGCTGCGACAGAGCGTCGAGATGAACGGGTTCCTGCCGAACTGCGCGGTGGTCGAATGCGCCGCCGGGGCCGAGGCGGGCACGCTGGTGCTCCACGAATTCGCCGCGCGCCAGGGCGGCAACACCATGCTCCCGCACATCGCCGAGCGTGCGACGGCGGTCTATGGCGAAAGCGTCACGACCCGCGAGGTCGCGGTCCGCACGCTCGATGCGATCGTCGCCGAACAGGACCTCGAGCGGCTCGATCTCGTCAAGATCGACGTCGAGGGTTTCGAGCGCGAGGTGCTGATGGGCAGCCGCGAGACGCTCGCCCGCTTCCGCCCGAAGCTGGTGATCGAGTGGCACAACGATTTCTTCGAGGGTCGGCCCGAGGCGGCGCGCGCGCTCTACGACCTGCTGACGGGCGAGCTCGGCTACAGCCTCCACCGCATCGTCCCCGGAGCGCAGACCCGCCCGGTCAGCTTCGCGGACTTGCGGCAGGGCCATTCCGACCTCCTCGCCCAGCCCGCATAAGGAACCGCATCCCATGACCAAGCGCGTGGAACTCGTGTTCGATTTCGTCAGCCCCAACGCCTACATGGTGTGGGAGCCGCTCAAGGCGATCGCCGCGCGCCACGAGGCGGAAATCGCGGTGATCCCGGTGTTCCTTGCAGGGATGCACCGGCTCACCGGCAATGCCCCGCCGATGCTCCGCGACGCCGAGGTCAAGGGCAAGAATGCCTATGCCGAGCTCGAGATGAACCGCTTCATCGCCAGGCACGGCCTCACGAAATACCGCCTCCACCCGCAATTCCCCTTCAACTCGATCACGCTCCAGCGGATGTTGCAGGCTGCCGGCGAGGACGGGCGGGGCACGCAGTTCGTCGAGGCGCTGCTGGGGCCGATCTGGGAGGAGGGGATCGACATCACCTCCCCGCAAGCCATCGGCGCGGCGGTGGCGGCGGCGGGGTTCGATGCGGAAGAGCTCTTCGCCCGCGCCCAGAGCGACGACATCAAGCAGGCGCTCGCCGCCAACACCGATGCCGTGGTCGCGCGCGGCGCCTTCGGCATCCCGACGATGTGGGTCGGGAGCGAGATGTTCTTCGGCAAGGAGCGGCTGGGCCAGGTCGAGGACGAACTGGCGCGGGGGTAGCGCGGCCAGTCAGACGGCGGCTTTCAGGAGACGCGGATCGCCTTGCGAATGGCTGCAAGTGGGTGGAAATCTGACCCAAGTCCACAACACGCGATGGCATCGGACGCTTGTCGGGCAGTCACAGACCAAGTGCGGTGGTATCCACGCCTTGTGCCTCGAGCGCTTCGACCAGATGGCGCTGCGTGCGGGCGACATCGTGATCCGCGGCCTGCGCGCGCAAGGCATCGAGCTGCCGACGGTCCAGATAGCGACCACCGGCGATTACAGCGGAGATCGCTCTGAGCGCGGACAGGTCGGCCTGCGGGTCGCGTTCAAGCAGGATCAGATCCGCGCGCTGACCCGGCGCGATGCGGCCGAAGACATTGCCCTCGCCCAAAGCCATCGCGGCATTGCGGGTCGCGCCCCGCAGCACGTCGGCTCGGCCTATTCCTGCCCCTTCCAGCAGTTCCAGCTCCTCGATCAGCGACACGCCCGGCACATTGGTGAATATGCCTGCGTCGCTGCCCGCCACCAGCAGCACGCCTTCCTCGGCGAGCATCTTCGTCATGCGCTGGTAGAAGGCGAAAGCCGCGCGGTGGGGCGCCGGGTCTTCAGCCGTCCAGCGATCATATTCGGCCTGCGATTGGGCCACCAGCAGGGGATTGATCCGCTCGGTGCCGGGCCGGGTCAGATAGGCGCCTCTGGTCTCGGCCACCTGCAACAGATTGTGGAAGGCCAGCAGCGTGGGGTCGACCGCCACCCCGGCCGCCGCGATGCGCCGTGCCAGTGCCCGTCCAGCGTCTTCGTCATGGGCGTTGCGCAGCCCGTGCCAGACGATGGATTCGGTATGCTCGATCGTCACGAAGCCGTCGTCGAGCAGTTCTTCGAAGGCAATCGCGAAAGGCTTGTCGTAAGGCACGCCGGGCGCGCGTACGCCTTCGGGGGTGTGGCCCATGATCGTCATGCCGAGCAGCCTGGCCTCGTCGCGGATCGCCTCGTAAGCCTCCCGGGTGAGGTTGGAATAGACCTTGAGCCGGCGATAACCGGCGGCATGGTGCTGCCGCACCGCGGCGCGCGCTTCCTCCGCCGTGGTGACGATGTGGTGGTTGATCTGCGCGTTGGCGCCGGGGCTGTTGAGGATCGGCCCGGTGGTGATCAGCCGCGGGCCCAGCGTCTCGCCACGCGCGATCCGGTCGGCAAGACGCAGGTGGAACGGCATGCCCGAGGCATTGCGGACGGTCGTCACCCCCGCGGCGAGATAGGCGCCGAGCGAGGCTTCGTCCCAGATGTGCACATGCATGTCGACCAGACCGGGCATGGCGATCCGGCCAGCGCCGTCGATGATCGTCAGGTCGCCCGAAGAGGCTGTCTCGCCGGCGGGCATGACCGCGGCGATGGTCCCGTCCTCGATGAGGATCGCCATGTCCGGACGGACCACGGCAACATCTCCGTCAAGATCGAGCACCTGCACATTGTCCAGCAAGTAGGTGCCGGAAGTGTTTGCCATGGCTGCCGAAGACAAATGCGCCAGCAGAAGTGTCAGTATTGACGTAAAGATCCTGAAAATGGACATCGTCTCTCGGCCTCCCGTCGCCAGTCTCGAACCTTGTCGAAAATCCCGTGCGACATGGGTGATAACAAATGAATTTCCGCCTTGCATCTTGTGACTGGTGCATGCGGGCTGCACAAGGCACAGTATCTCTTCCGCGTCTTGCAGCCGGAGACATCGATTGCGCAGCATGATTCTGACAATTCTGGCTCTTCTGCCAATTAGCCTCAGCGCATCAGTTCCCCTCGAAGCGGTGGACGACTTCGTCACCGCCGCCTGGCCAGAATCCGGGGCGCCGGGGCTTGCCTATGCAGTCATCGACAAGGGCAAGTTCGCCGCCGGTGCGCGCGGAACCACCCTGGCCGGCGCGGGTGAACCTGTCACACCCGATACCCCGTTCCTGATCGGATCCGTGTCCAAGAGCTTCACCGCGCTGGCGGTAATGCAGCTGGTCGAGGCCGGCACGCTCGACCTCGATGCGGGGATCGGAACCTATCTCGATGCCTTCGCGGGCCAGCCATCCGGCGCGATCACCCTGCGCCAGTTGCTGTCCCACACCAGCGGCTATTCGACCGTGCAGGGCAACGGCGCCCATGCGGATACCCTGGCCACCCATGCCGCGATGGTCGCGAGGTGGACCCCCGCCTACTCTCCCGGTGAGCGCTGGGAGTATTCCAACACCAACTACCACCTGCTCGGTGCGGTGATCGAGGCGGTGACCGGCGAGGATTTCGCCGACCATATCGAACGCAGCATCCTGGCGCCCATCGGGATGACCCGCAGCTTCGTTGCCCGCGGCGCGGAGCCTGACGGGGTGGCGCGTGGCCACCGCCCATGGTTCGGCGGCAAGCGCGCCTACACCGATCGCGAGGGCGGGCAGGTCGCGGCCCCTGCTGGCGGCATCTTTGCCAGCGCGAATGATCTCGCGCGCTATGCCGCGATCATGCTCGATGGCCGCGACGATGTCATCAGCGCGGCGGGCAAGGCGGAGATGCTAAGCCCCGCCAGCGCGCAATCGCCCTTCTACGGACTGGGCTGGTTTATCGACCGGCAAGCAGGAACCGCAGCCCATGGCGGACTGGTTCCCGGCAGCGAGGCACTGCTGACGATGGTGCCGGCCGAACGCAAGGCGGCGATCGTGCTGGTCAACGCCAATGGCGGAATCGGCTTTGCCGACAATGGAGCCTTGCTCAACAGTATCACCGCGTTGGCGCTGGGACGCGAATATCGCGGCGAAGGTTCGCGCGTCTGGCCCAAGGCGACCTACGCCATGATGATGTTGCTGCCACTGCTGTTTGTCGCGAGCATGGGTTGGGCTTGGCATCGGCGCGAAAGGCTGCGGCGCAAGCGGGTGCAGGGGACACCCGGGCTATTCAGCCTCTGGTTTCCGCTCGCGACAACGCCGGCGATGGCTGCCTTCCTGCTCGCCATCGTCCCCGGGTTCTTCGGCGGATCGCTCAATACGCTGCTGCTGTATCAGCCAGACTTTGCTGCTTGCATGATCGCGGCGGCACTGACCGGGCCGCTTTGGGCAATGGTGCGACTGATGATCGCCTATCGACCATCGCCATCATCGGGGGCTGCGCAATAAGGCGCAAATGGTGCTGCAATCCACCCGCGCTGTTGAGATCGAAGCGTCAGCTGGCAAGCATTCGACCTGTCTGGGCAAACCCATCACCGCTCCAGCAGCCTGACATGAAACACGAACATGATCGACTGATCAGGGGTCGCAACCTGAATGGCAGATATTTTCGCACGCCGGGGGAAAGCCGTCATAGGGCTATCGGGTTCGCGCTCCGGCCCGGCGCAAGGCAGCTTATGGGTGGCGCAGAACGGCGGCTTGGCTCATGCGGGGCGAGCGGCGTCGGTGCTCCTACGCTGCGAACCCCGGCACCTTCGCTCTGAGAGCATCGAGCTGGGCCTGGGCAAGGTGGCTGCCCACCCCGAAACAGCTGTCTTCAAGATGCGGCTGATCTCCGATCTCGAGGCATCTTTCCCACGCGGAGAGCGCAAGCGGGAGCCATTCGCGCCGCGCGTTTGCGGGGTCGGCTGCCGCCTTTCGCAAGGCGATGTTGCCGGCCATGAAAAAGAAGTCGGGCGAGTGCCGCCAGCGCGCGAGGTTCTGGTGCGCATAGACCAGCGCCGCGTCGATCTCGCCGCTCTGCACGAGGCTGTAGAGATACTTGATCACGAGCCCGTGCTCCCAGTTCGCCTTTTCCGGCACCAAAGCCAGTGACTGGCGGAACAGGTCGCACGCCGCATCGAACTCGGCGCGCTTGGCGGCTTCCTGGCCGAGTTGATAGAGGATGTAGGCATCGCCAGGGCGTTCCTCGAGATCCTGCAGCAGCAAGGCGCGGTTGCGATCGCCCTTGGCTGCGACCTGCGCTGCGAGATAGCCGTCGTGGTCGAGATAAAGCGCGATCCTGGAGCGGCGCAGGTCCGACACGACCTGTTCGTGGATCCGCCTCTCGAACCTGACCCCGCGCGGAAGCATGCGCGTAAGCCAGTTCTGGCTGCGGTTTTGCGCCGCTGCGCCGTCGTGACTGCGCCCCGCCTCTGACAGGCTGCGCACACACACCGCCCCGAGACGCGAGGGGGCCTGACACCAGGAGCGCAGGTTCCCGCCGCCCGAGACGATCCACTCGTCTGCGTCGATGACGAGGTTCCAGTCCGCGTCGGCCAGTTCGAGGGACCGGTTGCGCGCCTCGGCGAAGCTGCCCGTCCAGGGCATCTCGTAGACGAGAGCGCCGGCCTTGCGGGCCAGTTCCATCGTGCCATCGGTGGAGCCGGTGTCGAGGACCACCATCCGGTCGACCCACGGCCGAACGCTTTCGAGGCACCGCACAATGCAGCGGGCCTCGTCGCGCACGATCATCGCCGCCGCAAGGCTGTTGCGCCCACTCTGCTTGTTCCGCGAGGCGCGAGCCTTCGACTTCCTTGAGCGTGGCAAGGTCAATGTCCCCCGCAGCCGGCGTTAAATGCGCGTTCTTCTATCCGCAGAAATGGTTAACGAGCGAAGCGCATCTTGCTGCGTGAAGCTGCGAAGGGCGGGCTTCACGAAGCATGCCTAGGGGTGATTACGCAGGGCAGCCGACGATGCGATTCACCTTGTTCGATTACGAACCTGCGGGACACAGCCTTCTTTCGCCAAATCCTCTGTCGGAGCAAATTCGGTCATGATCCCCAAGCGCCTCCATTTCATCTGGGTCGGTGACGAAACACGCCGGCCGGACAATTGCATCGCGACCTGGCGTGATGCCCACCCGGATTGGGACATCCGCGTCTGGGGCAATGACGATCTCCAGAACGGCACGTGGATCAACGCCCGTCACATGGAGGCAATGAGCCAGCGCGAATGGAACGGCGTTGCCGACCTGATGCGTTGGGAGATCCTCTTCGAACATGGCGGCGTGCTCTGCGACGCCGACAGCGTCTGCGTCCGCCCGCTCGACGAGCACCTGCTCGACTGCCCCGCCTTTGCCTGCTGGGAGAACGAGATCGCGCGGCCGGGGCTTGTCGCCGCCGGCTACTTCGGCAGCGAGGCCGGCAATCCCTTCGTCAAGCGGATCATCGACGACATCGCCAGTTCCCCGTCCGTCGTGAACGGCATGGCCTGGCAGACCGTGGGGCCGCAGCGGCTGACCGAATGCTACCGCAAGTTCCGCTACAGCGCCTTGCGGATCTATCCGAGCCACTACTTCATCCCGCGCCACTTCACCGGCGTGGAATATGCCGGCGAGGATGCCGTCTATGCCAAGCAATTGTGGGGCTCGACCATCAGTTGCTATGAGCACCTTCACAAGGCCGATGTCGACATGATCCGGGAACGCGGCACGCTGGAAGGGCAGGCGCCCGCTGCGCCCGCTGCCGCTCCGGCCCGCCAGAATCCCGTCGCGGCGCCGCCCGCAGCAGCCGCTTCGCCGGCGGCGCCGAAAGGCTCCGCGCTCGAAAAGATCCACGCGCCCTATTTCCTCCAGCGCGTCGCGGTCAGCTCCGAGGTTGCGGGGATGGGGCGTCTCGAGGTTCTGCGGCACTTGTGCAGCGGCAAGCGGGTGCTGCACGTGGGCTGCGCCGACTGGCCGATCACCGATCTGAACGCCTCGCTCCACCTTGCCTTGCAGCCGCATTGCGCTGTCCTCGACGGCGTCGATCCGCATGAAGAGGCGCTCGACATGCTGAGGCCGCACGTGACCGGCCAGCTGTTCCACACGATCGGCGAGGCTCGGGGCCAGTATGATGTCGTGCTGGTGCCCGAGGTCATGGAGCACGTGGCCGACGTCGAGGGGTTCCTCGGCGAGCTCGAAGGGGTGGATGCCTCGGTCTATCTGATCTCCGTCCCCGACGCGTTCCAGTGCCGGGCCCGCCATTTCGATTACGTCGGCGAAACCGAGACGTTCTTCGAGGCCGTCCACCCCGATCACAACGTCTGGTACACGCCCTACACCTTCGCGAACACGATCCGGAAATATTCGGGACTCGAGCTGCAACGCATGTGGTTCTTCAACCACATCTCGCTCCTGGCGCTGCTCAGCAAGCCGCAGATGGCCTTGGCAGCATGACGGCACAAAGGGCTGTTGGGTGCCAAGCTGGCGCCTGTGCGCGCTGCTGATCCGGCAAAGCGCCGGCCCTCTCACCCCGCCGCCACGTCCTCCAGCGGCACATCCATGATCGGGTAGCGCCGCCATTCGGCCCAGTCGTAGTGCCACCACTCATTGGCGAGCGGGACGAAGCCCTCGGCGACCATCCAGGCTTCGAGCATCCGCGAGCGCGCACGCGCCTCGGGTGGCGCATCGGTGTTGCTGCGCCATGCGGCAGGGGTGAAATCGTCATAGGGGCTGGGCATCGCCACCGCCACCCCGTTGCGGTGCAGCGAAAGGTCGACCGAGCAGCCGCGGTTGTGGCGCGATCCTGTCGCCGGGTTGGCGACGAAGGCGCGCTTGGCGGGCGGGGTTTCCTCCCACATCATCCGCGTGATGCGCCACGGGCGATAGGCGTCGAAGACGAGCAGGCCGTATCCCGCCGCCTCGGCGCGCGTCTGGACGCGCGACAGCGCCGCGGCCACCGGGCGCTGCGCAGCCGCACGCGCCACCGGGTAGAGCGCCCGGCCCATGAAGTTGTGCCGCGTCGCATAGCGGATGTCGAAGGCGAGCCGCGGATCGAAGCGCGCAAGGTCGACGAGGTCGGGCGCAAGATCGGCGGCGGGATCGACAGGGAGGACGAGCTGTGCCGCTGCACGGCCCGCGCAGCCGCCGAGCACCCCGGCCAGCGCCGCGCCCGTCACTCCCTTGAGGACGGTGCGGCGCGAAAGCCCTGCCGTTCGTGCCGCGTGCTGCTCCTGCACCCTGTCGCTCCTCCAGCCCTCGTCTCGCCCCTCACTATGCAGCGCCGCGGCCACACTGGCGAGCAAATCCCCCGCATCGCCGCGCGACGGGCAAAGCAATGCTTGCCATTCGGCCCGTAAATCATAGGCTTGGCGAATCGATCAGGGGTCAAGGGGCGCAATCGTGAGGAATGTGAACGGGGGAATCATCCGGCTGGTGCTGGCTGCGGCACTGGTGCTGCCGGGCTTTGCGGCATGGGCGCAGGAGGAGACGGCAGCGGCCCGTGCACCTCAATCACCGCCTGTCACGCGCGCTGCCGATCTCGTGACCGAGGAGGACGCGCCGCGGCCGGCGCTGATCCCGACCGCCGCATTCGCCGGTCGCAGCACCTTCCGCAGCCTCGGGATCTCGCCCGACGGACGGCGGCTCGCGATCCTGCGCCGGGTCGAGGATATGTCGGACGTGGTCGTGCTGGACGCCGCCACCCGCGCGCCGCTCAAGCGCTTCACGGTCGACAAAGACCAGTCCTTCGAGTGGTTCGCATGGGCGGGCAACGACAAGCTGCTCGTCTCGGTGTCCTACCCCGGCAAGTATTACGGCTTCCCCGTGCGTGCCAGCCGCCTGCAGGTGCGCGATCTCGTCACCGGCGGCGGCTGGATGCTCCCCGTCTCGCGCAAGGCGCTGTGGGGCGGCGACCTGGTGCACATGGCCGAAGACGGATCGAGCGTGCTGGTGGCGATCAGCGATTTCGTCGGCAACCCCCCGGGGGTCTATCGCTACGAACTCGTGCCCGATGCCAAGCCCGAAAAGATCGTCAGCCCGAAGACCGGCGTGTGGTCGTGGTATGCCGACGATGCGGGCGTCGTGCGGCTCGGCATGGGCTGGGAGCGCCGCCGTCTGCGGGTCTATTACCGCAAGGACGCTGCCGCCGAGTTCGATCTCGTCGGCAAGCTCAAGGCGGACGACGAACGCAGCCGCTACTGGAGCGTGGTGCAGATCGTCTCCGGCTCGGACCGGGGCTATGTGCTCGAAGAGGGCGAAAGCGGGCGCGTCGGCGTGCGCCTGTTCGACTATGCCGCCGGCGCGCCGGTCGAGACGTTCTACGAGAACCCCGACTGGGACGTCGACGAGCTCTGGCTCAAGGATGACGGCTCGCCGCTCGCGGCGGTGTTCACCGATGATCGCGAGCGGATTCACTGGTTCGATCCCGATCGTGCCCGGCTTCACGCACGGCTCGGCAGAGCGCTCGGCACCGAGGACGTGCACATCGTCAGCCGGGCGAAGGACGATGCGCGGATGGTGGTGTGGGGCGGCAACGAGGCCGATCCGGGCGCGGTCTACATCTTCACCCCGGCCGCCAACACGCTGGATCCCATCGACAATCTGCGTCCCGAGCTCGATTTCCGGCAACTCGTCAAGCCCCAGCCGGTGCATTACCGGGCGCGCGACGGGCTGGCGATCACCGCCTATCTGACCCTGCCGCGCGGGCGCCCGGCACGCGGGCTGCCGCTCATCATCATGCCGCATGGCGGGCCTTTCGGCGTGCGCGACCAGTTGGAATACAACGACGAGGTGCAGTTCCTCGCCAACCGCGGCTACGCGGTGCTGCAGCCCAATTTCCGCGGCTCGGGCGGCTATGGCGATGACTTCTACGAGGCCGGTGCGGGCCAGGTCGGCCGCGGGATGCAGGACGATCTCGACGATGCGATGGACTGGGCGGTGGGCGAGGGCATCGCCGATCCGGCGCGGGTCTGCGTGGTGGGCGGCTCCTACGGCGGCTACGCAGCGCTGTGGGCGGTGTTGCGCAACCCCGAACGCTATGTCTGCGCCGCCAGCTGGGCGGGCGTGACCGACTGGGACAAGATGCTCGCCTACGACAAGCGCTATCTCACCAGCGCGGGGAACAAGTCGTGGCAGGCGCGGATCCGCGGCGACGAGGGCTTCGATCTCGACGCGGTCTCGCCCTATCGTCTTGCCGAGGGCCTGTCGCGCCCGGTGCTGCTGGCGCATGGCACCGCCGACGAGAACGTGCCCTTCAAGCAGTACGAACTGATGATCGCGGCCGCGAAGAAGGCGCCCGTTCCGCTCACCACGCTGGTGGTGAAGGACGAGGGGCACTCCTTCTCCCGGCCCGAGAGCGAGCAGAAGTGGTACGATGCGCTCGGCGCCTTCCTCGCGCGTCACAATCCCGCCGACCGGCCGGGTGCCGAGCGCGGGGTTGCGCGCCCGGTGGCGGGGGATGCGAAGTGAAATTGTCGCGCCGGACGGGATACAGGGTGGATTAAGCGCGTTGGCTCTCTTGTGACCCTGCAAAGAATCGCTAACCTGAGGCCCGACATGAAAGAGCTCTTCCAGCACGCCGCCACCACCGATGGGGTCACCGTCCGGGTCGCCGTCAACTACCTGCCGGAGCAGTCGCATCCGGAGGCGGGCAAGTGGTTCTGGGTCTATCACATCCGCATCGAGAACGGCTCTCACGAGCCGCTGCGCCTGCGCACCCGGCACTGGCGGATCACCGACGGGCGGGGGATGGTCAACCATGTCGACGGGGAGGGCGTGGTGGGCGAACAGCCGCTGCTCGGCCCCGGGCAGAGCCACGACTACGTCTCGGGCTGCCCGCTGACCACGCCGTTCGGCTCGATGGAGGGCTTCTACACCTTCCAGCGCCCCGACGGATCGCCCTTCGAGGTGCGCATCCCGTTCTTCCCGCTCTCCGCGCCCGAGACCGCCGAGGGGCGTAGCCCGCGCTGATCCTTGCGCGAAGGCCGGCGCGTGACTAATCGGCCAGCGTGAAGCGCACCCATCTCCCCTTGAATGCCCTGCGCGTGTTCGACGCGGCGGCGCGGCATCTCTCCTTCACCCGCGCGGCGGACGAGCTCGCCGTCACCCCCGCCGCGGTCGGCCAGCAGATCCGCGCGCTGGAGGACGTGCTCGGCGTGGTGCTGTTCCGCCGCACCTCCAAGGGGCTGGAGCTGACGCCCGAAGGCGCCGCCGGGCTCGACCCCTTGCGCGAAGGCTTCCTGCGCTTCGAGGAGAGCGTCGCGGCGATGCAGGCCGGGCAGGCCTCCGACCGCTACACCATTGCGGTGCCACGCGAATTCTACGCCGAGTGGCTTAGCCATCGGCTGGCCCGCTTTCAGGCCGGGACACCCGGCATCCAGTACATCCTCTCCCCCGACGAGCATGCCGATTTCACCGAGGCCAATCTCGATCTCGCGATCCGGCTGGTCGACGGGCCGGGCGATCTGGAAGGCGTGCAGCTCGCCCCGGCGATGCGCGTGACCCTCGCCGCACCCGAGCACCGCGATGCGTGGATCGACTGGCCGGGCATGCCGCTGCCGGAGGGCGTGAACCCCTGCATCCGCGCCGGCAGTCCGGGCCAGGCGCTCGCCTCGGCGCTGGCCGGAATGGGGCGCACCGTCCTCCCGCTGGCGCTCGCCGAGGGGGCATTGGCGCGCGGGCAGCTTGTCGCGCTCGGCGAGCCCGAGCCGGGGACGCGCGCCTACTGGCTCCTCGCCCCCGCGCCGCAGTGGCGCAGCAAGAAGGTGCGCAGTCTTGTGGGTTTCCTCAGTTCCTGAGGAGCGCCCCCGCCTCCGCGGGCGCGCTTTCCTCGCTCACACGCCCTTCGGGCGCGTCGCTGCGGGCGCGCGGTCGCGCTTGCGGGCCTTTGGCCCGTTTTAGCGCGTTTCGGTGAGGCCGTTACTCCTCCCCCTCATCGATCCCCACCTCCCGCAGCACCTCGGCGCGGATCTGTTCGTAGAGCCAGTGGCCGGGCCGCACGTCGCGCGCATCGACATATTGCGCGTGGCGGTGGCGCAGGATGAAGGCGAGCATCGAGTTGGCGCGCGGGTTGGACAGCCCCTCGGCGAGCGCCCGCTCGATCGCACAGTCCTCGATCCGCACCACTCCCCAGCCGAGCGCCTCGTCCCACGCGGCGGCAAAGCCCTCCGCCCCCGGCCTCGCGCGCAGCTTGTAGAGCGCCTCGAGCGAGCGCCCGATGTGGATCGCGGCCGATTTGACGATCCCGGTGGCCGCGAGATGCGCGACGAAGGCGCGCTGGAGATCGGGCGTGATCGAATTGCGGCGCGGCGCCTTGTGGCGATAGGGCGGGAAGGCGAGCAGCAGGTCCTCCTCGCAGACCACCGCCGGCTCGAACTCCCACGCGACCTCGGAGGTCGCCTGCCGCGGGATCTTGCGCTTGTTGCGCTTTGGCGGGGCGGGGGAGTCGTCGGCGGCGGGCATGAGGGGAGGGGTGGCACAGGGCGAGGGAGTAGGAAAACGGAAAGGGATGGACGGTGCGTGTGGCAATGGTTCGGCGGGCGAAGCCTCGCCGCAAGGCCGAACGGCCGCCGCGCCTTATGGCGCGAAAGCCAAGGCGGACGGAGGTCCGCCGCCCGGCGCTTGAGGGCGCAAACAAAAGACTCGGGGAGCCACTACGCTAGCGTACGTTACCCCCTTTTTCGTCACCCCGGGCTTGACCCGGGGTCCAGCTTGCTGCTGTTAAACACCTGTAAGCGGGGCGTTGTTGCGTAAGTTTTGGGCGTTCCAACTGGACTTTCATCCTTACGCTGCTTAATGAGAACATCTAAAGAACATCGAACTGGAGCAATAGATTATGGCAAGCCCGCGCTCCGCTGCCGCTTCGGGCAACCGCGCGCTTTCAAAAGCGAAAAGCGCCAAGCAGGACGAGTTTTACACGCAGCTCTCCGATATCGAGAACGAGCTGCGCCACTATCGTGACCAGCTTCGCGGCAAAGTCGTGCTGTGCAATTGCGACGACCCCTATGAGAGCAATTTCTTCCGCTACTTCGCGCTGAATTTCAATGCGCTCGGCCTCAAGAAGCTGATTGCGACCTGCTATGACGGATCAAGCATTGCGGGCGGGCGCCTGCCGCTGTTTGAGATCGAAGGGCTGAAGCCTGATTGCAAACAGCCCTATGCCGTCGAGATCACCAATGTGCCGGACGTGAACGGGGATGGTGCAATCGATCTGACTGACGTCGAGTTGCTGCTGAAGAGCGACGGGAACGTGAGCCACACGCTGAAAGGCGATGGCGAATATGGCGCTGGCGATTTCCGCAGCGCCGAGTGCATCGAATTCTTGAAGCAGGCCGATGTGGTCGTGTGAAGCGGCCCCCAAAATGACCGGACAGTTCCTCACACTTATGTAAGAGTGAGGCATATGACCGACAGTAATCCCAGGAGCTACGTGCATGCGGAGGTTCTCGGAGGGGTTCAGCGCCGTAGGCGCTGGACCCCGGAAGA
>WGLN01000017.1 GCA_016125555.1 Porphyrobacter sp.
GACCAACGGCCAGCGAAAGGACAAACTCATGGCCAGGTCCAAACCGAGCGCGCGGAACGCGCTCAAGAAGCTGCGCGAGCAGCGCGAAGAACTCGATGCACAGGAGGCCAGGCTCCGTGATGAAGCAGCCGGCGAACTGGGTAAGGTTCTACTCGAATGCGGAGCCGAGACGATCGAACCGGCGCAACTGAAGCAGCTCATCCGCGCATCGGTCACCATCGGGATCGACGATGCTCTCAAGCGTCTCTCCCCCGCCTGACTCTTCAACCGCGGCGGGGCGTGGGCTCGATGCCCCGCCCCGCCGTTCACGCCAGCGAGCACAAAAACGGCCCCGATGGCGCGGACCATCGGAGCCTTGTTGTTTGCAGGGGGCACTCAGTCCTCATCGATGTCAGGCGCACCTTCATTGTTCGACGTCCGGCCCTTGGTGAGGAAGTCCACCTTGTCGGCGATGATCTCGCAGCCGTAGCGCTTGGTGCCATCCTGGTCTTCCCACTGCGTATAGTGGATGCGCCCCTCAACCGTCACGAGCTGGCCCTTGGTGCAGTACTTGGCGACGTTCTGGCCGAGACCGTTGAAGCAGGTCACGCGGTGGAATTCGCTGTCCTTGGCGGTGTAGCCGTTTTCGTCCTTGTAGGTCTTGCCGTCCTTGCGGGCGGGACGGTCGGTGACGACCGAGATCGAGGCGATGTTGGTGCCGCCTTGGGTCGTGCGGGTGTCGGGATCGCGGGCGATGCGGCCAACGAGGATTACGAGATTGGTCATGGTCTTTCTCCTGATCGAGCATTCCGGGTCCATCCCGGCTGCAAACCCGACTAGGAAGCGGCCACGGCGAAGCGCACCGAAGGGAAACCTCGATCTGGTTCGGGTGGTGCGGGCAGCCGGGCGCAGCCCGGCAACTCGGCCGGACCTGATCGGGGTTGCGCGTCTCGACGGGGATGCTTCAGGAAAGGTTTGCTTATAGGCCGGGTTGGTCCCGAGTGCCTTGCACAGGCCAAGCCATGACTTTTCGCATTAACGGGCTGCGACGTGCCCCTGACCTTGCCCGCCTCGAAGGCTACATCATATCTCGACAACGAAAGCTCCTCCCGAAGCGGGCGAAAGACCACCTGAAAACGCACTACCAGCACCAGTCTCCACAGTACCAAGCGGCATAGGCTCGTCCAAACGATGACCCCGCAACATCCAGTCTTGGGGCATGATTAGGCGCCCCCAATCCGCAAAGGAAGGAATCGTACCCAAGTCCTCGCGGACGTGCTGCTCGCCTACAGGGCGAACGGGCACGACACGGCTGTCGGCGTTGACGATAGTAGCCCCGAACAGCGTCTCGAGCATGAAGATGCCTTTGGCATGGTGCCGGAGGGCCCGGTGCCGCGGATCAGCAAAGATCGCCTTCGATTGGTCAAACCATTGGTGGAGCGGCAGGTAATCTTCTACCACCCCTCCCCATTTCCGGACCGACGATAGGGCGTGATAATAGCAATGAGCCATCGCACTTCTCCTAGAGATCAGTCGAATGGTCGTCGGTCGCCGTGTAACGCAGCTGGCAGTCCAGAACGAAACTCGGCGTAGCCACGTCGATGACCAGTTCGCCGCAGGCACCATCATTGATTTCCCATCCGGGATGATGGCGTTCGAGAGCAAGGTAAGTCAGTTGCTCGAGGGCGGAATTGAGGCTCTGGTCGTCGCCTTCTCCAGCACAGGCGATCGTCACTTCGGGACACGGAACACTCGCCCCGCCGGCGTCAGAGAAGACGCATTCTTCGACCGCACCGCTGTCGCCGCACCCATCGAAACGGATTTCTACGCGGGCAATTTCGGCATTGCGCAGCGGGGCAATGATAGCTGCCTTGAGCCGTTGGATTTCACTTTGTGCCTGCGCCGCGCGTTCGGCTTGGCGGACAGCAAAGTCCGCCATGATTGCCTGAAAATCAGTCATGAAATTTCTCCTGGAATGTGCGGGCAAGCACCAATCGTCTTGCCCACGATAACAGGCGATCTCTTTCCTCTAACGGCCTGCGCCAGCGCCGATGGCGCTGGCGCGATGCCGGACGCATCAGTCGGCATCCTGAGCCGCGCGCTTAGGAGAAGTTCCAAGCGGACCGCGGCGATCGACGACGGTAATCCGTCGGGATTTGGCTTCGATGACGAGGCGCTCCAGGACCCCGTTTCCGGGAAAGGCCACGACATAACGGGGGTCGAGCGAGAGCATACGCTCGTTACGCTTGAAGCCTGCGCGCGCGCCCAGGCGCATGTCGAGGGAGAAGCTGATTTGCGGGATGTTGCGTCGTTCCGCCCATGAAGATGCCAGACGGTCAACGCCCTTGGTATCACCGCCGTGGACAAGAACCATGTCAGGGACCCGGTCGTGAACCTTGTCCAGAGTAGCCCAGACGTTGTTGGCGAAGGTGAGCGCGTCCTGCTCGTTGGGATGGCGTGTGCGGCCACCGGCAAAGATCACCGGCGTACCTTCTGGCATGGCGGCGCGGCGCTTGGCTTCGGACCGGGCTCGGACGAACTCGCGGCCCTCGACAAGCGCGGACGTCAGCATGGCGCTGTGATTGAAGCGCGAACTCGACACGGGCTTCCACGAGGAGCCGAATTCGTTGAGATAGAGGGCAGCGGCCACTTCGCGCATCTCTTCGAGAGCGATCATGGCCCCTTCGGCACACTGCGCACGCTCAACCTGGGTCTCGAGTTCATGGGTGTGAATTTCGGATCCATCGGCAGTGGCCAGGAGCGCTCGGACTTCGTCGGTTGCGCGGTCAACTGCGGTCGATTTGCGGGTCGCGGAACGGTGGAAGATGTTGACGAACCCCCAGCCGAGGTCCTCGGCATCGGCCTCCAGCGCAGTCCCAGAAACCATCGCAAATAGATCGGACCAGACCGCTTCGAGAGTCTGGACGACCGCATCGTGGACCGGAAAATCATTGGTGGAAACTGGGGCAGGACCAATCGAAAAACCGGAAAGATCGAGGCCGGCAAGTTGGTCAGAAAATGATGAGTGCATGGGTATTGTCCTCCTGACTGGCGTGAGGCTGACGCACCCGCTCATGGCTGCGCCAGCGAGAGCCCGTCAGGGCCAGCTTGAGGCAGTCTCCGCACCCGACAGGGGAAACCCGCTTGGGCAGGCTGGCGCGGGCAGGCCAACGGCCCACAGGGCCGGGCCAACTCGGGCCTGCGCAAGCCGGGTTGCGGATGACTGGCGGCTGGCCCAGGGCCTTTCTCGCATGGCTTCAGACCATGAGTGCATATGCAGGCTTCGTCAGTCAGGACAGGCACATCTGTACGCTCACGAGTGAGCGGCGCATTCAGGCCACCCGTTTTGCGTAGACGCCCTCACCGTTCGACAAGTGACCGAGGCAGACGTAGTCGCCGAACAACACTTCAAAGCGCGAGGCGATCTGGGACAGCCAGCGTTGTGCTCTGGGCGATCTGGCCGTGCGCCAATCGGCATCCCAATAGGCGCCATCGTCACGCTCGACGATCCACACCGCAACCAGGCCGGCGTAAACCGACACGCCGAAATCCGCATAGGCATTGCGCATGATGATGCGGTCTTCACGCCCTCGCCAACCGTCGTGGGCGATCAGGGAAGGGAATGCCTCGCCTGCGCGCTCGCGCAGTTCTTCGCGGAGCCACTCATATTCGAAGTCCCAGTCGTCATCGTTTTCGATTTCGAGCACGGTGAAGGCCACGATGGCCCCGCTGGGGTAACTGACCGATCGGCCCATGACACCCTCCTTCAGGCGGCCAACGCAGCGTCGGCAGACGCTTCGTCGTCGTCATCGGCAGAGATCCGTCCTCCGAGTCTGAGCAAAAGCCTTGATGCTTCCTCCGCCTTTGCGGCAGCGGTGAGAATGGCACGGTCATCCTGCTTCAGGAGCTTGAGCCAGTGCTCGATATAGCTCGCATGGCTATCCAAGTGTGTGACTGGCAGACCGAGTTCAGCGCCAAGCATAGCGCTCGAAAGTTCGGCAATAAGTTCCTCGGCAGCGTAAGCTGCAGAACCAAATCGATTCTTGAGATTGCGGTCGAGGCGGCTGGCATGGCCGGTCCAATGCGACAGCTCGTGCGCGAGCGTCGCGTAATAGTGGTCGAAGCCCGAGAAGAGATGCGCGGGCGGCATTGTCACCCGGTCAGCCACTGGCTCATAATAGGCTTCGTCGCCCTGATGCCGCAGCACGGCCGGAATACCGGCAAAGAATGAGTCGAGTTCAGCCTGACGGCCCTCGGGTTCCACCACATCAAGCGTCGCGGCGGGATGGAAGTGTTCCGGAAGACCTTCGACCTGATCAGCATTGAAAACCGGATAGGCCTTCAAAACGCGACGACTTTCGTCGGTTTTTTCGCCGGTGTCGGGTGCTTCGACTTCCTTGGTGTAGCTCTTGTAGAAGATGGCGATGGTGGATTTTTCACCCTTGCGCACCTGTGCGCCCAGTTCTTTGGCCTGATTGTAGGTCATCCAGAACGGCGAGGCGTAACCGCACATGTCGGCAACCATCCAGAGCCAGAATACATTCATGCCGCGATAAGGGATGCCGCACGCCCGCAATGGGCGCGAGACTGGCACACCGCGCCATGGCTTGATCCACGGCTTCGTGCCGGCCTCGAGGCGGGCGATAATTTCCTCGGTAATACGGGTAGCAGGCGACACTCCGCCGCTTTGTCCCTTGCGATAGGCCATTTTGAATCTCCTGAAATGGCCTGACGACAGTTCCGTCGGTCAGTGCCGGAGATCCCGGAGCCCCCTCCGCTCTCATTCCATGAAGGAAGCGGCCCTCCGGCATGTACCGGAGGACCGCTTCACGGTGGCGAGCAGCCGTTCCTGTCAGGATGAGGTCAGGCGGCCAGCTCGCTCGGGAGCTGATTGTCGTCGTTGGCGACGAAATCCGCGTCGGGACTTTGCGCTTCGTTATCGGCAGGAATTTCCGGCAGGTCGGCAAAGCGCATGACCTCGGGCACCCAGGCGAGGGCCCTTTCCCGAACTTCGACCTCGGTGATGTAGGTCCCCGCGAAGACGCGCTCGGCGCTCATCGCGAGATCGCCCTTTTTCACCGATGCGAAGCGCGAGGACAGTTCCAGGCCGCCGACATCGGTGAGCGCATCAAGGATGACCTGCTTCGAGACGCGGTCGAAGTAATTTGCCGCGGTCGGACGCCACCATTGCGCCATATCGATGCCGGTCGCGCTGCCCAGATGATCCTGGAACGCGATTTGGCGTTCGCCTGCCATGTTGAGGCTCGCCTCGAGCGTGCGAGCGACGACAAAGCCGAGCCATGCTGCGCGACTTTCATCAGCGAGTGCCCGAAAAATCTTGAAGCGCGACGAAGCGTCATCGCCAGATCGCCAACTCTCATCGAGACCCGAGCGCAGGTCCGCAAGGGATGCGCTTGCCGGTGCATCCTTCGCTTCGAACCCGACAATCGGACCCGCGGGGACGCCGCCACGCAGGGTCGTGGCCGCGCGTGACCGCCAGTCGTGGGTGTCGGCATCCGCGAGGGTGAAGACCATGATGTCGAGCGAAAGGCCGGGATCCGATGCCACGTGGAGCGCGAGCACGTCACGACGTTGCATCGCAAGTTCGTCGACCAGACGCTTGGAAAGCGCTGCACGGCGTTTGCCATCACTGGCGACACTCGCAACGACTTCGACGACATCTTCGTCACCAACGACTTCGATGTCGCGCTCGCCGTAGAACACCGGCTGGAGAACCGGTGTGCCGTCGCGCGAGAGAACGAGGATCATTCCGGCATCGGCCTTCATTTCGGGTGCCAGCTCCGGGGGCTTTGCCCGAATGTCCTGGCATTCGCGCTCGATCGCTTCGATCGTCGCCTCGGCCGCAGCAATTGCTTCTTCGGCGCTGTCTTCGTCCTCAAGAATGGCCGCATGCTCGTCGTACGAGGCATCGAGCTCATCAAGGCGGGCCAGTTCGGCGTCAGTCAACGGAGCCGGCTCGGCTGGAAGTCGAATGAGGCCTTCGACGAGATCGTGACTGGCATAGGCGTCAAGCGTCGGCTTGACCCAGGCAAGACCCTGCTCTGCTGCGAGCGCCTTGGCGCGCTTTTCCATCTCCTCCGCGGCGAGCGTTTCGAGAAGCGCGACATCGACCCAGGACTCGCTGTCATCGTCGTCGAAGAGTTCGCGTTCGATCCGGCCACCTGCAGCGATATAGGCTTCACGACCGACAAGACGGGCCCGAGCATCGCTGCCGCGAACCGTGCCGGAGAGCACCATGCGCCGGATACTGTCGGCGCTGGGCGCATAATAGCCCGAAGACGCTTGTTCATAGACGCGAGCCTGAATTACTTGATCGGAGGTCGCGCCGAAAGCTTTGGCGAGATCGAGAGTGATTTCACCGGATGCCAGAGCATCGAAGACGACAGGCGCGAGGGTCGCGAGACGCAGCCGGCCTTCGACGAAGCGGACCGTCAGTCCGAACCTGCGCGCGACATCTTCCGTCGAGGCACCAGCATCAATAAGGGTAGCGAACGCCTGGGCTTCGTCGGCGGGGTTCATCGCGAGGCGATGGAAGTTCTCGGCCAAGCTCGTTTCGACCGCGGTTTCCGCATCGTCCTCAAGGACGAGACAGGTAACCTCGTAGCCCTTCGGCAGAACTTTCTCTTCGGCAAGCGCCAGCAAGGCGCACCGGCGGCGCTCTCCGGCTTCAACCTCGAATTTTCCACGAGCAGCAGGACGAACGATGAGGTTCTGCAACAGCCCGTGGGCTGCAATGCTCGCCTTCAATTCGGCATCTGCAGCTGGGTCGCTATGACGTCGCACATTGCGGGGAGACTGGACCAACTTGGTCAGCGGGATCGACTTGATCATGGGGCATACTCCTGATTGTGAACCCAGCATCGACCTTCGACGCTCATTCGGCTCAAACAGAAGCAAGCCCCCTTTCCTCTCAATGACTGCCGGTGGGCCGATAGAAGACAGGCAGATTCTGGTTTCCGACAGGTATGAAGCGGACATTCGAACTGGTGTCACAACCGTTCGGTTGTGACACCTCGACCAACTTAAGAATCTACGGAGACGGCTCAAGGAGTTGCTGCACTTTCGCTAAAATCTTGCCGTCAGTGGCACCGGCAAGATCAAGACCGCCGGTGGCGACAAGTGCGACGATGGAGGTGATGACTCCTCCCGCTTCCTCAATCTGACGAATCGCCGCCTCTTCGGTTCGCCGCGACAACCCGGCGCAAACATCGATGACCACGTGCACCGGCCAACCCCGTTCGCATGCGTCCAGCGCGGTCGCAAGAACGGCACCTTCAGTGACGATGCCCGCAATCAACAGCACGCCACTCGCGCACGACGCGGCCCACGTGGCCGTCTTCTCGTGATCCAGTGCGCTGAAGCTCCGCCGCGTGTGGATCGCATCCAAATTCATCAGGGTCGCTAACTCGGAAATGAGAGGAGGCCGGCTGGCAGGACCAGCCGGTATCGTCGAGGCCACGGATGGTAAATCAAGCGTTTGGGCGATCTCGAACAGCACGCCAGCGCTGCGCCGTAATTCCCATGGCGGCTGAGTACGTACGGTTTCGACAAGTCCCTCTTGAAGATCGACGAAAAGGATGTGAGCGCTGCGCAATAAGCTCATTGTTCCGATCTCCGCGCGCTGGGAAAATACCCTTCGTCCGCCAGATCAAGCCGATTTGTGATACGGGCGTAAGCAGTGCCAGCGAGGCGTCCGACTGCAGCCAGCTTGTCAAAATCGACGCGAGCATCCTTGTCGATAATGTCGTCCTCGACCGCGATATGGACTACCTGTCCGATAAACAGTCGCGATGAGCCGACTTCAATCATTTGCAGCGTTCGACATTCGAAGGCGGCGGGCGCACCCGCGACCCGGGGGGGTGCTACTTGGCGCGACGCTGCCGGTGACATGCCGGTCAATGTAAATTCGGAGGTGTCGGCGGCCACAGGTCGCGCACTCGCAGCCATCGCCGCAGCTTGCGTCTCGTTGACCACATTGACGACGAATTCGCCAGTCCCGCCTTGGTCTACCGGCATCAGATTGGCGCCGGTGTCTTTCCAACTCCCGTCCGGTTTGCGGCCTGTCACCGCGATCGAAATGGCTAAAGGATCGTGGCTGGCGATGCTGAAATAGGAAAACGGTGCAAGATTGGGTTCGTCTTTGGCCGACAGGCTTGACACCCAAGCGATCGGACGCGGGACGATAAGGCCGGTCATTAGCTTATACCGATGGCTGACCGGCAGATCATTAGGAGATACTTCCATGGTTCAACCTGCTACGTTGCCAAAATTTCAACTAGTCTAGTGTGGACCATCAGCATGAGCAAGGGGCTACCCGACATATCTCCAGGCGGCGCTATCGTTCTAGGCCTCTTGCTGGACGGGCATGGAGCGCGCTCAGGCTATGATATTCAGAAACAAGCGGCCGCGAGCGTCGCGCATTTTTGGCCTGTGACGAAGGCTCACGTCTACGCCGAACTACCGAAACTTGAGGCCTCGGGCATGGTCACCAGTAAAGCTGTGACTCAGACAAAGTCACCAAACAAGAAGCTTTATGACGTCACGCATAACGGCAAAGCCGCCCTTCGCGAATGGCTTGCTAATGTCGATCTAGGCGAACCCAAGTTACGTCATCCACTCCTGCTTTGCATCTTTTTTGCGGCCGATATGGAACGCTCAGCGCTTATCAGTGCGATTGATACTCACCAAGCACGAACGGAAGCTACACTGGATCGATACAGACAATTGTATGGCAGGGAACCTGCTATGGATCAGGGGCAACAGCGTGGACGACGCCTCGTGTTGTTACACGGGGTGCGCCGCCTTGAGGCAGACTTGTCGTGGCTCGGCGATGTTCGAGCGGAAATGAGTTAGCGCGATCGTGGAAGTACGGTTCCGCGTGTCACAACCGGTCGTGGCTGTTGAAAAAGGCTGACGAGCGGCGGCTCGCTCGTTGAGTTCCCGGTGTAGGTGAATCGGGAGAACCGCAGTGATGGGCGAGCTGGGCGTTGTCGGCGGACACGGCGCAAGGCGTGGCGTGTTGGACGCCACGTTGCCGCGCGACCACCTCTTGCGCAGGGTGGACCGGCTACTGGACATGGGCGAGCTTCGCGCCGCGCTCGCCCATCATTACAGCCCGCGCGGGCGGCCATCGATCGACCCGGAACTGTTGATCCGCATGACGTTGATCGGTCGCATTTACGCCATCCCGTCCGAGCCCCGACTGTGCGAGGAGGTTCGCTACAACCTCGCCTATCACTGGTTCTGTCGCCTGCCGCTCGGAGCGACCGTGCCGCACCATTCGACATTCAGCTAGAACCGGCATGGCCGTTTCCGCGATGCCGGCGTGTTCCGGCTGCTTTTCGAGAACACCGTCCGGCGCTGCGTCGCGGCTGGGCTGGTCGGGGCGAAGGACGCAGCTATCGACGCGTCGTTCATCGCCGCGGATGCGAGTTGGCAGCGCAAGCTGCGCGATGGCGACCTCGACCAGGCCGGGACGTCTCGCCCGGTGCGGGAGTGGCTTGCCGATCAGGCGCTCAGCCCTGCGCCGGACAGCGGCCCGCGACGGGGCACGCCAGCCGAACTGTCGCGGACCGACCCGGCCGCGGCATGGTCAGCGCGCACCGCGCGCGGCCGCTTCGGCTATGCGTTCAACCTGCTGATGGACGCGCCTTCCGGAGCCGCGCTCGAGGTCGCGGCAACCCCCGCGCGCCATGCTTCGGAGGTCGACGCCGGCCGCGACATGCTGGCGCGTGCCGCTGAGCGGTTCGGCTATCGGCCAAAGCGGGTGACGGCCGATACTGCTTACGGCAGCGCCGCTTTCCTTGCCTTCATTCACGACCAAGGGGCGACGCCGCACATCCCCGTGCTAGGGTCAGGACTCGTTGATCATAGCCAGAAGATGACGGTGGCAGCGAGAGCAACGGCAGAGAAGAATGCCGTGGGGCAGCGATCATAGCGGGTGGCAACACGCCTCCAGTCCTTGAGGCGGCCGAACATGATCTCGATGCGGCTGCGACGCCGGTAGCGACGCTTGTCATACCTGATGGGCTCGTTGCGTGATCGCCGGCCCGGAATGCAGGGCTGAATGCCCTTGGCCTGAAGAGCGTCGCGGAACCAGTCAGCGTCATAGCCGCGGTCGCCGAGCAGCCACTGCGCCTTTGGCAGGTCATCCAGCAGCGCTGCCGCGCCGGTGTAGTCGCTGACCTGGCCGGCGGTCATGAAGAAGCTCAACGGGCGGCCGTTCGCGTCGGCAACGGCATGGAGCTTGGTGTTCATGCCGCCTTTGGTCCGACCAATCAGGCGGCCGAGATCCCCTTTTTAACCCGCAGGCTTGATGCCGTGCGGTGCGCCTTCAGGTAGGTCGCGTCGATCATCACGGTCTTGGGCTCCGCATCGGCCGCCGCCAGCCCCTCCATCATGCGCGTAAATACGCCTCGCTCGCCCCAGCGCTTCCACCGGTTATACAGCGTCTTGTGAGGACCATACGCGCTTGGCGCGTCTCGCCAGCGCAGCCCGTTGCGGTTGACGAAGACGATGCCGCTCAGCACCCGCCGGTCATCGACACGCGGCTTGCCGTGGCTCTTCGGAAAGAACGGCCGCAGCCGCTCAATTTGTTCGTCCGTCAACCAAAACAGGTCGCGCATCCCAGTCTCCTCACGGAGCCTGAAGCAGATGACGACGCTCACATCAATGGGTCCTGACCCTAGCTACATTTAGGCGGGTTTAACCGCCACTCAAGGCTCTTCAGACCCGCCGCAACCGCCTCGATCACAAGTCTGAGGCGCGAGACGTGGCGGGTGTCGCGGTGGACGCCCAGCCAGATGCCGCGCACTAGCCGATCACCCGCCACAGGAACCTCCAACAAACCCTGCGTGCCATGGCCGAGGTAGCACGGCAGAAACGCCAGTCCATAGCCCGCGACCGCAGCCTGAAACTGCGCGTCGCGGCTATTCGCCCGGAGCGCCACCCGCGCGCGGGGAGCGAGGTCGGCCAGTCGCTTCGCCTCGGGCAGGAGCGCGAGATCGTCTTGGAGTGCGACGATCGCATGCCCGGCCGCTCCCGCGCCGAAGTCGGGGGCTCCGTGGGCCTCCAGGTAGGCGGGCGCCGCGTAGAGCGCGAATGCCATGTCGCCGACGCGGCGGACTACCGCCTCATGCTGCTCAAAAGCAGCGAGCCTGAGAGCGATGTCCGCCTCCCGCCGCGAAAGCGAAAGAGCGCGCGTATCCGTAATCAGCTCGATCGACAGCTCGGGTTGGCGATCGAGCAGCGGCTTCAGCAGCGGCACGAGCACGCGGGCGCCGAAGGTCTCGACGGTGGTGATTCGCACCTCGCCCGAGATTCTGGTGTCCTCACCGGTAATGGCCCGCTCGACCGACAGCGCCTCGGCCTCCATTCGCTCGACGTTGGCCATCACCCGCTCGCCCGCGGGGGTCAGAACGAAACCGGTGGGCGTCTTCTGGAGAAGCCGCGCTCCCGCACGAGCGTGGAGCACCTCCAAGCGCCGGCCCATGGTGGTCTGCGTGACCTTCAGCGCGCGGGCGGCGGCGGACAGGTTTCCGTGCCGCGCAATCGCGAGGAAGCTGCGAAGATCGTCCCAGTCCAGCATGGCACCTCCTGCGCCTCGTCCTATGCGTTTTCGCATAACCGGTCGACGCCTTTCTCCGATCCCAGAGTGATCGCAAGCGCCCTAACTCCCGATTGACGCCCGCCTGGGCGCCGAAACAGAGGAGAACTGTGATGAAAACCTTGTTCGCCGCCTTCGCTGCAGTCGCACTGCTGACCGGCGCTGCGGTCGCCCAAACAACCGACCAGCGAACGCTCGAAAACTATCGCACCGCCGAGCGAATCGCCAACCAGCACCTGAAGACCTTCGATACGCTCGACTTCGACGTCTTCTCGAACCAGGACTGGGGACGGCTGAAGGAGAGCCATGCACAGAACGTCACCGTCCACTGGCCGGACGGCCACGCCACCCATGGCATCGACAAGCATATCGACGACCTCAAGTATATGTTCACCTACGCGCCTGACACGCGGATCAAGGTCCATCCGGTCAAGGTCGCTCAGGGCGACTGGACAGCGGTCGTCGGCGTCATGGAGGGCACCTTCACCCGGCCGATGACCATGCCGGACGGCAAGGTGATCCAGCCGAACGGTAAGGCGTTCAAGATCCCAATGGCGACCGTGAGTCATTGGAACAAGGAAGGCACCATGTCGGAGGAGTATCTCTTCTGGGACAACCAGACCTACATGGCCCAGCTCGGCATCGCCGGCTGATCTGCCCTCCCAGCAGCGCCTCCGCAGCCCCGCCGGCGAGGAGCCGGCGGGGCTTCGTGCATTTCGGCATCTGCACGCCTGCCCCCACGTTTTTGCATAGCCGGAACGCGCAACCTTAGAATGGTGAACGAGGGATCAAGGGGCCATCTCGGCGTCGCGGCTCCGCAAGAGCCGCCCCAAAGCGAGAGAAAGGAGCTTCACCATGATCGACAATCGTCTCGCGCCCTACGGCGCCTTCGCACTCCGCGCCGCTTCCGGGGCGCTGTTCCTCGCCCATGCAGGGCTCAAGCTGTTCGTGTTCACGCCGGCCGGCACAGCTCAGTTCTTCGAGAGCGTCGGCGTCCCCGGCCCAGTCGCCTATCTCACCATTCTCGCCGAGGTGATCGGGGGCACAGCCCTTCTGCTCGGCGTCTACACCCGGCAGGCGGCCGCCGTGCTCATCGCCGTGCTTCTAGGCGCGATCTTCAGCGTCCACCTCGGCAACGGCTTCTTCTTCAACGCGTCGAACGGCGGGTGGGAGTATCCGGCGTTCTGGATCGTGGCGCTCGCCGCACAGATGCTGATCGGCGAAGGCGCGTTCGCGCTGAAGCCCACCGCGGCATTGGACACCCGCACCGCCGCGGTGGCGGTCTAACTGGAACGGGAAAGGAGAACCGCCATGGCTCAGCCCTTCGACATCGCCGTGATCCTGGGTAGCCTGCGTGCCGAGGGCTTGAGCCGCCGCACGGCCCAGGCTCTGGCCCGGGCCGCTCCGGCCTCGCTCACGCTCCACCCGCTCGCGATTGGCGACCTGCCGCTTTACAATCCAGACTTCGAGGAAGCGGGGCGCTCGGTCCCCGCCTGGGAGGCGTTCCGCGCGGGGCTTCGCGCCGCCGATGGCGTGCTGTTCGTGACACCCGAGTACAACCGCTCGGTTCCGGCCGCGCTCAAGAACGCGATCGACGTGGGATCGCGGCCCTACGGACGGAGCGCTTGGGCCGGCAAGCCGTCCGGCATCGTCTCGATGTCGCCGGGCGCGATGGGTGGGTTCGGGGCCAACCACCATCTTCGCCAAAGCCTCGTGTTCCTCGACATGCCCGTCCTGCAGCAGCCAGAAGCCTATATTGGCGGTGCAGGCGAGTTGTTCGGGCCTCGAGGCGAAGTCCACGACGAAGCGATTGCAGCCTTGCTGTCCGGTTTTATGGAAGCGTTCGCGCGCTGGGTCGGGCTGCATGTCGACGGCTCCGCCGACGCCAAGGCCGCTTGAGGAGGATGACCATGCTTCCCACCCTGTTCGTGAGCCACGGCGCGCCGACATTGCCGCTGACCGACGCGCCCGCCAAGCGTTTCCTTCAGGAGCTGCCCTCGCTGCTCCCGGAAAAGCCCCGGGCCGTGCTGATGATCTCGGCGCATTGGGAAACCGCGGAGCCGGCGGTCAACATCGTCGCGGTCAATGATACGATCCACGACTTCGGCGGCTTCGCCCGCGAGCTATTCGAGATCCGCTACCCGGCTCCCGGCTCCGCCGCGCTGGCTGAGCGGGTGAGCGACCTCCTCGCGGCCACGGGTATGCCGTGCGGCGTCGACCGGCGCCGCGGGCTGGATCACGGCGCCTGGATCCCGCTCATGCTCATGTACCCGGACGCTGAAGCCCCCGTCGTCCAGCTATCCGTGCAGAGCAGACTCGGCCCGGCCCATCATTTGGCGCTCGGCCGCGCGCTCGAGGCGCTCCGCGCCGAGGGCGTGCTCGTGGTCGGCTCGGGCTCGTTCACGCACGACCTGTCGGAGTTCCGGCGCTACCGCGAGGTGATCGGCGAGCCGGAGCCCGCATGGGTCGCCGACTTCGCCACATGGTTCGACGCTGCCCTTGCCGAAGGGCGGACGGCGGACCTCCTCGCCTATCGCCGCCTTGCGCCCCATGCCGCGAAGAACCACCCGACCGAGGAGCACCTGCTGCCCCTTTATGTCGCGCTCGGCGCCGCTGGCGCGGGCGCTTCCGTCGAGCGGCTGCACGCGAGCACCACGCACGGCGTGCTGCGAATGGACGTCTACGCGTTTGGAGGCTGGTCGTGACCGCCACGCTAGAGCTAGACCATAACATCCGAATTGCCCCCAACGGCGGTCGCTCACAAGGGCTAGCTGTCCTGCTTCATGGGGTCGGATCATCGGCCATGGCTATGGTGTCGCTCGGCCGCGCGATTACTGACAAAGTGCCTGGCATTGCGGTAGTGGCGCTTGACGGTCCCGACCCGTTTGATCTCGGGCCGCAAGGACGCCAGTGGTTCAGCGTCGCGGGCGTGACGGAGGCGAACAGGCCTGCACGGGTGGCGTCCGCGCTGCCCGGTTTGCGGGCGATGATCGCGCGAGAGCAGGAGCGGGTCGGTTTGCCTGCCGAGCGCACCGCCCTTATCGGCTTTAGCCAGGGAGCGATCATGGCGCTGCACCTTGCGGGCGAGACGCGTCCACCAGCGGTGATCGTCAGCCTCGCGGGTCGGCTCGCGGCACCGTTGCCACTACGCAATGGACCGAAGCCGGCCATTTTACTCAGCCACGGCTCGGCAGACGCCGTGATCGCTCCGGAGGAGCTTGAATGCGCGGCGGTTGAACTGCAAAGAATCGGCTGCGTCGTCGAGACACGGATCGTGCCTGGTCACGGGCACGCGGTCCACGCTGCGCAGATACGGGCCGCCGTCGACAAGGTGTCTGGCATCCTGCAAGCTAGAAAGCGGGCGGCATGAGTCCCGTGTCACCCTTCCTGGCGCACCCTAAGGTGCGCCAGATCCTGCTCGCCTGGATCGCGGCATGGCCGACCCTCACGCTGATCCTGTTCGTACTCCGTCCCGTTACCGAAGGCTGGTCGTTACCATTGCGAGCACTGGCCAGTTCCACCGGCATGGTGCTGACAATGAATCTCGTCAGCCTTCCCCTCGTACGGCTACTCATCAGACGCTGGCGCGAATTTGTTCAGTCGCCGCACACCGGTCGTGCCGCCTGTAACCTACTCCGATTATCAGCGCCCGCTAGCTGCCAGCAGCCCCTTGTTGCGCGTTCAGCTGTTCATCATTGCAAGCCGCTACATGAAGGTGTCACAACCGAACGAGACTGTTGAAAAACTAGCGCTTGCGGCGGTTGGGGCCGGGTAATTCACTCGGTCGAGGCGTCGGGGGTGCGGAGCATGATGGGTCGGCAGGTGGCACAAGTGTCGCTGTTTTACGGTTTTCGGCTCGACGATCATGTGCCCGACGACCACCTTTTGCGTCGGATCGACGGACTGCTCGACTTTGGCTTCGTGCGCGAAGCGTTGGCCGATAGTTATAGCGCCGCCGGGCGGCCGTCGATCGACCCCGAGCTGATGCTGCGGATGCTTCTGATCGGTTATCTGTTCGGCATCCGGTCCGAGCGTCGGCTGTGCCAGGAAGTGCATCTCAACCTTGCGTATCGCTGGTTCTGTCGCCTCGATCTCGGCGACGCGGTTCCCGACCACTCGACCTTTTCCAAGAACCGCCATGGCCGCTTCCGCGCGTGCGATCTGTATCGCCTGCTGTTCGAGCAGGTGGTCGCCCGATGCGCCGCGGTCGGATTGGTGACGGGCCGCGAGCTTGCCGTGGATGGCAGCACGATCATGGCGGACGCGAGTTGGGAGAAGAAGCTGCCCGGGGCGACCGCCGCCGATGAGCTACGCGCGCGCGACGTGGTGTCGCGCCCGGTGGCTGAGTATCTGGCTGCGCTCGATGCGGCGCTGCCGCCCGAGCGGGACGAGCACGCGACTGTCGAGCCGACCCAGGTCTCGCCGACCGACCCGCAGGCGGCTTTGACGCGCAAACACGGTCCGGCGCGCTATGCCTATGCGATCAACCCGCTGCTCGATCTCGATACCGACTGCATTCTCGACATCGAAGCCACGCCCGCGCGCTTCTCAGCAGAGGTCGCGGCAGCCCGAACCCTCATCACCCGAGCCAAGGCGACGCTCGGCATCGCACCCGTCCAGCTTGCGGCCGACAAAGCCTATGGCAACGGTCCGTTGCTCGGGTGGCTGATCAACGAGGGCATCACGCCGCATGTGCCAGTGATCGACCGAACACGACAGCGCAACGACTTCTTCACCCGCGACGCCTTCCGGTACGATCGCGACGCCAACGTCTATCACTGCCCGAACGACAAGCGCCTGACGTACCGGGGCACCGCGCAGGCAAGCCAGGTCCGCGCTTATCGCAGCCGTCCCGCCGACTGCGCCGCGTGCGCGCTCAAGCCGCAGTGCACCACCGCCAGGCAGCGCGCCGTTACGCGCCTCGTCACCGAAGATGCACGCGATCAGGTCCGCGCCCTCAGCGGCACCGAAGCCTCGACCCGCGCGCGACAGCGACGAAAGCGGATCGAGCGCGTGTTCGGGCACCTCAAACGCAACCTCAACCTCAGATCATTAAAGCTGAGAGGCCTGAACGGAGCCGCCGAAGAGTTCACGATGGCAGCCGCGGCCTACAACCTCCAGCTGCTCGCCAGGCGGGCAGCGCCAGTGTGATCGCTACCGCCGCGCCGTCATCGCCTCGACGACCACGCCGATCTCGCAACCGACTTCTTCAACAGCCTCGAACGGTTGTGATACTTCATGAAACGGCGGCTTACGACGTATACACACCCGAAGGTGCACCGACAGCTGACCACCTTAGTTACCGCCTTTCGCCGTACGATTGGCGGTGCTGGAAACCGGACGCTGCCGGGCGAGCAGACTAACGCCACGAATAGGGCCGCTTACCGACAGTCTGCTTTTGGACCCGGGAACGCGCGTAACGGCCATTCCTATTCCGCAAGAGCAAATCGCTCTGAGCGTATGAATGCGCGTCACGGGCTCTTTTCAACCCGGCTGAGCAGCCGACCGCTTCTCCCTCGCTCGCTATTGCTAATCAATCGCATTAAACCTACAGCCTCTCCCGATCCACGGGAGGAACTATGTTCGAGCTACTGCCAAATCTCCGTCTCACCGCCTCGATCGCCGCTCTCACGATTGCTGCCGCCGCCGGTCCCGTCCTGGCTCAGGACGACGGCTCCACGAGAGGAGTTGTCGAAGGGCCGGCGCCCGATGCGGGTATCGTGGTTACCGCCGCGCGCACCGAGCTTCCACCGAGTGCCCTGCCGCTGACGATTGATGTGCTCGGCGGCGAGGCGTTCGAGGATCAGGTGCTTGTCTCGGGGTCGGTCGTTGATGCGGTGTCGGCGCGCTTCCCCGCGTTCTCGCCGACGCGTGAGAAGCTCTCGGGCGCGGGCGAAAGCCTGCGCGGGCGCTCGGTGCTGTTCGCGATCAACTCGGTGCCGCAGTCGACCCCGATCCGCGACGGTTCACGCGACGGTTACACGATCGACCCGTTCTTCATCGACCGGGTCGAGGTGATCTATGGATCGAATGCACTGCAGGGCATAGGCGCGACCGGGGGCGTGGTGAACCAGGTGACCATCGGCGCGCCGGCGGAGGATGGTGTTTCTGGCCGTGCGCTGCTTATGGGCACGGCGCAGGACGGGTTCGACGGAGAGGCGCTTGGAGGCAAGATCGCCAGCTATGTCGGTTACCGCGCGGGCGACTTCGACGCCACGTTTGGCGCTGCGTTTGAGCGTCGCGGCGCATTCCTGGATGGCGACGGCAACCGGATCGGCGTCGATGGAACGCAAGGCGAGATCCAGGACAGCGATAGCTGGTCCGTGTTCGGTCGACTTGGCTACCAGCTTTCCGACACCGCGCGGGTGGAGCTGGTCGCAAACCGCTTCGAGCTTGAAGGCAACAACAATTACGTGCTGGTAAACGGCAATCGTGCGCTCGGCCTTCCGGCGACCAGCGTCCGCGGGACTACACCAGGGGATCCGCCGACTAACCGGGCAGAGCTGTTCTCACTTTCCTTCAGCGAGGGCGACCTCGCCGGCGGCGTGCTCAATCTGCAGGCGTTCTACAGCAAAACACTCGACGTGTTCGGCGGCGGCAGGTTCGCCACATTCCAGGACCTGTCGATCGATCCCACCGGAAAGCTGTTCGACCAGTCGGCGAACCGCAGCCGTAAGATCGGTGGCAAGGCGAGCTACGAGCGTGCGCTCCCCGGACTTGAAGACCTGGTGTTGACGGTCGGCGTCGACGCGCTGTTCGACCGCACCGCGCAGAGCCTGACCCAAACGGGGCGCGACTGGGTGCCGCAGAGCGACTTTCGCAGCCTCGCCCCCTTCGCGCAGGGCAACCTGGCGCTGTTCGACGGGCTGCTGCGACTCGCCGGCGGTGCCCGCTTCGAGAACGTGCAGCTCAAGGTGCCCGACTTCACCACGCTCGCCTCCTATGGCGCGCAGCAAGTGTCCGGCGGCACCCCGAGCTTCGATCGAGTACTGTGGAACGGCGGCGTCATCGTCGAGCCGCTGACGGGCGTTCGTGCCTACGGCAGCTACGCGGAAGGTTACACGATTGCCGACGTGGGTCGCATACTTCGCGCCGTCGACAAGCCAGGAGTCGATGTCGACAACTTCCTCGCGCTCGAGCCGGTGATCTCCAACAACCGCGAAGCGGGGATCGAGGTAAAACAAGGCCCGCTTGAAGCGAGCGCGAGCTACTACTGGTCGAAGAGCGACCTGGGCTCTTTGCTGGTCGAGAACGCCGACGGCATTTTCGACGTCGCACGCCAGCCGATAGCGATCGAGGGGCTCGAACTGAGCCTCGCGACACAAACGCCAGTTCCGGGCCTGGTTCTGTCGACCGCCTACAGCCACATCGTCGGCCGAACCGACGAGGATGCCGACGGGCTGGTGGACGAGGACCTGGACGGCGCGAACATCTCGCCCGACCGGGTGAACGTGGCGGCGGACTATCGTCGCGGACCGCTCTCGGCGCGGGTCGCGGGCCGGTTCTACCTCTCGCGCACGTTCAACAATCAACCGGCGCGCGACGACTTCAGCGGCTACGCGCTGATCGATGCGCTCGTCGGTTACGAGACTTCGATCGGCGAGCTCTCGCTGGCAGTCAACAACCTGCTCGACGAGCAATACATTACCTACAACTCCGACACTGTGCGAACGACCGACAACGCGCGCTTCTTCGCCGGGCGTGGGCGGACGTTCGTCCTCGCCTGGCAGAAGGAGTTCTGATGATCCGGATGCTCGCCTGGCTGCATCGCTGGACTGGCGGGCTTGTTGGGCTTGGCCTTGCGCTGATTGGGCTCTCGGGCGCGCTACTGATCTAGAAGGACGACTGGATCGCCCTCCCTTATGCTGACGCTGCGGCTGTGACTTCGCCCGGAACCCTCGCGCGAACCGTCGAGGCGGCGATGGCCGAAGGCGAGCTGTCGCGGATCACCTTCGCAGGTGATTCGCTGGGGCTGCACCAGGCGCTCTATGCCGACGGGGGCGGCGCCTACTACGGTCCGCAAGCGCAGATTGTAGCTCGTTGGCAAAGTCAGTGGGACCGGCCGGAACTGTGGCTGTTCGACTTCCACCACCATCTCTTTGCTGGCCACACCGGAGAGACGGTCACCGGTGTGCTCGGGCTGATCGGACTGTTGTTCGTGATAAGCGGCACAATCCTGTGGTGGCGGACCCGAAAAACCTTCAAGCTGCGTGCGTGGCCGGCGCGGATGTCCCGGCCAGCGATCGTGCGCCACCACCGCGATGTCGGCATTTGCGCCGCGCCGCTGCTGCTGCTCTCGATGGCCACCGGCAGTCTGATGATTTTCGAGCCGATTGCGAAGGTTGTGTTGGCGCCGTGGGGCTCGCTCGAACCTGTCGCCGCGCCCGAACAGATGCTTGCGGACACGTCGGACGCCGGGACCGATTGGAGGGCGATCTTCGCTGCCGCGGAAGCTCGCTTCCCTCAAGCCGCACCGCGGAGGCTGCAGTTCTCAGGCAAGTCGGGAGAGCCCCTCACCTTGCGGATGCGCCAACCGTTCGAGTGGACGCCAAACGGCCGCACCTACTTGCGCTTCGATCCGACGGACGGGCGGCTGCTCTCGGTGGACGATCCCGCGACCGGCACGGCAGCGCAGGCGGTCCAAGAAAAGTTCTATCCGCTGCATGCGGCGAAAGTCGGCGGCTGGCCGTGGAAGTTGGCGATCACTGCCTCGGGGTTTGTCCTTGCGCTGCTCGGCACGCTTGCCGTGTGGAGCTTCTGGTTCAGAAGGGAAGACCTTCGGAGCAAACCGGCTCTTGCCGCCCGCCGCCCCGATCCGCGACCGCCGCGGCGATCCGCGTCTCCCGGGGACTGAAGCGGCGGTGCTGCCGACAGCCTGACAGGGCCATCGGCGGAGAAGGCCTTGTACGACAGCAGCGGGGCCGACAGCAGACTGGCTGGTTGCAGAAATTGTCCCGGCAAAGCGACAGTCAATTCGCCGACCCGGTGATAGTCTTGCGCGGCGCTTTGTCACCATAACTGAGGTGGGTGGTGTTTCGAAGATCAGCTTCAGGCGCCGGATCAGACTTCGTGCAAGGTGCGAAGTATCAAAGACGGCAATTGCCATCAGCATTTTGCGTAGCGGATTCGGGGTGCAGGCACATGGCGCGGATCCGGATCCAGCAGATCAAATTACGGTATTACCTCCCGTGGCTGGCGCAGTAAAATCCCCAAGATCTCCAATCTTTAGACGTTGCTCCACAGAGCGAACTCGACGGACCGCCTCATCGAACCCGTCCTCGCCGAATTGTTCGTGTTCGATCTCCTCGAACTTTTCGGCGAGCTCTTCGAGACGTTTGGACGGCACCGTTTCCTTCCAGGCCGGAAACACGATGGTATCCTCGAAGGCGGCATGTGCTTCATACATGCGGTTCATCGATTGAAGGGCTCCGGCAAGCCGTTCGGCTTCGCCGGAGGCGACCGATCCGCCTTGAACTGTCGCCAGAATATAATCGGTGATCTCGCGCCCGCGCTGGTGTTGGGCCAGCAGTGTATCGATCAGGCCGCCCGCTTCACCACCCGACCGCTTCAGTTCGGGGAACAGAAAGCGCTCCTCGAGCTGGCGCTCGTGATAGTCTTCGCCGAAGGCGCGAAACAGGCTTGCCGCTTCGGCCAAGGCTTGCACATCGACGCTTCCCGGATCGCTGAGAAGACGGGGTGCGGTTTCGGAATAGACGATGAGGATGCGCCGGAGCACGCCATGCTCGCGCATCAAGTCCTCAACAGCCGATATGCCCTCTCCTTCTGAATGCTCGGAAGTCTTCCCTGCCGACTGGCTGGACGCCGCCTGGCTGCATGCGGAAAGACCGCTTGCTGCCAGCGTGCCGACAAGACCCGCGGCAAGCAGCCGGCGGCGCTCGATGAGCTCGGGAAGCGTGGCGTCAGTCATTGCTTTTCCGCCAGGCGGTCTCGTTCTTCTTCTCGTAATCGGAGAAGGCCTTTTCGAGGCCGCCGATGACCTCGGCTGCGGTTTCGAACATCGCGCGCAGCTGCGGCTCGTCGACGCGCTCGATATCTGTCCTCAAGTGAGTGCGAAGCTCCTCGAACCGTTCGCGCATGTTCCGCGTGTGCGTGGCTGGATCACCGGATTGCTCGTTTTTCATGACTTTCTCCGTTATGGGTTGCCGCGAGGTTCGGGCCGACTGGCGCTCGAGCTCGACAGCTAATACGCGTCCATCCATTATGAGTTCCGAAATCGAAATCCGATAACCAGCGTCATGCCGTCCCAAATCGATCACCACGAAATATTGTCCGGGTTTATCCGGCTGCATGTCCTCCATCATGCAGCCGAGGGCGAACTCTATGGCAAATGGATGATCGAGGAACTCGCGCATCACGGCTATAATGTGAGCCCCGGCACGCTTTACCCGATGCTGCATTCGCTGGAGAAGAAGGGCTATCTTTCCTCGCGCAAGGAGCGTGATGGGCGCACCTTCCGCCGGGTCTATACCGCCACGCCGCTGGGACGCGAGGCGCTGGGGGTCGGACGCGAGAAGCTACGCGAACTTTTTCGCGAAGTTGTGGCCGGTGAAACGCGCGAACGGTCCGATTGATCGCCCTAGCGTGTGATCGATTGTGACCGGGTGCGCTGCCAGAGCCGGTTGTCGAGCGACCAGCGGCCCGATCCGGAAACCAGCATGTAGAGCGCCCCGCACAGCATCGCCCAGTCGGTCCGGATCTCGTGCGTGAAGCTGAGGAAGCCGTAGCGATCGAGATCGCGCAGGCTGAAGATCCACCATTCACGGCCCAACAGGATCGGGATTTTCGTGGAGATGATCGCCACGAGCATGATGACGATGATCGGGACGGCTGCGAGGCGAGAGCCGAAACCGACAAGAAACAGAAGTCCTGCAAGCAGTTCAAGAACTCCGACCACCGGACCGAAAAACTCAGGCGAAGGAATGCCTATTCCCGTAAACCGACCCGCGCCGAGGATGTCGGGATAGGCGAGTTTTTGATAGCCTTCGAAAATGAACACGCCCGCGAGCGAGAGGCGAACAAAAATCGCCCATGCCGCTTCGCCGGGTGTGAGCCACCAGGAATTTCGTATCATGGCATTCTCCTGCCGGTGTTTGTCCAAATACGCGGAGCGAAGGTTTTCCAGGCCAGACCCAGAAGGATGAGGCCAAGTCCGATCATCCAGATGGTGAGCGGCACCCAGAAGGCGAGAAACAGGCACGCGGCAAGTCCCGCGACCGCCACCCATGCCGGGTAAAGGCGCTGCTCGCGCGGCAGGCGCAGAGCAGCCAGATTGGTGATGGCGTAGTAGATGAGCACCGTGAAGGCGCTGAACGCCCAAGTGGTCTCGACGCTGCCGATCGAGGCCAGGGCCGCGATCACCACACCCACCGCAATCACCGCCGCGCGCGGTGCCGTGCCCTGTTCGCTCAGCCGTGCGAACAGTGGCGGCAGATCGCCCTGCCGGCCCATCGCAAGAACGACACGCGAAAGGCCAAGGATAAGGTTAAGGAGGACGCCGAGCATCGCGGTTACCGCACCGATCGAAACCAGGGTGGCGAGCAGTGGTCCTTCGAAGGTGCGAGCGGCCAGTTCGAGCGGCGTGGCCTGCCCCCCAGCAGCGGCAGCGAAGCGCTCCGCTCCGACACTGCCGATGGCGACGATTGAAACCGATATGTAAAGGGCGGCCGTCAGGCCCAGCGTGACGATGATCGCGCGTGGAATGGTCCGCTGGGGCTCGATCACCTCCTCTCCGAGCGTGGCGATACGGCCATAGCCGGTATAGGCAACGAACATCAGTGCGGTGGCATAAAGAAAGCTATGTGCGCTGCCCGCGTCGATTGAAGGCAGCAGCGGCACCAAATTGCTGCCACCATCGATAGCCGCGCCGGGCAGTCCGAGACCGATGAACGAGGCAAGCGCCAGCAGTGTGACCGCAACGATAGCGGCGTTCATCCAGCTCGAACGGCGTATCCCTCCCAGAACCAGGAACGTGAAGAGAACGACGGCGCCAATGGCCAGGAGCGGCATCAGCCGCAGATCGCCGCTCACCAGCCGAAGCAGATAGGCGCCGAAACCAAGCGCGGCCGTTGCCGCCGATGCCGTCTTGGCGCACAGGAACATCCAGCCGGCGGTAAAACCAAGCGACGGGTTGAGATAGCGATATCCATATTCATAGGTGCCGCCACTAACCGCGTGGCTCGCCGCCAACTGTGCGCTGGAGAGCGCATTGCAGGTAGCCACAAGAGCCGCGATGACGATGGCGAGGATCACCGGAGGTCCAGCAACCCCTGTCGCGATGCCGATGCTGACGAACACCCCCGTCCCGATCATCGAGCCGAGACCCATCATGACCGCTCCGCCAAGTCCCAAGTGGCGCTGCAAGCGGCCTGCTGACTGTGGAGGCATATGGGTCGAAGGTCCTGACGATCAAAGCGAAAACGATATTCGATTTCGTTGGTGCCTGAAATTTCGATGCAGGACAACGTCTTTTTTCGAAACCGCACGATGATCTCGGCAGGACTCTTCCAACAAAAGGCGAGTTCGCTCACGCCTGTAAAGAGTGGCCAGCGACAGGGCAGTTTCGACAATACCGGTTTGGTTGAGCGCGCTCGTGCGGGCGAGCAGACATCAGATCGCCGAAGGTGTGAACGGAGCCAGCCGCGCGGCCACAATCTAAGAGACGCAGCACTATTCTCAGCTACCGGGATCCCTTTTTTCCGAATAGCAGGAAAGAGGCAAAGCGTCCTACACTTCTTATCGCTACGTGCCCTCTGTATGCCGAATGCATCGATGCTTCTCGATAGAAATTGACGGCGTGAAAATGCATCGATAATTATCGATGAATGGAAGCCGCTGCCGCTCTCGATTCTCTCTCCGCCCTCGCGCATCCCACGCGCCTCGACGCGTTCCGCCGTCTTGTCCGCAGTGAGCCCGATGGGCTGTCCACCGGGCAACTCGTCGAAGCGTCGAGCCTTAGCCAAAGCACCTTTTCCAGCCACCTCGCGATCCTCGTCGGCGCAGGGCTCGTCATGCCTGAGAAGCATGGGCGGCAGATGATTCAGCGCGCGAACATCGAGGCCCTGCGCGACCTGATGCTGTTTCTCGCCAAGGATTGCTGTGAAGGCCGCGCAGAGCTTTGCGAGCCGCTCCTCGCCGAACTTTCCCCTTGCTGCTGAAGGAGCAGACAGTGCCTGACCAACCTTACAATGTCCTGTTCCTGTGCACGGGCAACTCGGCCCGCTCGATCCTGGGCGAAGCGCTGATGAACAAGATGGGCGGAGGTCGCTTCCGTGCTTACAGCGCGGGTAGCCAGCCCAAGGGCGAAGTGCATCCGATGTCGCTCGAGGTGCTCGATAGCTTCGGCTATCCCATCGATGGCTTGCGCTCAAAGAACTGGAGCGAGTTCACCAAGCCCGGCGCACCCGAGTTCGATTTCATCTTCACCGTCTGCGACGATGCCGCGGGCGAGAGCTGTCCGGTATGGCCAGGCAAGCCGCTCACCGCGCATTGGGGTGTCGAGGATCCCGCCGCAGTCGAGGGCGATGGCCAGCGGCAGGCGTTTATCCATGCGCTCAGCTATCTCAAACGCCGGATCGAACTGTTCCTGATGCTCCCGCTCCAGAGCATCGACGAAATGTCTGTGCGCAGCAAGCTGGCCGCCATCGGCCGCGATGAAGGCGCGAGCGCCAAGGCAAAGGAATCCTGAATGACCACCGACATCGTCATCTATCACAACCCCGAATGCGGCACCTCGCGCAACACGCTGGCGATGATCCGCAATGCCGGGATAGAGCCGCATGTTATCGAATATCTGAAGACGCCACCTTCGCGCACCACGCTCGAAAGCCTGATCGACCGCGCCGGGCTCAGTCTCCGAGAGCTGCTCCGCGAAAAGGGCACGCCGTATGCCGAATTGGGGCTCGGCGATAAGAGCCTGAGCGATACAGCGCTGGTGGACGCGATGATGGAGCACCCGATCCTCATCAACAGACCAGTTGTCGTCTCCCCGCTCGGCGTTCGCCTGTGCCGTCCGTCCGAGGCGGTGCTCGACATTCTGCCAAGCCCCCAGCAGGGCGGCTTCACCAAGGAGGACGGCGAGCAGGTCGTGGACGCGGCGGGCGAGCGTATCGCCTGATGCTACTGGCGATCGCGATCTTCGTGGTCACCATCACGATGGTGATCTGGCAGCCGCGCGGGCTCGGCATCGGATGGAGCGCGATCGGCGGAGCGCTGCTGGCCCTTGCGACCGGCGTCATCTCGCTCGCCGACATTCCGGTGGTCTGGAATATCATTTGGAACGCCACCGGTGCATTCGTCGCGGTGATCCTGATCAGTTTGATCCTCGATCGTGCCGGGTTCTTCGAATGGACTGCGCTCCATGTGGCGCGGTGGGGGCGCGGCGATGGTCGCTGGCTGTTCGTGCTCGTGGTATTACTGGGTGCAGGCGTTGCCGCGATCTTCGCCAATGATGGCGCCGCTCTGATCCTGACCCCCATTGTGATCGCGATGCTCCGAGCTCTGGGATACAACGCCAGGGCGACGCTGGCTTTCGTCCTGGCGGCGGGTTTCATCGCCGATACGTCGAGCCTGCCGCTGGTCGTGTCCAACCTCGTCAACATCGTGTCGGCCGACTTCTTCGATATCGGGTTCGGCGAGTATGCGCTGGTCATGGTGCCGGTCGACCTGGCCGCGATTGCCGCCACATTGGCAGCGCTGCTGCTATTCTTCCGCAAGGACATTCCCACCAACTACGACGTCGCGCAGCTCCGCGTTCCGGCAGAAGCGATCCATGACCGCGCGACCTTCCGCGCCGGCTGGGTAGTGCTGGCCCTGCTGCTGGCCGGATTCTTCGTCCTGGATCCTCTCGGCGTGCCGATCAGCGCGGTCGCTGCGGTCGGCGCGCTGGCGCTCATCGCCATCGCTGCGCGTGGCCACGTCATTCCCACAGGCGAGGTTATCCGCGAAGCGCCATGGCAGGTCGTGATCTTCTCACTCGGTATGTATCTGGTCGTCTACGGCATGAGCAATGCGGGGCTTGCCACCGCGATCGCCGGACTGCTGGAGCGCTCCGCCGCGGGCGGCCTATGGGGCGCGGCCTTCGGAACGGGACTTCTTTCCGCGGTGCTATCATCGGGCATGAACAACATGCCGACTGTCCTCGTGGGGGCGCTGTCGATCGATGCCACCAGTGCCACCGGCCCGGTCCGCGATGCGATGATCTATGCCAACGTAATCGGCTGCGACCTCGGGCCGAAGATCACCCCGATCGGGTCGCTCGCAACCTTGCTGTGGCTGCACGTGCTGGGACAGAAGGGCGTGAAGATCGGCTGGGGCTATTATTTCCGCGTCGGGATCACGCTGACCACGCCGATCCTCCTGGTGACCCTGGCGGCCCTCGCCCTGCGATTGAGCATCGCATGAAGCTTTTCCTAGTATATCCGCTCGCGGCACTTTTCGAAATCGCCGGCTGCTTCGCATTCTGGGCCTGGTGGCGGCTGGAGAAGAGCCCACTGTGGCTGCTACCCGGGATGGTGTCGCTTGCCCTTTTCGCATGGCTACTGACTCTCGTTCCGGCCGACGCCGCAGGTCGCGCCTTCGCTGCCTATGGCGGCGTCTATGTGGCCGCGTCGCTCCTGTGGCTATGGACTGTCGAAGGCACCACGCCAGACCGATGGGACTTCGTCGGCGGCGCAGTCGTGCTCGCGGGCGCTGCCATCATCCTGTTCGGCCCGCGCGGCTGAGAATCCGAGTTCGGAGAATTTCCTTGTCCCGCCTGCGTCCCTTGCCCGATCCCGACACCTTCCCGGCGCTCGACCCCGCCTTCGTCCATGCCCGCCCTGCCGAGGGCCTTGGTGCCGACCAGCCACCGCCGCGCATCCTACTGCTCTACGGCTCCCTGCGGGAGCGCTCGTATTCGCGCCTCGCGGTCGAGGAAGCTGCTCGATTGCTGCAGCTGTTCGATGCGGAGATACGCATCTTCGACCCCTCCGACCTGCCGCTGCCGGATCAGGTCGGCGGTGACGACCATCCTGCCGTTCACGAACTGCGCGAGCACGCGTTCTGGTCCGAAGGCATGGTGTGGTGCAGTCCGGAGCGCCACGGTCAGATAACCGGCATCATGAAAACCCAGATCGATCACCTGCCGCTCAGCATCGGCGGCATGCGTCCCACGCAGGGGCGGACGCTGGCGGTCATGCAGGTGTCGGCGGGCTCACAGTCGTTCAACACCGTCAATACACTGCGGCTGCTTGGGCGCTGGATGCGGATGTTCACCATCCCCAACCAGTCCAGTGTTCCGAAGGCATACGTAGAGTTCGACGAGGCGGGCCGGATGAAACCCTCCTCGCTTTATGACCGCATCGTCGATGTGATGGAGGAGCTGGTCCGGTTCACGGTGCTTCTGCGCCCCCATGCCGAACAACTGGTCGACCGCTATTCGGAACGCAAGGAGGCTGGCAAGGAGGTGAACACGGACAGAGATATATCAGCGATTGCTCTGAACGCGCGAGGATGACTGGTTTCGGGAGTTAGGCGATTAACAGCGAATGGCCAGATGGAGGGCGCGAAGCTGCCGGAATCACCACAGTAGAAACCAAACGTCGGATCTTTCGCTCAAGCAGAACCCACCACTCGAAACACTGCCCCTGTACCGGCGTCTCGAACCAGATCGACACCCATTCCGTCCCAGTGGTAGTCGAGGTGACGTCCCTGAGTGGGGTCGGATGCACAATCCGGGTAGAACAAGCCGGCACACATACCACCCGGATGCCGGATGCTCGGATAGACAAGACCTTCGGCCCCGCCCCCTTTGAGATCAACAGCGAGGGCTTGCGATGCAGCATAGTTGTCGGGATCTAACGCGGGATCGCCTGCCGCAAGGCTCCTGAGATCGTGAAGGTCAGCGCTTACCGAAAGGATGATCTCACGGAACTGTGAGGTCCAGCCTGGCGCTTCTACAGTGCGAGCCATGAAGCGGGCATGGTGATGGATTGTCTCGAACAGCGCAGTTTCGAATGCATCCCCCGCGTATAAGACGCCGTAGGTCCCATCGGTGAAACGACTTGGTCGGTCAGTGCTGATATGCGTGAACGGGGCCATCAGATAGGATGCGCCGTTGCCCCCTACCCGACGGTCAGCAGGTACCAGATCGAGATTGCCGATCGTCGCCATAATGCGGGGATTGGTTTTTTGCTCGGCGGAGATCAGCAGCGGCCAATCTGCAGGGTCTGCGATGTCTTCGAACAGGTCGATCGGTGGAAAGGCACTGCGGATAATCCGTACAGCACCTTTCCACTCGACCTGGGCAACCGGAATCGCCTTGGGATCAATCACCAGGCACCACGTTCGGCATCAAGATAGCGACGCACCCGCATGATATCGGTCAGCTCGCCGCCAAGCATGACGTCGAGCGCACTCGCTCCGGCAAAGGCGGCGTTACCTGCCTTGATCCAGGCGTAGCCACGTTGGGCTTCGGAAAAGATGATCCTCAGCGCCTTGTGTATACCCATCAGGTTGGAGAGCCGCGCCGCACCATCGCGCGAGACACGGCCCGCACCCTCAGCCTTCCACCTCCGGTAGGACCGAACCGGCATGTCGAGCAGAGTCGCTGCCTGCTCGTCTGTGAGTTCCCATTTGCCGAACAGGTTCAGCACGGCGCGAAACATCGCCGATGCTTCCTCCTGAGTTATAGGATCGGGTCGGAAGGCGTGGGGGACGGTATCAACGGGTTGCAAGGCCAACATGAGCATTCTCCATATGGCATCATATATCACTTTGGATGCCAATTGGCAATATAGGAGTGACTCATCCGACAAGTCCCGCCAAGACCGCGACCGCGCTCGTCGTCGGGACGAAAAGTCGCGTCTGATAGCGTATGATCTCGGTGAAGCACCCATGTGCCTTGTACCAGTCGAGGCGCGACGCCGACCAACCAGCCAGTTCGAGCCGCTGCGCGCCATTGACGAGGCTGCGCTTGAGCGTAAGCGCTTCGCGGCTTTTAATTTGCATCGGCCGCCCCGTCCCGAGCACCGCATCGACGATTTGCTCTGCCGAGAAGGCATGTTCGTCTTCAAGCCCAAGCGCCTGGCATAGTTCGGGCACGCAATGGAGCGGAACTTCCCGGCCTAACAGCGAGCGTCCGTCCCGCGCCGAAATCCGGCTGACGCGAACATAGTCGGAAGGGAGTTTGTCCCACACCGGAAGCAGCAGGCCCGTTGCAAGATGCAGTCGCTCGCGCTTGTGATTTGATGCGGCGTCATCGACCTCCACCTGCCACAGGAGGCGAAATTCGGTTGGATCCACCGTTTCCCAGCTGCTCTCCGCGAGTTGATCGGCAGTAATGTGTCCGTGCTTTAAGGGACGAACTAGCTCGAAGCGGGCCACACGCATACCTTCGTCGGTGAGCAGACTACGCGCCGGGACAAGCAGCCCGATCCGGCCTGAGCGCGCATTACGCAGAAGTTGCTGACGCAAACCTGAAAAGCCGTAGAGCTCCTCGAGCCGTTCGAGACGCAAAGGCTTGAGCGCGCGGGCGATCTCGAGTTCCAGGAGATGCGTAGTCGCACCCGACAGCGCATCGGTGCGCAGTAGCGTATCGGTCAGCACCTCGAAATGCTCGACCGCAATGGTTTCGACCCCAATGTCGAGCGTGCCGGCCTGGCGTGCTGCATCGATCCGCGCTTCGACGAGGCCGAGAAACTCGTCAAATATCCCGTTTTGCAGAGCAATCGGCAACGCGAGGATGCGATTGAGCCAGCGCTGGATTGTCGGCAGGTCATCGACCATCGCGCCGTCGGGCCCTTCGACCCTGAGCCCGCTCAATTCCTCAAACCGAGAAAGCGTAACAGCTTCCAACTTGCCTGCGAACAGCAGGCCGAACCAGCGGTGAAGCGCCTCCTTGGCGTATGTACTCTCGAGATTGTCGGCAGGATCGAAGAGGTTCTGCCCTCCTGTCTGGCGTTGCCCGCGGGTCAGTGCCCCGAGGCTATCGAGCCGACGTGCAATGGTCGATATAAACCGGCGTTCGCCACGCACATCGGTGGTCACGGGGCGGAACAGAGGGGCAGATGCCTGATTGGTGCGGTTGGTACGGCCAAGCCCCTGGATTGCGGCATCGGCCCGCCAGCCCGGCTCAAGCAGGAAGTGGACCCGACGCATCTGGTTCTTTGCGGCGAGGTCGGCATGATAACTGCGGCCGGTGCCACCGGCATCGGAGAAAACGAGAATTCGCTTGGTCCCGTCCATAAAATCTCGCGTCTCGGCGACATTGGCGCGCGGAGAGCGCGACTGGAGCACCTGGCGCCCATCGCGTCCGACTATCAGGCGGCGGGTACGGCCGGTGACTTCGGCGACCTGATCGACACCGAACCGTTCGATGATCGCATCGAGCGCCGTCGCGATCGGCGGCAAGGCACAGAGCTGCTCGATCATGCGATCGCGCGCGGCAAGCGCCGAACGACAGAGAACAGGGGCACCGTTCTCATTACTCATCGGTTCGGACCGAGCATTGCCGTTCTCGTCCGTAAACACGGCCATCAACCGCACCGGAAAGCTTTTGGTGAGGTAATCGACCACGTATTCGCGGGGGGAGAGATCGATTTCGAGTGCTTCACGTTCTGCATCGGAGAGATCAGCGAGGCGGCGGTTGAGCATGGCTTCGGCGGTCGAGACGAGTTGCACTACAACAGCGTTGCCGTCGGCAAGTGCCGCATCAATCGCAGGCAGCAGGCTCGGCAGCTTCATGGATAGAAGGAGCTGCGCGAAGAAGCGCTGCTTGGTGCCTTCAAACACCGAAAGCGCAGCCGATTTGGCACCTGAATTCAGGGTATCGCCACTTTCAGTGTCGACGATCCGGGTTGCCTCGAGTGCCTCGCGCAAATTGGCATGAATGATTGCCCAGGCATCTGCATACGCGTCATAAACCGCTACCTGGTCGGGGTTCAGGCAATGTTCGAGAATCTCGTACTCAACTCCGGCGAATGAAAGTGCCCTCGCCGCGTACAATCCGAGTGACTTCAGATCACGGGCGACCAGTTCCATTGCAGCGATGCCGCCATCGCGAATGTCTGCGACGAAGGCTTCGCGATTGGCAAAAGCCGTCTTGGGCCCCCACAGGCCAAGACGGGTGGCATAGGCGAGATTATTGACGTCGGATGCCCCGGTCGCCGAAGCGTAGAGCACGCGGGCGCGCGGCAGTAGATTCTGGATGCGAACACCGGCAATGCCCTGCTCCGATCCTTTGACCTTACCGCGTGAGCCCTCCCCGCCAGCAGCGTTGGCCATCGCATGGGCTTCGTCAAAGACGATGAGCCCGTCGAAGTCCTCCCCTGCCCATTCAAGAATCTGCTCGAGCCGGGTCGCGTCGCTGCGGCCCGAGCGTAGTGTCGGATAAGTCACGAAGAGTATGCCTTCGCGCATCCCGATCGGAACACCGAGCTTCCATTGACCAAGGGGCTGAACGTCGATGGGAAGGCCGCCGAGCGCGCTCCAATCGCGGCGGGCATCCTCGAGCAAAGCTTCGTTCTTGGAAATCCAGATGTGGCGCCGTTCACCCCTCACCCACCGGTCGAGGATGACAGATGCGACCTGTCGGCCTTTGCCTGCACCGGTTCCGTCCCCAAGAAAGTAGCCCATCCGGTAAGCACGCCCCTCAGCGCTCGCCTTCAAGGCGCAACCCTTGTCCTCGGGCTCAAACCGTCCCGGCAGATCGCGGGCATGCGCGCTTGCGGCATAGATCAGGGTCTCGGCCTGTGCAGCCGATAAGACGCCTCCGGCAATGATGCTCGAAGGAAGCTGAGGCACCACTTCGGGCACGGGTGCGGTTATCGAACCCATCGCGACGGATTCGACCAGAGGGGTCGGATGCGGGACCGCATCTGCAATCGAGATCCGGCTCGGTCGGTAAGGCAAATAATGCCCAATCTGGTTCTCGATCGGCGCAGGTGCTTCGAGCGGAGTAAATTCAAGCGGCAGGATCGACGGCGCCGCAACTGTTGGATGGCCCCTAAGTGGAACCGGTTTCGTCCTGTTCGCCACCAGCCGAAGCGGCAATGCCGACTTGATGCCGATGCTGGGCTCGGCGGGCAAGCTTACCCGGTCAGGCAGCATATCGATCAGCAGATGAAGCTCGGCAAAGTTTGCCGGCTGGGCGATGATCGGACAGTGACTATCCTCAGCCTTGTCGAGAACCAGGAGCCGGGTTGAGATTGATGTGCCCTGCTTGACGAAACCGCGCTCGATCGTCGCGTTGAGGCGCAACGAGACGGGACCAGCGATCCCGGCAAGGAACTTCGGAAGCTCGAACCATTCTGGCATCACTGCGACCAGGCGGCCACCGGGCAGAAGGCGCTTCCAGGCAGAACGCAAGTGCCGGTCGCCAGTGCGGCTATCGTGGCCCCTCTCGATACCATGTGAATAGGGCGGATTCATCAGCACCACGCTCGGACCCACGTCGGGCGTGAGAAGTTCGTCGATCAGTTCCCCGTCAAATCCGGTGACTGTCGCTTCCGGAAACACGGTGCCCAGGCATTCGCGGCGCAGCGGCGATATCTCGTTGAGAGCGAGACGCGCAGTTGCCTTTGCCGCCCATACGCCCAGCATCCCGGTCCCGGCCGACGGCTCGAGAACCAGTTCAGCGGCAGAAATCGCGCATGCCTTTGCAGCCATCCAGGCCAGACGGGGCGGCGTTGCGAATTGTTGCCACTCGATCTGCTCATCGCTCCGGTTGGACTGGGTCGGGACCAGACCTTCAAGGCGCGTGAAAACCTCATCGGCAGCGCTGCATGGCATCGTGAGAGATAATTCAGTCGCCTGCGTCAGGAACAGCACCTGCGCCAATTCAAGTGCGGCATGGGCATCGCGTATGGACCAGCGTCCTTCGGCGTCGCTACCGCCGAAGTGATCGGCCATTGTTGCATTCACAGTGAGCCGTGAGATTGCTTGATCTGAACCTAGCCGCGCGGCCAGCGCCCTCGCCGCTGCCAACACTTGCGGCTCGGCGGGATCGGAGAATGCGAAAGCGGTATTTGCGTGTGACATGGGAGACCTCCTGAAGAGGCCCTGGGTTTGTCCGGGTGTCCGTTCGGATGGATCCGCCCGGGGGCCTCACAAGGCCCCAAGCCCGCTTTCCTCTGACCGACATTCAGACCGAATTTCGGACCGAGCGCATGAGCACATCATTCCAGTCGTCGCCGGTTAGCTCCGGACGCCTGGTGACAATCAGCCGCCCTGCGCAAGCGTAGGCCTCTCGCGCACGCTCTTCAGCAAGGCGCCCGCCCGCATCATTGTCGACAAAGAGATACAGCTGGCGCACCGATTCCGGGATTGTGGCCAGGCCGAAGCGTTCGTTTCCCAGCGTCGCCCAGCAGGGAACATTGAACATCTGCATCGCTGAGAGGGCCGTTTCGTTTCCTTCTGCGAGGCCAAGGCGTCCCCCATCCGGATACGCGAAACGCACCGCGCCTGAACCGGGGCTGCCTAACGCACGCCTGGGTTGATCGAAAGAAGCCAAGCTGGTTTTGTCGAGGTCGAGGAAGGAGCGATGCAGCGCCAAAATTCCGGCATCATTGCGCACCGCCGCGACCATTGCGGGAAGAAACCGGACAGCACCCTTTGGCCCCAGCGGCATACGCAGGTGGAAACGCAGCTCCGGCGAAGAAATCGTGATACCTCTGGACGCGAGGTATTGCTCGGCGGGGCTGCCAGCGATGGTCGACGCCTCACGCCAGAGCCTCAGCGCATTCCGATTGGCGACTTCCTCGCGCGGTTCGGCCACGATCGGACCACTCGTGCCATCGAACAGGTCCGCAATTCGTATTCCGAGCCCGGCCATGGCTTCTATCACCGCCTCGTTCGTGCAGCCGGCAAAGCAATGAACAAGGATTGCGCGCTTTCCGAGAGTGATGCTTAGCGAAGGGGTGCGGTCGTCGTGGGCCGGGCAGCAGCACATTCCGCGCGAACGCGACCAGGCACCGCCCAGTTGCTCGACTATCTTGCGCGCGCGGGTTTCCAGTTGCAGGCCTTGGGATTGGGGTGATCTGTGTTGGTGCATGGGGGCATCTCCATCGTAACGTGCCTCCACCCGCGCAGCCTCCGCTCTGCGTCGCCGACGTTTCATTTTCCTACATCGGATGTTCTATATATGTTCTTTCCCGATTCGACCAGCAAAGGATTCGGGAATGAGACTGAAATGGGCAGTAGTTGCAGGGGCAACGACAGGATTTGGGTCCGTCCTCCCCGCTCACGCGCAGGACATGGAGCCCCCTCAGATGACCGTTGCCTCGGAGTTGACGACCGACGGCTTCCGCGTAGCAGAAGGGACTGATGGCTTCCTTCTCGTCGAACATGGCATTTGGAGAAAGCCTCCAACGGCCTCGTCCGAGCCGCCGGCCACCGATGCGGGTCGAACCTATCTGCCCTATCGATATCAAAAGCCCCAAGGCAGCGCGCCATCGGGATTCCGTCGGGCGAGCTACCTTCCTCATGTTTACGCTGCTGAGGCTCAATACTCGCTACCAAGCGGCCTTCTTGACGCTCTTGTATGGACGGAATCACGATATAATCCGATGGCCATCAGCAAGGCCGGGGCCGCAGGTTTGGGGCAATTGATGCCAGGGACAGCGCGGGACCTTGGCGTTTCAAATCGCTTCGATCCCAAGGCGAACATCTGGGGTGCGGCCCGATACCTACGCCAGATGCTGGACAAGTTCGGGGTAGTTCATCTGGCCCTCGCTGCCTACAACGCAGGTCCAGGTGCTGTCGAGCGCGCAGGCGGTATTCCTCGCAATGGCGAGACGCCGGCCTATGTGCGCGAAGTGCTGCGGCATTGGCGTTTTTGAACGGGGGGTGTTGTGAGCGCGGGTCGAATACGCGTCTCGGGAATTCTAACCCGCGGTAGACGCGGGATGTTCCTGACCACGACAGACGAAGTCGTCTGGATCATCGAGAGCGAAGAACCCGAATGCGAATTCGTCGGATCAGCGGTGATTGTCGAGGGGGTTGTCGCAGGTCGAGATCGATTGCGCGCAGACTGGATTGGACCGGTCTGATCGAAGCCATAGTTATCAGGCTGCGCGCTTCCCTGCCTTCTTGATGTCGATCACCTTCCCGCCGCTCAGATAGTCAGCCCAGTCCTGCATCATCCGGCGCCGAGGAGCAAGGTATTCAGCGGCATTGTAAGCTCCACGCACGTCGTTTTTCTCCGAGTGCGCGAGCTGTAGTTCGACCCAATCCTCATGGTATTTCCTGATCCACATGGGCGGCTTACCGAACTCGACCAACTGCTCATTGGCCCAAGTGCTCGCCAGGCCCCGGAAGCCGTGTACGGTTTGGCGGCTGTGGTATCCGAGGCGATAGAGCGCGTAGATCATTGTGTTCTCTGAAAGCGGTTTGTTCGGGCCTTTGCCCGGGAAGAGAAACTCGCCAGGCGCTGCTGCTATCATGGATTTCGCGATGTGCGTTGCCTGCTGCGAGAGGGGTACCAAATGCTCTCGTCCCATCTTCATTCGCTCGGCTGGTATCCTCCAGACAGGTGATTTTCCGCCCAGGTCCTCAAACTCGGATTTGGCGGCGAAACGCAGTTCCTTGGTTCGAACCCAAGTCAGGAGCGCAAAGAGAACTGCCTCACGGGTTATTGCGGACCGTCGTTCGCCCTCTTCCTGGTAGGCATGCAGCTTCTCGATGAATGCGGGCAACTCGCTGAGCGGCAGCCGGCTCATATGCTTCACTCTTGGTCGCGGCTTTAGAGCCCCGCGCAAATGCGTCGTCGGATCGTTCGAGGCCAGACCACACGCGATTGCGAACTGGAAGACTTGCCCCACCCCTTGTTTCGCACGCCGGCTGATATCGAGCGCGCCTCTTGCTTCGATCTTGCGGATCATTGCCAGGACGTCAGGTGCCGTGATTTCATTCACGAGTTTCTCGCCGACGACTGGAAAGACGTCCCTTTCCATGCGCGACCAGACGCGTTCGGCGTGCGCGGCATTCAACGCGCTCTTTCGATTTTCATGCCAGCGCTTTGCGACCTCGAAGAAGGTGGCTCCTTCCTGCGAGATCACTTCTCCCTTGGATTTCATTGGATCCTTGCCCTCGGCTAGCAACGCCTTTGCGGCTGTGCGTTTGTCGCGCGCGGCAGCTATCCCGAGATCTGGGTAAGCGCCGAACGAGAGCAACTTCTCCTTGCCCGCGAAGCGGTACTTCATCCGCCATAACTTTGACCCGTTCGGCTGTACGAACAGGAATAAGCCCTCCCCGTCGGCCAGCTTGTAGGCGCGCTCGCGTGGCTTGGAATTTCGGGCCTGAATCTCCGTGAGAGGCATTGGGGGTATCGCTCCTTTCCGATACTCCGCGAAAATACCCCCAAAATACCCCCACACCAAATCTGGCTGCATGTGGAAGACCATGGGCGCATGCGGACGCGAATCACCCGCAACCCTCTGCTTTTCTTTCGATTTTTGGTAAAATGCGGAAGCTAGTGGAAGCTTCCGGATCAAGGAATGGTAGCGGAGGAGGGACTCGAACCCCCGACACGCGGATTATGATTCCGCTGCTCTAACCGGCTGAGCTACTCCGCCCCATCGGGCTCCGGCGCGCTTGCGCAGCCGGATTCGCGCCCGGGCCGAACCCCGGGCGAGGCGCGCACTTAGGGTGCTGCTCGCGCCCGGTCAAGCCCTCGATCAGGCCCGCGTGCAAGGCCCGCTCTAGAGCCGCGCCCGGCCGCGGAAAGGACAGGTCTTCACCGCCTCCCACGGGCCGCCGCGGTAGCGGTGCAGCGCCAGCGCGGGAAAGGCGAAGCGGCCCTTGGCGATCCACGGCGCAAGCACCGGCGCGAGGCCCGCCTGCAGTTCGCGCGCCTCCGCCTTCGTCACCTTGTTCTGGATGGTGATGTGCGGGCGCGGCTCGTGGAGATCCTGGCTGGTGAGACTGCCGCGAAAATGCTCGGCGATCATCGCGCGCAGGGCGAGCAGCTGCGGCGTCTCGAGCGCGATCGCGGTGCCTTTCCCGAGGTCCATCACCCCCTTCACCGCGCCTTCGGGCGGGGCGAATTCGGCGGCGAGGCGCGGCAGATAGTCGCGCAGTTCCTCCAGGAGCGCGGGCGCAAAGGAATGGAACAGGGTGACGTGGGCATGGAGATGGTTGCGCTCGGGCGGGAAGTGGGCGCGGCGCAGGCCCTCGGCCCAGCCCTGGACATCGGGCGGCAGGACGGCGGTGAGGATGAAGGGATCGGCCATGACTTCCTTCCGGTCGAGCCGCCCCGCCCTACATCTCGCCCCGTTCCCGGCGTGCCGGCATCTCCGCCGAGGACCGCCGCGCGACGACAAGGCGGCGGTTCGACCTCTCGTGCGCCGTGCCTGTCACATCTCGCCCCGTTCCCGGCGGATGGCATACCACTTGGCCACGTTTGCGTTGTGCTCCTCGAGCGTGTTGGAGAACCAGTGGCCGCCGGTGCCGTCGGCGACCATGAACAGCGCCGCCGTCTTGGCGGGATTGAGCACCGCAGCGATGCTTTCGCGCCCCGGATTTGTGATCGGGCCTTCGGGCAGCCCCACCTTGGTATAGGTGTTGTAGCCGTTGACCGCAGCGATCTCCGACTGCTTGATGCGGCGCCCCAGCGGCTTTCCGCGGGTGATCGGATAGATGATCGTCGGGTCGGCCTGCAGCAGCATCCCGGCCTTCAGCCGGTTGGAATAGAGCCCTGCGACCATCCGGCGCTCTTCGGGCTTGCCGGTCTCCTTCTCGACGATCGAGGCAAGGATCAGCGCGTCGCGCATGGTGTCGACCGCGATGCCGGGGGCGCGCTTGGCCCATTCCTCGGCAAGCGCCTCGTCCATCGCCGCCTGCATCCGCGCGACCAGCTGCGCACGGCTCTGCCCGCGCTCGAAGGAATAGGTGTCGGGCAGGATCGAGCCCTCGGGCGGGACGGGAATCTCGCCGGTCAGCAGCGGTTCGGCCATCAGCCGCTCGCGCACCAGCACCGAGGGCATGCCTTCGGGGATGGTGACGAAGCGGCGGATCACGTCGCCTGCCTGGAAGGCGGCGAGGATGTCGCCCTGGCTCATCCCGGGCTTGAGCAGGAACTCGCCGGCCTGGATCGGTTCATCCGAACCGAACAGCCGGGCCTGCAGCACGAAGCCGGAGGCCGAGGAAATCAACCCCTCGGCCTCGAGCTTGTCGGCCACTGCGCTCACTGAGGCGCCCGCGGGGACGGTGAAGTTCGTCTCTTTCTCGACCGTGGCCGAGCCGGTCAGGTTCCAGGCGAGGACCAGCGCGGCCGCAGCAAGCGCGAGCAGGCCCAGCACAAGGAGCCGCGCCCGCGTCACCGGATCAGTCGACCTTCTGCATGATCAGCGAGGCATTGGTGCCGCCGAAGCCGAAGGAATTGTTGAGCACCGCGCGCACTTCGCGCTTCTTCGCCTTCAGGGGCACGAGATCGATACCCTCGGTGCCCTCATCGGGATCGTGGAGGTTCAAGGTCGGCGGTACGATCTGGTCGCGCATCGCGAGGATGCAGAAGATCGCCTCGACCGCGCCCGCGCCGCCGAGGAGGTGGCCGATCGCGCTCTTGGTCGAAGACATCGACGCGCCGCCGAGGTCATCGCCGAGCACGCGCTTGACCGCGGCCAGTTCGATCGTGTCGGCCATGGTGCTGGTGCCGTGGGCGTTGACATAGTCGATGTCGCCCGGCTTCAGCCCCGCCTTCTTCATCGCCATGCGCATCGCAAGTTCCGCGCCGCGGCCCTCGGGGTGCGGGGCCGTGACGTGATAGGCATCGCCCGACAGGCCGTAGCCCGTGACCTCGGCATAGATCTTGGCGCCGCGTGCCTTCGCACGCTCGTATTCCTCGAGCACCACCACGCCCGCGCCCTCGCCCATGACGAAACCGTCGCGGCCCTTGTCGTAGGGGCGGCTCGCCTCGGTCGGGTGATCGTTCATGCTCATGTTGAGCGCGCGCGCCTGCGCGAAGCCGGCGATTCCGAGCGGGTTGATGGTGCTTTCCGCCCCGCCCGCCAGCATCACGTCGGCATCGTCCATCGCGATCATGCGCGCGGCATCGCCGATCGAGTGCGCGCCGGTCGAGCAGGCGGTGACGACCGCGTGGTTCGGCCCCATGAAGCCGTATTTGATCTGCACCTGCCCGGTGATGAGGTTGATCAGCCGCCCGTGGACGAAGTGCGGGGAGACGCGCGAGGGGCCGCGCTCGTGAAGATTGACGCTTTCCAGTTCGATCCCCGGCAACCCGCCGATCCCGGCGCCGATCGAGCAGCCGGTGCGCTCCTTCTCGGCCTCGGTCATGTCGGTGAGGCCGGCATCCTCGAGCGCCTGTCCGGCGGCGTCGATGCCGTAGACGATGAAGGGATCGACCTGGCGCTGGACCTTGTGATCGACGCGTTTGTCCGGGTCGAAGCCCCAGGGGTGGTCCTTGGGCTTGACCTCGCAGGCGATGGTGCACTTCTGGTTCGAAGCGTCGAAGCGGGTGATCTGCCCCGCCCCGCTTTCGCCCGCCAGCAGGTTCTTCCACGTCGTCTCGACATCGCCCCCGAGCGGGGTCACGAGACCGAGCCCGGTTACAACCACACGGCGCATTCCAATCCCTTTCCGTCTATCTCTGCCGCCAGACGACTACAGGCCCGCAGCCCCTTCGCGAAAAGAGGGCCCGGGCCTGTCGGTCAACCCGTCCGTGCCGCGGCACGGCGGCAGCGGGGCCTGATCAGCCCTTGTGCTCTTCGATATACTTGGTCGCATCGCCCACGGTGGTAATCTTCTCGGCCGCATCGTCGGGGATTTCGACGCCGAATTCCTCTTCGAAGGCCATCACCAGCTCGACGATGTCGAGGCTGTCGGCGCCCAGATCGTCAATGAAGCTGGCATCCTGGGTGACCTTGTCGGCCTCGACACCGAGATGCTCGACGACAATCTTCGCCACCCGGTCGGCAGTATCGCTCATGGTATTCCCTCTTGAAATGGGGTTTGGAAAACTCGCTTTCGCCCTAATGAACGGCGCGGGCAAGCGCAAGTGGGCTTGAGGCGCGCTGCCCACAAGGCCGGCGCGCCCGTTCGCCCCCGGGAAAGCGGAGGCTTTACGCGCCCTCTTTCTTCGGCGGCTCGACGACGCGCAGCGCCAGTTCGCGCAGCTGGCGCGGTTCGGGGCTGGAGGGCGCCCCCATCAGCAGGTCCTCGGCGCGCTGGTTCATCGGGAAGAGCGTGATTTCGCGCAGGTTCTTGGCCCCGCACAGCAGCATCACGATCCGGTCCACCCCCGCGGCCATGCCCCCGTGCGGCGGCGCGCCATACTGGAAGGCGCGGTACATGCCCCCAAAGCGTTCCTCGACATCCGCCTTGCTGAGGCCGACGATCTCGAAGGCCTTGACCATCGTCTCGGGCTTGTGGTTGCGGATCGAGCCCGAGGCGATCTCGTAGCCGTTGCACACGAGATCGTATTGGAAGGCCTTGATGGTGAGCGGGTCCTGCCCCTCCAGCGCCTCGATCCCGCCCTGCGGCATCGAAAAGGGGTTGTGCGAGAAGTCGACCTTCTTCTCGTCCTCGTCATATTCGTAGAAGGGGAAGTCGACGATCCAGCAGAGTGCAAAGCGGCTTTCATCGACAATGCCGAGTTCCTCGCCCACCCGGATGCGCGCCGCGCCCGCCAGCTTGGCGGCATCGGCGGCCTTGCCGGCAGCGAAGAATAGCCCGTCGTTCTCGCCGAGGCCGAGCTCGTCATAGAGTTCGGCCATGCGCTCCGGTCCGTGGTTCTTGGCGATGGGGCCACCGAACTCGCCACCCTTGCGGGTGACGTAGCCGAGGCCCGCGTAGCCTTCCTTCCTCGCCCAGTCGTTCATGTCGTCGAAGAACTTGCGGCTCTTCTCGTGCGTGGCGGGTGCGGGGATGGCGCGCACCACGCCGCCGCCGCCGACGATCTTCTCGAACAGGCCGAAGCCCGACTGCGTGAAGTGCGAGGAAACGTCCGAAATGATCAGCGGGTTGCGCAGGTCGGGCTTGTCCGAGCCATACTTGAGCATCGCCTCGTCATAGGGGATGCGCGGGAACTCGCCCGCCGGCGTCACCACCTTGTCGCCCGCGAAGGCGGCGAAGGTGCCCTGGATCACCGGCTCCATCGTCTCCCACACCTCTTCCTGGGTGACGAAGCTCATCTCGAGGTCGAGCTGGTAGAACTCGCCCGGCAGCCGGTCGGCGCGCGGATCCTCGTCGCGGAAGCACGGGGCGATCTGGAAATAGCGGTCGAAGCCGGCGACCATCAGCAGCTGCTTGTATTGCTGCGGCGCTTGCGGGAGCGCGTAGAACTTGCCGGTGTGGATGCGGCTCGGCACGAGGAAGTCGCGCGCGCCTTCCGGGCTCGACGCCGTCAGGATCGGGGTCGAGAACTCGTTGAACCCCGCCGCCGCCATCCGTGCACGCATGTCGGCGATGACCGCCACGCGGGTCATGATGTTCCGGTGCAGCGTCTCGCGGCGCAGGTCGAGGAAGCGGTATTTGAGGCGGATGTCCTCAGGGTAAGGCTGCTCGTCGGCGACCGGCATGGGCAGCTCCTCGGCCGCGCTCTGCACGGTCACGCCGCGCGCGAAGACCTCGATCTCGCCGGTAGAAAGGTTCGCGTTGACCGTCTCGGGCACGCGCGCCTTGACCTCGCCCTCGATGGTGACGACGCTCTCGACCCTGAGGCCTTCCAGCACGGGCAGCGCCGGACTGTCGCTGTCGGCGACAATCTGGGTGATGCCGTAATGGTCGCGCAGATCGATGAACAGCACGCCGCCGTGATCGCGCTTGCGGTGGATCCAGCCCGACAGGCGGACGGTCTCGCCGACATTGGCGGAAGAAAGCTGTGCGCAAGTATGGGTGCGGTAGGGGTGCATCTAAACTCTTGTCCTTATCGCGGGTATGACGCTAGGGCGCGCGCAGGCGCAGCGTTGGCGGGAAAGCCCGACCCGCTATCGGCGCGCTAACAGGGGAAGGCTCGCGCTTTGTCAAGCGGTGCGAGGCCTGACCGGGATCGATCCCGAGGGCGGCACTCCGCCCCTAGCGAAGCAAGAGAACATGAAAATTCACGACCTGATCACCACCACCGAGGCGCTCTCCGATCTCTGCGCCCGCCTCGCGAAATCCGAATTCATCGCCGTCGACACCGAGTTCATGCGCGAGAACACCTATTGGCCCGAACTGTGCCTGGTGCAGATCGCCAACACCGAGGAAGCCGCCGCGATCGACCCGATGGCGGACGGCATCGATCTCACCCCGCTGCTCGACCTGCTGACCGATAACGAGGACGTCCTCAAGGTCTTCCACGCCGGCGGGCAGGATGTCGAGATCATCGTCAACATGACGGGCAAGACCCCGCATCCCATCTTCGACACCCAGATCGCGATGATGGCGATCAGCCAGTCCGAACAGATCGGCTATGCCAACCTGGTTGAGACCTGGATGGGCCTCACCATCGACAAGGGCGCGCGCTTCACCGACTGGAGCCGCCGCCCGCTGACCGACCGGCAGATCGAATACGCGATCGGCGATGTGACGCACCTCTCGAAGATCTTCCCCAAGATCCTCAAGAAGCTGATCAAGACCGGGCGCGGCGTGTGGCTCGATGCCGAGATGGAAAAGCTCGCCGACACCGCAAACTACCTGATCGATCCGGGCAGTGCGTGGAAGCGTATCCGCCAGCCGGGCCGCAATCCGCAGGTGCTGGGCCGCATGAAGGCGCTCGCCGCCTGGCGCGAGGGCGAGGCGCAGCACAAGAACATCCCGCGCGGGCGGATCATGCGCGACGAGACGCTCGCCGACATCGCTTCGCATCCGCCCAAGGCGCAGGCCGATCTCGCCAAGGTGCGCGGGCTTTCGGCGGCGTGGAAGGACAACGACATCGGCAAGCGCCTGATGAAGGTGCTGGCCGAGGCCGAGCCGCTCCCCAAGGACGAGATGCCCGAAAAGGCCGGGCGCGGCGCGCCGCTGGGCAAGGAGGGCGCGCTGGTCGCCGACCTGCTCAAGCTGCTCCTGAAGATCCGCGCGCGCGAGATCGACGTCGCCGCACGGCTGCTGACCCGCGCCGAGGAGATGGAGGCGCTCGCCGCCGGGGTGCGCGACCTGCCGGTATTGAAGGGCTGGCGCTTCGAGGTGTTCGGCAAGGATGCGCTCGATCTCGTCGAGGGCAAGCTCGCCTTTGCGGTCGAGAAGGGGCGCCTGAAGATGACCCATATCGACGACGTCCCCGCGCCAGGCACGCTGGCGGCGGAGTGACGGCAGGCCGGTGAGCACTTACCTCCCCACCATCAAGCAGCTGCAATATCTCGTCGCGCTGCACGAGCACGGCCATTTCGGCCGCGCGGCCGATGCGAGCTTCGTGTCGCAGTCGACGCTCTCGGCGGGCATCCGCGAGCTCGAATCGCTGCTCGGGGTGACGCTGGTCGAACGTTCGCGCCGCGTCGTGCGCTTCACCGCGCTGGGCGAGCAGGTGGTGGCCAAGGCCAATCGGCTGCTGCGCGAGGCCGAGGAACTCGCCGATCTGGTGCAGGCCGCGGGCAAGCCGCTGGTGGGCGAACTCCGGATGAGCGTGATCCCCACCATCGCCCCCTTCCTGCTCCCGCGCGTGCTGCCGCGGTTGAAGCGCGAGCGACCCGAATTGAAGCTCATGCTGCGCGAGGAGACCAGCTCCGACGCGCTCGAATCGCTCCATCACGGGCGGGTCGATTGCGTGCTGCTGGCGCTGCCCTTCGACACCGGCGATGCGGCGATCGCGCATATCTCGGACGACCGCCTGTTCGTCGCCTTCCCCAAGGACGACCCCCGCGATCCCCCGGCGAGCATCCCGCCAGAGATGATCGACACCGGCCGCCTGCTGCTGCTGGAGGACGGCCACTGCCTGCGCGATCACGCGCTCGCCGCCTGCACCCGCAGCGAACTGCGCGCGAGCGCGGGGATGATCGGCACGAGCCTGCACACGCTGGTGCAGCTGGTGGACAACGACCTCGGGCTCACCATGCTGCCCGAAATGGCGCTCGATGCGGGCATTCTCGCCGGGACGGAGGTGGTCGCGCGACCCGTGGCCAGCCCCACTGCCAAGCGCGAGATCGTGCTGGCATGGCGCCGCAACTCGCCGCGCGAGGCCGATTTCCAGCTCCTCGCGGAAGAGCTGCGCGCGGAGTGAAACCTTTGGATTGGCAGCGCGAATTGCGCTAGGCCCGCTCCATGAGCGAATGCAGTGACAGCCCGCAACTAGCTGCCGCCGCCACGCCGCATCGCGCGGGCCTCGGCTTCATGCTGGCGATGCTTGCAGTGCTGCTGGGCGGCATCCTGCTTCTCAATGCCGGCGTGCTCGAAACATCCTATGCCGGCATCGGTTTCCTGCTCCTCATCCCCTTCGCGATCGGCGGGCTGGTGACTGGCGCTGGGCTGAGGCTTTACACCTCGGCGGGCTGCATCTTCGCGCCGTTGGTTGTTTTCGCGATCACCTTCCCGCTGGTCTATTTCGGGCTCGGGGAGGGTCTGGTGTGCATCGCCATGGCCATGCCCTTCTGGCTGGCGGCGGGATTGGGCGGCGGGCTGGCGACCTGGCTCATCCATCGCCGGCAGCACCGCGCGGGCACGGCGGGCGAGGCAGCGCGTTTGCAGGCCGCAGCCTTCGTGGCCTTGCCCTTTGCTGTGCTGTGGGCCGAGGAGGCCGCACCGCCTGCATGGGAGGAGCGCAGCGTGGTGCGCGCGGTCGTGGTCGATGCCGATGCCGCGACGGTCTGGCCGCTGCTGGCTTCGATCCCCGACGTGCGCGGCGACGAGGGGCTGGCGACCTTCACCCATGATGTTGTCGGCGTCCCCCGCCCTTCCGAGGCGCGGCTGGTGCGCCGAGCCGATGGGCTGGTGCGCGAAGGCCGCTGGGGCAAGGCGATCCGCTTCGAGGAGCGCGTCACCGCAATCGTGCCGGGTCGCAGGATCCGCTGGGACTTCGCCTTCCCCGACACATCGGTGCAGGACTATACCGACCGCCACATCTCGCCCGACGGGCCGCTGCTCAAAATTGCGCGCGGCGGATACGCCCTCGAACCGCTCGGGCCGGGGCGGGTGCGCGTGACGCTTTCCACCACCTACCGGATGCGCAGCCGGCTCGATTGGTATGCCGCGTTGTGGGGTGAGATCCTGCTCGGCGATATCGAGGACAATGTCCTCGCGATCATTCGCACGCGTGCCGAAAACGCTGCGCGCAACGCCGACTAGCGCGACGCGCGGCCGGTTTCGGGGACCACTGCGGTTTCGCGCCAGCCGCTTTCGTAATCGGCGATCGGTCCCGCGAACCCGGCGGCGATTTCGCGCGCGCATCCGGGAAGGGCGGTCCCGGGGCACGGGCCGATGGTCGAGGTGACATAGGAATCGAACTCCCGGTCGAAGTTCTTGCGCACCAGCGTGGCGGAATAGGTGGTCGAATCGGAATCCTCGAGGGTGAGGAGCACGATCTTCCACCCCTCGTCCGCATCCGTGCCAAGCGCCGCGGTCCGGCTGCCGGCGATTTCCTGACGAAGCTCGTAAGCCAGCAGCTTGCCGAGGCGCCCGGTGCCGGAATGTTCGATCGAGACTTTCGCGATCCTGTCATCCGCAGCGCCCGAAGAGCCCAGAAGGACAGCCGCAAGGCTCAGAAAAAGCGACACGATCGTGATCCGCATTCTCTCCCCCATCCTGCGGGATTACAATGCGATGTTAGCCTGCGCCAGACAACCCCGACTTATTTCCACATCCATCAGAGGGTAAGCAATTAACCGGACGTAAAGGCTCGCGTGCAAGGCTAGGGTTCCGCAGGGGAGAAAACGCCATGCTGATCACGCTGCCCAAGCGCCGCCCCAAGCGCGTGCGGGTGCTGTTGCACTGCGAACTCGAGACCGCGACGGGGCGCTCCCCGGCGCGGGTGCGCGACGTGTCGCACAAGGGGTTGCTGATCGAGATGACCGACCCGCCCGGCACCGGCGAGGCGATCACGGTGTCCTACGAAGCGCACCGCATGGCGGGGACGATCATCTGGCGCAAGGGCGCTTGGATCGGCGTCAAGCTCGACGAGGCGCTGGTGCCCGCCCTGTGGGACGAACTCACCGGCAACCCGCTGCGGGTTGCCGCGCCGCGCCGGTATCGCCACGACGCGATCGAGGAGGACGAGGCGCAGGTGCCGGTGACACCGCGGCTGATCCGTCTGCGCAGGATCGGATTCTAGCCCCTCGCTGCTCAGTCCATGTGCTTGAGGCCGACCCGCAGGTAATCCCAGCCGGTGATGCAGGTCAGCACCGCGGCCGCCCACAGCGACACCAGCCCGACAAGGTGGACCCAGCTGTTCGCGATCGTCGCGCAGGCATGGCCGACCGCCTGGCACGGCGGCCCGTGCACCGCACCGCCGAGGATCAGCGCGCCCAGTGCCACCAGCTGGAAGGTCGTCTTCCACTTGGCGAGACGCGAGACCGGCACCGAAACCTGGATCCCGCCGAGAAACTCGCGCAGCCCCGACACCGCGATCTCGCGCACCAGGATGACCAGCCCGGCGATGACGTGAATGTCCCCCACATAGGGCCCGCGTAGGTAGCCTTGCGCGGTGAGCACGAGGATCACCGCGGCGACCATGATCTTGTCGGCGATCGGATCGAGGAAGATGCCGAGCTTGGAGACCGTCCCCTGCGCCCGCGCGAGGTAGCCGTCGAAGAAATCGGTGACCGCGATCACGCAGTAGAGCGCGAAGCCCACCAGATAGCCCATCCGCCATTCCGGCCACCACAGGAAGAAGGCCAGCAGCGGCACGGCGAAGATGCGCGAGAGCGTGAGGATGTTGGGCAGGTTGAGCATCGTTCCGCCTCCCGCTCTAGCGCGGCAATGGCCGCGGCAAAAGCCCGCGCGGGCGCCGCGTTCCCCGCCCGGGCGCTGCGGCAAGGGTTGTGAATATGCGCCCGCGCGCTATGTCCGGCGCTTCCAAGGGGCTGCATCGGCACACGAACCGCATGACGACATCGACCAACCTCATGCGCCAGCGGCGCTTCCTGCCGCTGTTCCTGACCCAGCTCCTCAATGCGCTCAACGACAATCTCTACAAGAACGCGATGGTGCTTTTCGTGGTCTACCAGATCTACGATTCGCCCGAGATGGAAACGCTGATCAGCGGCGTCGCCACCGCGCTGTTCGTGCTGCCCTTCGTGCTGTTCTCGGCGACCTCGGGCCAGCTTGCCGACATGCGCGACAAGACGAAGATCATCCGCTGGATCAAGTTCGCCGAGATCATCATCATGTCGATCGGCGCCACCGGTCTGCTGCTCGCTTCGCGGGGCCTGCACATCGAGACCCTCGCCATCCCGTTGATGTTCGTCGCGCTGTTCGCGATGGGGGTGCACTCGACGTTCTTCGGCCCGATCAAATACGCCATCCTGCCGCAGCACCTGGAAAAGGACGAGGTGCTGGCGGGCACCGGGCTGGTCGAGGCGGGCACCTATGTCGCGATCCTCGTGGGCATGATCCTGGGCGGCGTCATGCCGATCATGGCGAGCATCCTGTCGGTGATCGTAATCGCGCTGATCGGCTACATGGTGTGCCGCTGGGTGCCGTCCGCCCCGCCCGAGACGGTCGAGCGCAAGGTCGACTGGAACCCGGTGCGCGCATCGCGGGCGCTGGTCGCCTTCACCATGGGCAATCCCGAGCTGCGCTATTCGGTGCTGGCGATCAGCTATTTCTGGGCGATCGCGGCGATCCTGTCGGTGCAGTTCATCCCGCTCGCCAAGAACGTGCTGCTCGCCGACAAACAGGTCGCGGCGGTGATGCTGGTGGCCTTTTCGGCAGGGATCGCAATCGGCTCGGTCTCGATCAATGCGCTGCTGAAGGGTGACATCTCGGCGCGCTATTCGGCGGCCTCGGTGCTGGCGCTGGGGGCGCTGCTGATCGTGTTCTACCTGCTGTGCCGGATCTGGAATCTCACGCCGACCGGCGACCTGTTCACGGTGGGCGAGTTCCTGTCGCAGCCGCTGGCGCTGCTGCTGCTTGCCGATCTCGTGCTGATCGCGGTGGCGGGCGGGATGTTCGTGGTGCCGCTCTACGCCTTTCTCACCACCAAGGTCGAAAAGTCCGAGGCCTCGCGCTCGGTCGCGGCGAACAACCTCATCTCCTCGGTGTTCATGGTGGTCGGCGCAGGCGTGGCCGGGGTGCTGGGCTTCTTCGGCATTCCGCTGGCCGAACAGCTGCTTTTGAGCCTCGTGCTGTGCCTGCTATCGGCAAGCCTCGCGAAGAAGCTCCACGCGCTCGAGGCGCCGCGCGCCGCCTAGAGGATGAAGACGAGGATCGCCGCGGTCGCCGCGACATAGACGCTGGCGAAGCCGCGCACGTCGGCGAGCGTCAGGCGCCACAGGTCTTCGGCGGGGATCGGGATGAGGTCGTGCTTGACGTGCGGCGGCAGGAGCCTGCGCAGCCAGTGCCGGGCGCTTTCTTCGGTGAGGACGAGGCTGCGACGCATTCTGCGATTCTCCCGTGACACGAGGCCATAGTTTAAGACTTTCTTAACCATTGGGAACCCGCGCGCAGGCTCGTGTCACAGCTTGGGACAATCTATCCGCCGCAAGAGCCGGACGGGTGTTTGCGCAAGGATGGGCGCGGCTGTAGAGGCCTCGGCGAAACGGTCGGCGCCGCGGTTGCCGGGCCGGACAGACGGGAGACGCCCAAGTGCCTGACGAAACGCGCAGCGCCGCCGCGCTGCTGGTCGATTGCCTCGCCGTGCAGGGCTGCGACCGGATCTTCACCGTGCCCGGCGAAAGCTTCCTCGCCGTGCTCGACGCGCTGACCGAGCGCCCCGAGATCGACGTCGTCACCTGCCGCCAGGAAGGCGGGGTCGCGTTCATGGCCTGCGCCGACGGAGCGATGAACGCCGCGGGCGAAGGCCGACCCGGCGTCGCCTTCGTGACCCGCGGTCCGGGCGCGACCAATGCCAGCATCGGCGTCCATGTCGCGCATCAGGATTCGCAGCCGATGATCCTGTTCGTCGGCGACGTGGCGCGCAGCGCGCAGGGACGCGAGGGCTTTCAGGAGGTGGATTTCGCGGCCTTCTTCGCGCCGATCTGCAAGTGGGCCGCGCGGATCGACGACCCGGCGCGCATCCCCGAATATGTCGCACGCGCCCATGCCACAGCGATCAGCGGGCGGCCTGGCCCGGTGGTGCTCGCGCTGCCCGAGGACATGCTGGTCGAACAGGTCCCCGCCGCCATCGCCCCGCGCCCCTTCGTCACGCGCCCTGCGCAAGCCGCCTGTCCCGACGCGATGCAGGCGCTGTTCGCGCTCCTCGCGGATGCGGCGAGCCCGGTCGCGATCATCGGCGGGGCGGGCTGGAACGCCAAGGCGCGCCACCATTTCCAGCAATTCGCCGAGAAGATCGGCCTGCCGGTGGCGACCGCCTTCCGCCGCCAGGACGCGATTGCGCCGTCATCGCCCGTCTATGCCGGGAACCTCGGCTATGGTCCCAACCCCAAGCTGGTCGAGCGGGTGAAGAACGCCGACCTCGTCATCGCCGTCGGCGCGCGGCTGGGCGAGGCGACCACCGATGGTTATGCCGTGCCGAGCCTCGAACATCCCGGCCAGCGCCTCGTCCACGTGCACCCGGATCCCGAGGAATTGGGCCGCGTCTACCGCACCGATCTCGCCATGGCTTGCGCGGTCGACGACTTCGCCGAATGCGCGGCGCTGTGGGAAGATGCGGGCGTGATCCCCTTCGACGCGGGCGCCGAGGCCAATCGCGAATGGCGCGAATGGGCGACGCCGTCGTCCTCCGACGCGGCGCTCGATCTTGCCGCCTGCGTCGCGGCGATGCGCGAGGCGCTGCCCGAGGACACGATCATCTGCAACGGCGCCGGCAACTTCGCCGGGTGGTGGCACCGCTACTGGCGCTATGACGCCTATCCCGGCCAGCTCGCGCCGACCTGCGGAGCGATGGGTTACGGTGTCCCCGCCGCAGTCGCCGCGAGCTTGCGCTATCCGGAGCGCACCGTGGTGGCGGTTGCCGGCGACGGGGATTTTCTGATGAACGGGCAGGAACTCGCCACGGCCATGCAGCACGGCGCGGACCTGATCGTGGTGGTGGTCGACAACGGAGCCTACGGCACGATCCGGATGCACCAGGAGCGCGAATATCCCGGCCGGGTTTCGGCGACGAACCTCGCCAACCCCGATTTCGCGGCGCTCGGCGCGGCTTACGGCGCATGGAGTGCGCGCGCCGAGACCACCGATGACTTCATCGCTGCGCTCGCCGAGGCGAAGGACCGCAAGGGGCTGCGCCTGATGCACCTCAAGGCCGATCTCGAACGCATCGCCGCGAGCGGAGCGACGATCACCGGGCTGCGGGAACGCGCGAAGGACTGAACCCGGACGGCAGCGAGGCCGCCCCCGGGGTGGGGAGCGGCCTCGCTTGGTGGCTTGTGGCGGGGTGCGTCAGACGCGGTCGCCCATCGCGCCCTTCACTTCGCCCTTGGCCTTGTCGGTCTTGCCGTCGATTTCCTGCGCGCGGCCTTCGGCGCGGGTTTCCGGATCGTTCGAATGCTGCTTGGCCTCGCCGATCCCTTCCTTGACGGCACCCTTGGTTTTGTCCTTGAGTTCACCCATGGTATAATCTCCCTGGTTGAAGCCAATGGAATTATTGACTTTTCACCTCACCAACGGGTGACGGCCGGCAATCGTTCCGAAGCGCAAGCCGGCCGGTTGCTGAGCCGCGACGGAGCGTGGGTCCGCAGCGCTTCAGCCCTCGGCCATCGTGCGGATTATGTTCCATTCCTCCGCCGTCACCCCGCAAACCGACAGGCGCGACTGCTTGATCAGTTGCATCTCGGCGAGACGCGGCTCTGCCTTGATCGCGGCGAGCGTCACGGGCCGGGCGAGCTTCTCCTTCGGCTTCACCTTCACCGCCGCCCACTTGCCGGTCTCGTCGGTCGGATCGCTGATGCCGGCGACGCTGATCGTGCAGATGCCGACGATCTCCAGCCCCTCGCGCGAGTGATAGAAGAACGCCTCGTCCCCCACCTGCATCGCGGCGAGGTTGTTCCTCGCCTGGTAGTTGCGCACCCCGTCCCACGTGCCCTCGCCCTCTGCCACGAGGTCGTCCCAGCTGTACTTGAACGGCTCGGACTTCATCAGCCAGTAGGCAGGTGCGGCGCGGGTCATCGGGGCTTGCTCCTTTGGGGTCTTTCGGGTTCGCCGATGGTCGGCAGACCCCGCGCGATAGCGTGCGCGGGGTCTGCCGCTCAAGCCCCGGAGTGTCCGAGCCCGCAAGGGAATTAACCCGATCTTCAGTGCGTCCTGCCATGATCTACGGAACGGTGGGGAGCGAAAGGCCCGGACAGGGCACTTGTTGCCCGTCATGCAGGAAACGACGGCCTTGACGCATCACGACGACGACAACCCGATGCACACCGCCGAGCGCGACGTGGTCGCCCTCGGCATCGCCGCTGCGGCGATCCTGCTGCTGGTCGCCACTGGCGGCGCGGTGGTTCCCGGGGCGGTGCTCTCGCTGTTCGGAGAGGGCGAGGCCCCGGACCGCCTGCTGGCGAGTGCGCTGCTGCTCAACATCGCGCTGATCATCTTCGGCTGGCGGCGCTATCGCGAGCTCACTCACGAGATCGCCGAACGCCGCCGTGCCGAGGATCACGCGCGCCTGCTCGCCGCGACCGATCCGCTCACCCACTGCCTCAATCGCCGCGCTATGATCGAGGCGACCGAGCGGCTGCGCGCCCGTGCCGCCATGCAGGGCGAGGCGCTCGCCTATTGCATGATCGACCTCGACAATTTCAAGCAGATCAACGACATGTACGGCCACGCCTGCGGCGATGCGGTGCTGGTGGCGCTGTGCGACCGGATGCGAGCGCTGCTCCCGCGCGAGGCGCGGCTGGCGCGGCTGGGCGGTGACGAGTTCGCTTTCGTGATGCCCTACGACGTCGGCCAGCAGGACCGCGTCGACGACCTCGTCATCCGCCTGTTCGCGAGCATCGCCGAGCCCTTCGCGGAGCGGGATGTGACGGTCGAACTCTCGGTCTCGATCGGGCTCGCCACCGATCACGATGCCGAAGGCGAGCCCGCCCCGGCGGATGCGCCCACGCTGATGCACCGCGCGGACATGGCGCTCTACCACGCTAAGAAGCAGGGCCGGAACCGCCACTTCTGGTTCGAGGCGAGCATGGAGAACGAGCTGCGGTTCCGCAACCAGCTCGAAACCGGCATCCGCCGCGGCCTCGCCGCCGGCGAATTCGTGCCCTATTACGAACAGCAGATCGACATCGACACCGGCGAACTGGTCGGATTCGAGATGCTGGCGCGCTGGCAATCGGAACAGCTCGGTCTGGTCAGCCCGGAAATCTTCATTCCGGTCGCCGAGGAAATGGGGCTGATCGCGCCGCTCTCCGAACAGCTGATGGACCGCGCCTTCGCCGATGCCCGCGAGTGGGACGACAGGCTGACGCTTTCGATCAACATCTCGCCAGTGCAGCTGCGCGATCCGTGGTTCGCACAACAGCTGCTCAAGAAGCTGGTCGCGGCGGGGTTCCCGCCCCAGCGGCTCGAGATCGAGATCACCGAAAGCTGCCTGCACGAGAACATCGGCATGGTGCGCACGCAGATCACCTCCTTGCGCAACCAGGGCGTGAAGGTCAGCCTCGACGACTTTGGCACCGGCTATGCGAGCCTCGAACAGCTGCGCAACCTGCCCTTCGATCGCCTCAAGATCGACCGGAGCTTCATCACCGAACTGCGCGAACCGGCGGGCCGGATGCGGCTTGTCGATGCGATCATCTCGCTGGGACGCGGGCTCGATCTCCCGCTGACCGCGGAAGGCGTCGAGAACGAGGAAATCCTCGCCGCGCTGCGCGAAATGGGCTGCCTGAAGGCGCAGGGCTATGTCTACGGCATGCCCGAAACCGCCGAGGAAGTGCGTCAGCGGCTCGCCGCCTGCGGACGGCTCGGCGTCGCGCCGCGTGCGACCGGCGGCCCGCGTCATCTCGGCGACGACCGGGCGCAGGCCGCCGCCTCCTGACCGCGCGCCGCCAAGCGGCACTGGACGCGCGCGCCCCGCGGGCATAGATGCGCGAGCCGTGACGCAGCGTATCGCCTTCACCAAGATGCACGGGCTCGGCAACGACTTCGTCGTGATCGATGCCCGCAAGGTCGCCATCCCGGCGATGACCGGCGCCCTCGCGCGTGCACTCGCCGACCGGCGCACCGGGATCGGCTGCGACCAGCTGATCCTGCTCGAGCCGAGCGGCGCGGCGGATTTCCGGATGCGTATCTTCAACGCCGACGGCGGCGAGGTCGAGGCCTGCGGCAATGCCAGCCGGGCCGTCGCGCTGCTCCACGGTGCGCCCGCCCGGGTCGAGACCGCGGGCGGCGTGATCGCGCTCGAACCAATCGCGGGCGGCGCGCGGGTCGACATGGGCAGCCCCCGCTTCGACTGGGAGGCGATCCCGCTTGCCTATGCGATGGACACCGCGGCGATGCCGGTGGGCTGGGACGGCCTCGAAAATCCCGCGGCGGTCAATGTCGGCAATCCGCACGTGATCTTCTTCGTCGCGGATGCCGATGCGGTGGACCTTGCAAGCCTCGGCCCGGCAATCGAGCACGACCCGCTGTTCCCCGAACGCGTCAACGTCAATGTCGCGAGCCTTGCGGGGCCGGACCACCTCAAGCTGACAGTGTGGGAACGCGGCGCCGGGCTGACCCGCGCCTGCGGCACCGGCGCCTGCGCCACCGCCGTGGCAGCGATCCGCCGCAAGCTGGTCGAAAGCCCCGTGACCGTCAGCCTGCCCGGAGGAGACCTGGTGATCGCCTGGGCGCCGGGGGGCACGATCACCATGAGCGGTCCGGCGGCGGAAAGCTTCCGCGGCAGTTTCGACTGGGACCACTTCGCGTGAACGCTCCCCGGATCGTGTCGCTCGGCTGCCGCATGAACATCGCCGAAAGCGAGCGGATGCGCGCGATGCTGGCGGGTTCGGGCGATCTGGTGGTGGTCAATTCCTGCGCGGTGACGGGCGAGGCGCTGCGCCAGACCCGGCAGGCGATCCGACGCGCGCGCCGCGACCACCCGCAGGCGCGGCTGATCGTCACCGGCTGCGCGGCGGAGATCGACCGGACGGAAATCGCCGGCATGGCGGAGGTCGACGGGCTGGTGGCGAACGCCGCCAAGCTCGACCCGCGCGCCTGGAACGTCCCCGCCGAGGCGCCCGCCCTGCCCCCGGCCCGCACCCGCGCCTTCGTCGCGGTGCAGAACGGCTGCGACCACGCCTGCACCTTCTGCGTCATCCCACAGGGACGCGGTATGAGCCGTTCGCTGGCGATCGGCGAGGTGCTGGACGCGATCGCGGCGCACCTTGCCACGAACGCGAAGGAGGTCGTCCTCACCGGCGTCGACCTGACCAGTTGGGGTCACGACCTCCCCGGCGCGCCGCGCCTCGGCGTCCTGGTGCAGGCGATCCTCGATGCCTTCCCGGCGCTGCCCCGCCTGCGCCTCTCCTCGGTCGACGGAATCGAGATCGACCCCGCCCTGTTCGACCTGATGGCGGGCGAGGAGCGGGTGATGCCGCACCTCCACCTCTCGCTCCAGCACGGCGCGGACCTGATCCTCAAGCGCATGAAGCGCCGCCACCTCAAGCGCGATGCGATCGAACTGGTGGCGCGGCTGAAGGCGCTGCGGCCCGGAATTACCGTGGGTGCGGACCTGATCGCGGGCTTCCCCACGGAAACCGGCGCGCACCATGCCGAAAACCTCGCGATCATCGACGAACTCGGCATCGTCCATGCTCATGTCTTCCCCTTCTCCCCCCGCCCCGGCACCCCTGCCGCGCGCATGCCGCAGCTCCCGCGCGAGGTGGTGAAGGCCCGCGCCGCCGAACTTCGGGCACGCGCCGCCGAAGTCCGCGCGGCGTGGCTGAGCGGCCTTGTGGGCGCGCGCCTCACCGTGCTCGCCGAACGCGACGGCACCGGCTACGCCCCCAACTACGCCCGCGTCGCCCTGCCCCCCGGCACCCCTGCCGGGACGCTGGTTGCGGTGACGCCCACCAAACTCGAGAAAGGCCTGCTGCAATGAGCGAGACGAGCTGGACCCAGCGCCTGTTCGGCGGCTTCGCCAAGACCTCCGAACGCCTGACCGCCAACCTCGCCGGGGTGAGCGGTGGGAGCGCGAAGCTCGACAATGCGACGCTCGACGAGGTCGAGGACGCGCTCATCATGTCCGACCTCGGCCCGGCGGCGGCGGGACGCATCCGTGCACGGCTGGCGGAAAAGCGCTTCGGGCTGGAAATCACCGCGCGCGAATTGAAGGAGGCGGTGGCAGAGGAAATCGCCGCGATCCTGCGCCCGGTCGCCAAACCGCTCGAAGTCACCGCCTTCCCGCGCCCGCAGGTGATCCTGGTGATCGGGGTCAACGGCTCCGGGAAGACCACCACCATCGCCAAGCTCGCGCACCTGTTCATGGAGGATGATTACGGCGTGCTGCTGGCCGCGGGCGACACCTTCCGCGCCGCGGCGATCGGCCAGCTGGCGACATGGGCCGAACGCGCCGGGGTCGGCATCGTGAAAGGGCCCGAGGGCGGCGATCCGGCGGCGATCGTGTTCGACGCGGTCAAGCAGGCCACCGACACCGGCATCGACGCGCTGATCGTCGACACCGCCGGGCGCCTCCAGAACAAGAAGGAGCTGATGGAGGAGCTGGCGAAAATCCGCCGCGTCCTCGGCCGGCTCAACCCCGAAGCGCCGCACGACGTGGTTCTGGTGCTCGATGCCACCAATGGCCAGAACGCGCTGTCGCAGATCGACGTGTTCAAGGAGGTCGCGGGGGTGACCGGCCTCATCATGACCAAGCTCGACGGAACGGCGCGCGGCGGGGTGCTGGTCGCGGCGGCGGAGCAATATGGCCTGCCGATCCATGCCATCGGGGTCGGCGAGAAGATGGAGGACCTGCGCCCCTTTGATCCCGATCTGGTCGCGCGCGTCATCGCGGGGGTGGCGTGATGGGGAGCGAGGGCAGGAAAGCCGCCTCGAGCTGGCTCAACGTCGCGGTCGATTACGGCCCGCTGCTGGTGTTCCTCGGGGTCTATCGCATGAACGCCCCTGCCGAGCACAGCGCCGCCGGGGAGATCGGGGCGATCGTCTACGGCACCGGTGCCTTCATGGTCGCCGCGGTGGCGGCGCTGGCCTTCTCGAAATGGCGGCTGGGCAAGGTCTCGCCGATGCTGTGGTTCTCGACCGCGCTGATCGTCGGCTTCGGCAGCCTCACCATCTTCTTCGGCGACCCGACCTTCGTTCAGCTGAAGCCGACCATCATCTACGCCTGTTTCGGCGTCGCGCTGCTCGGCGGGTTCATGATGGGCCGCGCGCTGCTCAAGGTGCTGCTCGAGGCCGCCTTCGACGGGCTATCGGACGAAGGCTGGCTCAAGCTCTCGAGGAACTGGGGCGTCTTCTTCCTGTTCCTCGCCGTGCTCAACGAGGTGCTGCGCGCCCAGCTCGATTTCGAGGGCTGGCTGTGGGCCAAGCTGTGGGTGTTCCTGCCGCTGACCTTCCTGTTCACCTTCAGCCAGATCCCGATGCTGCTGAAGCACGGCCTCAGCTTCGAGGACCGCGACGAGCCGCTCAAGAACGAGCCGCCGACGGGTGGCTGAGATGGAGAAGGAACTTGGAAAACACGCTCCTTGAGCTTCTCATTATCACGGGCATATTTTTGGCGCTCGCAATCCCGGCCTACCTAATCTTCGGGGAGATCGAGAGCGGACCATCAGAGCCTCCAGTTCCACTCTCTCGTCTTCAATCTGTCATGGCCTTGCAAGGGACAAAGGCGTGGAGCGTTACGATCGTGCGACGAAGCGGCTACATCCACGACGCTTGGACTTACACTGGCACGGCATTAGGCGCGTTGCAGACCGCTCAGCAGAAAATGCGCCAAGCTAAATTGGAAGACTTCGCTATTCGCGCCAACACGCCTCATCGCTTCGAAGTAACAGCCTATTTCGAATCCGCGGGGCGGAGACGAACGGGGAAATACATCGGAGGGTTCGTAATCGCAGCAGCGTAAGCGTTGTTCTAAATATCCACCTGGCTCCCCAGTTCCACCACGCGGTTCGTCGGCAGCTTGAAGAAGTCCATCGCGCTCGAGGAATTGCGCAGCAGCCACGCGAAGATCTTCTCGCGCCAGATCGGCATGGCCGGCTTCTGGCTTGGCAGCAGGGTCTGGCGCGACAGGAAGAAGCTGGTCTGCATCATGTCGAAGGCCCCGCCGCAGCGCTCCATCGTCTTGAGCCCCTGCGGCACGTCGGTGTCCTCCATGAAGCCGAAATGCAGCACCGCGCGGTAGAAGCCGTCGCCGAGGTCGGTCATCGCGCAGCGCGTCGACGGGTCGACATAGGGTTCGTCGGTGATGTCGATGGTGAGGATGATCACCCGCTCGTGCAGCACCTTGTTGTGCTTGATGTTGTGCAGCAGCGCCGACGGCACGCCGGCGGTACTCGAGGCCATGAAGATCGCCGTCCCCGGCACGCGCACCGCCGAATTCTTGGCCGACTTGGCGAAGATCTCCAGCGGCAGCGCGCTTTCGCTCATGCGGTCGCGCATCAGCTTGCGGCCGCGCGCCCAGGTGGTGAGCATCGTGAAGATGATGAAGCCGATCGCCAGCGGCACCCACCCGCCCGAAGGCACCTTGATGAGGTTGGCGCCGAAATAGGCGATGTCGACGATCAGGAACACCAGCACCAGCGGCAGCGCCTTCCACCACGGCCAGCGCCACAGCGCGAACAGCACCGCCGCCAGCAGCAGCGTGTCGATGAACATCGCGCCCGTCACCGCGATGCCATAGGCCGCGGCGAGGTTGCTCGACGACTGGAAGAACAGCACCAGCAGGATCACCATGGTCATCAGCGCCCAGTTGATCGCCGGGATATAGATCTGCCCCGCGGCAGTGGCGCTGGTGTGCTCGATATTCATGCGCGGGATGAAACCGAGCTGGATCGCCTGCTGGGTGAGGCTGAACGCGCCCGAGATCACCGCCTGGCTGGCGATGATCGTGGCGAGCAGCGCGAGGATGATCACCGGCACGCGCACCATGTCGGGGATCATCAGGAAGAAGGGGTCCTTGATCAGCGCCGCGGTGGCCTCGGGCGAGGTCTGCGACAGCACCAGCGCGCCCTGCCCCATGTAGTTGAGCATCAGCGCCGGGAACACGAAGGTCAGCCACGACAGGCCGATCGGCTTCCTTCCGAAATGGCCCATGTCGGCATAAAGCGCCTCGGCCCCGGTCACCGCCAGCACCACGCTGCCGAGCGAGATGAAGGCAAGATAGCCGTCGGTGAAGAAGAAGTTGAGCGCGTTGAGCGGGTTGATCGTCTCGATGATGATCGCCGGATTGGCGGAAAGATGCATCACGCCAAGGGTCGCGAGCATCGCGAAATAGCACAGCATGATCGGCCCGAAGAGCTTGCCGACCCGCTCGGTCCCGCGCGATTGCAGCGCGAACAGGCATACCAGGATGGCGATGGCGGTCGGCACGATCCAGGCGTGGAAGCCGGGGACGATGTATTGCAGCCCCTCGGTCGCGGACAGCACCGAGATCGCCGGGGTGATCATGCTGTCCCCGTAGAACAGCGACGTCGCGAACACGCCGAGCAGGATCAGCGGCGCGGTCCATTTGCGATTGTCGGAGGCGCGGCGGATCAGCGCGAGGAGCGCGAGGCTGCCGCCCTCGCCGCGGTTGTCGGCGCGGATGATGGTGAGGACGTATTTGACCGTCACCACCATCATCATCGACCAGAACACGAGGCTCAGCACCCCGTGGATATGCGCCGGGTCGGGGGCGATGCCGGGCGCGCCGTGGTGCGAGGCGAAGGTTTCGCGGAAGGCGTAGAGCGGGCTCGTGCCGATGTCGCCGAACACCACGCCGACCGCGCCGATCGCGAGTGCCGCGGTCGAGGCGCGGTGCGCGGGGGCGTGGGTCATGTCCGGCTGGCCGGGGGTTGCGGTGTCGTTCATTTCAAGCGGATTTCCCGTGCATGCGGTACTGCCCCCAGCCGAATTCGGTGTGCCGGAGCGACTCCGGCGGGTGAGGCGGGGCGCCTAGCACCCCCTCTTCGCGCCCGCAACACGGCAGGTCTGAGGGACAAGAAAGCGTCACTGTCCCTGCAGCATCGGCGCGCGCGCGATCATGTCGTCGAGCCGGGCGACCTCGGCCTCCAGCCCCTCGCGCCATGGTGCGTCTTTCGGGGTGTGGGCAAGCAGACCCGCCCAGACGGTGCGTGCGGCGCGCACCTCGCCGCTCTGCAGATAGGCCGAGCCGAGGAAATACTCGGCCCCGGGGTGTTCCGGGTCGATGGCGCGGGCGCGGACGAAGGCCTGCACCGCCGCCGGGGTGACCATCCCGTCGGCATGGCCGACCAGCGCGAGCCCGAGCGCGAGCCAGCCTTCCTGGTCGTTCGGGTTCTCCGCCAGACCACGGCGCAGCAGCCCGGCGGCATCGGCGAAGCGGCCGCGCCGCGCGAAGGCATCGGAGGTGAGCAGATAGTCGGGCGGCGGCGTGGTGTGTTCGAACAGCGCCTTGCGCCCCTCGACCATCGCCTCGCCCTGCCGCGTCGCCGGCGCTTCGCCCGCCTTGGGCGCGGAAGGCAGACCGGGCGAGCCCTGCCAGGCATAGCCCGCCAGGCCGAACACCAGCACGGCGCCGAACAGCGTCAGCCCCTCGCGCGGGACGCGCAGCAGGAAGGCCGCCAGCGCGAAGGCGGCGAAGGCGAGAGAGAAAATCGCCAGCCAACCGTCGATCATGCCGTCTCTCCCGCATCGTCATCTGCGTCGCTCCGGCGCCGGCCGAGCCGCCGCAGCAGCACCGCGGCAACGATCAGGATCACCAGCGCGGGGACCGCGAAGAGCGGCCAGGTCGTCGCGCTGACCTCGGGCTCGTAGCTGACATAGTCGCCATAGCGCGCGATCAGCCAGCGGCGGATCTGTTCGGGGCTTTCGCCTGCGAGGATGCGGGTGCGCACCTGGTGGCGCATGTCGCCGGCCATCGCCGCGTCGCTGTCGGCGATGCTCTGCGACTGGCACTTGAGGCAGCGCAGCGTGTGCATCAGCGCCGATGCCTCGGCCTCGAGCCTGGGGTCCTCGAGCTGGGTATAGGCATAGGGTGCAGGCGGCATGGAATCCTGTGCGGCGAGCGGCGCCAGCGCTGCGAGCAGCGCGACACAGAGCGCAAGTGCAGCGCGGATCATCGGGCCTTCTCCAGTTCGGCCATCAGCTTGGGCACATCGCTTTCGCGGATGTCGCCGATGTGCTGATAGCGGATGATCCCCTTGGAATCGATGACGAAGGTCTCGGGCACGCCCGAGGAGCCGATCGCCAGCTGCACCTCGGAGATCGGGTCGCTGCCCACGCGGCTATAGGGATTGCCGTAGCGCGCGAGGAAATCGGCGACATCCTCGGGCCGGTCGCGGATCGCGATGCCGACGATCTCGACGCCCTTCTGCCGCAGCTCCTCGAGCTGCGGGGCCTCGGCGATGCAGGGCAGGCACCAGCTCGCCCAGACGTTGAGCAACCGCGGCTGTCCGCCGACGAGATCCGCCTTGGCCGCGCCCGGCAGCCCGCCGAACGCGGGCTTGAGCGCGAAATCGGGGAGCGGCTGGCCGATCATCGTGCTTTCGACGAACTCGTCCTTCGGCTGGGTCAACATGAAGGCGGCCAGCCCTGCGAAGAAGGCGAACAGGGCGAGCGGCACCCACAGGAACAGGCGATTGCGCATCGCGGGCCTACTCTGCGGGGACCGGTTGTGCGCCCAGCGCCTCGAGGTCGGCGCGACGTTCGGCGCCCTTTTGCGCGGCCATGCGGCGCCTCAGGTCGACCCGCACCCGCCCGGCAATCGCCAGCACGCCGCCCAGCGCGACGAGCATCCCGCCCAGCCAGATGAAGGTCACGAAAGGCTTCCACCACAGCCGCACTTGCCAGCGCCCGTCCTCGGTCTGGTTGCCGATCACCGCATAAAGCTGGCCGTTCCAGCGGGTCAGCAGCGCGCTCTCGCTGGTCGATTGCGGGGGCGACCAGAAGGTGCGCGCCTGCGGGGTGAGGATCACCGGCGGGCCGCCGTCCTCGCTCACTGACAGGGTCGCCTCGATCGCGGTCCAGTTGGGGCCGGCCACCGGCGCCACGCTGTCGAGCGTCACCGCGAAATCGCCGACCTGCTCGGTCCCTCCGGGGGCGACGGCCGCAAGCCGTTCCTCGGTGAAGGCGCCCTCGCAGGCCATTCCGAACAGCGACACCGCGATGCCGAAATGGGCGATCACCATGCCCCATGTCGCCACCGGCACGCGCGCCAGCCTGCGTCCGCGCAGGGGCAGCACCGCCGCCAGCGCGAGCGCCGGGGCGAGCCCGAGACCGAGCAGCGGCAGCAGCGGGAAATCGCCGAGCACCGCGATCAGCGCGATCACCGCAATCGCCACCGAGGCAAGCAGTGCCAGCTCGAACTGCAGACGGGCGGGCTTGTCCTCGCGCCAGCGCAGCAGCGGACCGACCGCCATCACCAGCAGCATCGGGATCGCGAACATCGCCGCGGCCGGATTGAAATAGGGCGGACCGACCGAAACGCGCACGTCGAAGGCCTCGGTCAGCAGCGGGTAGAGCGTGCCGAGCAGGACGATCGCGAGGATCGCCGAGAGCATCACGTTGTTGAACACCAGCGCGCTCTCGCGGCTCACCGCGGCGAAGCGCTTGCCCTCGGCCACCGCGCCGGCGCGCAGCGCGAAGACCGTGAAGGCGCCGCCGATGTTGATGGCGAGCAGCGCGAGGATGAAGGCCCCGCGCTCCGGGTCGACCGCGAAGGCATGAACGCTGGTGAGCACACCCGAACGGACCAGGAATGTGCCGAGCATCGACATCGAGAAGGCCAGCACCCCGAGCATGATCGTCCACGTGCGCAGCGCGTCGCGCGCGGCCAGCACGCTCACCGAGTGCATCAGCGCCGTCGCTGCCAGCCACGGCATCAGCGAGGCGTTCTCGACCGGGTCCCAGAACCACCAGCCGCCCCAGCCGAGCTCGTAATAGGCCCAGTACGACCCCGCGGTGATGCCCAGTGTCAGCAACACCCAGGCGCCCAGCACCCAGGGGCGCATCACCCGTGCGAAGGACGGATTGACCTCACGCGTAAGCAGCGCGCCCATCGCCAGGCTGAAGGCGACCGACAGGCCGACATAGCCCGCATAGAGCGTGGGCGGATGGACCGCGAGGCCGATGTCCTGCAGGAGCGGATTGAGGCCGGAACCTTCGGCCGCCGGCACCGGCAGGCGCTCGAAGGGGTTGGAGGACAGCAGCAGGAAGGCATAGAAGCCGAGCGCCACGAAGCCCTGCACCGCCAGCGTCGCACCTATGGTGCGCTCGGGCAGGCGCCGCTCGAACCGGGCGAGCAGTCCGCCCGAGGCAGCCAGCACCCCGACCCACAGCAGCATCGACCCCTCGTGATTGCCCCAGGTACCGGTGACCTTGTAGATGAACGGCTTCATCGAATGCGAATTGGCCGCGACCAGCTTCAATGACAGGTCGGTGACCGCAAAGGCCCGCAGCAGCATGAAGAAGGCGAGCACCGCCAGGCAGGCCTGCACGATCGCCGCCGGGCGGGTATAGATCGCCAGCGGATGCGCCGCATCGGCGGGTGCGCGCAGTCCCGCAAAGCCGGAAACCATTTGCAGCACCGCCAGCGCGGCGGCGAGCCACAGGGCGGCAAGTCCGATTTCGGCAGTCATCGCTCGGTTCCCAGCTGTCCCACGCCCCTCACTTGAGCCCGACCGTCGTGTCGGCGGCCATCTTGGCGGCCTTCTCGGTGCCCATGCCTTCCATCTCGCGCGGGACGTAATTCTCGTCGTGCTTGGCGAGCAGGTTGGTGGCGATGAACACCCCGTCAGGGCTGAGGCTGCCCTCGGCGACCACGCCCGAACCCTCGACGAAGAGGTCGGGCAGGATGCCGCTGTAACGGACCGGGATCGCGTCGGCGGAATTGCCGGTGACCATGAAATTGACCGTTACCCCGTCACGTTCGGTGACGATCGAGCCGGGCTTGACCATTCCGCCGAGCCGCACCGCCTGGCCCACCGCCGGAGGGGTCGCCGCCATCTGCTCGGGCAGATAGAAATAGTTCGCCTGGTTGCGCAGCGCCCACGCCGCCAGCAGCCCCGCCCCGATGATCGCCGCAACCGCGATCACCACCAGCACGAGACGTTGATGCTTGGCCTTCATTCGCCGCTTCCTCTCAGCGCCGCCGCGTCGCGTCGCGCTTCGCCTCCGCGCGCACCATTGCGCGCCACGCCCAGATGCACAACATCGCGAGCGCCACCAGCCCCACCGCATAGGCGAAGGCCACGAAATCCCATTGCGAAAGATCCTCGCGCATCATGCCTGCTCCATCGCCGGGGTCTGGGCGGAAGCCGCAGGCACCGGCGCATCGTCATCGAGCGCGCGGCGGCGCAGCCGCGCCTCGACCTGGCCTTCGGCGATCAGCGCGCGCATCCGCATCAGCACGATCCCGCCGAACAGCAGCGAGAAACCGATCACCGCGAACAGCAGCGGCCACAGGAAGGTGGGATCGATCGCGCTCTTGCCCATGGTGATGCTGGGCGGCTGGTGGAGCGAGTTCCACCACACCACCGAGCGATTGATGATCGGCACGTTGACCGCACCGACGAGGCCGAAAATCGCCGCGATCTTCGACGACCCGCCCTCGCGCGCTGCGGCCTGGGTGAGCGCGATGTAGCCGACATAGAGGAACAGCAGCACCAGCATCGAGGTGAGCCGTCCGTCCCATTCCCACCAGGTGCCCCAGGTCGGCCGCCCCCAGATCGAGCCAGTGGCAAGGCAGATCGCGCAGAACACCATCCCCGGCATCGCCACCGCGCGGGCCGCGATGGCGGCGAGCGGGTGCTTCCAGATCAGCAGCATCGCCGAACAGATCGCAATTCCCGTCCAGCCGCCCATGCCGAGCCACGCGGCGGGGACATGAATGAACAGGATCCGCACCGTCTCGCCCATCAGCCGGTCGGGCGGCACCATGAACACGCCCCACGCCATCGCTGCAAGCGCGATGACCAACCCGCTCCAGAAGAACAGCGGTGTCAGCCACTTCGCGAGGCCAAGGAATCGGGTGGGGTTGGCGTAAATGTGCATGAGCGTTCGCGTCTGGCGGGCTTGTAGCCTTACACCCGCCGGGGACAAGACTGCAAATGGCGCAAGGGACGAATTCGTTCCCTCCGGCCGCCAAGCTTGCGTGCCTGTCAGCCGCGCCCGATCAACTTCTGCGCCATGCGGTCCGCGACGACGTCGGAAGAGGCGCCGGTCGCCTCACTCTCGCGCCAGATCGATTCGAGCCGGACCGGGATCTGCGCGAGGCGCTTGCGCACCTCGTTGATGTCGCCCCGCGTGCCCTTGGTGCGCGCGATGTATTCGAGCGCGACCGAAATGATCCCGCCGGCGTTGATGACGTAGTCGGGCGCATAGAGGATGCCGCGCCCCGCCAGCAGCGCGCCGTGCTCGGGCCGGGCCAGCTGGTTGTTGGCGCCGCCCGCCACGATCGCGCAGTCGAGCCGGGCGATGCCCTCCTCGTCGAGGATGGCGCCGAGCGCATTGGGGCTGAACACGTCGCAGCCGGTCGCCATGATCGCGTCCGAGGCCACCACTTCGGCGCCCAGTTCGCGGGCGAGTTCCGCGGCGCGCTGTTCGTTGATGTCTGCAAGGGTCAGCTTCGCGCCGTCCTTGGCGAGGAGGCGCGCCACCCCGCCGCCGACCGAGCCGGTGCCCTGCACCGCGACATGCACGCCCGCCAGGCTGTCCTTGCCCAGCTTGTGCTGCACCGCCGCCTTGATGCCGTGATAGATGCCCATCGCGGTGAACGGGCCGGGATCGCCGCCCGCGCTACCCTCGCCGCTCGCCGGCAGACCCGAAACATGCTGGGTGCGGTGCGAGACCGCGACCATGTCGGCCTCGGTGATGCCGACGTCCTCGGCGGTGATGTAGCGCCCGCCCAGCGCCTCGACCGCGTCGCCGAATGCGGCGAGCATCTCGGGCGTCTTGGTCTTGGCGGCATCGGCGAGGATCACCGCCTTGCCGCCGCCCATCGGCAGGCCGGCCATTGCGTTCTTGTAGCTCATCCCGCGCGACAGGCGCAGCGCATCGCGCATCGCGCCGGCGGGCTCGGCATAGTGCCAGAAGCGCGTGCCGCCCGCCGCAGGCCCGAGATGGGTGGAATGAATCGCGATGATCGCGGTAAGGCCGCTCGCCCGGTCGTGCACCAGCTGCACGCATTCATGCGCGTCGAAATCGGGCTCGGCCCAGAAAGCGGTCATCGGCATGTCCCCGTTTCGCAGCGCGGAGCAGACTGGCAGGGGACGGGGGAAGATGGGGCGATCGACGGGGTTCGAACCCGCGACCTCCGGTACCACAAACCGGCGCTCTAACCAACTGAGCTACGATCGCCACACGCCCCTGCCCGAAAGCAACCCGACCGGTTGCCGCCAAGCCCGCGCTAGAGGCGCGCGGTTTACGCAAGGCATGCGCCCGGTCAAGTGCATCATGGACGGGCCCGCGCGTCTTGCACAAAGCCCTGGGATTGGGAAGCGAAAACTGCTTTCCGGCGCGTCTTGCGCAAGATTCTTGCGCAGGCATCGAAACCGTTGCGCGGCGCCCGCGCGCATCTATCTTTCGTGCGCCATGACCTCGACCAGCGAATCCGTCGCCGCGCGGCTTGCCGGCCATCCCGGGCTCCAGCGCCTGCCCACGCCCAAGGCCGAGCTGTTCCAGCTGCGCGGATTCTGCCCTGCGGACCTTGCCGCCGAGCTGATCGCCCTGATCGACGCCGACCGCCGCCCCTCGACCATCGCCGACGACAATGGCGACGCCTATTTCCGCACCAGCGAGACCTGCGACCTCGCCGCGGACCTGCCGGCGGCGAGCCGCATCGAGGCGATGATCACGCAGCTCTCGGGCCTCGATCCGGCCTATGGCGAGCCGCTGCAGGGTCAACGCTATGCCGAGGGACAGGAGTTCAAGCCGCACACCGACTACTTCACCCCGGGCGGACGCGATTTCGAGAGGTTCTGCACGCTCTCGGGCAATCGCACCTGGACCTTCATGATCTATCTCAATGACGTTGCTGCGGGCGGTGCTACGCGTTTCAAACTGCTCGACAAGACTTTCCAGCCCGAGACGGGCAAGCTGCTGTGCTGGAACAACCGCCTTGCCGACGGCGCGGTCAACCCGGCCACGCTGCACCACGGGATGAAGGTCAGGAAGGGCGTCAAATACGTGATCACCAAGTGGTACCGCGACAAGCCTTGGAGGGGTTGATGAGCGACTGCACGGATGTCGAGAAACGGCTGAAGGCACGCCTCGCCGAGATCATGGAGCGCGCCGGCGAGATCGAGGACGACCTGCGTCACCCGCTCGACGACGACTGGGAGGAACAGGCCGCCGACCTCGCCGACGACGAGACGCTCGAGGGGGTCGACAACGTGCTGCTGGCCGAGGCCCGCCAGATCCGCCTCGCGCTCGCCCGGATCGCGAACGGCACCTACGGCACCTGCGCCACCTGCGGCGAGCAAATCGCCCCCGAACGACTCGCCGCGCGGCCCGTCGCGACCCGCTGCATCAAGTGCGCGGCGTGACGACGGTGTTCACTCTGTGAACGGCAGACCGCCCGCGCGACCGGAAACGAAAAAGGCGACCCCGTCGGGCCGCCCTCCTCGTTGCGGGCCGAGGCCCACGCAGCTTGTGAAGCGCGCTTACTTCTTGAGGCTGAGCCCGCCGAAACGCTTGTTGAACGCGGCCACGCGGCCACCTTCCTGCACCTGCTGGCGACCGCCGGTCCAGGCGGGGTGGCTCAGCGGATCGATGTCGAGCGCGAGCACGTCGCCTTCCTTGCCCCAGGTCGAGCGGGTCTGGAATTCGGTGCCATCGGTCATCTTGACCGTGATCATGTGATATTCGGGGTGCCCTTCGGCCTTCATGACGATGTCCTTTGCAGCATGGCGCCGGTTCCGACCGGCACAGCTATGAAACGGGAAGCGGCGCGCTTAGTCGGGATTGCGCCTCAATGCAACCTGTGATGTCGCGCTGCCCTCTCAGGCAGGCGGATCGGTCATCATCGCGGTGAACTCGACCTCGCAGGTGGTCTTGCCCTCGACGCTCGCGAGCCCCTTGAACTTGTAGACGCGGCTGCGCTTCTGGGTGAACTCGACGTGCAGGTCGAGCAGGCAGCCGGGGGTCACGGGGCTGCGGAACTTGGCGTTCTCGATGCCCATGAAGATGACGAGCTTGCCGGTCCCGGCGAGCTCCATCGTCTCGATCCCGAGAATGCCGGCGGCCTGCGCGAGCGCCTCGATCTGGAGCACCCCAGGCATGATCGGCGCGCCCGGGAAGTGCCCCTGAAAGAACTGCTCGTTCATGCTCACGGCCTTGACCGCGTGGATGCGCTCACCGAGCGTCATCGCCTTCACGCGGTCAACTAGCAGCAGCGGATAGCGATGCGGCAGGGCCTGGAGCACCTTGCCGATGTCGTAGTCCAATGGGCTCTCGCTCGCCTCGCTCATCCGCCTGCTCCCGTCTCGCGCCCTCAGCGACCCGCGGGCGCCTGCTGCTGCTGCTGCTGTTGCTGCTGCTGACGCTGCTGGATCATCTGCGCGGTCAGAAGACGCTGCTGGATTTCCTGGAACAGCTGCACCGCCTCGCGGTTCGGCTGGTAGTTCGCCGGGGGCACGATGCCGACCGAAGGAACCTTGGCATTGAGCGAGGTGGTCACCGCATCGGTGATGTCGGCCTCGGGCACCGCGAACAGCAACGAACCGGGTTCGATCACCAGCTTGACCTGCTTCTGGGTGGTCACTTCCTGAAGCGCCGCACCATACTGCTGGATGATCTGCTCAATCGCGTAGACGCGTGCCGCGTCGATCTGGTTGGTGAGACCCTGGATTTCCTGCTCGAGCGTCTGGAGCTTGGTCATGTCGGGCGAGTTCTGCTTGGCCTTCAGCTCGGCATCGTCGACCTGCTTGTCGCCGTTGGTGTCGAAGGTCGCAAGCAGGGTCTGGCGTTCCTGCGCCTTGGTGCGGCGCAGTTCGTTCTGCTGTGCGTAGGTGGTGTTGATCTGCTCGTAGGCGGTCTGGAACGCGGTGGTGCCGATTACCGTGCGCGAGACGTCGACGGTGGCGATGTTGCCCTGGACCTGGGCCTCGGCGGGCAGCGCCGCGAGGGCGCACAGCGCGAGACCGGCCGGGGCGAGAAGCTTGGTGAAAATGCTCATCAGAATTGCGTTCCTACGTTGAAAGTGAATTGACGCTCGTCGTCGCCTTCGACCTTGCGGATGGTCTGGGCGAAATCGATGCGGAAGGGACCGAAGGGCGAGTTCCAGTTGACCCCGATCCCTGCGGTGATGCGCGGGCTCGCGGAGTTCCCGAGGAAGAACTCGCGGAAGTTCGAACGCGGCGAGATCAGGCGCAGGTTGGGATCGCCGTTGACGTCGAACTCGTCGGTCGTCTGGGCGGTTGTCGGCCGGCCCTGGTCATCCACGAGCGGCTGCCCGTCCGGTCCGACCGAAGTGAGATAGAGCGCGTTGCCGTTGTCGTCGCGGATCGGGCTGCCCGCCGTGTTGTCGTTGAGAACAGGGGTTTCGACGCCCCACAGCGCGCCGATGTCCGCCCAGATCGACGGCCTCAGACCCATCTCGCGCGCCCCGCTGCCGAGCGGAATCTCCAGTTCGGCACGGCCCAGATAGTAGTTGCGGCCGCCGATCGCGTCGTCGCGCACCTGGTTGCGGTCGGTGAAATAGGTGGGATTGCCCGCATCGTCGAGCACCGGGCGGTTGTTCGCATCGAGGATCGAGAAGCGGGTCAGCACCCGCGGACCCACGCCGCGGATCGCGAAACCGCGGAACTGCGGCTCTCCGAGGAAGAAGCGGTCCGTCAGCAGGACGTCGTCGACACCCGGGCCGGGGCGGGTCTGAAGCGGGATGATCGTGCCCCCCTCGGCGAGGACCGAGAAGATGAAGCCCGAATTGCCGAGGCTCCAGAACTGCTGGGCACGGCCGCGGAAGCGGGCATAGCGCACATCCCCGCCGAGCCCCGCGAATTCGCCGCTCAGGGTGATGGTCTTGCCGCGGGTCGGACGCAGCCGCGAATTGAGCGAATTGTAGTTGAGGCTGAGGCCGAGGATCGAGCTCAACCGGGTGCCGATCGCATCGCACAGGAAGCGCCCGGCGCGCAGCGGATCGCATTCCAGAACCCCGTCGCCGTTAAGATCGGAGAAGAACTGGTTCTGGTCGAGCGTCACGTCTTCGTAGTTGAGCGTGTAGCTGCCGATCAGCGACATGTACTCGGTGAGCGGCACCCCGGCACGCAGCGAGAAGCCGGTGGTCGACTGCTTGAAGGTGGTGTTCCGCGTCAGGTTCGTGAAGTTGAAGCTGTTGAAGTCGCGGCGGTAGATGTCGACGCCCGCCGAGATGTTGCGATCGAAGAGATAGGGCTCGGCGAAGCTCACCTGGGCCGATCGCGAGAACTGCGAATAGTTGACGCTGAGCCCGATGGTCTGCCCGCGCCCGCGGAAGTTGCGCTGCCGGATGGAGCCGGCGAGGATGAACCGCTCGATCGAGGAGAAGCCGGCGGAGAACTGCAGCTCGCCGGTTGGACGCTCCTCGACGTTGGCCTCGAGCACGATCCGGTCGGGCGCGCTGCCCTCGACCTGGGTGACCTCGAAGTTCTCCTGGAAATATCCCAGCGAATTGATGCGCGCAGTGGTGCGCTGCACCGCGAGGCTGTTGAAGGCGTCGCCCTCCGCGATGCGGAACTCGCGCCGCACGACCTTGTCCTGGGTGAGCGTGTTGCCGTTGATGTCGACCCGCTCGACATAGACGCGCGGCGCTTCACGCAAGGTGAAGGTCACGTTCATCTTCAGGTCGTCCTTGTCCGGCTTGAAGCGCGGCTGGACGTCGGCGAAGGCGTAGCCGAAACGGCCGGCCAGCTCGGTCAGCTGCTCAACGGTGTCCTCGACCGTCTTGGCGTTGTACCAGTCGCCTTCCTTCATCGGCAGGCCGGCGCTCATCGTGTCGCTGTCGAAGTCGCGCAGCTGGCTGTCGACCTTGACGTCGCCGAACTTGTAGCGCTCGCCCTCCTCCACCACATAGGTGATGATGAAGTCCTTCTGGTCCGGCGTCAGCTCGGCGACCGCGGACACAACGCGGAAATCGGCATAACCCTCGGTCAGGTAGAACTGCCGCAGCTTCTGCTGGTCGAACGCCATGCGATCGGGATCGTAGCTGGTGTTCGAGCTGAAGAAGGTGAACAGCCCGGTTTCCTTGGTCACCATCTCCCCGCGCAGCTTGCCGTCGGAGAACTTCTCGTTGCCGAGGATGTTGATCTGGCGGACCTTGGACTTGGGGCCCTCGGAAATCTCGAAGACGATGTCGACGCGGTTCTGCGGCAGCTGCACCATCTTGGGCTCGACCGTGGCGGCGAAGCGGCCCTGCCGCTTGTAGAGCTCGATGATGCGCGCCACGTCCGCGCGGACCTTGGAACGGGTGAAGATCTGGCGCGGGGCCAGCTTGATCTCGGGCAGGATCTTGTCGTTTTTGAGGCGCTTGTTGCCCTCCAGCACGATGCGGTTGATGACCGGGTTCTCGGTCACGCTGATGACGACGTTGCCGTTGTCGTTGCGGATCGAGAAGTTCGAGAACAACTCGGTCGCGCCGAGGTCCTTGAGCGCCGCGTCGGCGGCGGCCGAGGTGTATTCGTCGCCCACCCGCAGGCGGATGTAGCTGAGGATGGTGGTCGGCTCGAGCCGCTCGGCGCCGACCACGCTGATCGTGCGGATCGTTTCCGTCTGCGGCGCGGGCGCCGGGGTGGGCGCGGGAGCGGGCGTCACCGCCGGCTGGGCGGGATCCTGCTGCGCCTCGTCCTGCGCGAAGGCCGTGCCGGGCACGCCGGCAAGGATCGACCCGCAGCACAGCATCGCGGCCAACCGCCCGGTGGGCGACAGGGCGGAACGACGGCCAGTCTGGCTAGTGACCGGCACGCAGCCCGTCTCGCTCATTCGGTTCATGCAGCTAACGTCCCGTTCAACCCGTCTGTCACTTGCCCCTGAGAGGCTGATGCCCCGGGCGGCCAAGCCTGTGCCCGATGTTCCCCGCGGCGGTCAAGCCGCGAGGGCCTTGCCCGCGTGCGCCGCGCACCGCTTTCCACCGAAAGCCGCCGCGCTGCCCGTCCGACCCGTCAACTGCCGAAGAGGGGGAGCGAGAACAGGTCATTCACCGTCACCACCACCATCAGCGTCAGCACCAGAGCGATCCCGGTGCGATAGGCCCATTCGGTCGCCTGCGGCCCAACCGGCTTGCGACGGATCGCCTCGGCCAGGTAGAACATCAGGTGCCCGCCATCGAGCGCGGGGATTGGCAAGAAGTTGATGAATGCCAAATTAAGCGAAATGAGCGCGCCCAGCGTGATGAACTCGGGCAGGCCGAGGCTCATCTGTTCGCCAGAGAACTTGGCGATCTTGAGCGGCCCGCCAAGCTCGCTGAAGGAACGGTCCCCGCGCACGATCTGGGCGATGCCGGTGATCATCATGTCCACCGTGTCGATGCACTGGCGCACCGAGCGCACCGCCGCTTCGCCGATGCCGACCGGCTCGTAACGTTCTGCGATGTCACGCGTCGAGACGCCGATCAGGCCGACGGTCTGCGAGTTGCCGAACCCGTCCTCGATCCGCTTCGCCTTTGCGGTGACCGAAAGCGCAATCCGCTCGTCGCCGCGCGTGACCGTGATCACGAAGCGGCGATTGGGGTGGAGCAGGATGGTCTGCTGGATGTCGCGCCAGCTCTCCATCCGCTCGCCGTCGATCGCGACGATCCGGTCGCCGACCTTCATGCCGGCCGCCTCTGCCGGCGAGTCGGCGGTCACCGCGGCAACCGTGCCGACATCCGTGGGGTCGACCGGCAGCGGCTTGCCGTAGTAGAGATTGAAGGCGAAGAAGATCGCCAGCGCGACCAGCAGGTTGGTGACCGGTCCCGCGGCGACGATCAAGGCGCGCTTCCACAGCGCGGCGCTCTGGAAATTGCCTTCTTCCTTCGGCGCGGAAGGATCGGGCACGCTCGCCGGGTTCATGTCGCCCTGGAACTGCACATAGCCGCCCAGCGGCAGCACTGAGAGCTTCCAGCGGGTACCCTTGCGGTCGGTGAAGCCGGCGATTTCCTTGCCGAACCCGACCGAGAAACTCTCGGCCCGCACCCCGAACCAGCGGCCCACCAGCAGGTGGCCGAGCTCGTGCAGGGTAACGAGCGGCCCCAGCACGAGCAGGAAGCCGACGACATACATCCAGAACGGGGGTGCTTCAAACAAGGGCTTGGGTCTCCAGCAGGCTGCGGGCTTGCCTGCGAGCCGATTGATCGACGTCCAGCACTTCGGCGAGGCTGGCCGGACGCGGCGCATCGTTGCTGCGCGCAAGCGTCTCCTCGACCAATGCCGCAATCCGGGTGAACCTCAACTGACCGGACAGGAAGGCGGCGACCGCGACCTCGTTGGCGGCGTTGAGGATCGCCGGCGCGCTGCCCCCGGCGGCAATCGCCTCGCGCGCCAGCCGGGTCGCGGGGAACAGCGCCTCGTTGGTCGGCTCGAAGGTCAATTGCCCGATCGCGGCGAGATCGAGCGGGGCGAGCGGCGTTTCCATGCGCTGCGGCCAGGCCAGGCACGAGGCGATCGGCACCCGCATGTCCGAAGGTCCGAGCTGCGCGAGCGTCGAGCGGTCGCGGAACTCGACCATCGAATGCACCACGCTTTGCGGGTGGACGACGATGTGCAGCCGGTCGAGCCCGACCGGGAAGAGGTGGTAGGCCTCGATATATTCGAGCCCCTTGTTCATCATCGTCGCCGAATCGACACTGATCTTGGCGCCCATCGACCAGTTGGGATGCGCCACCGCCTGCGCGGGCGTCGCCGCGTCGAGTTCGGCCTGCGACCAGGTGCGCAGCGGCCCGCCGCTGGCGGTGAGGGTGATGCGCGCGACATCCTCGATGCGGTTGCCGTTGAGGCACTGGAAGATCGCGTTGTGCTCGGAATCGGTGGGCAGCAGCGTCGCGCCGTGCCTCGCGACCGCCTGCATCATCACCTCGCCCGCGGAGACCAGCGCCTCCTTGTTGGCGAGCGCGATGGTGCCGCCGCGCTCGATCGCGGCCATCACCGGGCCCAGCCCCGCGCAGCCGACGATCGCCGCCACCGTCATGTCGACGGGACGCGCCGCCGCCTCGCACAGCGCCGCGCGGCCGGCCGCCGCCTCCACCCCGCTCCCGGCGAGCGCGTCGCGCAGGGCTGGCAGGCAGGCCTCGTCACCGACCACCGCCAGCTTCGCGTCGAACTCGATGGCGAGCGCGGCGAGTTCGGCGACGCTGCAATGCGCGGTGAGCGCCTCCACCTGCCAGGCGTCGCGGTTGCGGCGCACCAGATCGAGCGTCGAGGCGCCGATCGATCCGGTGGCGCCGAGCAGGGTGAGCGAGCGGGTCATCGGCGCATCATCCCAGCAAACGCACGCCCAAGGCAACGACAAACAGCATGAAGAACACCGCGATGAAGCCGTCGAGCCGGTCGAACAGCCCCCCGTGGCCGGGAATGAGCGCGCTCGAATCCTTCACGCCCGCACGGCGCTTCATCCAGCTTTCGAAGAAATCCCCGGTCTGCGCGATCACCGCGACAAGCGCGCCGCCGAACAGCGCGAGTGCCAGGCCCGCGGCATCGCGAGACATGGCCGAAGCGGGGCCCAAGCCGGCCCAACCGGTGCCCAGCGTCACCAAGCCGGCGGCGAGCGCCCCGCCGCCGAGTCCTGCCCAGGTCTTCGAAGGGCTGATCCGCGGCGCGATCTTCGGCCCGCCGATCGCGCGGCCCGCGAAATAGGCACCGGCATCGACCGCGATGATCGGCGCGATGTAGCCGATCAGCACCTCGAGCGGGCCGTAGCCGAGGCTCTGGCCTTCCACCGGGAGGAACTGCGCGCCGTTGCGCAGCGCCGCCATCGCCAGGGCCGCGGCGCCGATATAGATCACGCCGGCGAAGAACCACGCGGTCTCCGCCGCCCCCGATACGTTGAAGCGCGCGACCAGCCGGTTCCACTCCCACAGCACCCCGAGCCCCAGCAGAGCGACGAAGCCGGTCCACACCCAGCCGCCGAGCCACAGCGCCCCGGCGGAGACGACCAGCATCACCACCGCCGAGCCGAGCCTGACCGGCAGGTCCGAAACGCCCGCCTTGGGATCGCGCACGCGCACCTTACCGCCCACCATAGCGTCGCTCCCTCCGCGCGAAATCGTCGAGCGCCTGCGCGAGGTGCTCAGGGGTGAAATCGGGCCACAGCGTGTCGACGAACAGCATTTCGGCATAGGCCGATTGCCACAGCAGGAAGTTCGACAGCCGGATCTCGCCGCTGGTGCGGATCAGCAGGTCGAGCGGCGGCAGGTCATGGGTGTCGAGATGCGCGGCGATGCTCTCGACGCTGACCGCGCCCGCGGCGGCAGCCTTGGCCGCGGCGCGCGCGATCTCGTGCTGGCCGCCGTAATTGAGCGCCACCGCCAGCGTCTGCCGGCCCTTCGCGGTCTGGGCGAGCGCATCCTCAAGCATGGCGACGATATCGGGTGCGAGCGATTGCCAATCGCCGATGATCTTGAGCTTGACGTTGTTGGCGACGAATTCGGGCAGGTCGGATTTGATGAACTTGCGCATCAGGTTCATCAGGTCGTCGACCTCGTCCTCCGAGCGCTTCCAGTTCTCCGAGGAAAAGGCGTAGAGCGTCAGGCATTCGAGCCCGGTGCCCTCGAGCGAGCGCACCAGCCGCCGCACCGCCTCGACCCCGCGCTGGTGGCCGACCGCGCGCGGCAAAGCGCGCTTCTTGGCCCAGCGGCCATTGCCGTCCATGATGATGGCGACGTGTCTGGCGCGCGCTTGGTCCAATCCCAACCCCTAAAGATCCGTCCGCTGCGAGCGAAGTCGAGAGGCCCTGCCTGCTTCGGCGTGTCTCGACTTTGCGCGACACGAACGGCAGGCGGGCACCCTCGCGCGCCCTACTGCGTCAGGATTTCCTGCTTCTTCTTGGCGACCGCCTCGTCGGTTTCCTTGACGTATTGGTCGGTCAGCTTCTGGACCTCGTCCTCGGCGCGCTTGCGGTCATCCTCGGAGATTTCCTTCTTCTTCTCGTCGGCCTTGAGGCTTTCCATCGCGTCGCGGCGCACGTTGCGGATCGCGATCTTGCCCTTCTCGCCATACTGGTCGGCGAGCTTGGCCAGCTCCTTGCGGCGGTCCTGGGTGAGATCGGGAATCGGCAGGCGCAGGGTCTGGCCGTCGATGATCGGATTGAGGCCGAGATTGGCGTGGGCGATGCCCTTTTCGACCGCGATGAGGTTCGACTTGTCCCACACCTGCACGCTGAGCATCCGCGGCTCAGGCGCGGAGACGGTGGCGACCTGGTTGAGCGGCATCATCGCGCCATAGACCTCGACCACCACCGGATCGAGCAGGCTCGCATTGGCGCGCCCGGTGCGCAGGCCCTGAAGATCGCTCTTGAGCGATTCCACCGCCCCCTTCATGCGGCGCTCTGTATCGGCCTTGTCGTATTGCGGCATGGGTCAGGCTTCCCTCTTGCTGTCAGTTGTCTTGGACGATCGTCTGCACCCCCTCGCCCGCGAGCACCCGGGCAAGGTTGCCCTTTTCGCGGATCGAGAAGACCACGATCGGAATCTGGTTGTCGCGGCACAGCGCCACGGCGGAGGCGTCCATCACCTTGAGATTGTCGGCCAGCACCTTGTCGTAGGTCACGGTGTCGAACCGCGTCGCGGCCGGGTTGCGCTTGGGGTCGCTGTCATAGACCCCGCCGACGCTGGTGCCCTTGAGCAGCGCGTCGCAGCGCATCTCCGCCGCGCGCAGGGCCGCGCCGCTGTCGGTGGTGAAATAGGGCGCGCCCACCCCGGCCGCGAAGATCACCACGCGGCCCTTTTCGAGATGGCGCTCGGCGCGGCGGCGGATCACCGGCTCGCACACCTGGTCCATCTGGATCGCGCTCTGCACGCGGGTCTGGACGCCGAGCTGTTCGAGCGCGTTCTGCATCGCGAGCGCGTTCATCACCGTCGCCAGCATCCCCATGTAATCGGCCTGCGCGCGGTCCATCCCCTGCGCCGCGCCCGCCATGCCGCGGAAGATGTTGCCCCCGCCGATGACGAGACAGATTTCGAGCCCGGTGTCCTTGGCCGCCTTCACCTCCTTGGCGAGTTCGGCGACGAAGGTCGGGTCGATCCCGAACTGCTGGTCCCCCATCAGCACCTCGCCCGAGAGCTTGAGGAGGACGCGTTTCAGGGGAGGCAGGGACATGGGAAAAGGCGGCTCCGGCTGGAATCTGGGTGCGGCGGGCTTAACGGGCAAAGCGCGCCAGCGCAAAGGGTAAGGTGACGGCCCTCGCGCCGGCCTTCAAGGAAACGGCCGCCGCAGCATGGGGGGCTGCGGCGGCCGTCGCCGGGTTTCGTGAGGCTGGGTTCAGCCCTTGACCGCCGCCGCGACTTCCGCGGCGAAATCGGTCTCTTCCTTCTCGATGCCTTCGCCGAGCTGGAAGCGTGCATAGTCGGTCAGCTTGACCGAACCGCCATTGTCCTTGGCGAACTTGGCGACCACGGCTTCGACGCTCGACTTGTTGTCCATCACGAACATCTGGCTGAGCAGCGCGTTTTCCTTGGCGAACTTGGCGATCGCGCCGTCGACCATCTTGGCCTGCACTTCGGCGGGCTTGCCGCTTTCGGCGGCCTTTTCCTGGGCGATCTTGCGCTCGCGCTCGATCACGTCGGCATCGAGCCCGTCGGCCGACAGGGCCATCGGGAACATCGAGGCGATGTGCATCGCGATCTGCTTGCCGAAGGGTTCGAGCACGTCCGCCGAGAGGTCGCTCTCGAGCGCCACCAGCACGCCGATCTTGCCGAGGCCCTCGGCGGCGGCATTGTGCATGTAGGACACGATCGCGCCCTGCCCGACCGAGACGGTCTTGATGCGGCGGATCTGCTGGTTCTCGCCGATGGTCGCGACATTGTCGGTCAGCTTGTCGCCGACGGTGCCGCCGCCGGGATAGGCAGCCGCCTTCAGCGCCTCGACGTCATCGGTGCCCAGTTCGAGCGCAACCGCGGTGGCCTTGCGCACGAAGTCCTGGAACTTGTCGTTCTTGGCGACAAAATCGGTTTCCGAGTTGACCTCTACCGCCACGCCCTTGGTGCCCGCGACGGCAACGCCGACGAGGCCTTCGGCCGCGGTGCGGCTGGACTTCTTCTGGGCGGTGGCGAGACCCTTGGCGCGCAGCGCGTCGACCGCGGCCTCGATGTCGCCGCCGGCTTCCGACAGCGCCTTCTTGGCGTCCATCATGCCTGCGCCGGTCATTTCGCGCAGCTTCTTCACATCGGCGACGGAGAAATCGGCCATGAGAGTTTCCTTCTTGTGTTCGTTCTAGCGTTCATCGGGCGCCGGACGCCCTGTGAGGCTGCCCGGCGCGCTAGAGGGGGATTGTGACGGGCGATTGACGCGCGCTTGCCAAAAGGGCGCGCCGACCGGCCGCGTCGGGAAGAATCAGGCTTCGGCGTCTTCCGCGGCCGGCGCTTCGGCCTCGGCGACCGGCTCGGCCGGCGGCTCTTCCATCGCGCCGAAATCCGGGGCGCTTTCGGCCTGGTGCTTGCCCTTGCCGGCCAGCGCCGCCTCGCCCACCGCTTGGCAGTAGAGACGCACCGCGCGCGCGGCGTCGTCGTTGCCGGGGACCGGGAAGGCGATTCCGCTCGGATCGACATTGGTGTCGAGCACCGCGATCACCGGGATGCCGAGCACGGCGGCTTCCTTGATCGCGAGGTCTTCCTTGTTGGCGTCGATCACGAACATGACGTCCGGAATGCCGCCCATGTCGCGGATGCCGCCGAGCGACAGTTCCAGCTTCTCGCGCTCGCGGGTGAGGTTGAGCACTTCCTTCTTGGTCAGCCCGCTGGTGTCGCCCGAAAGCTGCTCCTCGAGGCTCTTGAGGCGGCGGATCGAACCCGAAATGGTCTTCCAGTTGGTGAGCATCCCGCCCAGCCAGCGATGGTTGACGAAGTGCTGGCCCGACATGCGCGCGGCCTCGGCGATCGGCTCCTGCGCCTGGCGCTTGGTGCCGACGAACAGCACCTTGCCGCCCGAACGCACGGTCGATTCCACGAAGTCGAGCGCGCGCGCGAACAGCGGCACGGTCTGCGACAGGTCGATGATGTGGACACCGTTGCGCGCACCGAAGATGTACGGCTTCATGCGCGGGTTCCAGCGGTGGGTCTGGTGGCCGAAGTGAGCGCCGGCCTCGATCAATGCTTGCATCGTGACGACAGGTGCCGCCATAGGTATTTCCTTTCCGGTTGTTCCTCTGGAAGGCAGGAAACCGCGCTGCGGAGCGTCCCGCGAGCGGCACCGGTATGTGCGCCTTCCATGTGACGTTATGCGCCCGGTGGGGCCTTGTGCCCCGCCCGACGCGAGCGCGCCCTTAGCCGCGCGGCCCCGCGAAATCCAGCCCTGAATCGTCGCGACGACGCGAAAATCGCCGCAAGCGGCACGAAATCGCGCTTGACACCGTGGAACAGGTAGGGAACAACGCGGATGGAACAAAGAACGAACGCGAATCCGGGAAGGAGACCGCCATGCTTGCTCTTGCCGCTGACCTGCTGCTCGCCGCCACCGCCCTCGCCGCCGTGCTGACGCTGGCCGACACGGGGATCAAGGCCCGCCGGGCCTACGACCGGCTGATGCGCGAGAAGACGGTGCTGGACATGGCCCAGGTGTCCGCAGACCGGCCCTTCGCGGTGCAGCGCCCGCACCGGACAGTCCGGCGGGCAAGCAGCGCTATCGCGCTGCGTCCGCTGCCGCTGCGCGTTCCTGCGCGCGCCGCCGCTTGATCCGCCCGTATTTCACGAGGCCGTAGGGCATCAGCGCGAGATAGCCGACGCAGATCGCCGCGAGCGTCCACCACGGCTCGAGCAGCAGCGCGGCGAAGGCCAGCGCCGCCAGGGCGATCAGCCACAGGCGGATCGCCTTGCGCGGGCGCAGCGAGGCCCAGCTCAAGGTCGCCATGTTGGAGATCATGAACACCGCAATCAGCGTCAGCCAGGCGGCCATCACCAGCGGGTTGCGGAAGAACTCCAGCCCGGTCTCGTTCCACAGGTAGAAGGGCGTGAAGGCCAGCCCCGCCCCCACCGGCGCGGGCACCCCGGTGAGAAAGCCCGCCGACTTGTGCGGCTGGTCGTCGACATCGATTCGCGCATTGAACCGTGCAAGCCGCAGCGCGCAGCAGATCGCGAAAGCGAGCGCGGCGAACCAGCCGAAGCGCGGCAGGTCCTGCAGCGACCACAGGAACAGGATCAGCGCCGGCGCGACCCCGAAGGACAGCGAATCCGCGAGGCTGTCGAGCTCCGCCCCGAAGCGCGACTGGGCATTGAGCAGCCGCGCGATGCGCCCGTCGATCCCGTCGAGCACGCCGGCGAGCACCACCAGCCCGATCGCGAAACCCCACTGCCCGTCGATCGCGAAGCGGATGCCGGTGAGGCCCGAACACAGCGCCGCGGCGGTGATCGCGTTGGGCAGCATGGCACGCAGGGTCAGCCCCCCGCCGCCGCGCACCTCACCCGCGTCTTCGTCCTCGGCCGCCTTGGGGCCGACCCGCGCGAGCGAGGCGCCGCCGCGCCGGAATCGCGACGGGCGGCTCATGCACGCTCCCCGTGCCTGGCCGTGGACTTTGAACGATGGCGTGCGGAAATGGTCAATGCGTGATCCCTTCGATCAGGCCGGTCTGGCCGATTTCGGCCAGCACCGTCTCGCCCGCGATCACCGTCTGGCCGATCATCACCCTGGGGTCGGTGCCCGCAGGCAGGTAGACATCGACCCGGCTGCCGAAGCGGATCAGCCCGACGCGCTGCCCCTTGGCGACGATGTCGCCCGGCTTGACGAACGGCACGATGCGCCGCGCCACCAGCCCGGCAATCTGGGTGAAGCCCAGCTTCAGCCCGTCGCCGCGCTCGATCAGGACGTGCTGGCGCTCGTTCTCCTCGCTCGCCTTGTCAAGTTCGGCGCTGATGAACCGCCCGGGGATGTAGACCACCCGCCGCACCGTGCCGCCGAGCGGCGCGCGGTTGATGTGGACGTCGAACACGCTCATGAAGATCGACACGCGCGTCACGGGCGCGCGCGGCAGGCCGGGGATGCCCGATCCATCGTCGATCTGCAGTTCGAGCGGCGGCTCGACCTCGGCGATCATCGTCACCATCCCGTCCGCCGGCGAGACGATCGCGGCTTCCCCCTGCGGCACCACCCGTTCGGGATCGCGGAAGAAGGCGAATACGCCGAGGCTCAGCAGCAGCAGCGGCCAGCCGATGATCTCCCAGTCGAGCGCGAGCAGGAAGAACAGGCTGGCGGCGACCGCGATCAGCCCGAACTTGCGCCCCTCCGGGTGAATCGCCGGCCATTGCCACGCGGCATCGCCGCGGCCCTTGTTGTCGAGAATTTCGCCTGGCATCGCCCAGGGGTCTAGGCACTCGCGCGCCGGCCCGCAAGCAGGCTTGCGCCGCTCAGCCGGCGCGCCGCAGGAACACCGTGCCTGCCGAATAGCCCGCCCCGAAGGAACAGATCAGCCCGGTGTCGCCCGCCGACAGGTCATCGCTGTGCTTGTGGAAGGCGATGATCGAGCCCGCGCTCGAGGTGTTGCCATAGGTGTCGAGCACGGTCGGGCTCTCGTCCTCGCTGGCCTCGTGGCCGAGCACCTTGTGCGCGATCAGGCGGTTCATCCCGGCATTGGCCTGGTGCAGCCACATCCGCCGCAGGCTCTCGGGCGCGACCCCGAGCCGCGCGGCCTCCTCGAGGATCATCTGCGCCACCATCGGCACGACCTCCTTGAAGACCTTGCGCCCTTCCTGGACGAACAGCTTGTCGGGGGTGTTCGCGCTCTCGGGCGCGGCGCGGTTGAGGAAGCCGAAATTGTTGCGGATGTTGTTGGAGAACACGGTTTTCAGGCGCGTGCCGAGGATCTCCCAGTGCGCCGCCGGAGCGATCGCGGCGTCCTCGACCAGCACCGCGGTCGCCACGTCGCCGAAGATGAAGTGGCTGTCGCGGTCGCGCCAGTTCAAGTGGCCCGAGGTGATCTCGGGGCTGACCACCAGCACGCTTTTCGCGTTGCCGGCGCGGATGTAGTCGGCAGCGGTCTGGATGCCGAAGGTCGCCGAGGAACAGGCGACGTTCATGTCGAAGCCGAAGCCCTCGATCCCGAGCGCCTGCTGGATCTCGATGGCCATCGCGGGATAGGGTCGCTGCATGTTCGAGGCCGCGCACAGCACCGCGTCGACGTCCTGCGCGTCGCGGCCCGCGCGTTCGAGCGCCTCGCGCGCCGCGGCGACGCCGATCTCGGCCATCACCGAAAGCTCGTCATTGCCGCGTTCGGGCAGGCGCGGGCACATGGTGCCGGGATCGAGGATCGCCGCCTTGCTCATCACGTGGCGCGCCTTGATCCCGCTCGCCTTCTCGATGAACTCGACCGAGGAATAGGCCAGCGGCTCGGCCTCGCCCGCCGCGATCGCCTCGGCGTGGGCGGCGTTGTGGCGGTCGACGAAGGCGTTGAAGCTCGCCACCAGCTCTTCGTTGGTGATGCTCTCGGCCGGGGTGAACAGGCCGGTGGCCGAGATGACCGGGCGGCCGGTGAGGCTGGACTGGGCGTGCTGCATGGATCCCTCTTCGCGTGGACCCGCGCCCTTAAAGCGCGCCCCTGCGCCCTGCAAGGGCTCAGCCCGCGCTGTCTTCCGGCGCGGCCTGCGGCGCCGCGGTGTCGAACACCTCCTTGAGCAGCGGATTGGGGAAGGTGCGGCGGATCGTCACCGCGTAGAAGGGCTCGGTGATGTCCTCCAGCCGGAACAGCTCATAGAGCATCCCCCCGGCAAGCTCGTCCTGCACCACGATCGGGGGGATAACCGCGACCCCGGCATCGGCGCGCGCGAGCAGGCGCAGCATCGCCATGTCGTCGGCCTCGGCGGCGATCCGCGGGACGATGCCGAGCCGGTCGAGCATCGCGTCGAACCCGGCGCGCAGTGCGGTCTCGGGCGTGGGCAGGATCAGCGGCGCCTCGGCAAGCAGCGCCGCCATGCCCTGAGCCGCCAGCGCCAGCCGCCCGCGCGCGCCCACGAGGCTGACCGGCTGTTCGTCGAGCCGCCGGACGAGATAGGGGCTCGCCGCGTCGCGCGCGGGCATCATGTTGGTGAGCAGCACGTCGATGCTCATCGCCTCGAGCGCGCGCAGCAGCGACCCTTGCGTCCCCGAGCGCAGCACCACCTCGACATCGTCGCGCCCGGCCAGCGGCGAAAGGAAGCGCATCTGGAAGTTGCGCGAAAGCGTCGCCAGCGCGCCGATCCGCAGCACCCGGCGCTGCCCCCCGGCGATGCGGAAGGTGGCCGCGAGCTGGTCGGCGGTGCGGAAAATCTCGTCGGCATGGTCGAGCGCGATGCGCCCCGCCTCGGTCAGCACGAGGTTGCGCCCGCGCCGTTCGAACAGGTCGTGCCCGAGATCGGCCTCGAGCGCCTTGATCTGCGTCGAGACCGCGCTCTGCGAGATGTTGAGCGCCCTTGCCGCCGCGGTCAGCGTACCCTCGCGCGCGGTGGCGCGGAACAGCCGCAGGTGGTGGAGATTGAGGTTCGACATGGCGATCCGGGAAGCGTTCCAATTTTCCGAACGGTTTTCCAGAAAATATGTATTTTATTAAAATCTGTCCAGTCCCTATCCCGGTCGGCACCCGACCCCTCCCAACGGAGTGCCGTCATGCCTTCGCTCGCCTTCTCGCTGTCCTATCTCGCCCCGGTGGCGCTGCTGCCCGCGGCGCTGTTCGCCTTCGCGCGGCCGGGCAAGCGCCCCGCAGGCGTGCCCCGCCTCTCGGAAGCCTCGGCGCTTGCAGCCTTCGCGCTTGCGCTGGCCGGGTTGGTGCAGGCGGCGAGCGGGGCGGTGCCCGGCGTCGGCCTGTTCGATGGCGCGGCGCGGCTCGCCCTGCGCGCCGACCTGGTCAGCACCGCGATGGCGACGCTGATCGGCTTCATCGGCTGGATCGTGATGCGCTACAGCCGCACCTATATCGACGGCGAACCGCGCGAGGGCGCGTTCCACGGGCTGATGCTGACCGCGCTCGCCGCGGTGCTGGTGTTCGCGCAGGCGGGCACGCTCGCCACCACCATCCTCGCCGCGATCGCGATCGGCATCGCGCTGAAGCGCCTGCTGCTGTTCTACCCCGAACGCGCCGAGGCGCGCCGCGCGGCGACCAAGTTCGGCCTCGTCTGGCACGCCGGCGACGCGATGCTGGCAATCGCCGCGGCGCTGCTGTTCGCGCGCTTCGGCACGCTCGGCTTCGCGGGTCTCGCCGCCGGCGCCGCGACGCAGGGGCTGGGCCTTGCCGGCACACTTGCGGTCGCCGCAATCGTCGCCGCCGCCGCGCTCAAGACCGCCGCCTTCCCGCTCCACGGCTGGCTGACCGAGGTGATGGAGGCCCCCACCCCCGTCTCCGCGCTGCTCCATGCCGGGATCATCAATTCGGGCGGGGTGCTGCTGATCACCGCCTCGGGTCTCGTCCAGCACAGCGCCGGGGGTATGGCCGCGCTGGTCCTGATCGGCGGCTTCACCGCGCTGTTCGGCGCCGCAGTGATGCTCACCCAGAGCGCGATCAAGACCGCGCTCGCCTGGTCGACGATCTCGCAGATGGGCTTCATGCTGCTGCAATGCGGCCTCGGGCTGTGGACGCTCGCGCTGCTGCACATCATCGCCCACTCGCTCTACAAGGCGCACGCCTTCCTCTCCTCGGGCGGGGCGGTCACCGATGTTGCGAACATCCGCCGTCCCGGCCCGATCGCCGCGCCGAGCGTGCCTGCGGTGCTCAAGAGCTTCGCCCTCGCGCTGGTGATCTTCGCCGCCATCGCCGCCGGTTTCACTTACGCTTTCGGTCCCAAGACCCCGCAGGCGCTGGCGCTGGGCGCGATCCTGATCTTCGGGGTCGCCTACCTCGTCGCGCAGGGTCTTGCCGACCGGGCGCCGGTGGCGCTCACCAAGCGCACCGTCGCCGCCGCGCTCGCCGCCGCGATTGGATACTTCTCCTTCCAGGCCATCGCCCACGCGGTGTGGGGCCCGATCCTGCCGCTCGCCCCGGTGCCGGGCGACCTCGAATGGGCGCTGATCGTGCTGGCTGTGGCAAGCTTCGGCCTCGTCGCCTTCGCCCAGGCGCTGTTCCCGCTGTGGGCGCACCACCCGGCGACCGCCGGCCTGCGCGTCCACCTCGCCAACGGCCTCTATCTCAACGCCCTGCTCGACCGCGCGATCGGCGGCTTCCGCACCACCCGCTCGCGCTAGGTCGCAGCCCTGACCCCCGCTTCCACGGAGTAGCCCCATGCTGATGAAGAACTCGCAGATCCCGCAGGTCCGGCTTTCGGCGGTGCTCGAGGCCGCCGAACAGGCCGCCCGCGCGATCCCGCCCGCCTTCCCGCTCGATGCGACAGTGGCGGTCAACCCGTTCCTCGGCCAGACCGGCGAGGACCTCGCCACCGCCGCCGCGCGGCTCGGCCGGGTCGCCGGGGTGCGCGTCACCCGCACGGCGGGCGAATATGCCGCAGCGATCCGCTCCGGCGACATCAGCGAGGAGGACCTCGCCGAGGCGCTCGCCGCGTCCGCCTCGCCGCTCAAGCCTGCCGACCCCGCCGCGCTGCGCCGCGCCGCCGAGCGGATGGGCCAGGGCCCCGAGCCCGCCGCGCTGCCGACCGTCGCCGATCTCGCCGCGCAGGCGACCGGCATCGACTGGCCGGCGCTGGTCGACAAGTGCATCGGGCTGTGGGCCGCGGGCCATTTCGACCGCGGGCAGGCGCTGTGGTCGCCCGCGCCGGGCAGCGACGCCTTCACCGCGTGGCGCGCCTGGGCGATGCACGATCTCACGCCGGAAATCGCCGGTCTCGAGGGCTTCTGCGCCCATGTCGCCGCCGCCCCCGACAATCCCGAGCGCGCGATCCTGTTCGCTGCCGAGGCGCTTGGCATCACCGACGCCGCCGCCGAGACCGCCTTCCACCGCCTGTTCATGAGCATGGGCGGCTGGTCGCAGCACGCCCGCTGGCTGCTGTGGCAGGCCGAGCTCGCCGGCGAGACCGACCGCACCATGGTCGACCTTTTGGCGATCCGCCTGATTTGGGACGAGGCGCTGCTCGCCCTCGCCCCCGAGGTGGCCGAGCGCTGGGCCGCAACCATCGCCGCCCATGCCGAACCCGTCGCGCCGGGTGCCGACGAGGTCGCGCTCGCAATCCTCCAGGATGCCGCCGACCGCGGCCACCAGCGCCGCCTGATCGCCGCGCTCGACGGCGCGGCGCCTGCGGGCGAGCGACCCTTCCTGCAAGCCGCCTTCTGCATCGACGTGCGTTCCGAGGTGTTCCGCCGCGCGCTCGAGAGCGTCGATCCGGCCATCGCCACGATCGGGTTTGCCGGCTTCTTCGGCCTGCCGCTCGCGCACCATGCGCACGGCTCGGACATCCGCGAGGCGCACCTGCCGGTGCTGCTCAATCCCGCGCTCGAGACCACCAGCGCGGGCGACCCGGACAGCGACCGGGCGCACCGCATCGCCGCGCGCACCACCCGCGCCTGGGGCCGCTTCCGCCAGGCGGCGGTCAGCTCCTTCGCCTTCGTCGAGGCGATGGGGCCGCTCTATGCGGCCAAGCTGGTGAAGTCCGCGCTCGGGTCCGGCAGCGCGGCAAAGCCCGAACCCGCGCCGCAGGTGATCGGCGGGATGAGCGCCGAGGCCAAGGCCGATACCGGCGCCGCGGTGCTCAAGGCGATGAGCCTCACCAAGGGTCACGGCGAGGTGGTGCTGCTGCTCGGCCACGGGGGCAATGTCACCAACAACCCGCACGAGAGCGCCTATCACTGCGGCGCCTGCGGGGGCTACACGGGCGAGGTCTCGGCACGCCTGCTGGCGATCCTGCTCAACGATCCCGAAACCCGTGCCGGGCTCGCGGCACGGGGGGTGGACGTGCCCGAGGACACGCTGTTCGTCGCCGGGCTGCACGACACCACCACCGATGCCATCACGATCTACGAGGACGACCTGTCCGCCGCGCGTGGGAGCGACATTACGAAGGTGCGCAAATGGCTGGCGCAGGCGGCGAAGATCGCCCGCGCCGAACGCGCGCTGCGGATGCCCGGCGCGAGCGGAGAGAGCATCCCTGCCCGCGCGACCAATTGGGCCGAGATTCGCCCCGAATGGGGCCTCGCCGGCTGCGCCGCCTTCATCGCCGCCCCGCGCGAGGCGACAGCGGGCCGCGACCTCGGCGGGCGGGCGTTCCTGCACTCCTACGACTGGCGCGCCGACGCAGGCTTCGCCACGCTCGAGCTCATCATCACCGCCCCGGTGGTGGTGGCGAGCTGGATTTCGCTGCAATATTTCGGCTCCTCGGTCGCGCCCGCAATGTTCGGCGGCGGCAACAAGCTCATCCACAACGTCGTCGGCGGGATCGGGGTGATCGAGGGCAATGGCGGGCGGCTGCGCCCTGGCCTCCCGTGGCAGGCGGTGCACGACGGCGATGGGCTCGCCCACGAACCGCTGCGCCTCAGCGTGATGATCGAGGCCCCGCGCGAGGAGATCCTTAAGGTGCTCGAAAAGCACGAGGGCGTGCGCGCGCTGTTCGACAACGGCTGGCTGCACCTCTTCGTGCTCGAGGACGGCAAGGTCGCCGCGCGCTATCGCCCGGGCCTCGCGTGGAGCGAGGAATTCGCCCCCGCGCTCGCCGCCTGAAGCCACGCCTGACGGGTCGCTCCTCGGCGCCGCCTGCTTCAACCGGGGCGGGCGGCGCTCGGCGTTGCCCCATCAGCAAAGACCAGCCGCCGCGCCCGGCGTGGTCTCGCCGGTCCCGGTTGCAGTCGCGCGGGCAAAATCCCGCGGTGGAGCGCTCGAGGCAAAGGAAAGTGGTGGACAGGGCTGGATTCGAACCAGCGTACGCTTGCGCGGGCAGATTTACAGTCTGCTGCCTTTAACCACTCGGCCACCTGTCCACACAGTCCCCTCGATACGAGGGGGGCGATCCCGGGCGTCGCAGCCCTGAAATTGCGCGAGTCCCGCAAGGGTCCCGCCGCCGAGAGGCGCCCCTTTGGCGAAGCGGTGCTTGCCTGTCAATGGTGCTGCTGGCAGGGGGCGCCTTTGGGTGCCGGCAAGGAGCACGAGATGGCCAAGGGTGGTGAACGCAAGCGCGCTCTGCGCGGGCGCGCGGGGCGGATGAAGGGCGGGCGCGGCTCGGGCCGGGCGAGCACCGGACAGGTGCGCCTGTGGGGCCGTCACCCGGTCGAGGCGGCGCTCAAGAACCCCGAGCGCCAGCACAGGAAGCTGTGGGCGACGCGCGAGGGCATCGCCAGCCTCGACGGCGAACTGCCCGCCGATTTCCCGGTCGAATATGCCGATGTCGCCGACCTTGCGCGCCTTGTCGCCAAGGACGCGCCGCACCAGGGGCTGGTGCTCGAATGCGCGCCGCTGGAGGACGTGTTTCTCGACGCTGTCGCGCTCGGCGAGGCGGGCCGCCCGGTGGTGGTGCTCGACCAGGTCACCGATCCGCACAACGTGGGCGCGATCCTGCGCTCGGCGGCCGCCTTCAACGCCGCCGCGATCGTCACGCAGGACCGCCACGCCCCGCCCGAGAGCGGTGTGCTCGCGAAATCCGCCTCGGGCGCGCTCGAGACCGTGCCGTGGGTGCGGGTGGTCAACCTCGCCCGCGCGCTCGAGGAACTGGCCGAGGCGGGATACTGGCGGATCGGGCTGGCGGGCGAGGCCGAAAGCGCGCTCGCCGACGTCCTGCCGACCGGACCGCTGGCGATCGTTCTCGGGGCGGAGGGCGAGGGCCTGCGCCACAACATCGCCGCGCATTGCGATGCGCTGGCGAAGCTGCCGATCTCCTCGGCGATCGAAAGCCTCAACGTTTCGAACGCGGCGGCGATTGCGCTTTATGCGGTGGCGACCCGCGGCTAGAAGGCGGGCTGAGGGAGGGAATGCCATGACCATGTTTTCGTCGATCCGCCTGCGGGCCGCGGCGCTGCTCACCGGCCTTGCGCTGGCGCTGTCGGGCTGCTTCGTGTCGCCCGGCAAATTCACTGCCGAACTGGCACTGACCGGGCCGGACAGCTTCACCTTCACCTACGAGGGCGAAATCTTCTTCCTCGGCCTTTCCAAGCTCGCGATGATGGGCGCCGCTGCCGAGGAAAGCTTCACCCCGAGCTGCTCCGACGAGGAGACCTACGAGGACCGCGACTGCACCCCCGAGGAAGTGGCCGAGCAGCGCGCCGAGTGGGAAGCGGGCGCCGCGGATCGCGCGGCCAAGGCGAAGCAGCAGGCCGAACAGATGAAGGCGCTGATGGGCGGCATCGACCCGACCGATCCCAAGGCCGCCGACGAACTGGTGCGCCTGCTGGAACGCCAGAAGGGCTGGAACCGGGTGGTGTCCAAGGGCGACGGGCTGTTCGAGGTGAGCTATTCGGTTTCCAGCACGCTCGGCCACGATTTCATGTTCCCGGCGATCGAGGGCTTCCCGCCCTTCAATCCCTTCGTCGAGATGTTCCTGCGCGATGGCGGGCAGGCGCGCATCAACGCGCCTGGCTTCGCGGTGCAGAACGGCGACAACCCGGCGGCGGCGATGATGGGCGGGATGGGCTCGCTCGCCGGTCTCGCGGCGATGGGCGCGAACCAGCAGGGCGAGGACGGCGCGCAAGACGGCGAAGCCGCGCCGCAGATGCCGGGCGTGCCGGTCATCGACGGCACTTTCACGATCCGCACCGCGCCGGGCATGCGGATCCTCGCCAACAACACCGACGAGGGTCCCGAAGCCGCGCCGGGCGGCGGCGAGGTGCTGCGCTGGACGATTTCGCCGCGCACCGCAGCCGCCCCCACCGCGCTGGTCGCAACCGGCGGCTGAGCCCCGCCGGAGCGCGGCTTTCGCGGACAAGAAAAAACCCCGCGGGCGATGCGCCACGCGGGGTTTTTCGATCGGCGATGGATCAGGCGATCAGTTGACGGCGTCCTTCAGACCCTTGCCCGCCTTGAACTTGGGCTGGTTCGACGCCTTGATCTTCATTTCCTCACCGGTGCGTGGGTTGCGGCCGGTCGATTCCTTGCGCTTGCCGACCGAGAAGGTGCCGAAGCCCACCAGCCGCACTTCGTCGCCCCCCGACAACGCCTTGGTGATGGTGTCGAACACGCTTTCCACCGCGGTCGCGGCGTCGCTCTTGGAAAGGCCGCTGGTCGCGGCCACTTCGCTGATCAGGTCGTTCTTGTTCATGGTGGAACCCCCTCGGATCGAGATAAAGTCGTTTCGGTGAATCGCCTCACGAAAAGCCGGGACTTGAGACTGTTTCGGCAAGGCTGTCAAAGGCAAATCTTCCCCGCCACCAGACGCCTGCGAAGACACGGCGCTTCGCGGTGTGCCGGGGCACGCCGCACCGCGCGTCGAGGGTCTGGTTTCAGGGTTGAAGGCGACCCTGCCGCGAATCACGGCAAGGACAGGCCTACTAGCGCCTCAATGGGCGGTTGGCACCTCCAAAGCCGCCGGATTTGCACCCGGAGCGGTGCCACCGGGCTGGCTGGCGAGATCGTCGGCCTCGGTCCACTCGATCGCCACCGGCGCCTCGACCAGCGCGCGGGCGAGCACCTCGTCGACATGGGCGACCGGCACGATCTCCAGCCCCTCCTTGGCATTGGCGGGGATTTCGGCGAGGTCCTTGACGTTCTCCTCGGGGATGAGGACGGTCTTGATTCCGCCGCGCAGCGCGGCGAGCAGCTTTTCCTTCAATCCGCCGATCGCCAGCACGCGCCCGCGCAGCGTGACCTCGCCGGTCATCGCCACGTCGGGACGCACCGCGATGCCCGACAAGGTCGAGACGATCGAGGTGACCATGCCGATGCCTGCGCTCGGCCCGTCCTTGGGCACCGCCCCTTCGGGCAGGTGGATATGGACGTTCTTGCGGGCGATCAGGCTCGGCTTGATGCCATAGGCGGGCGCACGCGCCTTGACGAAGCTGAAGGCGGCCGAAACGCTCTCGTTCATTACCTGACCGAGCTTGCCGGTGGTCTTGATCTCGCCCTTGCCCGGGGTGGTGACGCTCTCGATCGTGAGCAGTTCGCCGCCGACCGAAGTCCACGCCAGCCCCGTCACCGCGCCGACCTGCGGTTCCTCCTCCGAGACGCCGTGCTTGAACTTGCGCACGCCCGAGAAGTCGCCGAGGTTTTCCGGGGTGATGGTGATGCTCTCCGCCTGCTTCTCGAGGATGCGGCGCAGCGCCTTGCGGCACAGCTTGGCGATCTCGCGTTCGAGCGTGCGCACCCCCGCCTCGCGGGTGTAGTAGCGGATGAGGTCGCGCAGGGCCTCCTCGGTCAGGGTGAACTCGCCCTTCTTCAGCCCGTGCGCCTTGACCTGCTTTTCGACGAGGTGGCGCTGGGCAATCTCGACCTTCTTGTCCTCGGTGTAGCCCTCGAGCCGGATGATCTCCATCCGGTCGAGCAGCGGCTGCGGCAGGTTGAGGCTGTTCGCCGTGCACACGAACATGATGTCCGAAAGATCGAGGTCCAATTCGAGATAGTGGTCCTGGAACTTGCTGTTCTGTTCCGGGTCGAGCACCTCGAGCAGCGCCGAGGCGGGATCGCCGCGGAAATCCTGCCCCAGCTTGTCGATCTCGTCCAAGAGGAACAGCGGATTGCTGGTCCCCGCCTTCTTGAGGTTGGCGACGATCTTGCCCGGCATCGAGCCGATATAGGTGCGCCGGTGACCGCGGATCTCGGCCTCGTCGCGCACCCCGCCCAGCGACTGGCGCACGAATTCGCGCCCCGTCGCCTTGGCGATCGACTTGCCGAGCGAGGTCTTGCCCACGCCCGGCGGGCCGACGAGGCACAGGATCGGACCTTTGAGCTTGTTGGTGCGCGCCTGGACGGCGAGATATTCGACGATGCGGTCCTTGACCTTCTCCAGCGCATAGTGATCGGCATCGAGCACGGCCTGGGCGCGCGCGATGTCCTTCTTGAGCTTCGACTTCTTGCCCCACGGCAGGCCGAGCAGCACGTCGAGATAGTTGCGGATGACGGTCGCCTCGGCGCTCATCGGCTGCATCGACTTCAATTTCTTCAGCTCGGCCTGCGCCTTGGCGCGGGCTTCCTTGGAAAGCTTGGCCTTCTCGATCTTCTCGGTCAGCTCGGCGATCTCGTTGCCCTCGCCCTCGTCGCCCCCGCCGAGTTCCGACTGGATCGCCTTCAACTGTTCGTTGAGGTAATATTCGCGCTGGGTCTTCTCCATCTGGCGCTTCACCCGCCCGCGGATGCGGCGTTCGACCTGCAGCACCGACAGCTCGCCCTCCATGAAGGCCATCACCAGTTCGAGCCGCTTCAAGGGGCTCGCCTCGGAGAGGAGCGACTGCTTGTCGGAGACCTTGGCGGTGATCGCGGCGGCGATGGTGTCGGCCAGCTGGCCCGCATCGTCGACCTCGCTGAGGTCGATCCCGGCGTCCTCACCCAGCTTCTTGTTGAGCTTGACATATTCGCCGAACTGCTCGGTCACCTGGCGCATCAGGGCGGTAACCTCGCTGCCGGCGACCGTCTCGGGCTCCATCGGCTCGACCTCGGCGACGAGGTGCGTGCCGACGTTCTCGAGCGCGGTAAGCCGCGCGCGCGCCTGCCCTTCGACCAGCACGCGGACCGTGCCGTCGGGCAGCTTCAGCAGCTGGAGCACCTGCGCGATCACGCCGACATCGTAGAGGTCGTCGCCCTCGGGATCGTCGCAGCCCGGATCGAGCTGGGCGATGAGGACGATGTCCTTGGAGGCTTCCATCGCGGCCTCGAGCGCCGCCACCGACTTGTCGCGCCCCACGAACAGGGGGACGACCATGCCGGGGAAGACGACGATGTCGCGCAAGGGGAGGAGAGGATGGGTCTGGGTCATGTGGTGCTGTCCGCGGCCGCCGTTGGGGCGCGCCTTTGATGGCGAATATGGGTAGCCGCCCGGCGCCTCGCAATGCCCCGTCTGGAGAAGCTGTGGAACATGGGGGAGGACGTTAACCCATCGGCGCTAGGCTGGAGGCTCAACCGGGAAGAGGCGCGATGCAGAAACCACTGCCCTGGCTCGTCGGTGGCCTGGCTCTCACGGGGCTTGCGAGCATGCTGTCGGGGCTCGGCGAAGGCGGCACGATGTCGCTGGCGCAGATCGAGCTCACCCTTCCCGGCCTGATCGTCGGTGCGGCGGGGCAGTTCTGCCTGTGGCGCGGGATGCGCAGCGGCATCGCCACCCTGTGGCAGGGCCTGTGGTCAGGCGCCGCGCGGCAGGCCGGCACTTCGGCGCCGGGAGATCAGGAGCGTCCGCCTCGCCGCGTCGATCCATTCGAGGACGAAGCGCCGCTAAGCGATTTCGATGCCGACGCGGTGTTCGCGCGCTACATGGAAAAGCGCGCTGCGCAGGAGCCCGACATGCCGAGCGCGCCCATCGCGGCGGCTGCCGGCCCCGCCCCGTCCCCGAGGCCCGCCGCACGGCCGGCCTTCGGACGCAAAGGGGTCTAGCGCACCCTCACCCCATGCCGGGCAGGTTGAAGCCCGGGGGGAGCCCCATCGATCCCTGCATTTCCTTCATCTGCTCGGCAGAGACCCGGTCGGCGCGGTCGCGGGCGTCGTTGAAGGCGGCCGCCACGAGATCCTCGAGGATCTGCTTTTCCTCGGGCTTCATCAGGCTGTCGTCGATGCTCACGCCGAGGATGCGGCCCTTGGCGCTGGCGCGGACCTTGACGAGGCCGCCGCCGGCGGTGCCCTCGACCTCGATCGAATCGAGCTTCACCTGCATCTCGTTCATCTGCTTCTGGATGGTCTCGGCGGCCTGCTGGGCCGCCTTCATCATCTCTTCCATCGATTTCATCGGGGGGTCTCCTCAATTCCAGGGGGGACGGGCCGCGCGGGCGAGATTGCCCTCGGTGCCCAGCAGTTCGGCCTGCGGGAAGGCCGCGAAGGCCGCCTTGACCAGCGGGTCGGCGAGGATGCGCGCCTGCTTGGCCTCGGCCTCGGCATCGGCGGCCTCGCGCAGGCTGGGCTGCGCCTGTCCGGTGCCGCGCTCGACCTGCCAGCGGCGCCCGGTCACGCGAAACAGCGCCTCGCGGATGTCGGGCACCGGATCGTCGGGGAAGGTGTCGGCCTGCTCGAAGACGAGGCGCTCGGGGCCCAGTTCGATCACCCGCACCCGGCTGCGCATCATCTCGGCGACATGGAGCTGGCCCGAGGCATCGACCGCCTCGACCAGCGCCGCCCAGTCCTGCGCAGGCGCGGCGGCGACCGGGGCGGGCGCGGGCGCGCTCCCCTCCGGCGTCGACGCCTGCGCCGGGGCGGCAATGCCATTGGCGGCGAGTTCCTCGATGCGCCGGGCAAGCTTGCCCGGATCGGGCATTTGCGCAGCGTGAAGGATGCGCAGCAGCGCCATTTGCAAGGACACCAGCGGATCGGGGCCGGTGCGCACCTCGTCATGGCCCTTCAAGAGCAATTGCCACAAGCGGTGGAGCTCCCCCGCCCCCAGCCGTGCCGCGAAATCGCTTAGCGCGGCGCGCTCCTCCTCGGTCGGCGCGTCGGGCTCGCCGCCGGCGACCTGCGCCAGCGTGATGCGGTGGACGAGGTCCATCAACGCGCGCATCAGCGCCAGCGGCTCGACGCCCAGCGCATATTGCTCGTCCACAGCCGTCAGCAGCGCCTTGGCATCGCCCGCCAGCAGATGCCCGAGCAGGCGGCGCTGCGCGCTCTTGTCGGCAAGCCCGAGCATGTCACGCACGCGGGCGGCAGCGACCTTGCCCTCGCCGTCGAGGTCGGCATGGGCGATCGCCTGGTCGAGGATCGACAAGCCGTCGCGCACCGATCCCTCGGCAGCAGCGGCGATGATGGCGAGCGCCTCGTCCTCGGCCTCGACCCCCTCGAGGCGGCAGACCTTGGCGAAGTGCTCGGCCAGCAGCTGCGCGGGGATACGCCTCAAGTCGAAGCGCTGGGTGCGGCTCAGCACCGTCACCGGCAGCTTGTCGACCTCGGTGGTGGCGAACAGGAACTTCACATGCGCCGGCGGTTCCTCGAGCGTCTTCAGCAGCCCGTTGAAGGCCGCCTTGGACAACATGTGGACCTCGTCGATGATGTAGATCTTGAAGCGTGCCGAGACCGCGGCATAGCGCACCGCCTCGATGATCTCGCGGATGTCGTCGATCCCGGTGTTCGAGGCCGCGTCCATCTCGATCACGTCGATGTGCCGTCCCTCGGCAATCGCGCGGCACGGCTCGCACACGCCGCAAGGGTCGATGGTCGGCCCGCCCTGCCCGTCCGGGCCGACGCAATTCAATGCCTTGGCGATCAGCCGCGCGGTCGAGGTCTTGCCGACCCCGCGCACCCCGGTCATCAGGAAGGCGTGCGCCAGCCGGTCGCGCGCGATGGCATTGGCGAGCGTGCGGACCATCGCCTCCTGCCCGATCAGCTCGGAGAAGGTCTGCGGACGGTATTTGCGCGCCAGCACGCGGTAGGGCTGCGCGGCGCCAGCGGGGGTCTGGACCGGGCCTGGCGGGGGCGAGACGGGGTCCGGCGCGGGCTCGGCGGCAGGCGCGGGATCGCCGAACAGCGCGTTCTGCCCGGCGGCCTCCAGTTCGGCGGCGGTGGGGCCGGTTTCTTCCTCGGGAAGTTCGGGATCGGAATCGCTCATCACCGCGACACCTTAGGCTGCGCCAGCGCCAATGTCGAAGCCTTGCCGACAATCTTGACCACAGCGGCGCTTGATATAAGTTGCATTTCGCAATCTAGATTGCGAGGGAGGAGCAGGCGGTGACCATCATCAACGGCCGCATGACAGATGATCATGCCGGACCGCTGGTCGTGTTCCTGATCGGGATGCGCATCAATCATTTCCACAAGGTCGGTCGCTGGCTGCCGGTGATCAAGGCGATGGGGCCGATGCTGCGCGAACTTTCCGCCAATCCCGAGAGCGGTTTTCTCGGCACGGAATTCGCCCTGTGCTCGCCGCGCCAGCTCCTGCTGCTGCAATATTGGCGCGACTTCGACTCGCTCGAGACCTATGCCCGCGACCGGGACGCGCTGCACTGGCCGGCATGGTCCGCGTTCAACAAGGCGATCGGCAACGACGGGACGGTGGGGATCTATCACGAGACCTACGCCGTCGCGGCAGGGGCGCACGAATGCATCTACGGAAACATGCCGCCCTTCGGGCTGGGGCGCTTCGCGGGTCTTGTCCCGGCAACCGGATCGCGCAATGCCGCGCGCGAACGGATGCGGGCTAGCCGCGGCGCAGGCAGCGAGTGACGAAAATAGTGCGGGGAAAGGAGCCGGGCGACCCGCCGCAATCCACCTGGGCTGCTTCCTTCCGGACCTGACCCGGTGAGCGGACGCAAACGTCCACCCGACTCCCAAGGCGCCATATGGCGTCGCCGGCGCGGTTCGTCAACTCAGCGGAAATTGTCGGCGTAGGCCTGCAGCTTCAGCCGCTTGGGCGGGGTCGCCAGCACGCGGGCGGGGATGCCGTATTTCTCGGCATAGGCCCTCGCGGCGTCCTTGGAGGGGAAGGTCAGCTTGACCTGCGACTGCGTGTCGCCGCTGCCGGTCCAGCCCATCAGCGGATCGGCGAAGCGCGCCTGCGACTGTTCGAACTCGAGCACCCATTCATCGGTGCGCGCCTTGCCCGATTGCATCGCGTGCTTGGGCTGCTGGTAGATCCGTGCGCTCATGGCCTGCCCTTTTCGTCAGCGACGCTCAGAAATCAAGCGGTGAATCGGAACGCCCCGGCGTTCCGCAAGCCCGACCGGGCGCCCGCAGCGACCGCAGGGAGCGAGGACAGCCAAGGCCGCGGACGCGGCCGCCGGCGCTTGAGGCTAGCCATTGAACGCGTTTTTCGTTCGCAGGCTCGGCTTTTCCGTCCACGGCTGGTCGGGCCAGCGGTGCTTGGGGTAGCGGCCCTTCATCTCCTTGGCGACCTCCTTCCAGCTGCCGCGCCAGAAGCCGGGCAGGTCGCGGGTCGACTGGATCGGGCGACCGGCGGGGCTGGTGAGCTTGAGCAGCAGCGCCGTGGTGCCGATCATCGGCTGTTCGTCGAGCCCGAACAGCGCCTGCACCCTGACTTCGACGCTCGGCGCGTCGTCGCCCCCATAGTCGATGGCGTGGCGGGTGTCGGCGGGCGAGGTGAAGTGGGTCGGCGCGGCGCGTTCGAAGGCGGTCTTCGCGTTCCAGTCGATGAGCGCCAGCGCGGCTTCGGCATAGCGGTGCGGCGGAAGGTCCAAGTCGCGCCGGCCGGCGAGCAGCGGCGCGAGCCAGTCCGCCGCCCGCTCACGCAGGGCCTCGGGCGAAAGCGCCTCGACCCCGGCGAAGCGGGCGCGGGCGAAGAATCCGGGCGGCAGCAGTTCCCCCAGTCGCTCCACAGCCTTTTCCACAAGGATGTCCGCATAGAGCGCCGGGTCGGGCGAGGCCTCGGGCACGCTCGCCAGCACGATCGCGCCGAACCGGCGTTCGCGCCGCGCCTCGACCCTGTCCTTCTGGCTGTTCCAGCGGGTTGTGACGCGTTCCTGCAATGCGTCGGCGAACAGCGCGGCGATGCGCTCGGGAGCGATTTGCGCCCCGGCGGTGATGCGCGCGCCCTTGGCCTGCCCCTGCGCATCGCCGATCACGATCCACTCCGCGCGCGCCAGCGGCGAGGCGGGGTCGAGCACATAGCCGCGCCCGCCCGCGCTGATCCAGTGCTCGCCCGAAGCATCGCGGCGCCGGGCAACGAAATCGGGCCGGGCGAGGGCGAGTGCCTCGGCAGCATCGGCGGCGGGACTGCTGCCGAGGGCATCCACCAGCCTTGCCGCCTGCTTCGCCCATCCTTGCGCGATGCGCGCCGCCGCGACGCTGCGCTGCGCCCGGTCGCCGCGCCAGCGCGCGAGGCGCTGCATCAGGTCCTCGCCCCTTCCCCCAAGCCCGCGTTCCTGGAGCAGCATGACCAGCCGCGCCGCATCCTCGCCCACCCCTGCCGCCGCGCCGTGGAGCACGGCGGCGGCGTGGTCGGGGGCCATCGGCAGGCCCGCGATCGCCTCGCCAAGCGGGGTGATGCGCCCCGCCGCGTCGAGCGCGCCCAGCGCCGTCAGCGCCCGCCGCCCCGCCGCGACCGAAGCTGCGGGCGGCGGGTCGAGCCACGGCAGGCCCGCCGGATCGCTCGTCCCCCATTTCGCCAGCCGCAGCAGCAGCGGGGCGAGATCGGCCTGGACGATCTCGGGCGGGGCGAATTCGGGGCGACCGGCATGGCCCGCCTCCTCCCACAGGCGGTAGGCGACCCCCGGCCCCTGCCGCGCCGCGCGGCCTGCGCGCTGCGCCGCCGAAGCCTGCGAGGCGCGGCGGGTGACGAGGTGCGTGGTGCCGCCCGCACGGTCGAACTCGGCGAGCCGCGCGAGGCCCGAGTCCACCACCACGCTCACCCCGTCGAGCGTCAGCGAGGTCTCGGCGATGGCGGTGGCGAGCACGATCCGGCGGCGGCCAGCCTCGTCGCGGCGAATCGCGGCGCGCTGCAATGGGGCTTCGACCTGTCCGTGGAGCGCATGGATCGGGACGCCCGGAAGCCGCGTTTCCAGCCGCTCGCGCACCCGCTCGATCTCGCGCACGCCGGGCAGAAAGGCGAGGATGTCGCCTGCCTCCTCGCGCCACGCGGTGAGCACGGCGGCGGCCATGCGATCCTCGATTGCCTGTGCGGCATCGCCGCCAAGCCAGCGGATTTCCAAGGGGAAGCTGCGCCCCTCGCTTTCGATGACGCGCGCACCCTCGCCCAGCAGCCGGGCAAAGCGCGCGCCGTCGATGGTCGCCGACATCACCAGGACGCGCAGGTCCTCGCGCAGCACCGCGCGGGTCTCGAGCGCCAGCGCGAGGCCGAGGTCGCTGTCGAGCGCGCGTTCGTGCGCCTCGTCGAACAGCAGGGCGGAGACGCCGGGCAGTTCCGGGTCCTCCACCAGCCGGTTCACCAAAATCGCCTCGGTGACGACGAGGATCCGGGTCTTCGCCGACACCTTGCTGTCGAGGCGGGTCATGTAGCCGACCGTTTCGCCCGGCGTCTCGCCCAGCAGCTCGGCCATGCGCTCGGCGGCGGCGCGGGCGGCGACCCGGCGGGGCGAGGTGAGGATGATCTGCCCGCTGCACCACGGCTGCCCAAGCAGATCGGGCGCGACCGCGGTGGTCTTGCCCGCGCCCGGCGGCGCGACCAGCACCGCGGCGCCCTCCCCAGCCAACGCGGCGCGGAGTTTGGGGAGGACCGCGGTGATCGGCAGTTCGCTCACTCGCCCTCCCAACCGAACACGTCCTCGACACCCACGCCGAACAGCCGGGCGATGCGAAACGCGGTTTCGAGGCTGGGCGAATAGCGCCCCTGTTCGATCGCGATGATCGTGTGGCGCGTGACCCCCACCGCGTCGCCCAACGCGGCCTGGCTCATCTTCCCGTGCTCCTCGCGCAGTTCGCGCACGCGGTTGGTGATCGGCGGCCGCTTACCCATGACCAAGGCCCATCAGAACGAGCGGCGCAGCAGCGCGATCTGCATGGCGTAATTGACGATCTGAGCGATAATCAGGGCAAAGATCGCATGGTGGAACAGCATATTGCCATTGGGGAAGGCAAGGTAGGCGGCACCTGCCATCACCACGCCGACCTCCATCACCGTGCTCGACCAACGCGAGGCTCGGTCCGCCACCATTCGCTCGCGCTCGTCGGCCGGAGCCGAGGCTTCGCGGGGCGACCAGATGGCGAGCGCCACCTGCGCAACGATCGAGGCCAGCACCACCATCAGCACATAGGGCAGCACCGCGACAAGCACCGGCGCGCCCGGATCCTGCGCCACCGTGGCGAGATAGAAGCCGCCGGTGAGGATCATCACGACCATCATCACCCACGCCGATTTTTCCCTGAACGCCATTTCCTGATTCCCTTCGTCATGTAGAATATCTTCTACATACGAGGTTCAAACCGGAATGTCGAATATTTTCGACATCGAACCGAAGTGGCGGGTCAATGCCCCCGTGCGACCGCGAATTGCGCCGCTTCGGCCATGGCCGCGCGCGCCTTGCTGTCGGGGAAGATCGAGATCGCGTCGATCGCGCGGTGCGCGAAGTGGCGGGCGCGTTCGCGGGTGTCCTCGAGCGCATTGTGCTTCGCGATCAGGCCGGTCGCATGGTCGAGATCATCGTCCGAGGTGCGGTGGCCGATGATCGCGTCCTTCCAGAACTTGCGTTCCGTCTCGTTGCCGCGGGCATAGGCGAGGATCACCGGCAGGGTCATCTTGCCCTCGCGGAAATCGTCGCCCCGCGCCTTGCCCATCTCGGCGGCGTCCGAATCGTAGTCGATCGCGTCGTCGACCAGCTGGAAGGCCACCCCGAGATTGCGGCCATAAGCCTCGAGCGCGTGCTCCTGCTCCTCGGAGCACTCGGCGACCACCGCGCTGATCTGGCTGGCTGCGGCGAACAGCGCCGCGGTCTTGGCGCCGATGATGTGGAGATACTGCTCCTCGCTGGTGGCAATCTGGCGCTGCGCGGACAGCTGCGAGACCTCGCCCTCCGCGATCACCGCGCTCGCCCGGCTGAGGATGCTGAGCACCCGCAGCGACCCGTCCTCGGTCATCAGCTCGAAGGCGCGGGAGAACAGGAAATCGCCGACCAGCACGGTCGCCGGGTTGCCGAAGATGATGTTGGCCGCAGCCTTCCCGCGCCGCAGTTCGCTGCCGTCCACGACATCGTCGTGCAGCAGGGTGGCGGTGTGGATGAACTCGACCGCCGCGGCGAGCTTGTGGTGGCGGGTGCCCTTGTAGCCGACCAGCTCGGCGCCCGCGAGGGTCAGCATCGGCCGCAGCCGCTTGCCCCCGCCGCTGATGAGGTGCCCGGCGAGCCGCGGGATCAGCGGGATCTCGCTCTGCATCCGGTCGAGGATCACGGCGTTCACCGAATTCATCCCCGCCGCCGTCAGCGACAGCATCGGATCGAGCGTCGGTGCCTTGCGCGGCAGAGGGACGATATCGGCACTCATCTTCGCCCGGCATTACGGCCCCGCCGCCGTGCTTGGCAAGCGCAGAATTGCTGCTAGTTTCGCGCGCCATGCCGCAGGAAACGCAAGCCCCCGATCCGGTTCTGGCCGCCTATCGCAAGAGCATCGACAACATCGATGCCGCGCTGATCCACATCCTCGCCGAGCGGTTCCGGATCACCCAGGCGGTGGGCGAATACAAGGCCAGGGCGACCCTGCCGCCCGCCGATCCGGAGCGCGAGGCGAAGCAGATCGCGCGGCTGAGGAAGCTCTCGGAAGAGGCGAACCTCGATCCCGAGTTCTCCGAGAAGTTCCTGCGCTTCATCATCGAGGAAGTGATCCGCCACCACGAAAAGGCGCGCGGCGGCTGACCTCGCTTCAGGGCGCGGCGCTGTCCGCGGCGGTCGGCAGCACCGGTGGGGGTGGCGGTGCGGAGGGCGGCGGCGACGGGGTGCCGAGCGCCTCGGCCCGTTCGCGCAGGATACGCCGCTGCGCGCGGGTGAGGCGCACGCTCTGGCCGTTTCCGAGCGAGGCGTGGCTGCCCCGTCCCGAATAGATCAAGGGCCCGGACAGGCAGGTCGCATCGCGGCCGAAATCGACGTCGCATTGCGGACCGATGCCGCGCCGGGAGATCTCCGGGGCGACATAGGGATTGGCGAAGACGGTGCGCCGGCCTTCCAGCGGATCGGCGGTCGCGCAGCCGCCGGCAAGAAGGGCGGCGGCAGCGGCAATGACGCTGCCCGATGCTGCCTTCATGCTGTCCGCCTCCCGCTGCTCACTACGCCAATACAGTCACTTGGCGGCGCTTAATCGCGGGTGAACGCCACACGGCGCGGTGCCGGCTCGCGGCACCGCGCCCGGTGGGCCGGTCGCAGGACCTTAGCGCGGACGGCGCGCGCGCGGCGGCTTCGCGCCGGGGGCATGGGTGCGGGTGACGCTGCGGGTCACCGTGCCCTCGCTGCGAGTGGTCGTCCGGTCGCGCGCGGCGAGCACCGCGCCGCTGCTGTCGGTGATGCGCTGGCTGGCCTGCGAATTGCCCTGACCATCGCGGCTGCGGCTGCCTTCGATGCCGTAAACCTCGCCGCCGCGCCCGGTGGCGGTGCCGGCGAAGGTCGAACCATTGTCGGTGCGGGTGCGTTCGCCATGGAGTTCGCGGGTGTTGCCCTGCGGCCCGGTCTGCACGACGTCGATGGTCGCGCCGGTGTCGGTGCGCTGGCGCACGGCACTGCTGGTCGCCGTGTTGCCGGTGCGCAGATTGGTGGCCTCGCGGGTGCGGGTCGCGGTGCCCGCCGCGCGATCGACCGTGGTGGTCTGCGAGGCGCTGACATTGGGGCCTTCATAGCTGCGGGTGCGGGTCCGCTCCTGCGCGGCGGCAGGCATCGCCAGCGCCAACGCCGCGAGCGAGGCGAGCATCAGGGGGGTCTTGTTCATCGCGGAAATCCTCCTTGCGTTTCGGGTTGTCGCCGGACCGCGGCGGGGGCGTGCGGCCGGTGACATGGAGGAAACGCAGGAACGGCGGCGACCCTTCGCGAAAAGGATGCGCGGCGCGCTCAGCGCGGGGGTTCGGGAGTCTGCGTCCCGTAAGGGGACAGCGGCGCGGGGCTTTCCTGCGCCTCGGGCGCTGCCGGGCCGTCGGTCTCGGAGGCGGGCTGTTCGGGCGCGGGGACATCGACCGACGCGGGAACGCCTTCGCGCAGCCGCGCTTCGCGGCGCGCGCGCCAGGCCTCCATCAACTCGCGGCGCTGTTCGGGCGGCAGGCGGCGCAGCGCGTCGCGGCGCTGTTCGGGCGTCATGCGCTGCAGCCGCTCGATCCGCTCCCGGCGCTCGAGCGCGCGCCGGTCCTCGCGCAAGGGGCGGAAGATGTCCTCGCGGGTGAGCGCCTCGCCCGCCTCGACGCGGCCTTCCAGCTCCGCGCGGCGCCTGGCGATGCGCTCCGCGATCAGGCCCTCGCGGCGGCTGCGCGCCTCTTCCATGCGCGCGCGGGCGCTGGCCTCCTCCTCGGGGGTGGGGACCGGCAGGCCGGCGGCGCGGCGGCGTTCGAGTTCCTCGGCGATGCGCCGGTCGATCAGGGCGCGGCGCTGCTCCATCCGGCCCTTGCGCACCTCGTCGATGCGGCGGAAGGCCTCGGCAAGTTCCTCGGGCGTGTCGATCGCGCCCTCGATCCGCACCGGGGCGAGCGCGACCGGCGCGGGGTCGGCGGGCGGCGGCGCGGCGGGTGCGGAGGCCGCGACAGGCTGCGGCACGATCTCCTTGCCCGAAAGGCTCGCCCACACGCGTTCGGGCGAGGGCACGGGCAGTCCCGCCCGTTCGAGCAGGCCGCTCGCCGCCGCCGCGGTGGCGAGCGCGCCGAAGCAGGTCACGCCGATCGCGATGCGGCGCCCGAGCCGCCAGCGCCCCGCCCCGCCGCCCCCGCCGCCGGTGCGGCGCAGGTCGGGCAGCGGCGAAGGCCGCGCCTCGGCGGCGGCGAGCACGCGGTCGGCAAAGCCGTCGGACAGGTCGGGCACGGCATACGCATCGAGCGCGCGGGCCAGCGCGCTGCCCGGTGCGATCGGCGCGCCCTGCTCGCGATCATGATCGGTGGCGCTCATCGCGCGTCTCCCTGCGCCGCGAAGGCCTGCCGCAGCCCTGCGCGGGCGCGGTGCAGCAGGCTTTCGAAGGCCTTGATGTTCATGTCCATCGCCGCCGCCGCATCGGCATTGGACAGCTCCTCGTAATAGGTCAGCACGATTGCGGCGCGCTGCCGCTCGGGCAGGGCCAGCACCAGCGCGCGGGTGCCCGCGTCGCGCTCGTCGGTCTCGATCCGCGCATCGGCCAGCGGCGCCTCGTCGGCGCGCTCGGGCACGTCCTCGCCGGACAAGCGCCGCGCCGCCCGCAGCCGGTCGATCGCGAGATTGGTCGCCACCCGCTTGAGCCAACCCGACAGGCGCAGCGACGCGCCCGCCGGGGTGCCCGCCGGATGGCGCGCGGCAAGCCGCGGCGCATGGTCCCACAATCTCAGGCAAGCTTCCTGCACGATATCCTCTGCCTCGTGGGGGTCGCCGATCATCCGGAAGGCGATCCGGTGGAGCGGCCCCGCATAGCGGGCGATCGCCTCGCGCAACGCCGCCGGGTCGCGGGCGGCCAGCCGCGCCGCCAGCGCCGCATCGTCGCCCACAGGGGGGCGGGAGGGCTCTCCGCTGGCGGTCATGGCGTTGCGCAAGGGGCCCCGTGCGGTTGCGTGTCGTCGATCACTTGCAAAGGAAACGGCGCGCTCGCCGAAACCCTTCGCCAAATCGTCACGCACGCGGCAGGCGCAGTTCGACGAGCAGCCCGCCGAGGTCCTCGCTCGACCCCAGTTCCACGCTGCCGCCGTAGATTTCCGCCACGTCGCGCACGATCGCAAGGCCGAGGCCGGTGCCGGGCTTGCCGGTATCGAGCCGCGCCCCGCGATCAAAGATGCGGATGCGCTCGGCCTCGGGGATGCCGGGACCGTCATCCTCGACCCAGATCAGGCATTGGCCCTCGCGCGCCTCGGCGGTCTCGTCCTCGGGGTCGATGGTGACGAAGACGCTGCCTCCGCCGTATTTCGCCGCGTTCTCGATGAGGTTGCCGAGCATCTCGTCGAGGTCCTGCCGCTCGATCGCGACTTCGGCGGTCCGGCTCCCGGCGATGTCGAGGCGGCCTTCGGGATGCAGCCGCTCGACCGCGCGGCGCACCGCCTCGGCGCTCGCGAACACATTGGTGCGGGCATGGCCGACCGCGCGCCGTCCCACCGCACGGGCGCGGGCGAGGTGGTGGTCGACATGGCGCTGCATCGTGCGGGTCTCGCGCATCACCGCCGCGCCGAGATCGGGCGCGCGCGCGGTCGCGGCGTTGGTGAGCACGGTGAGCGGGGTCTTGAGCGCATGGGCGAGATTGCCCGCGTGGCGCCGCGCCTCCTCGGCCTGGCGCTCGGAATGGGCGAGCAGCGCGTTCAGTTCCTCGACCAGCGGCTGCACCTCGAGCGGGAGCGGATCGGTGATGCGGTTCGCGCCGGTGGTGCGCAGGTTCTGGATCGCCGCGCGCACCCGCCGCAGGGGCGAGAGGCCGTAGCGGATCTGCAGCAGCGCCATCACCAACAGGCCGAGGCCGAGCACCGCGAAGCTCCAGATCAGGATCAGCCGCACCCGCCCGATCTGCGCGTCCATCTGCTCGGTGGCGCTGGCGACCGCGAAGGTCCAGCGCGTCTTGCTGCCGGGCAGGATGACCGTGCGTTCGGCGATGCGCAGCGGCTCGCCCGGGAACTGGTCGGAGTTGTAGAAATGCACGTCGCTGTCGAAATGCTCCGCATCGCCCTTCACGCCGTGAAGCTTGAGGGTGCGGTCCCACAGGCTGCGCGAGGGCCAGGGTTCGTGGTTCCCGCCGCTGATCTGCCAGTAGAGCCCGCTGCCCGGCTCGAGAAAGCGCTGGTCGCCCAGCGTCCGGTAGAACTGGACTTCGCCGAAGGCGTCGATCTCGGCTGCGGAGATCATCGCGGTGAGGATGTAGTCGAGCTGCTCGTCGAAGTTGGCCTCGACCTGACGGGTCAGCGTGCGCTCGAGCGCGACCCCGCCGCCCAGCAGCAGCACGAAGATCCACCCCGCCGCGATCAGCCCCATGCGCCGCGCGAGGCTGGCGCGCGGGCGCGGCGGCGGCGCGGCGGGCGTCACCAGAGCACCCTCGCCGCCGGGCAAGGGTGCCGTCACATCGCCGCCGTCTAGCGCCCGCTTATGCTCTGGGCGCGTCGGCGGGGTCGTCGAGGCTGTAACCGAGGCCACGGATGGTCGTTATCACGTCTGCGCCGAGCTTCTTGCGGATGCGGGTGACGAACACCTCGATGGTGTTCGAATCCCGGTCGAAATCCTGATCGTAGATATGTTCGATGAGCTCGGTGCGGCTCACCACCTTGCCCTTGTGATGCATCAGGTAGGAGAGCAGCTTGTATTCCTGCGCGGTCAGCTTGACCGGCTCGCCGTTCAGCGTCACCCGGCCCGAGCGCGTGTCCAGCCGCACGTCGCCGGCGGTGAGTTCGCTCGAGGTGTTGCCCGAGGCGCGCCGGATCAGCGCGCGCAGGCGGGCGATCAGTTCCTCGGTCTGGAAGGGCTTGGCGAGATAATCGTCCGCCCCCGCATCGAGGCCTGCGACCTTGTCCGACCAGCTGTCACGCGCGGTCAGCACCAGCACCGGGAAGGTGCGCCCCTCGCGCCGCCACATCCCGAGCACGGTCAGCCCGTCGATCTCGGGCAGACCGAGGTCGAGGATCACCGCGTCGTAATCCTCGGTCGAGCCCATGAAGTGCCCGTCCTCGCCATCCACCGAAAGGTCGACGGCATAGCCGTTGTGCTCCAGCGTCGACTTGAGCTGCGCGCCCAGCGTGGGCTCATCCTCGACGATCAGAATCCGCATGTTCCACCATTTTCCTGCTGCATGGACGGCGGTTTGGTGCGCCTTTGCCGCGCCAGCGTCAAGCAAGCCCGGACGGTGGGCGGGCCGCCTGTCCCCCGTTCATGCGGCACTCAGCGCCCCGCTCTCAGCGCGCCACCCTCACCGCGCCACCCTCACCGCGAACGTCCGATCACCCGCCCGGTGCGCGCGTCGACATCGACATAGGTCACGCGCCCGTCGCGGATGAACTTGAGCCGATAGGCGCGCGCGGTCGAATCATAGGCCGGGCCGAGATATTCGCTGCCCTGCATCTGCGGCAGGATGCGGCGTTCGATCTCGCGCAGCGAAAGCTGGGTGCCGGCCTGCGCCTCGCGCCGCGCTTCGCCCTGATCGCCGCGCTGCTGTTCCTGCTGCGCGGCGGCGGGCACGGCCACGCCCGCCAGCGCGAAGGCGGCGAGAACGGCGGCAGCGGGGGTGCGAAGCAGCGTCATGATGCTGTCATGCCTAGCCAAGGGGCGTTGAACAAGGTGTGAATGGGGCCTAGCGCCGCGCGGCGCCATCGCCCCTCACCAGTTCGTACTTGATCGCGATGCTCACGCCGGTCGAAACCATTCCCGGCTGCACGGGGACCCGGCTGCCGGTCACCACGATCTTGTCCGCGCGCATCATCGCCTGCTCGGGCATGGGCGCGCTGCCCTGCAGGGCCTCGCTGATCGCCAGCACCCGCACGCCGTCGTAGCCGAGCATCCGCGCATAGGCTTCGGCGCGGTCCTGCGCCTTCGCGATCGCCCGCTTGCGGGCCGCGTCCTTGGCCGCCGCATCGTCCTCGATCGAAAAGGTCGGGCCGGAAAGATCGGTCGCGCCGGCGGCGACCAGCGCATCGAGCACCTCGCCCGCCGCGTCGATGCGGCGCAGGGTGACACTCACACGGTTCGACACCTGATAGCCGCGGAACACCTGCCGCTGGCCCTCACGGTCGTAATCGTAGCGCGCGCTCAGGTTGATGCCGCTGGTCTGGATGTCCTTCTCGGCGATGCCGAGCGCCTTGAGCCGCGCGATGACCTTGTCCATCTGCGCCGAGTTCGTCCTGAGGGCCTCGACGGCGGTGCTCGCCTCGCTGGTCACGCCCGCGCCGATGGTGGCGATGTCGGGCGCGACGGTGACCGCCTCGAACACGTCGAGTTCGACCACCGGGCCGCTGGCGGCGATATCGACATCGGCCGCACGGGCGGCGACGGCAGGCAGCGCAAGCGCGCCGGCGGCGGCCAGAACAAGAGCGGGTCGGATCATCGGCAATTCCTCCTTGATATCGCCCGGCTTTGGCCCAGCCGAGCTTTCGCGGCACTGAACCGCCTTGTGGTGGGGCAGCCAAGCCCCTAACTGGCGCGGTTCATGGCACAGCCCCCCATCCTCTCGCTCGAAGGCATCGCCCTGCAACAGGGCGGGCGCTGGCTGTTCGGCGGCCCGACGCCCGACAGCGGCGCGGCGCCGATCGACCTCCACGTGCTGCCCGGCGACCGGCTGGCGCTGATCGGGCGCAACGGTGCGGGCAAGACAACGCTGCTGCGGCTCATCACCGCGCGGATCGAGGCCGACCGCGGCCAGCGCCGGGTCAAGCCGGGGGCGCGGATCGTGTTCCTCGAGCAGGAGCCCGATTTCTCCGGCGCGGCGACGCTGATGGACTTCGCGCTCTCCGGCGCGGATGCGCCCGCCGCGCACGAGGTCGAGGCGATCGCCGGGCAGCTCGGCATCGACATGAGCCGCGAGGCGGCGACCGCCAGCGGCGGCGAGAAGCGCCGCGCCGCGATCGCCCGCGCGCTGGCGCAGGACCCCGACCTGCTGCTGCTCGACGAGCCGACCAACCACCTCGATCTGGCTGCCATCGACTGGCTGGAGGACTGGCTGACCCGCTACCGCGGCGCCTTCATCACCATCAGCCACGACCGCACCTTCCTCACCCGCCTGACCCGCGCGACCCTGTGGCTCGACCGCGGCACGCTGCGCCGCAAGGAAGTCGGCTTCGGCGGTTACGAGGCGTGGGAAGAGGCGATCTATGCCGAGGAGGCGCGCGCCGCCGAGAAGCTCGATGCCAAGCTCAAGATCGAGGCGCACTGGCTCGAACGCGGGGTGACCGCGCGGCGCAAGCGCAACCAGGGGCGGCTCGAAAAGCTCCACCAGATGCGCGCCACGCGCGCGGCGATGATCTCGGGCGCGGGAACGGCCAAGCTCAAGCTGTCGAGCGACGAGGACTTCAAGTCGAAGTCGGTGATCGTCGCGGAAGGCATCTCCAAGACCTATGGGGATCGCCCGGTCATCAAGCCCTTCTCCCTGCGCATCCAGAACGGCGACCGGATCGGCATCGTCGGCGCGAACGGCGCGGGCAAGACCACGCTGCTGAAGCTGCTGACGAGGGAGATCGAACCCGACACCGGCAGCGTCACCCATGCGCGCACGCTCTCGGGCGTGATGATCGACCAGCAGAGGAAGCTGCTCGAACCGGGTGCCACGGTGCGCCAGATCCTCGCCGAGGGCGGCGACTGGATCGACGTGCGCGGGACGCGCAAGCACGTCATGGCCTATCTCAAGGACTTCCTGTTCGATCCGGGCCTCGTCGACACCAAGGTCGGCATCCTGTCGGGCGGCGAGCGATCCCGGCTGCTGCTCGCCCGCGAGTTCGCCCGCACCGCCAACCTGCTGGTCTTGGACGAGCCGACCAACGATCTCGATCTCGAGACGCTCGACCTGCTTCAGGAGGTGATCGCCGATTTCGACGGCACGGTGCTGATCGTCAGCCACGACCGCGACTTTCTCGACCGCACGGTGACGGTGACGCTCGGGCTCGACGGGTCGGGCAAGGTCGACATCGTCGCGGGCGGCTATGCCGACTGGGAGGCCAAGCGCCGCCGGCCGGTCGCGGCAAAGTCTGCCGCCGCGCAGCGCCGGGAGGATGCGCCCGCCGCGCCCCCGCCGGCCCCTGCCAAACCCGCCTCCAAACTCTCCTACAAGGACCAGCGCGACTACGAGATCCTGCCCGCCCGGATCGAGGAACTGGAGGCGGCAATCGCCAAGGGCGAGGCGATCCTCGCCGATCCGGAACTCTACACGAAGGACCCCAAGCGGTTCGCCACCATCTCCGCCGGGATCGCCAATGCCCGCGCCGAGAAGGACGCGGCGGAGGAACGCTGGCTGATGCTCGCCGAACTGGTGGAAGGTTGAGCCGCGAGAGCGCGGCCGAGGCCCTGCGTCGGCGCATCGCCGCCTGCACTTTGTGCGCGGCGCACCTCCCGCTCGGCCCCCGTCCGGTGGCGCGCTTCTCGTCCACCAGCCGCCTGCTGATCGTCGGACAGGCGCCCGGCACCAAGGTTCACGCCAGCGGCGTGCCGTGGGACGACGACAGCGGCGAGCGCCTGCGCGGCTGGCTCGGGATCGACAGGGCGACGATGTATGACGCGGCCCGCGTCGCGATCGTGCCGATGGGGTTCTGCTACCCGGGCAAGGCCAGCGGCGGGGACGCGCCGCCGCGCCGGGAATGCGCGCCGCAGTGGCATGACGCGGTCCTCGACGTGCTGCCCGAGGACCGCCTCACCCTGCTGGTCGGCACCTATGCGCAAGCCCACTACCTCCCCCACCTGCGCCGCCTGACCATGACCGAGCGGGTGCGGCGCTTCGGCGCGGACCTGCCCTTCATTGCGCTCCCCCACCCGGCCTGGCGCTCGCGCATCTGGATGGGCAGGCACCCGTGGTTCGAGGCCGATATCCTGCCTCGCCTCCGCAGCCTCGTCGCGGCGCGGCTGGAGCCTGTTGGAGACACATGAGACACTGTCCAGGACAGGAAAATCCCAGCGCGCCGCACCTCAGGTGATGCGGTAGAACTCCGCCACCCTCTCGAGCGCGATGCGGAGCACCAGCTTGCCGCTCCTCGCCGGCCAGCCGAGCGTCCTTTCCGCCTCCGGCAGCGCCTCGCCCGCGCAGACCACGCGCCACAGGATGTCCTCCAGCCCCTTGCCCGCCGCGCTGATCGCGCCGTCGAAGCGGCGGCGGGCGGCGATCTGGCGCTCGCTCGGGGAGAGGCCCCGTTCGCCGGTGGTCTTCACCCGCACCGGGTCCCAGCGCATCGTGATGCTCGCGGAGAGCTGCGCGCGCTCGTAGTCGCTGCGCAGCGCCTCGCCCGCGTCGAACAGCCGGTCGGTAAGGTGCCCACGCGCATGAAGCCAGGCGAGCGGGCTTTCGGCGAGGTTGACGGCGACCGTGCGGCTCGGGCGCCGGGCGCCGCCCGGCGTGGAGGAGCGGCGCGGCCCTTCGGAGGTGAGTTCGCGTTCGACCAGCTGGCGCTTCATTCTGTGTTCTCCCTAGGCCCCGTGCAGGACAGCGCTTGCCAAAGCGGCGCATCTGTAGGAAAGGGAAAACCAGATTGGTTATTGAACAGGGACAAGGTCAGCCGTGCTCAACCGCATCCGCGACATCCGCAAGGCCAAGGGGCTGACCCTCGCCGATCTCGCCGCGGCCTGCACCCCGCCGACCACCGCGCAGACCATCGGGCGGCTCGAGACCGGCACGCGCCAGCTCTCGCTCGCCTGGATGAACCGCATTGCCGCCGCGCTCGGGGTCGACCCGGCAAGCCTGATGCGCGCCGAGGCGGGAGAGCCGGCGCGGATCGTCGCCGAACTCGGCGCGAACGGCCCCGAGGCGCTCGGCGCCCCGCGCGAGGCGCTGCTGCCGAGCGAGCTTGCCGCCGCCGACGGCCCTGCCCCGCTGGTGCTGGCGGTGCGCGCGAGCGTGGGCGAATATCGCCCCGGCGACCTCGTGTGGCTGCGCCCGATCGCGCCGGACGACGCAGGGCGGGCGATCAATCGCGACTGCCTCGTCCCCCGGCCCGGCGGGCGCTTCGCCTTCGGGCGGCTGATCGACCGCCGGGGCACGCTGGTCGGCCTGCTGCCGCCGGGCGCAGGGGTGAAGCAGGTGGTGGTCGACAACCCGCCCTGGATCGCGGTGGCCATGATGCTGGTTAGGGAGCTTTAACCGCGATGCGCGCAGGACCGGCGGCGTGAGACACGTCCTCGCCCTGTCGACGCTCTATCCCAACCCCGCTTCGCCGCGGTTCGGGACCTTCGTCGCACGCTCGCTCGAGGCGCTGGCGAAACGCGGGGACTGGCGGGTGACGGTGGTGAACCCGATCGGCCTGCCGCCGCTCGCGCTCGGGCGCTACCGCCCGCTCGCCGACCTGCCCGAGGCGAGCGAGGAAGGCGGCATCGCCGTCCACCGCCCCCACTTCACGCTGATCCCGCGCATCGGCGCGCGGCGCAACGCCGCCGCCATCGCCCGCGCCGCGCTGCCGCTGATCCGCCGCATCCATGCCGAGACCCCGATCGACGTGCTCGACGCGCAGTTCTTCTTCCCCGACGGCCCCGCCGCCGCCGAGATCGCCCGCGCGATGGGCCTGCCGCTGTCGATCAAGGCGCGCGGCAGCGACATCGCCTTCTGGGGCGAGCGCGATTTCGCGCGCGCGCAGATGCTGGATGCCGCCGAGACCGCTGCCGGGCTGCTCGCCGTCAGCCGCGATCTTGCCCGCCAGATGGCGGCGCTGGGCATGGAGGAGCGCAAGATCACGGTCCACTACACCGGCTTGGACCGCGACCGCTTTCGCCCGCTCGAACACACCCAGTTGCGCCGTCAGCTCTCCGAGGAGCTGGGCTTCGCCATGCCCGACAATGCCCCGCTCATCGCCTGCGTGGGCGCGCTGATCGAGCGCAAGGGGCAGGGCATCGCCATCGAGGCGCTGCGCGACATTCCCGGCGCGCGGCTGGTGCTGGTGGGCAAGGGCGAGGACGAGGCGCGCCTGCGCGCTCTGGCGGACAGCGAGGGGGTGGCCGAGAGGGTGTTCTTTGCCGGCTCGGTCGATCACGACATGATGCCGCTGATCCTCTCGGCGGCCGACGTCATGGCCCTGCCGACGGTGAGCGAGGGACTCGCCAATGCCTGGGTCGAGGCGCTCGCCTGCGGCACCCCGGTGGTGACCACCGACGTCGGCGGTGCGCGCGAGCTGATTTCCTGCGACACCGCCGGGCGGCTGGTCGAGCGCAACCCCGCGGCGGTGGCGGCGGGGATCAACGCGGTGCTCAACGCCCCGCCCCGGCGCGAGGCGGTCGCGGCGCTGACCGAGGGCTTCAGCTGGGAGGCGAACGCCGCAGGGCTGGCGGCGCATTACGTTTCGTTGATTGCCGGCTGAAGCCGGCGCAGACCCCCGCGGGCGGGAGGTCTGCCGTTCACGAAGCGACCGCGAAAACTACGCCTCGCCGCGCGCGATGCGCTCCTGCCGGTCGGCGGCGTTCTCGGTCGGCACGAAGCTAGTCGAGGTGACGCCCATCCAGATCAGCAGGGGACCTGCCATGTAGATCGACGAATAGGTGCCGATGAACAGGCCCACGGTGATCGCCGCGACCATGCCGAACAGGCTCGGCGGGCCGAAGACCAGCAGCGGGATCAGCGCCACGAACAGCGTCAGCGAGGTCATGATGGTGCGCGCCAGCGTCTCGTTCACCGACAGGTCGAGCAGCTCGGCGAGCGGCATCTTGCGGAACTTCTTGAGGTTCTCGCGGATGCGGTCGTAGACGACGATGGTGTCGTTGAGCGAGTAGCCGATGATCGCGAGGATCGCCGCGACGATCTGCAGCCCGAACTCCATCTGGGTGAGCGCGAACATGCCCAGGGTCAGCGACACGTCGTGGAACAGCGCGAACAGCGCGCCCACGCCGAACTGCCATTCGAAGCGCACCCAGATGTAGACCGCCACCGCCGCCATCGCCGCGAGCAGCGCGAGGATCGCCTGGTTGCGGAACTCGCCCGCGACCTTGCCCGACACGGTGTCGTTGCCGTCCTTGCGCGCATCGGGATACTGCTTGACGATCGCGGCGATCACCTTGTTGCCGATCTCGGTGGCCGCGCCGGGGGTTTCCTCGGCCCCCTCGGGCAGGGGAACGCGGATCGAGACCGACTTGGGCCCGCCGAACTCCTGAACCACCGGCTCGCCGTAGCCGAGCCCTTCGACCAGTTCGCGCAGGCTCGGGATCGGCGCCTGTTCGCGCTGCTCGAAGGTCAGGCGCACTTCCTGCCCGCCGGCGAAATCGACGCCGAAATTGAGGCCCTGGGTCAGCACCGCCGCCCAGCTTCCGGCGATCAGGATGATGCTGACCACGAAGAACGGGATGCGCAGCTTCAGGAACTTGATGTTGGTATCGTCGGGGACGAGCTTGAGGAGTTTCATGGGCTTCGCTCCCTTAGATGGCGATATCGTTGGGCCGCGCCTTGCGCAGCCAGCCGGCGACCCACATGCGGGTCAGGGTCACGCCGGTAAAGACCGAGGTGAACAGGCCGATCACCAGCACCACCGCAAAGCCCTTCACCGGGCCCGAGCCGAAGGCGAACAGCGCCACCCCGGCGATGAAGTTGGTGAGGTTGGCGTCCCAGATCGCGCGGCTGGCCTCGCGGTAGCCGGTCTCGACCGCAGCGACGACCTTGCGGCCGCGCTTGCGCTCCTCGCGGATGCGCTCGTTGATCAGCACGTTGGCATCGACCGCCGCGCCGATGGTTATGACGAAACCGGCGATCCCCGGCAGGGTGAGCGTGGTGTTGAGCCCGGCCATCAGCCCGAGCAGCATCGCCACGTTGAACACCAGCGCGATGGTCGCGTAGATGCCGAAGCGGCCATAGGTGGCGATCATCAGCACGATCACCGCAAGGCTGCCGATCGCCATCGCGATCAGCCCCTTTCGGATCGAATCCGCGCCGAGGTCAGGCCCGACAGTGCGCTCCTCGATCACCTGCAGCGGCACCGGCAGCGCGCCGGAATTGAGCGCGATCGCCAGTTCGTTGGCGCTTTGGGCGTTGAAGCTGCCCGAAATCTGCGCCCGCCCGCCGAGGATCGGCTCGTTGATGTTGGGTGCGGAGAGCACCTGTCCGTCGAGGATGATCGCGAAGGGCTTGCCCACGTTCTCGCGGGTCAGCTTGGCGAACTTGGCCCCGCCCTGGCTGTCGAAGGCGATGTTGACGACGCTCTCGTTGGTCTTGGGGTCCTTGCCGGCCTGCGCGTCGGTGAGGTTGTCGCCGCGGATGCCGCCGAGCCGCCGCACCGCGATCGCCGTGCCGGCGCCGGGCGTGCCGGGCGCATAGGGAACGATCTCGCTGCCCGGAGGCGCGATCCCGGCCTGCACGTCGCTGGGCAGGGCGTTCAGATCGACCAGCTTGAACTCGAGCTGCGCGGTCTTGCCGAGCAGGCTCTTGAGCGCGGCCGGGTCTTCGAGGCCCGGCACCTGCACCACGATTCGCGTGTCGCCCTGGCGGATGATCGTCGGCTCGCGGGTGCCGAGCTCGTCGATGCGGCGGCGCACCACTTCGGTGGCGCTTTCCATCGCGTTGTCGAGCGCGGCGTCGATCCCCGACTGGGTGGGGGTGAGCACGACGCGCTGCCCGTCGACCACCGAAAGATCCCATTCGCGGGTCAGGTTGGCGCCCTGCATCACCGGCTCGAGCAAGCCGCGCGCACGGTCGATGTCGGCGGGGCTGTCGAGCATGAAGCTGAGCCGCCCGTCACCGGTCGAGACGTCGCCGATGCGGATGCGCGGCTTGGCGTTGCGCATCAGCTGGCGGACGTTTTCCTCCATGTTCTCGAGCCGCTGGGCGCGGATGTCCGCGGCCTTGGCCTCGAGAAGGAGGTGCGAGCCGCCCGCGAGGTCGAGCCCGAGATTGACTTCCGGGTCGGGCAGGGCCGAGGGCCAGTCGAGCCCCGAGACACTGAACAGCGAGGGTAGCGAAAGCGCCGCGAAGGCCAGCGTCAGCCCCCACAGCCAGAGCTTCTTCCAAAGGGGAAATTCGAGCATTGCGTCTCAGGTCTCGCGCAAAGGGGTGCCGGTTGCCCGAAGGGCGTCGGTTAAGGGCCGCAAGGGGCCGCTAGTCGTTGGCGGGCGATCCGCCGGGCGGAATGATGTCGCCGATCGTCGACTTGATCGCCTTGACCCGGACATTGGTGCCAAGCTCGATCTCGACGAAGGTGTCGTCGACCTTGATGACCTTGCCCACGAGGCCCCCGGCGGTGACGACCTGGTCGCCCTTCTTGACGCCGGCGACCTTCTGCTGGTGTTCCTTCTGGCGCTTCATCTGCGGGCGGATGATCAAGAACCAGAAGATCGCGATCATGCCGATGAAGGGGATGGCCTGGATCCATCCGCTCGGTGCGGCAGGTGCGCCCGCTCCGGCGGCGGCGGCGAGGAGGTCGATTGTCATGCGTTGAAGCCTGTCAGATCCCGTGATGGCAAGGCGAGGCGAGCGCCCCGTGCGTTCAAGTGGGCGCGCCTAGCAGCAATGCAAGCGGGCGGCAATCATGGGGCTGCGGGCGGTGCACACATGCAACACCCGCTTTCCCGACCAAACCCGCTTGCCAGCCCCGGACGCGCGCCCTATAGGCGCCGCTCCACTGGTCGCGGGACGTAGCGCAGCCTGGTAGCGCATCACACTGGGGGTGTGGGGGTCGGAGGTTCGAATCCTCTCGTCCCGACCAGTGGTTTCTCCCCCGAAGGATTTCAGATGCGGCTGAGGCGCATCGCCAGCCCGGCGAGCCCCGGCACGAGACGCGATGCCGCGGTCATCGCCCGGGCGCCGAGCGGGGCCTCGGCGACGTGCCACAGTCTCTCGGCGACCTTCACCGGCCGCACCGCCTGCCGCGCGAAGCGGCGCTGATAGGCGCGCGCACCCTCGCCTTGCAGAAAAGCCCGCGCCGCCGCGCGCCCGCTGGCGAGCGCGATCGCCATCCCCTCGCCCGCGAGCGAGGGGATCACCGCCGCCTGGTCGCCGAGGCGATACAGCCCCTCGCGGGTGTCGCGCGCGATCCAGCCATAGGGCACCGCGCCGATGGTATCGATCGGCAGGTCGCTGTCGCCGCAGGCGAGGCGCTGCGCGAAAGCGGGATTGCCGCGCGCGACGCCCTGCAGCAGGTCCCACGGCTTGCCGCCCTCCTCGGCCAAGGCCGACTTGCGCAGCGCGAGGCAGACATTGGCGCTGCCGTCTTCCTGCAGCACGATCCCGGCATAACCGCCCGGAAAGAGGTGCAATTCGATCGCGTCGCCGATCAGCCGCCCGATCCCGGCGCCGGCCGGAAGGCGCACCCGCAGGCCGAGCGCCAAATCGCCATCGCTGCGCGGCCGCGCCTCGCCGCGCAGATCGTGCTTGCCGGTGGCGAGGAAGATCGCGGGGCTTTCCCAGCGGCGATCCTCCCCGATCACGGCGCCGTCCTCAAGCCCGCGCACCCGTGCGATCTCGAGCTGCGCGCCGCTCTCCACCGCCAGCTGCCGCAGCGCGCCGTCGAGAGCGCGGCGCGAGAGGCCGTAGGCGGTTTCGGGCAAGGCGGCCTCGGCGCTGGACTCGCCCGCGAACAAGCGCAGCCGGCACACGGCGGGCGCGCCGAGTCGCGCCGGGTCGCAGCCGAGCGCACGCAGCGCCTGCGCAGTGCGCCAGCTGAGAAAGCCGCCGCAGATCGCGTCACCGACCTCGGCATCGCGGTCGATCAGGATCGGGTCCGCCCCGCCGCGCGCGAGCAGCAGCGCCGCGACGCTGCCCGCCGGGCCGGCGCCGAGGACCACCGGGCGGCTCACTTGCGCCGCTCGACGCACAGGCGGAAGGGGAAGACGCGCCGCACCTCGGCGCCCGCGATGCCGGCTTGCGCGAGGATCGGCGCCCATTCCTCGGGGCGATAGGAACGCGCGATGGACAGCTGCCCGTCATGCCGCACGATCTGGTGCCATCCCGCCAGCCGCGCCAGCAGCGGGTAGCCGCGATAGGCGAAGCCGTGGCGATGCAGGTCGTTGACGAACCAGCCGGCGGCGCTTTCGACCTCGGAGAAGCGCAGGTAGGCGACCAGCTGCGCATGGGTCATGTGGTGCGCGACGAGGCTCGAGACGATGCAGTCGAAGCCTTCCCCGGCCAATTCCGCATAATCGCCGGTGCGGTAGGCGATCGGCAGCGCCGGGTCGGTCTTGGCGCGCGCGACGCCTTCGCTGCGCGGGTTCAGGTCGACGCCGACCAGCCGCGCGGTCTTGCCGCGGCGCTGTGCCCAGCGGGCGATGGCGCGCAGCATGTCGCCGTCCCCGAAGCCGATGTCGAGCAGCGAGAAGGATGTCCGGTTCCCGATCGCGCGGTCGAGGAAGGCGAGCGTCGGGCGCCGCGCCATCGTGACCGTGTTGACCTGCGCCAGATCGCCGAGCACCGCGCTGTAGACCTCCGCGGGAAGCGCGGGATCGTCCATGATCTCCTCGGCCCGGGCGCGGCTATCCAGCATCGCACCAGCCGAAGCGGAACCCCTCCATCGCGAGGCCGGGACCGAAGGCCAGCGCGACGCCGCTTTCCGGCCGCTCGCGAATGATTCGTTCGAGCACGAACATCAGCGTCGAGGAGGACATGTTGCCGAACTCGCGCAGCACCGCGCGCGAATGGTCGAGCGCGTGTTCGTGAAGATCGAGCCCGTCGGCGACCGCATCGAGAATCGAACGCCCGCCCGCGTGGACCGCATAGGCGCGCGGCCGCTCGCCCTCGCCGAGCACGCGGCGGCGCACGCTCTCGCGCTTCAACGCCTGGCCGATCCGCCCCGGCACCTCGCCCGAGAGGTGCATCCGGAAGCCGGTGTCGCCGATCTGCCAGGTGATGAGCTCGTCGCTTTCCTCGAGCGCCGCGGCGATGCCGGTGCCGATCTCCAGCCCCTCGCCCGCGGCGCTCACCAGCGCGGCCGCCGCCCCGTCGCCGAACTGCGCCCCGGCGAGCAGCGGCTCGATGTCGATGCTGTCCTGGTGGTGCAGCGTCGACAGCTCGACCGTCACCACCAGCACCCGCGCGGCCGGCTCCGAGCGCACGATGTGGCGCGCGGTGCGCAGCGCGGTGACCGCGGCATAGCAGCCCATGAAGCCGATCAGCACCCGCTCGACGTCGTCCGGCAGCCCCAGCCGGCGCGCCACGATCTGGTCGATCCCCGGCGCGACGAAGCCGGTGCAGCTGGCGACCACGAGATGGGTGATCGTGCCGAGCTCGCCCAGTCCGGCAATCGCCGCAAGCGCGAGCTTGGGCGCTTCCTCGGCATAGATCGCCATGCGCCGCGCGGTCGAAGGTGCCTCGGCCGAATAGAAGCCCTGTCCGCCGTCAAGCTTCGCGTCCTCGGCCGACAGGACCGACCAGCGGTGCTCGATACCCGAGCGGTCGGCCATGCGGGCATAGAGCTTCGCCTCGCGCCGGCCTTCGAGCTGGCGCAGCGCCCACGCGCGATAGTCCTGCTCGAAATCGCAGTCCGGCGCGGCGGTGGCCATGCGGTTGATCCGTGCTGTCATTCCGGCGTGATTCTCCCTTTCTTCGATGAACAAGGGCTGTGCCGGGCAGGTTCCGGGCGGATTGCGTCAACCTTCATCCGGCGGGCGGGCGCTCCGGCCGGCGCGCCGCGCTCACAGCTGCGCCTCGCGCACCACGGCGCGGCCCGATTCCTTCTGCGCCTTGAGTTCCGCCTTGAGCTTGGCCGGGTCGCGGGCGAAGACGAAGCCGAAGCTGACCCCGCCCTCCTTGCCGATGGTCGCGTGGTGGAGCTTGTGCGCCTGCACCAGCCGCTTGGCGTAGCCCTTGCGCGGCACCCACTTCCAATAGCGCTGGTGGACCAGCCCGTCGTGGACCAGCGTGTAGATCACCCCGTAAAGCGTGACGCCGACCGCCACCCACCACAGCCAGTCCCACCACAGCGACCCGGCGATGTACATCACGGTGCAGATCGAGCCGAAGACGACCGCGAACAGGTCGTTCTTCTCGAGCACCTTGTCGTGCGGTTCGTGGTGGTCGCGGTGCCAGCCCCAGCCCCAGCCGTGCATGATGTACTTGTGCGCGACCCAGGCGAACAATTCCATGCCGACCAGCGCGGCGAGGGTGATGGCGGCGGCTTCGAGCCAGCTCATGCGGGCACCTTCTCAGCGGTTTGCATCTCGCCCACCCCGGCCTTGCGCGCATGAGGCAGCGCCCACCACGGCACGTCGGGACGGCGGTGATGTTCGAGATGATAGCCGAAATGGAAACAGGTGGCGAGGCTGGCAAGCGTGCCGAAGTCCTCGCTGCGGGTGTTGTGATGGTCGGCGAAGCTTTCCGCCTCGGCCCCCGCCGCGTGGCGGTGCGGGCGGAAGGTGCCGAAATAGAACAGCTGGAGCGAGGAGCCGAGCGCCGGTGCGCCGTAGAGCAGCACGATCTTCTCCATCGGGATGCCGAAGCCGAGCCAGTAGACGCCCACGACGCTGTGCACGTAGAGGATCGAGCGCCACCCGAAATAGCGCCGGAAGAAGGTCGCATACCAGCGCGCGAAATCGGCAGGGTTGTGCTCGTCGAAATCGGGATCGCCCGCGTGGCCGGACAGGCGGTGGTGCGCATGGTGCGCATCGCGCAGGCGCTTCCAAGCGAAGCCCGCGTAAAGCGCCAGCAGCACCGCGCCGATCGCCGCGTTGAGCTGCGGCCGGCCGGGCACCAGCGTGCCGTGCATGGCATCGTGGCAGACGATGAACACGCCGACCGACAGCCAGCACCACACGCCGGCCACGACGAGCGCGAGCGGCAGGCTTTGCCAGGTCAGCTCGAAAGCGAACATCGCGGCGAAGTGGATCGCCAGCCAGCTGCCGGCGATGGCCGCCGCCAGCGCGAGCCCGATGGTGCGCTGGAACGCGCGCGTCGGCAGGGAGAAGCGGGAAACGCTCATGCAGGAGTTACGCGCGCACGGGTCATGCGGATGCCTATAAGGCCCGCACGCGAAACGGCAATTGCGATTGCTTTAGGTGCCGGCAAAGACCGTGGCCGGCACGCTCACCTCGCCCGAGGTGCCGAACACCAGCGTCACGTCGATCGCGGCACCCGGAACAACGCTGGAATCATAGTCCGAGATGACCGCGAAATCCCCGCCCGGCTGGAAGCTGAGCGTCGCGCCGGCCTCCACCGGCAGGGCGGCGACCGGCGTCCATGCCGGGCCCCCGGTCTCTGCCATCCCGGTGCCCGTGCCATGGGCGAGGCGCACCTGGGTGAGCTGCACCGTCTGGGTGCCGGTATTGGCGAGGTCGAAATAGACATGCGCCCGGTCGCCGTCGCCGCCGGGCAGCACGATGCGGGCATTGCTGACGCGGATCGTCGAGCCGAAGTCGGGCGCCTGCGCGGCCTCGGTCGCGGGGTCGCTCACCCGCTGCCCAGCCGGCCAGACCAGCATGACGAGCGCCACCAGCCCCGCCAGCGCGACAACCGCAATCAGCCACTTGTTCCTGTCCAAGGATCACCTCATCCGCAAAAGCGGGAAGGGGCTAGCAGGCGCGGGGCGCGGCGGCGCTAAAATGGATTGGCAACGCCGCCCGCGGCGCGGCGCGGGGTCACTCCCCTTGCGGGAAGAAGAAATCGCGCAGGTGTTCGCCGATGCGCGCCGGGCGCAGGGTTTCGGCGTCGATGCAGCACCAGCTCGACTGCACCTCGGCCAGCACCTCCTCGCCGCGCTTGATCAGCGTCGAATAGAACGCGCGGGCGCCGTTGAAGCGTTCGAGCACGGTCTGGGCGATCACGTCGTCTTCGAGGAAGGCGGGCTTGCGATAGGTGATCTCGTGCTTGAGAGCGACCCAGGCCTTGCTCGCGATCTCCTCGGCCGGGGCGAGCTTGTGCCAATGCGCCAGCACCGCGTCCTGCACCCAGTTGAGATAGCGGGCATTGTTGACATGGCCCATGAAATCGATGTCGGCTGGCTCGACCGTGATCGGATGCACGAAGGGTGCGGCAGGGGATTCGGCTGCTGACATATTTGTCAGTATACGCGGCGAAGCTTGCAAATCCATGACGAATTTGCGCGAGGTCAAGCGTGCATCTTGCAAGCCGGGCCGGGCTGCGTCTAATCGCCCTGCCCCCTTCCCTCCCGCCAACAAGGGTCACGTCATGGCGAGCCGCCCGCGCACACTCTACGAGAAGATCTGGGACGCCCACGTCGTCGAGACGCGCGAGGACGGCACGGCGCTCGTCTATATCGACCGCCATCTGGTGCACGAGGTGACAAGCCCGCAGGCCTTCGAGGCGCTGCGGCTGGCCGGGCGCCCGGTGCGCAGGCCCGAACTGACGCTCGCCGTGCCCGACCACAACCTGCCGACCACGCCGCGGCTCGATGCGGGCGGCAGGCCGGTGCCGATTGCCGACCCTGAAAGCGCAGCGCAGCTCGCCGCACTGGAAGCGAACGCCCCGGCCTTCGGCATCCGCTACATCCCCGCCACGGCGCGCGAACAGGGCATCGTCCACGTGGTCGGCCCCGAACAGGGCTTCTCGCTGCCCGGCACCACCATCGTCTGCGGGGATTCGCACACCGCCTGCCACGGCGGATTGGGCGCGCTCGCCTTCGGGATCGGCACCAGCGAGGTCGAACACGTGCTGGCGACCCAGACCCTGCTGCTCCAGCAGTCGAAGCCGATGGAGGTGCGCGTCGAGGGCGACCTCGGCCCCGGCGTGAGTGCGAAGGACCTGATCCTGCACATCATCGGTAAGATCGGCGCCGCGGGCGGTTCGGGCTACGTCATCGAATATCGCGGGCGCGTGTTCGAGGCGATGACTGTCGAGGAGCGCCTCACGGTCTGCAACATGAGCATCGAGGCAGGCGCGCGCGCCGGGCTGATCGCGCCCGACGATGTGACCTTCGCATACCTGAAGGGCCGCCCGATGGCTCCGCAGGGTGCCGAGTGGGACGCGGCGGTCGCTTACTGGCGCACGCTCCACTCGGACGAAGGCGCGGTCTTCGCCAAGTCGGTCGTTATCGACGCGGCGCAAGTCGAACCCAGCGTCACCTGGGGCACTTCCCCCGAGGACGTGGTGCCCATCGGCGGGCGCGTGCCGCACCCTGAGGACTTCGCCGACGAGAGCAAGCGCGTCGCGGCGCGCAAGAGCCTCGACTACATGGGCCTCACCCCCGGCACGCCGATGACCGAGGTGCCTATCGAGAACGTCTTCATCGGCTCTTGCACCAACAGCCGCATCGAGGACCTGCGCGCGGCCGCCGCGGTGCTGAAAGGTCGCCGCAAGGCCGATAATGTGCGCTGGGCGATCGTCGTGCCCGGTTCGGGTCTGGTCAAAGCGATGGCCGAGGACGAGGGGCTCGACAAGGTGTTCATCGAGGCCGGGTTCGAATGGCGCGAGCCGGGCTGTTCGGCCTGCCTTGGCATGAACCCCGACAAGGTGCCGCCGGGCGAACGCTGCGCCTCGACCTCGAACCGCAACTTCGTCGGTCGGCAGGGTCCGGGGGCGCGCACCCACCTCGTCTCCCCCGCCATGGCGGCGGCTGCCGCTGTCGCGGGGCGCCTCGCCGACGTGCGCCAGCTCGGGTGATCCCCGAGGCTTGAAACCGCGCTGCCTTAGGCGCATGGAAACCCGATGACCGACAAGAAATCAGACAGAAAAACCTCCGGCAGCCGTGCCGCCATGGGCGCGGCGGCGATCGGCTCGGCGGCGGTGGCCGCGGCGCTGCTCTATGCCGGGCGCAGGCGCGCTGCGAAGAAAAGGCCGAACGAGCCGACCCAGCCCGGCCCGATCCCCTCGGGCGAGCCGCCGCAGACCGACTGAGGACGCCACCATGCAGCCCCTCACCAGCGTCGAGGGCCGCGCCATTCCGCTCGGCCTCAAGAATGTCGACACCGACATCATCATTCCCGCCAAGTGGCTCAAGACCATCAGCCGCGAAGGTCTGGGCGCGGGCGCTTTTGAATCGCTTCGCGCGGAGCCGGGCAATGTCTTCGACGATCCCGCCTACAAGGGCGCGCCGATCCTCATCGCGGGCGACAATTACGGCTGCGGATCGAGCCGCGAGCACGCCGCCTGGGCGATGCTCGACCTCGGCATCCGCGTGGTCATCGCGCCGAGCTTTTCCGACATCCATTCGGGCAATGCGGTCAAGAACGGCATCCTGCCGGTGGTGCTGCCGCAGGACGCGGTCGACCGGCTGCTGGAGGTTGCGCGCGAAGGCCAGCCGATCACCGTCGATCTCGAAAGCCAGACCGTCACCACCCCCTATCAGGATCGCTTCACCTTCGACATCGACCCGTTCCGCAAGCACTGCCTGCTCAACGGCCTCGACGAGGTCGGGCTGACCATGGCGCGCGGGGAAGCCATCGGCGGCTTCGAGGCGCAGCGCGCCGCCGCCCAGCCGTGGCTGATGCGCGGCACATCCATCTGACGACAATTCCGAGGGGAGGACTACCCATGAAAGCCATTCGCACCCACCAGGTCGGCGGGCCGGAAACCCTGACACTGGACGAGGTGGAAACCCCCACCCCCGGCAAGGGCGAGGTGCTGGTCGCGGTCAAGGCCTGCGCGATCAACTATCCCGACGGCCTCATCATCCGCGACATGTACCAGTTCAAGCCGCAGCGCCCCTTCTCGCCCGGCGGCGAGATCGCGGGCGTGATCGAGGCGGTCGGCGAGGGGGTCGAGGGCTACCAGGTCGGCGACCGGGTGATGGCAGGCATCGGCAATGGCGGCCTTGCCGAGAAGGTCGTGGTGCCCGCGGGCCGGATGTTCCCGGTGCCGGACGGCGTGCCCTTCGAGAAGGCGGCCTCGCTGCTGATGACCTACGGCACCACCATCCACGGCCTCAAGGACCGCGGCCACATCAAGGCCGGCGACACCGTGCTGATCCTCGGCGCGGCGGGCGGCGTCGGGCTGTCGGCGGTGGAACTCGCCAAGGCCTTCGGCGCGCGCGTGGTCGCCGCGGTCTCGTCGAAAGCCAAGGGCGAGGTCGCCAAGCAGGCCGGGGCGGACGAAGTGGTGATCTACCCGCGCGAGGCGATGGACAAGGATGCCTCCAAGGAACTCGCCAACGCGTTCAAGGCGGCCTGCGGCCCGGACGGCGCGAACATCGTCTACGACATCGTCGGCGGGCAATATTCCGAGCCCGCGCTGCGCGCCATCGCCTGGGAGGGCCGCTTCCTGGTGGTCGGCTTCCCCGCGGGGATTGCCAAGATGCCGCTCAATCTCACCCTCCTGAAGTCCTGCGACATCTGCGGCGTGTTCTGGGGCGCCTTCACCGCGCGCGAGCCAGCCGCGTTCCGGGCGCAGGTCGAGGAGCTGTTCGACCTCATGAAAGCCGGCAAGATCGATCCGCTGGTCTCGGAAACCTTCCCGCTCGCGCGCGCCGGCGATGCCATCGCCAAGCTCGAGAACCGCGAGGCGGTCGGCAAGCTCGTCGTCACGATGGACTAATGTTCCCCGCCGTGCGGCTTCGCGCTTGAAGCCGCGCGCCGGGGCCATTATCGCGTGAAGCGGATCGTACCCGAGGGGACACACAGCACATGACCGATTTCAGGGACCGCGAACGCGCCGAGGAGGCCCATTTCGCGCTCGAGGAAGAAACCGCCTTCCGCATCGCCGCGCGGCGCAACCGGCTGCTCGGCGAATGGGGCGCGGGGCTGATGAAGCTCACCCCCGAAGAGACCGACGCCTACCGCAAGGCGGTGGTGCAGGCCGAGTTCGAGGAAGCCGGCGACGAGGACGTGATCCGCAAGCTGCTCGGCGATCTCACCGGTGCGGGGATCGAGATCACCGAAACCGATATCCGCATGAAGCTGGAGGAAATGACCATCGAGGCGCGCCGCCAGCTGCTCGGCGAGGCATAGTCTCATGCCGATGAGCGCCGCCGCCATCGAGGAAGCGATCCTTGCCGCCCTGCCCGGGGCGACGGTCGAACTGACCGATCTCGCCGGGGACGACGACCACTGGGCGGCAACCGTCACCGCGCCGCAATTCGCCGGCAAGAGCCGGGTCGCGCAGCACAAGATGGTCTATGCCGCTTTCGGCGGGCGGATGGGCGGCGAACTGCACGCCTTGCAAGTCACCACCAAGGTTCCCACCTGAGCCGCAACATTCATCAAACCCACCAGGGGCCGCTGCAAAAATGTCCGACATCAACACCCGCATCTCCGACCTCGTCTCCGGCAACGACGTGGTGCTGTTCATGAAGGGCACCCCGCTGTTCCCGCAATGCGGCTTTTCGAGCCGGGCGGTGGCGATCCTCGACCATTGCGGCGTCGCCTATGAAAGCGTCGACGTCCTTCAGGACATGGAAATCCGCCAGGGGATCAAGAGCTTCTCCGAATGGCCGACCATCCCCCAGCTCTATGTCAAGGGCGAGTTCGTGGGCGGCAGCGACATCATGATGGAGATGTTCGAGGCGGGCGAGCTGCAACAGCTCCTCGACGAGAGCGGCGTCGCCAAGGTCTGATGGTTTCCTGACCTGCGAACCCGCCTCCGCGGGTTCGGTCCTCGCTGGACACGCAGCAAGCTGCGGTCGCTGGCACGATCGATGCCAGCACCTGTTTTCGAGCAGGCGCTCAACGGCCTGCAGGGCCGCAAGGCCGACCGGCCGCCGCGCCTGATGGCGCGAAAGCCAAGGCGGACGGACGTCCGCCGCCCGGCGCTTGAGGGCGAAAACAAAAAAGCGCCCCGCATGACCAGTGCGGAGCGCTTTTTCTTTTCAGGGGAGGCGCTGCCCGAAAACCAGGAAGGGCGCGCCTCGGCTTGAAGACCATTGGGACCGCATCCTCTAATGCATGGCGCGTGCCAAATCAGGAAAACCACGCATTTCCGCCGCTTTTTCGGTCGCGGACGTCCCGACGCCCCCGGCACCTGTAAAGCATTCCGACACGCTCCCCAAAAGCGGCAGGTGTCTGCCAAAGCGCTTGGCAAGCGCTTGCCGCCGCGCCATCCTGCCGGGCGATGAGCAACGATTCCGCCGCCCAAGGCATCCCCGCCGCCACGATCATCATCTTCCGCAAGGCGCCCGAGGGCGGGCCGCCCCAGGTGCTGATGACGGTGCGATCGAAGGGCATGGCCTTTGCCGGCGGCATGGCGGTGTTCCCCGGCGGGCGGGTCGATCCCGAGGATTTCGCGCTCGGCGAGGAGCTCGCGCAGGAGCACGGCCTCGCGCCGGACGAGGCCGCGCACCAGATCGCCGCGGTGCGCGAGACGCTCGAGGAAACCGGCCTCGCGCTCGGCCTTGCCGGAGAGATCGACGCCTCCCGCGCCCATGCGGCACGCGCGATGCTGGCGGAGGTCGGCGCGCTCGCCCCGGTGCTCGAGGCATTCGGCTGGCGGCTCGAACTCGCTCAGATCACCCCCTTCGCACGGTGGTTTCCCAAGAACGAACGCATCCCGCGGGTCTATGACACGCGCTTCTACCTTGCCGATCTCGGCACCGGAGAGGTCGACGTGTCGATCGACAATGCCGAGAACACGCACCTGTTCTGGACCAGCGCGCAAGGCGCGCTCGATGCGGCGGAGCGCGGCGAGATCAAGCTTATCTTCCCGACCCGCCGCAACCTCGAACGGCTCGCGCTGTTCGGCTCCTTTGCAGAGGCCCGCGCCCAGGCCGAGGCGATCCCGGTGCGCACCATCGTGCCGCAGATCGACACCAGCGGCGAACGGCCGATGCTGCGGATCATGGCCGATGCGGGCTATCCGATCACCGCCGAACTGCTCGAGACGGTCGCGCGGGGCTAGCGCGCTGCGCCGCGAAACGGGAACGGCGGCGCGGGGCGTTCCCCGTCACCGCCGCCTTGCGCCTGACCCGCGGGCTCAGAACTTGTAACCGAACTCCACGCCGAAGCGCTGGCGCGCGCCCGGCGAGATGAACGAGCCGCCGAACTCCACCGCGGTGATCACCTCGTTCAGGTACTTCTTGTTGAACAGGTTCTCGGCATAGCCGAACAGCGACCAGCGATCGGTCTGCACCCCGACCCTGAGATCGACCACGTCGAAGGAATCGCGCTGCGCCACCGAGTAATCGGCGTCGCCCACGAAGGCCGGCAGCGCCAGCGCGGAACCCGGCAGCAGCCCGCTGAACAGCGTCGGGTTGGTATCGTCCTGCAGCGTGTGGAACCAGGTCGGACCGGTCAGCCGGTAATCGGCGCGGGTCACGAAATCGAGGCTGTCGGTCACCGGCAGCTCGATCTGGGTGCCGAGGTTGACGGTGTAATCCGCAGTATAGGGCGACTTGTTGCCGACCGTCTCGGGCCGCGAGGCGTTCGCCTTGATCTCGCTCTCGGTGACGTTGGCCGAGCCGAACACCGTCCAGCCTTCGAGGATCCTTGCGGACAGGTTGAGCTCGCCCCCGTAGATCTCGACCTTGTCGATGTTCGAGACCACGCGCAGCAGGCCGAACCCGCCGACGAAGAACTCGAAGAACTGCATGTCGTCGATATTGGTGTAGTAGCCGGCAAGGTCGAAGGTCACCCGGCCGTCGAGCAGGCTGCCCTTCACCCCCGCCTCGAAGGCGCTCGAGACTTCCTTGCGATACTGGTCGTTGATCAGCACGTCCGTGCCGATGAACTGGTTGAAGGCCTGGTCGACGATCGCCGCCGACCCTTGGTTGTTGAAGCCGCCCGATTTGAAGCCGATGCCCCAGTTGGCATAGAGATTGGCATTGTCCGAGAGCGCGTAACGCAGCGAAATCTTGGGCTGGAACTGCTTGAAGGTCTTGGACTGATCGGGGATCGGTCCAAAGGCCTGCCCCGGGTTGATCGGCCCGCCGGTGATCGGGTCCAGAACGTTGGGCACGAGACTGCTGACCGAGCGGTCCTCGATATCGTAGCGCGCCGCGAGGCCGACGTCGAAGCGGTCGGTGAGCTCCGCGTCGAGCGAGGCGAAGGCCGCGTAGACGTTGGTCGAGAAATCGTCGTGGTAAAGCTGTGTCGTCGGGTTGCTTGACCCGGGCGCATTGTAGAGCTGCGGGGTCACGCCGAAGCCGAGATCCGCACCGAGGCTCACCCCGACCTCGCGGTCGATGTGGAGGTAATAGGCGCCGATCTGCCAGTCGATCGGGCCGTCGCCGTTCGAGGCGAGCCGCACCTCGGTGCTGAAATCCTTCTGCTTGCGCACCTGATACTGGGTGCCGTCGCAGGTCGTCGGGCTATAGGCGCCGAAGGTCGATCCGGTGGCCGGATCGAAGATGAAGGGGATCGGCGTCTGCCCGATGAAAGTGGGGGCGTTGAGCGGGTAGCCGGTGAGCGCCGCAGTCGAGGCGAAACACGCCGCGTTCGCCGCTGCAAGATCGCCCGTCGCAGTGCCGGTGAAATCGAGGAAGCGCGCGAAATCGGCCGAGGTGCCGTCGGCGGTCAGCGACTGGTCGACATCGCTGTAAAGCGCCCATGCGGTCAGCGTCGCGCCGTCGAAGCGGTGCTCGATCTTCGCCGAGGTCTCGAAGGTGGTCTGGTCGTTGGTCGGACGGATGTTCGAGTAGTAATCGAAGGGGTGGGTGTTGACGTCCTCGAAGAAGGCCGGGTCCACGGCCGCGAAATTGGGCAGGTGGAAGCTGGCGTTGAAGTTGATCGAGGCGCCCTTGAGATCGGCATAGCGCGCCTTGAGGTCGAGCTCGGTATCGGGGCCCAGATCGGCGACGAAGCGCCCGTCCACCGACCACACCTCCTGATCGTCGACGGTCTTAGAATTGCCGAGGAAGCGGTTGCGGAAGAAGCCGTCGGTGGTCGAGTAATTGCCCGACAGCACGAAGCCCGCCCCGTCGCTGACCGGCACCGAAACGTAGCCGGTGGCGAGATAGGTGTTGTCCTCGGCGGCGCGCAGCGTCACCCCGCCTTCGAGCACGTCGCCGGGCTTGACGGTCTGGATCACGATCGCGCCGGCGGCCGCGTTGCGTCCGTAGATCGCGCCTTGCGGACCTTTCAGGATTTCGACCTGGCGCAGCGTGCCCTGGTTCTGGTTGAGCTGTGCGGTGTTGGTCTTGAGGATGCCGTCGACCACCAGCGCGACCGAGCTTTCCGCATCGCGCGCACCGTTGATGCCGCGGATGTTGATCTGGGTGTCGCCCGCTTCGGCGGTGCCGGTGACGATGGTGACGCCGGGGGTCAGCTGGACGAAGTCGTCGGCGCGCTGCACGCCGGTCTTGGCGAGCGTGTCGGCGGTGAAAACGGTGATCGCGGCGGGCACGTCGGCGAGCGTTTCCGACTGGCGCCGCGCGGTGACGATGATGGCGTTGCTTTCCTCGGCGGATTGCTCGGTGCTGCGGGCCTGGTCGGGCGCATCCTGGGCGAAGGCCGGAGTGGCGAAGGCGATGGCGCCGAGAGCCGCGCCAGTGGCAAGAACGATACGGGCATTCATGGGACGGCTCTCCTGCGAAAAACTCATGCGGTGAGGACGATGCCAGGGCCGTGCGGGCCGTTGGCGGTGTTGCGGGCACGGGAAGAGCGCGCGCACGGGCGCACAGCTGCGCGCCTAGGCTGGCAGGCGCGGTTCATCGCGGCGGGCACGATGGACTGGAACGGGTTCACGGCACTCCCCTGTTGCCATTGCGCGAACCGTTATTGTATACAAATCGCCGCCGTCAAGCCCTTTGCACAAATCGGTCGGCGGTCGCGGTCGCAGTGTGTTTTCGGTGCCGCAGGACTTTTCGGACGCAACCGGCCGACATAAGAGAGGCGCGGCATGACCTTCCCCCCCGATCTCAGGCCCTCGCGCCCATGAGCCGCGCGTCGGACACCGCCTATCAGGCCATTCGCGCGCACCTCATCAGCGGGGCGGCCAAGGCGGGCGAGCAGCTCACCGAGGACCAGCTCAGCCAGATCGCCGGGGTCAGCCGCACCCCGGTGCGCGAGGCGGTGCGCCGGCTGGTCGACGAGCTGCTGCTGGTGCGCAGCGAATCCAAGCGCCTGTTCGTCGCCGACTGGAGCCGCGACGACATCGAGGAGATGTTCACCCTCAGGCAGATGCTCGAATGCCACGCCGCCGAGCGCGCCGCGCGGCGACTGAGCCGGACGCAGGTGGAGGAACTCGCCGCGGTCAACCGGAGACTGCGCGACGCGATCGCCGGGGACGCGCCCGATGTCGCGCGCTTCCTCGAAGCCAACCGCGCCTTCCACGAGGCGATCATCGACGCCGCACATTCGCCGCGCCTCGGGCAGTTGCTCGGCAAGCTGGTCGAGGCGCCGGTGGTGCTGCGCACCGCGCGCAACTATTCGCTCGAGGACCTGCGCCAGTCGGCCCGCGATCACGACGAGCTCGTCGCCGCCTTCGCCGCGCGCGATGCCGAATGGGCGCGCGCGGTGATGGGCAGCCACCTGCGCCGGGCGTTCCACACCTTCGCCCGCACCCTCGGCCCGGCAGGAGCCGACGCGCAGGGCCAGGCGTCGCAAGGCGGGGCCTGAACCCCGCCAGGACCGGCCCAGCGCCGCCCGAGAGGCACCCGGGAACGGCTCGCGCAGCGCCCCGCTCCGGCAAGATTCGCAAGCCGTGCCCGATTGCAATTGTATACAAACCCGCTAATCCAAGGCCAAGGCTCCGGCAGCAGCAACAGGCGATTCCCATGGCGAGCGAGCACATCGAACTGGTCGAGGTCGGCCCGCGCGACGGTTTGCAGAACGAACCCGAGGTGATCTCCACCGCGGTCAAGCTGGCGCTGATCGACAAGATGATCGGCTACGGCGCGCGGCGGCTGGAGGTGGCGAGCTTCGTCCACCCCCAGCGCGTGCCGCAGATGGCCGATGCGGAAAGCGTGATCGCCGGCCTGCCGGACCGCGCGGACTGCACCTATATCGGGCTGGTCCTCAACAAGCGCGGGGTGCTGCGCGCGCTCGCCACGCGCGAGAACGGGGCGCGCGGGATCGATCAGATCGGCTGCGTGATCGTCGCCAGCGACACCTTCGGGCAGAAGAACCAGGGCCAGACCATCGCGGAAGGCCTCGCCGAAACCCGCGAGATGCTCCGTTTCGCCCGCGCGGAAGGGATGCGGGCGCAGGTCACCATCTCCGCCGCCTTCGGCTGCCCGTTCGAGGGGGAGGTGAAGCATTCCACCGTGCTCGCCATCGCGGAGGAACTGGCGATCGAGACGCCGGAGGAAATCGCGCTCGCGGACACGATCGGCGTCGGCACGCCGTCCGAGGTCACAGAGCTGTTCGGCAGGCTCGGCGAGACGCTTGCCGGAAAGATCCCGATGCGCGCCCATTTCCACAACACCCGCGGCACCGGCATCGCCAATGCCTGGGAGGCCTACAAGGCCGGGGTGCGCATCTTCGACGCCTCCTTGGGCGGGCTGGGCGGCTGTCCCTTCGCCCCGCGCGCGACCGGCAATATCGCCACCGAGGACCTTATCTACATGATGGCGCGTTCCGGCATCGACGCGGGCATAAATCTCGACGCGGCAATTGCCGCCAACAAGTGGTTTGCGGGACTGCTGGGGCGCGAACTGCCCTCGGCGGTCGCCCGCGCTGGCTGACAGGGGAATTATCTGAAATGACTTACAGGCTTGGCGTGGACGTGGGCGGGACCTTCACCGACTTGCTGCTGTTCGACGAGGCGAGCGGCGCATTCTGGCGGCACAAGACCCCCTCGACCCCGCACGATTCCTCCGAAGGCATCCTCACCGGGGTCAAGGCGATCACCGAGAAGGCCGGGATCACCGCAGCGGAAATCAGCTACTTCCTCCACGGCACCACGGTCGCGACCAATGCCGTGCTGGAGGGCAAGGGCGCGCGCGTCGGCCTCGTCACCACGCAGGGCTACCGCGACATCATGCAGATCGCGCGCAGCTACGTTCCCGGAGGTCTCGCGGCGTGGATCGTGTGGCCCAAGCCCCAGCCGCTCGCGCGATTGGAGCACACGGTCGAGGTGCCGGGCCGGATGGATGCGCAGGGCCGCGAAGTCGCCCCGCTCGACGAGGAAGCGGTGCGCGCCGCGCTGAGGAAGCTCAAGGGCGACGGCATCGAGGCGCTCACCGTCAGCCTGATGAACGCCTATCTGAACGGCGCGCACGAGGCGCGGATCGGGGAAATCGCCGCCGAGGAACTGCCTGGCATCCCGGTCTCGCTCTCCCACGAGGTCCTGCCCGAGATGCAGGAATACGAGCGCACGCTTTCGACCGTCGCCAATGCTGCGGTGCGTCCGGTGGTGAGCAAATACGTCTCGAACCTGCGTGAGCGACTGGAGGCCGAGGGGCTGAAGGGCCGCCTTTCGCTGCTGCGTTCGGATGGCGGGCTGATGAGCAGCCAGAAGGCCGAGGAACACCCGGTCAACATCCTCATGTCCGGCCCCGCCGGCGGGGTGACCGGCGCGCTGTGGGTGGCGAAGAACGCCGGGTTCGAGAACATCCTGACGCTCGATGTCGGCGGCACCTCGACCGACGTGGCGCTGATCCAGGGGCTGGAGCCGCGCCGCCAGCGCACCACCGAGGTGGGCCACCTTTCGGTGCGCGCCTCGGCATTGGACGTGAAGACCGTGGGCGCGGGCGGCGGCTCGATCGCCCACGTGCCCGAACTCACCAAGGCGCTGCGCGTCGGCCCGGAAAGCGCGGGCGCGGTGCCGGGGCCGGTCGCCTACAACAAGGGCGGCACGCTCCCGACCGTGACCGACGCCAATGTGGTGCTCGGCTACCTGCCCGAAGACCTCCTCGGCGGCAGCTTCAAGCTCGACCGCGAAGGCGCGAAGGCGGCGGTGCAGACCATCGCCGACGCGCTCGGCGTGACGCTGATGGAGGCGGCGCGCGGGATCATCGACATCGTCAACGAGAACATGTTCGGTGCGCTGCGCATGATTTCGGTGCAGCAGGGCTACGACCCGCGCGAATTCGCGCTGATGGGCTTTGGCGGGGCGGGGCCGCTGCACGTGAATGCGGTCGCCCGGCTGATGGGTTCGTGGCCGGCGATTGCGCCCGTCTCACCCGGCGTGCTCTGCGCGCTGGGCGATGCGACCACCCGGATGCGCACCGAGACCGCGCGCAGCTTCTCCAAGCTCGCCCGCGACACCACCATCGCCGAGCTGGTCGAGGTGCTCGACGACATGGCCGAGCAGACCCGCGGCGAACTCACCGCCGACGGCATTCCCGAACACCAGATCACCTCGCTGTTCGAGATCGACATCCGCTATGCGGGCCAGGCCTTCGAGGTGCCGCTGACGATCACCCAGACGGTGCTGGAGGAGGACGGGATCGAGGGCATCCTCGCGCGCTTCGACGAGGAGCACTTGCGCCTCTTCACCTTCAACATGGACACGCCGCACGAGATCGTGAACCTGCGCGCCGTGGCGCTGGGGCAGGCGCCTGCCCTGCCCGCCGCCGAGCTGCCCAAGGGCGACGGCAACCCCGCCGCAGCCAAGATCCGCGACCACGTGCTGTGGATGGACGGCGAGGAGCGCGCCGCCGTGATCTACGACCGCGCGCGCTTGCGCCAGGGCGACGTGATCGAAGGCCCGGCGATCATCACCGAGATGGATTCGACCACGCTGGTCGAACACGACTGCCGCGCCACCGTGGACGCGGTGGGCAACATCCTCATCAACCTCAAGGCGAAGGGGTAAGACCATGCCGGCCCGCATCATCGAAACCAACCCCGCCCCCTTCAACACGGTCGCGATCGACCCGGTGACGCTCGACATCATCGAGAACGCGCTGAGGAACGCGCGCATCGAGATGGACGCGACGCTGGTGCGCACCGCCATGTCGCCGGGTATCCGCGAACAGGGTGACGCCTTCCCGCTGATCTCCGACCCCGCCGGCAAGATGATCGTCGGCCAGTTCGGCAGCTTCATCGACGGCTTCCTGAAGAGCTTCGACGGGACGATCGAGGACGGGGACATGATCTTCCTCTCCGACCCCTATTCCTGCGGCGGGGCGATTTCGCACTCGAACGACTGGCTGGTGCTGCTCCCGGTGTTCAAGGACGGGCGGCTGCTCGCCTATACCGCGATGTTCGGCCACCAGAGCGATATCGGCGGGAGCGTCCCCGGCTCGATGCCGATCGGCGCCTCCTCGATCTTCGAGGAGGGCGTGCGCATTCCGCCGGTGAAGATCTGGCAGAAGGGCGAATACAACGAAGACCTCATGAAGCTGGTGATGCACCAGACCCGCAAGCCCGACTGGTGCCAGGCGGACCTCAACGCGCTGATTGCCAGCTGCCGCGTCGCCGCGCGCCGCGTGATCGAGATGGCCGAACGTTTCGGGGACGATGTCTATGTCTCCGCCACGCAGGAGCTCTTGGCGCGCAACCACCGCGCGATGAAGGCGCTGATCGGCATGGCGGTGGCCGAGGAGCCAGTGAGCTTCGAGGATTACATCTGCGACGACGGCAAGGGCTACGGCCCCTACAAGATCCGCTGCACCATGTGGCGCGAGGGCGACAAGGTAGTGCTCGATTTCGACGGCACCGATCCGCAATCGGCCGCGTCGATCAATTTTTTCCTCAATGAAAACATGTTCAAGATGTTCTTCGGCATCTACATGATCATGGTCTTCGACCCGCAGATCCTGTTCAACGACGGGTTCTACGACCTCATCGACGTGCGCATCCCCGAAGGCTCGCTCCTGAAGCCGCGCTTCCCCGCCGCGCTGTCGGGGCGCACCCATGCGCTGGGCCGCATCTTCGACATTCTCGGCGGGCTGCTCGGGCAGAAGACGCCGGAGTTTTTGAACGCCGCCGGGTTCTCCTCCAGCCCCCACCTGTTCTACTCCGGCTGGGACGCGCGCGAGGATGGCACGCGCGACTGGTTCCAGCTGTTCCAGATCGGCTTCGGCGGCATTCCGGGGCGCCCCTTGGGCGACGGGCCGGACGGGCACTCGCTGTGGCCGGGCTTCACGAATGTCCCCAACGAGTTCCTCGAACGCTACTTCCCGCTGCGGATCGAACGCTACTCCACCGCGCCCGACAGCGGCGGCGCGGGCCTGCATCGCGGCGGCAACGGCATCCACATGACCTACCGCTTCCTTGCCGACGGCGAGATCGCGATCCATGACGACCGCTGGTTCGTGCCCCCGTGGGGCGTCAATGGCGGGCATCCGGGCGAGCGCGCGAAGAAGGTGCTCGAACGCACGGATGGGACGCAGGAAATCGTCGGCAACAAGGTCGAAAGCGTCGCGGTGAAGGCGGGCGACCTCCTGCACTTCATCACCTGGGGCGGCGGCGGCTGGGGCGACCCGCTGGCGCGCGATCCGGACCTCGTCGGCCTCGAGATCCGGCAGGGCCTCGTCACCCCCGAAGGCGCGCGCGCCTATGGCGTCGTCGCCGACGAGAACGGGGCGGTCGATGCCGCCGCGACCGAGGCGCTGCGCAGCGAGATGACCGCCAGCCGCGGCGAACTGCCGCTGTTCGACTATGGCCCCGGCATCGACGCGCTGCGGGCGAATTGCGAGGCCGAAACCGGCCTCCCCGCCCCGATCCAGCCGGTCTGGAACATGCAGGAGGCGGCGGAATGAACGCCCTCGCCCCGACGTCCAATCCTAGCGCGCTGGCGGGCATCAAGGTCGTCGAGATGGGCCAGCTCCTCGCCGGCCCGTTCTGCGGCCAGTTGCTCGGCGACATGGGCGCGGACGTGGTCAAGATCGAGCCGCCCGGCGCGGGCGATCCGATGCGCAACTGGGGTCAGGGCGATGAAAAGGTCCAGTGGGAGGTGATCGCGCGCAACAAGCGTTCAGTCACCTGCAACCTGCGCGTGCCCGAAGGCCAGGACCTCGCCCGCCGGCTGATCGCCGGGGCCGACGTGCTGATCGAGAACTTCAAGCCCGGCACCCTCGAACGCTGGGGCCTCTCCCCGGCGGAGCTTCACGCCCTGAACCCCGGCCTCATCATCGCCCGCATGTCGGGCTATGGGCAGGACGGTCCTTACTCCGACCGCGCCGGGTTCGGCGGGATCGGCGAGGCGATGGGCGGCTGGCGCTACATCGTCGGCGAACCCGACCGCCCGCCCTCGCGCATGGGCATCTCGATCGGCGACACGCTGTGCGCGACCTATGGCTGCATGGGCGTGCTCGCCGCGCTCCACCACCGCGAGAAGACCGGCGAAGGCCAGGTGGTCGATTCCGCGCTCTACGAGGCGGTCTTGCAGGTGATGGAGGGGCTGGTCCCCGAATATGACCGAAACGGCGTGATCCGCGAACGCTCCGGATCGGTGCTCAAGGGCATCGCGCCCAGCAACGTCTACACCTGCAAGGACGGCAGCTACATGATCGGCGCCAACGGCGATGCGATCTTCGCGCGGCTGGCCCAAGCGATGGGGCGGCCCGAACTGGCGCAGGACGAACGCTATTCCAGCCACATCGCGCGCGGGCATCACCAGGACGAACTCGACGCGCTGATCAACGACTGGACCGGCACGCTCACCGTCGACGAGGTCGATGCGCTGATGATCGAATATTCGATCCCCGCGGGCCGCGTCTACCGCGCCCCCGACATGCTCGCCGACCCGCATTTCGCCGCGCGCGAGGCGATCGTCGAGGTCGAGACACAGAAGCGCGGCAAGCTGAAGATGCAGAACACCTTCCCCAAGCTGTCGAAAACCCCATCGAGCATCCGCCGCCCCGCCCCCGCGACGCCGGGGCAGGACAATGGGGAAGTTTATGGGACAAGGCTCGGGCTCGACGCGGGCGAGCTGGCTCGGTTGGCAGAGGCGGGGATCATCTGATGGCCGGCCCCTCGGCAGCCGAGAACTATGCCGGGGTCTACGAAGGGCGGCTTCAGCCGGGCGCGCGCCTCGCGCTGCTGATCGTCGACGTGGTGGCGGCCTATCTGGTGGAGGGATCGCCGCTGTTCATGGAGAGCGCGGCGGCGGCGAAAGACGCGAACCGCCGCCTGGCCGAAGCGGCGCGGGCGGCGGGCGTGCCGGTGGTGTTCACCAACGTGCAATACCAGCCCGGCGGCGCGGATGGCGGGGTGTTCTATCGCAAGGCCCCGGTATTGAAGGTGTTCGACGAAGGCTCGCCTTTGGGCGCCTTCCCGGAAGACCTGACCCCGCAGGACGGCGACCTCGTCTTCACCAAGCAATATCCTTCGGCCTTCTTCGGAACGGGCCTTGCCGAGGTGCTGCACGCGCGCGGCGTCGATACGCTGCTGATCGGGGGCTATTCGACCTCGGGCTGCGTCCGCGCGAGCGCGTTGGACGCAATGCAGCACGGCTTCGTGCCCATGGTGGTGCGCGAAGCCTGCGCCGACCGCCACGAAGCCCCGCACGAGGCGAACCTGTTCGACCTGCAGGCGAAATATGCCGAGGTGATTACGGAGGACGAGGCGCTGGGGGTGATCGCCTGCACTGGTTGATGCACGCGCCAAATCGGTCCCGCAGAAACCGCAAGGCCGGAGTCGAAGCCTAAGGCGCAGACGTGCAAAGCACACCTGCAAGGCCGCCCCCAGGGGTGGCCCGCTGGGCCGGGTCCCCGGAGGAAAGCCAAGCGCGCGGACGCGCGCGCCGGCGCTTGAGGCCAAACAAAAATGGCGCGCCCGGCAGGACTGTCCGCGTCGCTGCGCGCCGCGTTCAACTCCGCAGCCTGCGGCTGCTCCGTTTCCGAACGAGGTTCGCTCCTTTGGGGCAAGCCATCCCGCCCCAACCCTTGCGGGATGGAGCGCGATGGCGCGCCCGGCAGGACTCGAACCTGCTGCCTCAAGATTAGAAGTCTCGCGCTCTATCCAGATGAGCTACGGGCGCGCGCCGGCTTCGCCATTAGCGCGCTTTGCCGCGCAAGGGAAACGCGCTAACTCTCCCGGCGATGGAAAACACCGCTCCCGCCGCACCGCCTGTCGACCCCGCCGCCGCCTTCGATCGTGACCCGAACGACGGGATCGCGGCGACCAGCCGCGCGCCGGTGCACTTCCGCCATTACGACCTCGTCATGGCGGGGTTCGTGGCGATCCTGCTGCTGTCCAACCTGATCGGCGCCTCCAAGCCGAGCTACATCACCCTGCCCGGCGGCGAGCCGTGGATCTTCGGCGCGGGCGTGCTGTTCTTCCCGATCAGCTACATCATCGGCGACGTGCTGACCGAGGTCTATGGCTATGCCCGCGCGCGGCGGGTGATCTGGACCGGGTTCGCCGCGCTCGCCTTCATGGCCTTCATGGCCTTCGTGGTGGTCAGCCTACCCCCGGCGGACGGCTGGCCCGGGCAGGACGCCTACGAATTCGTGTTCGGCAATTCGTGGCGCATCGTGATCGCATCGATGACCGCCTTCTGGGCCGGGGAATTCGCCAATTCCTTCGTGCTCGCCAAGATGAAGGTGATGACCAAGGGGCGCTTCCTGTGGATGCGCACAATCGGGTCGACCTTCGTGGGACAGGGGCTCGACAGCCTGATCTTCTACCCCCTCGCCTTCTACGGGCTCGCCGGCTGGCCGCCCGAAACGCTGGTGCAGGTGGTGATCTCGCAATGGCTGATCAAGACCGGCTGGGAAGCGGTGCTGACCCCGGTGACCTATGTGGTGGTGAACAAGCTCAAGAAGGCGGAAGGGGTGGACCTCTACGATCTCGACACCGACTTCTCGCCCTTCGCGAGCAGCCGCGAAGCCTAGTCGCCGCGCACCTCGCCATCGGGCACGATCGCGACGCGCCAGTCCAGCCCGAGCCGGCCGGCGAGCAGCTTCATGTCCTTTTCGGTGGGGATGCCGAACAGCGCCTCGTGACTGGCGGCGAGGCGCAGCACCAGCGCGCCGTCCTCGATGCCGAGGCGGCTGACCTCGAAAGAGCGGCGCGAACTCGCACCGAGCCGCCGCGCGAGGCGCAGCGCGAGGCCCCAGCGCACCGCCTCCTCCAGCGCCTCGTCGCAGGCGAGCGCGCGCAGGCGGTCGGGCAGGTCGAGCTGGTTGCCGTTGGCCGCGATCGCCGCGGCAAGCATCGCGCGGCCCTTCCCGTCCACCGCGATCCAGCGCTTGTGCAGCGCCCAGTCGACCGCCTGCGGCAGGCGCAGGTTCGGCTCGATCTGCATCGCGGCGAGCGCGAGCATGGTCGCCGCCAGCCGCAGCCGCTCGCTGCCGTGGGTGCGCGCCGGCGCCGCATCGAGCGTCCAGGCCGCCATCCGCGTCGCCAGCGTCACCGGTGCGCCGCGCTGGCTGGCGAACACCGCGACCCCGGCCAGCAGCGGGTCGGCCCCGCGGCTATGATCGGGCAGGCGGTCGTAGAGCAGCCCCTCGCGCAAGCCCCAGGAGGAAAACACGATCCGCCGCGGGTTGAGCCGCACGAGCAGCGCCGACAGCAGCACCGCGGCATCGGGCAGTTTCTCGGCGCGCATCGCCGAGATGCGCTCGCGCCCCTTCAGCGCCTCGCTCTCGCTCCCCGCCAGAGTGGCGGCGATCTCGGCCGCGCTGGCCGCGTCGATCTCGAGGCCGTGCGGGTCGCTCAAGGGATGGCCGCGCAGCTCCATCGCGAAGACCGCCATGGCCCGCCAGGTGCCGCCCACGAGATAGAGCGTGCCGTTGTCCTCGGCCGGCGTGGCGGCAAGGTCCCATCCGGCCTTGCGGATCGCCTTGTCGAGGCTCTTTCTCATCTCGCCCCGCGAACGCCCGCGATAATCGGGCAGGCGCAGCGTGCCGAGCGGCAGGGTGGTCGCACCCGAAGCCCCGCCATCCGCGACGCGCACCAGTTCGAGGCTCCCCCCGCCGAGGTCGGCGACGATCCCGCGCGCATCGGGGAAGGCGCCGATCACCCCGTGGGCGCTCAGCAGCGCCTCCTCCTCGCCGGTGATGACCCGGGGCGAGAGACCGATCGCGCGCAGCTCCTCGACGAACTCCGGCCCGTTCGCCGCATCGCGCACCGCCGCTGTGGCGACGGTCTCGACATCGGTGATCCCGAGATCGGCAAGCAGCAGCGCGAAGCGCCTGAGGCCGCGCAGCGCCAGCGCCACCGCCTCGTCCGCCAGCCTGCCGGTCGCGGCGATCTCCCGCCCCAGCTTGGCGGTGACCTTCTCGTTCAGCAGCACCATCGGCGCGCGCATCGACCCGCCATAGACGACGAGGCGCACCGTGTTCGAACCGATGTCGATGATCGCGCGTTCCGGGGTGCTCCCGGCGAAAGCCCCGTCGCGGTCGTCGCGCTTGCGGCGATAGCTCATGCCGTGCCGCCGCGGCGCAGGGACAGCTTGGGCACCGCGCCCGCCTCGAGCGATCCGCCGCGCCCGGACAGCGACGGGTTGGTCATGAAATAGCGGTGGCAGTTGAAGGGCTTGTCCTCCGGCGCGACCCGCGAATAGCTGCCGTCGGCATTGCACCACCAGCTCTGCTCGGTGTCGAGCATGTTGGCGAGGAGCACCTGCTGGAGCACCTGGTCATGCACCGTGCGGTTGTGGATCGGGATGAGGGTCTCAACCCGGCGATCGAGATTGCGCCCCATCAGGTCGGCCGAGGAGATGAACACCGCCGCATGGGCGCTCGGCATCGCCGCGCCGTTGGCGAAGGCGTAGATGCGGCTGTGTTCGAGGAAGCGGCCGATGATCGACTTGACGCGGATGTTCTCCGAAAGCCCCGCGATCCCCGGCCGCAGGCAGCAGATCCCGCGCACCACCAGCTCCACCCGCACGCCGGCGCTGCTGGCGGCATAGAGCCGGTCGATCATGCCCTGGTCGGTGATCTGGTTGCACTTCATCCAGATCGCGGCGGGCTTGCCCTTCTGGGCGTTGGCGATCTCCGCATCGATGCGCGCATAGATTTCCTGGCGCAGGTCGATCGGCGCAATGTGGATGCGTTCGAGCGCGTGCGGCTCGACATAGCCGGTGACGAAGTTGAACATCTTCGCCGCATCGCGCCCCAGCTTGGGATCGGCGGTGAAGAAGGACAGGTCGGTGTAGATCTTGGCGGTGACGGGATGGTAATTGCCGGTGCCGAAGTGGCAATAGGTCCGGAACGAGGAGCCTTCGCGCCGCACCACCATCGCGACCTTGGCGTGGGTCTTCCAGTCGGTGAAGCCGTAGATCACCTGCACTCCGGCGCGTTCGAGCTTGCTCGCCCACTTGAGGTTCTGTTCCTCGTCGAAGCGCGCCTTCAGTTCCACCACCGCGGTCACCGACTTGCCGGCCTCGGCCGCCTCGATCAGCGCGTTGATCACCGCCGACTGGCTGCCTGCGCGGTAGAGCGTCTGCTTGATCGCCACCACGTCGGGATCGGCGGCGGCCTGGCGGATGAAGTCGACCACCACCTCGAAGCTTTCGTAGGGGTGATGGATAACGATGTCCTTCTCGCGGATCGCGGAGAAGGCATCGCCGTCATGTTCGCGGATGCGTTCGGGAAAGCGCGGGGAATAGGCATCGAACTTCAAATCGGGGCGGTCCTCGCCGACGATCTCGGCGAGGCCGTCGATGCCGATCATGCCGTCGGTCTTGATCACCGCCGCCTCGTTGACGCCGAGCTGTTCGAGCAGCACCTCCTCCGCTGCGGGATCGAAATCCTCCTCGAGTTCGAGCTGGATCACCTGCCCGCGGCGGCGGCGCTGAATGGCGCTGCGGAAGGTGCGCACGAGGTCCTCGGCCTCTTCCTCGATCTCGATGTCGCTGTCGCGCAGCACCCGGAACAGCCCGTCGCCCTGGATGGTGAAGCCCGGGAACAGCGCGGCGGCATAGCGCTGGATGAGGCTGGCGATCGCGATGTAGAGCGCGCCGTTTTCGGCCGTCACCTCGTCGGGCACCCGCACGAAGCGGGGGAGTGCGCTGGGGATCAGCACCATCTCGATGATCTGTTCGCGGTCGGAATCGCGGGTCAGCGTGAACAGCAGCCCCAGCCCGCCGTTCTGGACGAAGGGGAAAGGGTGCGCGGGATCGAGCGCCTGCGGGGTGATGATCGGCAGGATTTCCTCGAGGAAATAGGCCTTGAGCCACTTGTGCGCGGCGGGCTTCAGCCGTTCCTCGGCGGCAACGTGGATATCGGCCTCGGCGAGCGCATCGCGCAGGATCCGCCAGATCGATTGCTGGCGGTGCGACAAATCGCTCAAGGTCTCGCGGATCGCGGCGAGCTGCTGGGTGGGCGAGAGCCCGTCGATTGAGGGGCGCCCGATGCCGCGCTGCGCCTGACCGACGAGCCCGGCGACGCGGATCATCATGAACTCGTCGAGATTGCTGCCCGAAATCGACAGGAAGCGCAGCCGCTCGAGCAGCGGATAGGCCTCGTTGCCGGCCTCGGCGAGGACGCGCTGATTGAACTGGAGCCACGACAGCTCGCGGTTGAAATAGGGCGATTCCTCGGGGCCGAGCCGGGCAAAGGGATGCGCGCCCGCGGCGGCGGGGCTGTCCTCGTTGGGAATCGGTGCGGTGCTCATCGCTGTCCTGCTACGTAGGTCGCGCGTTCTGGTCGCGGATCGGATCGCCCGCCCCATGTTCGCTCGGCCGCGTGGTGTAAATCACCTTGCGCCGCCTGTCACACCCAAGTCAATTTCCGGAGCCTGCCGGATGGACAGGCCTACACCAGCGCGCGGCTGTCCGCGATCTGGGTGATGCCGCGCTTGCCGTTGGCGTCGCGCCCGAGCTGCACGATCACGTCGATCACGCTCGCGGCATAGGCGATGGTGTCCGAGCGCGACAGGCCGATGCCGGTCTGCATCACCATCAGCGACAATTGCTCGAGCGCGCCGCGCAAGGAGTTGGCGTGGATCGTCGAGAAGCTGCCGGGGTGGCCGGTGTTGATCGCGCGCAGGAAGCTGACGCTCTCCGCGCCCCGCAATTCGCCCAGCACGATGCGGTCGGGACGCAGGCGCAGCGCGGCCTGGAGCAGTTCGTTGGCGGTGACCTTGGCCTCGCCCAGCTCGCCCTTGACCGCGACCAGCCCCACCGCATTGGCGCCGGGGAACCTGAGTTCGGGGGTGTCCTCGACCAGCACCACCCGCTCCTCGGCCGGGATTTCGCCGAGCATGGCGTTCAAAAAGGTCGTCTTGCCGGTGCTGGTGCCGCCCGAGATCAGGATTGTGCGGCGGTTGCGGATCGCCGCGCGCAGGTAGGCGATCGGCTCGCGCTGCGGGTCGGGCAGGTCGACCTGCGCCTCTCCCGCCAGCGGGCCGGTGTCATAGGCATCGAGCGGCAGGTCGAGCCTGCGGTGGCGGCGGATCGCCATAACCCAGTGCTTGCGCGCGGCGGGAGGCCCGCAGAACTGCACGCGGGCGCCATCGGGCAGCGTCGCGCCGAGCAGCGGGTGTTCGCGGTTGATGCCCTGGTGGCTGACCCGCGCGACCTGTTCGGCGAGGCGCTGCACCAGCCGGTCGTCAATCTCGGGGGTCTCGATGCGCTGCATCCCCGGGTGGGCGGCATCCTCGATCCACACCTCGCCGGGGCGGTTGACCATGATCTCGGTCACGCTGTCGCGCTCCAGCCAGCGGCGGAAGGGCGCGAGATAGGCGTCGAGATAGACCGAGCGCTCCGCCGAAAGCGGCGCGGCGCCCTCCCCATCGCCTTCACTGGCGGCCAGCCGGTGGATGTCGGCGCTCATCGCAAGGCCTCAGTTGACCGTGCTGAAATCGAGATCGCGGGCGGTGAACACCCGGATCGGTTCGCCCATGCGCACGCGGATCGTCGGGCTGATGTTGCCGGTCTGCTGCACCGCCGAATTGGCAGCGCCCTGCGCCCCGCCGGCAACGATCACCCCGCCCACGCCGCCCGTCGCGATCGCGCCGAGGCCGCCCACAACCGACAGCAGCAGGCCCGAGCCGAAGCGCTTGAAGAAGTGGCTGTCGACATCGCCTTCGAGCCCCGTCGTCCCGTCGAAGCCGATCGCGGGCGAGCCGAGGTTGACCGACACGCCATCGGGCCGGATCAGCCGCGTCCAGATGACATAGGCGCGCTTCTGCCCCTGCTCGACCCCAGCCTGGTACTGGCCGATCAGGCGCGAGGACCGCGGGACGAGCACACGCTTGCCATCGAAGCTGCGCACGTCCTGGCTCACCACGGCGCGCACATAGCCGGGCACGTCGGTGTTGATCGCGGTCTCGAGGATCGCGGGGATCAGCGTGCCCTCGGTGACAGTGGTGGAAGGGTTGACCATGCGCCGCGCCTGTGCGGGCGCGCCGCCGACCCCGCCGAGCCGGCTGGCGAAGGCCGCGGCGCCCGCATTGCCGAGCGCTGTGCCCTGCGTTCCGGCAGCCGGGGCCGCCTCGCCCGCCGGCGCCTCGATCACGCGCGAGGAAGGCGCGGTGCTGGCATCGTAGGTCAGCACCGGGCTGGTGTAGGGATTGGGAGCGGGCACGGGCGCCTGCACCGGCGCGTTGGCGAACACCGGCGCGGGCGCGGGATCAGTCTGCGGGACGGCGGGCGCGGCCTCCGGCACCGCGAGCGGCGCGGGCGCGGCGGCGGCCTGCGGCGGGGCGACCGCGGGATTGCCGACGCCCTGCGGCTGCGGCAGGCGCGCGGATTCCATCGCCCAGAAGGTGACCGCGCCGATCCCGGCGATCAGCAGCACCCCTGCGGCCAGCCCCAGCCCGTCGCCGCGCGCCTTGCGCTCGGTGACCGCGGGGAAGGCGGCGCGGCTGGCGAGATCGATGATCTCGGCGGATTCCTGCTCGCGCGGGTCGTGCGCCTCGGCGGCGCTTCCCTCGCCCTTCCTGGGCGGCAGACGCATGGCAAGGCGCATCAGACAGGCTCCTTCTTGGCTTGGCGGGCGGCGGGCATCACTTCGACCCCTTGCGGCGCGGGGCGCCAAGCCCGGCCTGGCGGGCCGAGGGCGGCATCGGCCCGACATTGGTGAGCGTGGCGGTATCGCGGCCGGACCGCAGGATGATCGTCGGCGGCACGCCGTCGACCACCACGGTCTCGCCGCGGGTGGTATAATTGACCGGCCCTTCCTCGCCATCGGCGTTGAGGACCAGAATCGCGGGGATCGGCGTGCCCGCCGCCCAGGTCAGGAACACCGCCTCGCCATCGTCATAGGCGCGTTCGGGCAGCAGTTCGCGGGTGCCCGCCTGGGCCCACTGGAAATTGAGGTTGGCAGGGTCTGAGACCGCATAGGGGTCCTTCGCCGCCGCCATTTCCGCCGGACTCGCGGAAAGGCGCGCGGCCTCCGCCTCGGCCTCGGCAGCGGCGGCGAGCCGCGCCTCTTCGGCGGCCTTCTCCAGCTCGGGATAGCGGAACTGGAGCACGTAGAGCGGCGCGTTCTTCGGACTGGCGACGAGGTCGAACAGGTAGGTGCGCTTGTCGGTCACCACCGTCATGTTGGTGCGCGCGGAGGGCTCCAGCGGCTTCACGAAGAGGATGTCCTGCGCCTTGTTGGGCTGCACCTGCCAGGCGGTGGAATCCCCGATCGCGACATTCTCGATCATCTCGTCGGGGGCGAACTTGATGGTGGTCTGGACCAGCACCTTGCCCTCGATCTTCACCACCTGCGCCTCGTCGAAGACGAGCGTGCGCAGGCGCGGATCGTCGGCGAGCGCAGGGCTGGCGCAGAGCAGCGCAAGCGGGGCGGGGATCAGCCGAAGAAGGTCGGCGCGGGTCATTTGCGGGTCTCCGAGGGTGTTGTGTTCGCCGGCGCGGCGCTGCCGGCGCTGCGGAAGCGGTTGCCGATGCCGCGGGTGCGCGAGGCGCCGGGACCCGGGGCTCCGGCCTGGCCGACGGCCCCGCCGCTCGCCACCATGCGCGTCTCGCGCGAGATGGTGGCAGGTCCGGCGTCATTGGCGGCAAATGTCGGCACAACTGCGGCCACTTCGGTCCTGCGGGCGGCCATGCCGGCATTCGCGGGCGCGACACCGGCGGTGCGCGGCAGCACGGGCGCGAGCGGCGCGGGCGCGGCGAGAGCGCGCGGCGCATCGCCCTGCCGAACAGGCTCCTTGCCGGGCGCAAGGCCGAACACCTGCCAGCCGGCCACCATCGTGCCCGCCACCTTGAGCGACAGGAACATCAGCGCGACGTGCACCGCACCGACGAGAAAGAAGGCCATCGCCGCCTGCTGGTCGATCTTGCCCGGCACCGCCACCAGCGCGCCGATGATCGGCACCGCCATCTCGAGCATGATCGAGCCGCCCAGAACCGCGAACAGCGGCGCGAGCGCCATCATCGTCAGCCCCTTGAGCCAGCCGGTGAAGAGGCCGCGCGTGCCCTCGAACAGCGCCAGCACCACGAAGATCGGACCGAGCGCCAGGAGCAGCGCGAGCGCGATGCGCGCGGTCACCAGCAGGCCCACCGTGCCGAGCAGCAGCAGCATCGCGCCCAGCCACATCATGCCCGGCGGCGAGAAGGCGTTGATGTTGGTGGTGTCCCCGCTCGCCTGCTGGATCGCGAGGAACACGATGTCGAGCTTCTGCGCGAACACCGCGGTGGCGCTTTCGCCCTGCGTGCCGGTGAGCACCCCCGCGATCTGGTCGGGGCCTCCGATGAAGATATTGTAGAAGAAGGTGGAAAAGGCGACGAAGCTGGTCGCGAAGCCCACCACCAGCCCCAGCGTGATCATCTTGGGCAGCAGCGCCCGCACGCCGAGGTTGGAGCGGCCGAGCATCAGCGAGACGCCGAAGCCCGCGACATAGAGCACCAGCAGCAAGGTCAGCGCGAAGGTGAACTGCCCGTCGCTGCCGAACAGGCGGTTGAAGGCCTGCTCGCTCATGCCGCTGGCGATGCAATCGACCGCCGACAGCGCCGAGGAGACGCCGCTGCCCATCGCCTGGGCGGCCATGTCGCAGGTGGTGGTCATTCCGCGGCCTGCCAGACGGGCTGGCCCTCCTCGTCGAGGTGGGAACCATCCGGCCAGGGCTTGCCGGTGAGCGCGGGATACCAGGCTGCGGGGGCGTCGCCGACCGCCTCGCGCAGCAGGTCGAGGCGGCGCACCGCGCTTTCGCGGCCCGAGAGGATGGTCAGCACCTCGGGCGCGCCCGACAGGTCGAGCCGGACCACCACGCTGGCATCGGGCTGGCGCACCAGGAAGCAGCGGCTGTGCGCCGGCAGCGAGCGGATCAGCGCGAATTCGTGGGCGGTGAGGCCGAAACCGTCGCAGTAATCCTCCGGGCGAGCGCGCGAGTTGGGCATGAACACCATGGTCGCGGTCTGCTCGACCAGCGCGGTCGAGATGCGGCTGTCGAGCGCATCGCGCGCCGACTGCGTGGCGAAGCCGACCAGCGCGTTGCGCTTGCGCAGCGTCTTCAGCCAGTCGCGAATGCGCGCGGCGAAGACCTCGTCGTCCAGCGCCTTCCAGCCCTCGTCGATCAGGATCATGGTCGGCTGCCCGTCCAGCCGCTCGTCGATGCGGTGGAAGAGGTACATCATGGTCGGCGTGCGCAGCCGCGGGTTCTCGAGCAGCGCGGTCATGTCGAAGCCGAGCACGCGCTCCGACAGGTCGAGCCGGTCGCGTTCGTTGTCGAACAGCCAGCTATGCTCGCCCTCCCCGATCCACGCGGCGAGGCGATCGGCGAGATCGCCCGGCTCTGGGCGGCGGGTGCCGGCGAGCAGTTCCTTGAAGTGCCGCAGGCGGCGCAGGCTCGCGGCATTGGCATAGGTCGCATCGACCGCCGCGCTGATGGTCGCGAATTCCTCCGGCCCTTCGGCCTTGAGCAGCACGCCGAGCCAGTCGCGCAGGAAGGCGCGGTTGGCGGGACTGTCGGGCAGGCTGAGCGGGTTGAAGCCGGTGGGCGCGCCGGGGCTGATCCGGTCATAGCGCCCGCCGATCCCGCGGATGAACAGCTCCGCGCCGCGATCCTTGTCGAACAGGATGGTGCGCGGGCTGAACTTCTGCGCCTGCGCGGCGAGGAAGTTCATCACCACGGTCTTGCCCGAACCCGACGGCCCGATGACGCTGAAATTGCCGAGGTCGCCGTGGTGGAAGTTGAAGAAGAACGGGGTGGCGCTGGTCGTCTCGAGCAGCGTCACCGCATCGCCCCAGTGGTTGCCGGCAGGGCTACCCAGCGCGAAGCCGTGGAAGCTGCCGAAGCCCGCCATGTTGGCCGAGGAAATCAGCGCGCGGCGCACGATATATTCCTCGTTCCCCGGAAACTGCGCCCAGAAGGCGGGTTCGAGATTGGTGTCCTCGCGCACCGCGATCGCGCCGGTATCGGCGAGTGCGGCGGCACAGGCGGCCATCGCGTCGTCGAGCCGCGGCAGCGTGCGCTCGCGCACCAGCACGGTCAGGTGATGATCGCCGAAGCCCACCGCCCCGTTGCCCAGCGCATCCCTCGCGGCGAGCATCTCGGCGCGTTCGGCGGCGGCCTCTTCGTCCACCGAGCGCGAGCGGCGCAGCGCGAGGTCGATGCGTTCCTTCGCCGTGGTGCGCTCGTTCGGGGCGTAGCTTTCGGTGACGACCATCTCGAACGGGAGGCGCAGGAGATTGTCGAGCAGGCCGGGCGAGGTCGCCTCGGGGTAATCCTTCAGGCCGAGGATTGCGGCGAAATCGGGCGCGGCGCTGCCGCGCAGCTCCATCGCGTCGAGCCCGAAGGAGGCGCGGCGATAGGGCAGCATGTGGCCGATGTCGGTGTCGTCGGAGGGGCGGCGCACCGGGCGCATCTCGCCATTGTAGAGCGCGCTGAGCAGCTCGAGCATTTCCGAATTGGTGTTGCCGCGATCCGAGCCCGGGGCCTGGTAATCGCCGAGCACCGCCGCGCCGTAGTTCTGCAAGCTCGCGACCAGCCCGGTGATCGCCGCCTTGAGGCTGCGGATATCGCGCGGATCGGCCTCGAGCTCGTCGGCGCGGCTGCGCGAGAACAGCTTGGCCATGCGCTCGGGCAGCCCGGTCTTGCCGCGCGCGGGGCGGCGGATGAGGGTGACGAACTGGTCGTTGATGAACAGTGATCCGCCCGCCAGCCGCTGCTTCCAGCGCGCGTCGATATGACGCGACAGGGCATCGGGGAACTCGGCATCGAGCTCCACCTCCACCCGGCGGCGGATGACGTGGTGATACATCACGAAGCGCGCATCGAGCGTCGAGCGCAGCATCACCTCGCGGGTCGCGGCGTGGGCGTTCAAGGCATCCGAATCCTCGGTCTCGAACAGCAGGCCGGGCACCTGGATCGCGCTCATCACGCTGCCGTCGCGCAGCAGCACGGTGTTCTCGTCGACGAGGCGGGCATAGGGCAGCCGGTCGCCGACGCGCGCTTCCTTCGCGCTCCAGGCGGCGGCTCCGATCCATTTCACCATGTCAGGCCCTCCTTGCCGAGGCCATTGCTGTCGTCACGGGGCGTAGCTGTTGCAGCCCCAGCGCTTGAAATTGGGCACGCGCGGGCACTTCGAAACCTTGGTGATCCACAGGTCGAAGATGCGCGGTTCGCGCAGCGAAGCGAAATAGCCGATCCCGTGCATCGCCACCGGCACCGTCAGGAAGGCGACGATCAGCAGCCAATTCGTGATGAGCAGGTTGCGCAGGATCAGGAAGGCGATGGTCGTCACCATCATGTTGATGATGAAGAAGTTCATCGTCACGCCGAAGAACATCTGCGGCCGCGTGAGCGACCGGTGGACGGGCTGGCGGACAAGCTCGCTCATCGCCCGTGCCCTAGCCCGCGGCGGCCTGGATGCCGGCGACGATGGTGGTCGCGCCGAACAGGATGAACACGCCGATGATCACCGTCGCGCCGAAGCGCCAGTTCATGCGGCCGGTCATCATCATGAAGCCGATCGCCGCCACTGCCATCACCGCGATGGTGGTCGCCACCGTGCCGAGCAGCGTGCCCTGGAGCCACAGCAACGCGTTGTTGATCGGGCCGGAGCCGGCCGGGTCGGTTCCTTGCGCGAAAGCCGCCGTCGGGGCGAGCGCCAGCGCGAGGAAGGCCGAAAGGCGGGCCGGGATGCGGAAGAGCGAAGTCATGGAATGTCTCATCGTCCTAAATAATGAAGCGCCGCGCGGTCACTGGCCTGGAGCACGCGCATGGTTGGCAAGTCGGCCCATGATGGCCGCCACATAGGCCCGGGTTTCGCGGATGTTGGGGATGCCGCCGGCACGCTCGACCCGCGCCGGGCCGGCATTATAGGCGGCGAGCGCCTTTTCGAGGTCGCCGTCGAATCGGTCGAGCTGTTCGCGCAGGTAGCGCGCCCCGCCCTCGAGGTTCTGGAAGGGGTCCTCGGCATCCACGCCGAGATAGCGCGCCGTTCCCGGCATCAACTGGGCAAGCCCGCGCGCGCCGACCGGCGAGACGGCGTTCTCGCGCCAGCGGCTCTCCTGCCACACCACCGCTTCGAGCAGGTTGGGGGAAAGGTCGAAGCGCGCGGCGAGTTCGCGGATCTTGGCCGAATAGCGCTCCGGCACCGGCGCCCCCTGGCGCGACAGGTCGACGACCGCTCCCGCGGGAACCGCCAGCCCCTCGACCACCACCGGCGCGGCGGTGGCATCGGGCGCAGCCGGCGCGCCCGCGAGCGGCCCGGCCACCCAGCGCGGGCCCTGCGCGCCCAGTTCGAGCACGTCGGCCTGCGCCGCGGTCGCGACGGTCAGCAGCATGGCAGCAGTCAGGGCGCGGCGTGCCGCGACGAGAATCATTCGAGAGCCCTCCAGGGTGTCCCCCTTTGTCTATCCTAAATGACAGGCAGGTGACAGTCACCCGGATCGCGCCATCGCTCTGCCGCCTTCCAGACGGCAGAACGGGCGCCCCGCTCCCCCGCGGGCCGCCCGTTCGCGCGCTCCGTCCCGCTCTCGCGGCCGGGGCCTGACGATATCAGTCGCGATAGGTGAGCTTGTCGGCGGGCTGCGGCGCGGCCCGGAACTCGCCGCGCGCGAGCATCCGCAGCGCCTTCCTGGCGAGGCGCCGCGAATCGGTGGCCGATCCGTCGGCGGTGTCCAGCTCGACGACATCCTCGCAGGCCAGCGCGGCCTCGAAGGATTCGCGCGCCTTCGCATCGTTGCCGGCCTGGGCATAGGCAATGCCGAGGTTGATGAGCACGGCCGGATCGTGCGGGTTCTCGGCGCTCGCCTTGCGCAGCACCGCCAGCGCCTCGTCCTCGCGACCGGCGGCGAGCGTCTGCGCGGCGAGGTCGCTGTCGGGCGCCTGCGCCAGCCGGGCGGTGGGAAGATCGATCGGCGGGGCGGCGGTGAGCGCGAGCGCAAGGGCGATCAGGGACATGGGGCAGGCTCCTCTTTCAACACGCGGAGCACGATGCCTCAGCTTCCCCGAAGATGCAACAAAACCGTAATATTGTATTTTTTCTGCAATCTGCGGGGATAACCCATTGGTTTTTCGTGTAGCACAACTGTAACAATCAGCCTCGGACGTTCCTCCGAAGCGGTCATTCTTGTCTTTCTTCGGTCATATTACAGCAAATGCCACACGGCTGTCATGCTGCAAGAATTGTGTCACGCACGGCCCCTAGCGAAGCGGCGCGCATCCGAATCTCTGTCACGCGCTTTCATCGATTCTTCGGTTTTTGAGGGGACCGCACGCTGTGAAAAACATTCAACGCACTCTCGTCCTTGGTTGCAGCCTGCTGGCACTGGCCGGCTGCGGCGCGGACGAAATCGTTTCGCCCGGCACGAGCGGCGACATCATCATCAACAACCCGACGCCGACTCCGACGCCGACCCCCACCCCGACCCCGACCGGGACGCAGGTGACGCCGGCGGCGGGCTGCCCGACGATCAACTCGACCGGTGGCCTGACCGATGCGGGTACGATCAAGAACAACGCGGTCGGCGAGTTCCGCGTCTGCGAACTGCCCGCCGTGATCGACGCGAGCGACACGCTGCGCTACGTCCCGGGCGTGCTCTATGCGCTGCCGGGCCGGGTCGATGTGGGCACCGACCGGGGCTTCTCCAGCACCGGCACCAGCGTCACCCTGACGGTCGAGCCCGGTGTCATCGTCTACGGGGCAACCGGCCGCTCCTTCCTCGTCGTCAACCGCGGCAACGCGATCCAGGCCAACGGCACCGCCGCGCGCCCGATCGTGTGGACCAGCCGCGACAACGTGCTCGGCATCAATGACGATGGCTCGATCGGCCAGTGGGGCGGCGTCGTGCTGCTCGGCCGTGCGCCGGTTTCGGACTGCACCACCGGCGGCGTGAACACCGCCGCCAGCCCGAACGCCAACCCGAACTGCCAGCAGCAGCTCGAAGGAACCTCGATCACCACCACCTTCGGCGGCGCCAATTCGGCGGACAGCTCGGGTTCGTTCACCTTCAACCAGATCCGCTTCTCGGGCTTCGCGCTCGCGCCGGGCAACGAACTGCAGTCGCTGACCACCGGCGGCATCGGTTCGGGCACCACCATCACCAACTTCCAGTCGTTCAACAGCTCGGATGACGGTGCGGAGTTCTTCGGCGGCAGCCCGCGGCTCAAGAACGTGGCGATCATCGGCGCCGACGACGATTCGCTCGACGTCGACACCGGCGCGCAGTTCGACGCGCAATATGTCGTCGCCGCGCAGCGCACCTCGGGCGACAACCTGATCGAGCTCGACTCGCCCGATGGCGCGGCGACCCCGATCGGCGCCCTGCCCAAGACCGTGATGCGGGTGGCGAACTTCACCTTCCTCGAGCGTTCGAACAACAACGACCAGGTCGTTCGCGCGCGCGGCGGTGCCAAGCTGGTGCTCGCCGACGGGGTGATCGACACCAACACCGAAACCTGCATCCGCATCGACGAGCAGCTCACCCAGGATCAGCTCACCGTGGCCCCCAGCCCGACCTTCCTGAGCGTGGTCGGCGATTGCGACCCGGCCAAGCCGGTCCGCGGCTCGGCCAATGATGCCACGACCGACGGGCAGGTGGCGGCCGCGTTCGACGCCAATTCGAACATCGCCTTCACGATCACCCTCACCGGCTACGTCAACGGCACCGGCGAGAACGGCGTGACCGCCTTCGATGCGAACTCGCTCTCCACCTTCTTCGACACCACCGACTTCATCGGTGCGGCGAAGGACGGCGCGGCGGCCTCGTCGCGGTTCGGCGGCTGGACCTGCAACTCGTCGATCCTCGACTTCGGCAGCGCCAACGGTGCCTGCACCTCCCTGCCGGTCTACAACTGATCGCGCCTTTCTGATCGGGGGGGCGCCGCGAGAAGCGCGCGCCTCCCCTTTCTTACTTCCCGGTCGCGCGGCGGCCGGCGCTCTTCAAAAAAGGCCTATTCATGAGGGGGTCTAGCATTATGTCGACCGGCATGCGCCTGGCAGGGCTGCTGCTTCTCACCACGTCGCTCACTTTTCCTGCGGTGGTTCACGCGCAGGATGCCGATCCGGCCGACACCGGCCAGGACGCACTGACCGACGATGTCCAGAACACCGATCAGGATGCCGAAGCCCAGCAGCCCGACATCTCGGTGCCCGGCGGCGGGATCATCGTCACCGGGCGGCGCAACCGCAATCCCGAACGCGCCTCGACCCAGGTGCTCAGCGTGCTCTCCGAAGCCGACATCGCCCGCACCGGCGAGAGCGACATCGCCGGGGCGCTCGGCCGCGTCACCGGCCTGTCGGTGGTCGGCGACGGCCGCGTCTATGTCCGCGGCCTCGGCGACCGCTACTCGCTCGCGCTGCTCAACGGCCTGCCGCTGCCCAGCCCCGAACCGCTCAGCCGCGTCGTCCCGCTCGACATCTTCCCGACCAGCGTGGTCGCCTCGAGCCTCATCCAGAAGACCTATTCGGCCAACTTCCCGGGCGAATTCGGCGGCGGGGTGATCAACCTCACCACCAAGGCGGTGCCGACCGAGAACTTCCTCGACGTCTCCTTCAGCGGCGGCGGCGACACCGAGACCACCTTCGAGAACGGGCTGACCTATTTCGGCAGCCGCTGGGACACCTTCGGGTTCGACAACGGCAACCGCGACGTGCCGTCCTTCCTGCAGCAATATTTCGACAGCGGGCTGCGGCTCGGCGACATTCCGGTCAATGCCGATCCCGCCAACCCCACGGCGCTGACCCAGGAGGCGATCGCCAGGCAGTTGTTCCCGACCAACCTCGTGACGCTCCAGAAGACCAACAAGCTGCCGATCAACTTCAGCGCCAACATCACCGGCGGCCTGAGCTTCGATGTCGGGAGCGATGCGACGCTCGGCATCATCGCCACCGGCGGCATCCGCAACAACTGGCGCAACCGCTCGGTCATCAGCCAGACCGGCAACACCGATCTGTCGGCCCTCAACGAGGACTACACGACCTTCATCACCGACAACAAGGTGCTGGTCAACGCGCTGCTCGGCTTCGGGCTGGACTTCGGCAACCACAAGATCCGCTGGACCAACCTCTACATCCGCGACACGCTCAAGACCGCGCGCCTCCAGCAGGGCACCAACTTCCTGCTCGGCGACAGCGGTTTCGACTTCGCCAACCAGCAGACCGCCTGGTTCGAACGCCAGCTGATCGACACGCAGCTCGTCACCGAACTCGACTTCGACCGGCTCAAGGTCGACCTGCGCGGCGGCTATGCTCGCACCGATCGCGAGGCGCCGTACAACGCCAACATCCGCTACACCCGCACCAACCGGGCGGACAGCCCCTACGGCAACCAGTTCGTCGCCTATTTCAACCAGGAATCGGACACCGGCGTTTCGACGGTCGCCTTCGACGATCTGCAGGAAGACCTGTACTTCGCAGGGGCGGACGTCTCCTACGAGCTGACCGACAGCATCGACCTGACGGTGGGCGGCGCCTACAACGACACCGCCCGCCGCTCGTCGAGCCGCGAATTCCTGCCGCGCATCCAGGCCGACAATTCGAACCCCGACCTCGGCAGCCTCGGCCCGGGCATCATCCCGGCGCTCGGCCTGCGCCGTCCGGGCGACATCATCAACGGGGCGACGCTGGCGGGCTTCCAGGTGAGCCTGTCGGAAGTCACCGACTTCCCGGTCTTCGACGCCGCTCTCAAGGTCTATGCGGGTTACGGCCAGCTGCGCTGGGTTCCGATCGAGAGCGTCACCATCGACGCCGGCGTGCGTTACGAGGACGCCGAGCAGACCGTCGATCTCGACCAGACGATCTTCGAAACCCCGATCACCGGGGCGACGGCGACCAATCTGATGAACGACTACTTCCTGCCCGGCGGGACGATCACTTGGGAGGTGACCGACAAGCTGCAGCTGCGCGCCTCGGCCTCCAAGACGATCGGCCGCCCGCAGTTCCGCGAGCTGGTCGAACAGACCTATTTCGATCCGGAATCGAACCGCCGCTTCCGCGGCAACCCGTTCCTGGTCGACACCGAGCTGTTCAACGCCGAAGCGCGCGCCGAATATTACTTCACCGGGCGCGACCGGGTGAGCCTCGCGGGCTTCTACAAGAAGATCGACAACCCGATCGAATCCTTCGTCTTCTCCGAAAGCGGCTTCGGCGGCCTGCTGACCAGCTTCGCCAATGCCCCCTCGGCCAGCCTCTACGGCGCGGAGCTCGATCTCGCCTACGGGATCGACCTCTACAACATGGGCGGGTTCTTGGAGACCAAGCAGATCCTGGTGCTCGCGAACTACACCTATTCGAGCTCGAGCCTGAAGGTGAGCGACGGGGACGTGACCTTCCACCCGCTGGGCGCTTTCGGCACCGGCGAGCTGGCGGCAAACCAGCTGTTCAACGACGGCGCCCCGCTGGTCGGCCAGTCCGACCACCTCGCCAACCTCTCGCTCGGCATCGAGGACACCGAGAAGGTGCAGCAGCTCACCTTCCTGTTCAACTATGCCAGCAAGCGCGTGGTGAGCCGCGGCTTCAACCAGCCCGACGTGGTCGAGGACCCGGGCCTGACGGTGGACATCGTGGCGCGCTCGGACGTGAAGCTCGCCGGGCTCGCGCTCGAACTGAGCCTGGAGGCGCGCAACATCTTCGGGCGCGACCACCTCGAATACCAGCAGCTCGCCGGCAACCGGGTGGAGTTCAACACCTACCAGGTCGGCACCGGCTTCTCCTTCGGGGTGAAGGCGAAGTTCTGATCCGGGCCTTTCAAGGCTGAACAGGAAAAGGCCGCCCCTCACCGGCGGCCTTTTCTATTGAAGCCTTACCGATAGGCGATGGTCACCTTGCCATCCATCGTGGTTCGACCGGATTTTTCGAGCCTGCCGCTACCGACGCTGACGATCACCTTGCCCTCACCCGCCCAGCGCGCGGAGATGTCATCGGGCTTTGCTGCACCAGAAATCACGGCCTGCGCGCGCGAAGCCGTGCACGGCCCGTCCGCGATCGCCCCCACGCAAATCAAGCGGTCCCCGCTCGCCAGATCGGTGATGACTTGGATCGAGGGACCTTGCACGACGCGCCGGGCCGACGGAACGCTATTATCGCAGACGCACAGAAGCGACGCCGATGCGATCAGGGCGATTCTCGTGGCTGTAAGCTGCATAATTCTTTGAATAGGCCGGCGTCCGAACGCCGGCAACGGGACCGATTTTCGAATGGCGGCTGCCAGAGTAAGACGCACTGAAACTGCGCCGGCAGATATCGGGATCGCTCATCGGCCCCGCTGATGACTGGCGTTGGGTGGAATGCTGCTGTCGGCGAGTATATGTCCGATGGCATGACCAACCAAGCCGACCTCACTGCTTTCGAAGTTGAAACGATGGGCGAAAGCAGCGGTGATTGTGACTGTTGTGGAAACGAAAGCCGCTGCGTCTGGGGTATGGTTCATCACCAAGGTGGCCCAAGCGTGGCCGCATACTGGATGCACTGGACAGCCGGACATCTCAGCACAACGGGAGCCAATCTCGACCTTGTGATCGGTAAATGGGGCGAAGGGACGGACGCGAACGACCGGGTTGGCGTCGCATTGGTGCATCGCCAACTGGATGACGGCACTCCCTCCCTCATGGTCATTGATGCGGACGACAGGTTCAGCATTTCAGACTTGGCTGCGACAGCCTTGAAGCGACGCGATGTGATAAACACGCCTCTAGCCGAGCAGGTGTTTTCAATCGTAGACGCGATCTACCTGCAGGACGGCCGCTTCTTTTGATTTGGCCAATGTCCGCAACGGGGTCGATAGCCGACCGGCAGCTTCCGGCTCCGCGACCACTGAAGCGGCCGCGATTCCAGCCTCGCCGCCGCAGTCGCTCAGTTCAGGTCGAAGACATAGCCCATCGAGCGCACGGTGCGCAGCGGGTTGCCGCCGCCGGCGGCCTTGATCGCGCGCCGCAAGCGGCCGATCCAGACGTCGACGGTGCGTTCGTCGATCGGGGGTTCGCGCTTGCCCAGCCCGCCGATCAGGTCCTCGCGGGTCAGCACCCGGTTGGGGTTCTCGGCGAAGAAGCGCAGCAGCCGGAACTCGTTGGGGCGCAGCGGGATCGGCTCGCCATTCCAGCGCGCCTGCAGCGCGGCCATGTCGATCGCCAGCGCGCCCGCCTCGAAGCGGTGGCTGGCATAGCGTTCGGGCCCGCGCGATTGCAGCGCCAGCACCCGGTCGAGCACCGCGGTGCGGGTGAGCGGCCCGATCACGTAATCATCCGCCCCGGCGCGCAGCGCGCGGCGGCGATCCTCGGCGTCGTCCTCTTCGAGCACCATGGTCACGTGCGCCTCGGCGGTGCGCGGGTCGGCGCGCAGTCGGCGGCACATCTCGAGCCCGGCGAGATCGTCCATCACCCAGTCGACGAAGGCCCACATCGGCCCTTCGACCAGCCGCCGCGGCCCGTCCGGACCCAATCGGTCGAAGGTGAAGCGGCGCTGGTCATGGACGAAATCCTCGAGGCTCTCGCCAAGCTCGCTGGTGAGGAAAATGTTCACGACGTCCATGACAGCCCCGCATGGTTGCGAGGGCGAGGTGGCCGAGGTGTGTGACGCGTTCGTGACTGGATTGCAGCAAAAAGAAAGCGCGCGTCAGCCGGTGATGCTGACCTGGTCCATCGCCGGCATCGGCATGCCCATGCCGGTCGGCCACCGGGGACGATAGGGCGCCTCCAGCGCGGCGATCTCCTCGCCGGACAGCGCGACATCGAGCGCCTTCACCGCGTCGGCGACGTGGTGCGGCTTGGTCGCGCCGATGATCGGGGCGGCGACCGGCGCCTTGGTGAAATGCCACGCCAGCGCGAGGCTCGCCATCGGCAGGTCGCGGCGCGCGGCGAGATCGGCGAGCGCATCGACAATCGCCTTGTCGGCCTCCTCTTCCTTGTAGAGCGCCTTGCCGACCACGTCGGTTTCGCTGCGGACGGTGCTTTCGCCCCAGGGCCGGGTCAGGCGGCCGCGCGCCAGCGGGCTCCACGGGATCACGCCGACGCCCTCATCCGCGCACAGCGGGAGCATCTCGCGCTCCTCCTCGCGGTAGAGCAGGTTGAGCTGGTTCTGCATCGCAATGAACGGCGTCCAGCCATGCCTGCGGGCGGTCTCCTGCGCCTTGGCGAACTGCCAGGCATACATCGAGGAGGCGCCGATATGCCGCGCCTTGCCCGCCTTCACGATGTCGTGGAGCGCCTCCATCGTCTCCGCGATCGGGGTGTGATCGTCCCAGCGGTGGATCTGGAACAGGTCGACATGATCCATGCCGAGCCGGGTCAGGCTGTCGTTGATGGCGTTGAAAAGCGCCTTCCTCGACAAGCCGCCGCAATTGGGTGCGTTGCGCCACACGCCGAAGGCCTTGGTGGCGACCACGATCTCGTCGCGCCGCGCCATCTCCCTCAAGAGCTTGCCGGTGATCTCCTCCGAGGTGCCGCCCGAATAGATGTTGGCGGTGTCGAAGAAGTTGATCCCGGCTTCCAGCGCGGCGCGGAAGAAGGGGCGCGCGGCGTCTTCGCCGAGCAGCCAGTCGCCGTGCCAGCCCTTGGAGGTGTCGCCATAGCTCATGCAGCCGAGGCAGAGCCGCGAGACGGTGAGGCCGGAGCGGCCGAGGCGGGTGAATTGCATGTCGTGTCATCCTTTCGCGGCGGGTTCTTCGGACAGGTTGCCTTGGAATTGCGGGAAACGCACGCCGGGACCGGGCTGAAGTTGACAAAGTTGACAGCCTGTCAACTTCGCCGGGACTGGGCAAGTTCATGAAGCCTATGGATAAATTGAAGCGGCCCCCAAAATGACCGGACAGTTCCTCACACTTATGTAAGAGTGAGGCATATGACCGACAGTAATCCCAGGAGCTACGTGCATGCGGAGGTTCTCGGAGGGGTTCAGCGCCGTAGGCGCTGGACCCCGGAAGA
>WGLN01000003.1 GCA_016125555.1 Porphyrobacter sp.
GAGCTCAAGCTGCACCAGTGCGGCCTGCCCAAGAAGATGGCGCTCGAGCTGTTCAAGCCGTTCATCTACGCCCGTCTGGACGCCAAGGGTCTCTCGATGACCCTCAAGCAGGCCAAGAAGTGGGTCGAGAAGGAGCGCAAGGAAGTCTGGGACATCCTCGACGAGGTGATCCGCGAGCACCCGGTGCTGCTCAACCGCGCGCCGACGCTCCACCGTCTGGGTATCCAGGCGTTCGAGCCCGTGCTGATCGAGGGCAAGGCGATCCAGCTGCACCCGCTGGTCTGCTCGGCCTTCAACGCCGACTTCGACGGCGACCAGATGGCGGTCCACGTGCCGCTGAGCCTCGAAGCCCAGCTCGAAGCGCGCGTGCTGATGATGTCGACCAACAACATCCTCTCGCCCGCCAACGGCAAGCCGATCATCGTGCCCTCGCAGGACATGGTGCTGGGGATCTACTACCTGTCGATGGAACGCCAGGAGAAGACCCCCGAGTTCATCGAGGAAAAGGACGGCACCAAGGTCGAGAAGCTGCCGCGCTTTGCCGACATGGCCGAAGTGCACCAGGCGCTCGAAGCCAAGGCGGTCACGCTGCACACCAAGATCATCGCCCGCGTTCCGCAGGCCGACGAAGATGGCAAGGTGGCGATGAAGCGTTTCGTCACCACCCCGGGCCGGATGCTGATCGGCGAGTGCCTGCCGAAGAGCCACAAGGTGCCCTTCGACATCGTGAACCGTCTGCTCACCAAGCGCGAGATCGGCGACGTCATCGACCAGGTCTATCGCCACACCGGCCAGAAGGACACGGTGCTGTTCGCCGACGCCATCATGGCGCTGGGCTTCCGCCACGCGTTCAAGGCGGGCATCTCCTTCGGCAAGGATGACATGATCATTCCCGACGCCAAGGAGAAGCTGGTCGAGGAGACCAAGGAACTGGTCGCCGGCTACGAGCAGCAATACCAGGACGGCCTGATCACCCAGCAGGAAAAGTACAACAAGGTGATCGATGCCTGGTCGAAGTGCGGCGACATGGTCGCCGACGCGATGATGGCCGAGATCAAGGCGACCCCGATCGACGAGAACGGCAAGGAAGCCCAGATCAACTCGATCTACATGATGAGCCACTCGGGCGCCCGTGGTAGCCCGGCGCAGATGAAGCAGCTCGCCGGGATGCGCGGCCTCATGGCCAAGCCGTCTGGCGAGATCATCGAGACCCCGATCATCTCGAACTTCAAGGAGGGCCTCACCGTCCTTGAATACTTCAACTCGACCCACGGCGCCCGCAAGGGTCTCGCGGACACCGCGCTGAAGACCGCGAACTCGGGCTATCTCACCCGCCGTCTCGTCGACGTGTCGCAGGACTGCGTCATCGTCGAGGAGGATTGCGGCACCGAGAACGCGCTCGAAATGCGCGCGATCGTGCAGGGCGGTTCGGTGATCGCCTCGCTGGGCGAGCGCATCCTCGGTCGCACCGTCGCCGAGGACATCATCAATGCCGCCACCGGCGAAGTGGTCGTCCCGGCCGGCACCCTGCTCGACGAGGCGATGGTCAAGGACATCGAGGCGGCCGAAGTGCAGTCCGCCAAGATCCGCTCGCCGCTGATCTGCGAAGCCGAACAGGGCGTGTGTGCGACCTGCTACGGGCGCGATCTGGCGCGCGGCACGCCGGTCAACATCGGCGAGGCCGTGGGCGTCATCGCGGCGCAGTCGATCGGTGAGCCCGGCACCCAGCTGACGATGCGGACCTTCCACATCGGCGGCGCGGCGCAGCTCAACGAGACCAGCCACCTCGAGGCGATCTCGGACGGCAAGATCGAGTATCGCGAGATGCAGACGATCACCGACAAGCGGGGCCGCATCCTCAGCCTCTCGCGCAGCGGCGAAATCGCCGTGATCGACGCCGAAGGGCGCGAGCGCGAGATGCACAAGGTGCCCTACGGCACGGTGCTGATGTTCAAGGACGGCGACACCGTGAAGATCGGTGACCGTCTGGCGGAGTGGGACCCCTTCACCCTGCCGATCATCACCGAACAGTCGGGCGTGGTGAAGTATCAGGACCTCGCCGAGGGCGTCACGCTCGAGGAGCAGGTCGACGATGCGACCGGCATCGCGCAGCGCGTGGTGACCGAGAATCGCGCGACGGGCCGCAAGAAGAAGGAAGACCTGCGTCCGCGCCTGACCCTGCTGGGCGAAGGCGGCGGGGAAACCGAGGCGGCGCGCTACATGCTCGCCCCCGGCACCACCCTGTCGGTCGAGGACGGCCAGACGGTCGAGGCGGGCGACATTCTCGCCCGTGCGAGCCGCGAAGCCGCCAAGACCCGCGACATCACCGGGGGTCTGCCGCGCGTGGCCGAGCTGTTCGAGGCGCGCATGCCCAAGGACGTCTCGATCATCGCCAAGGTCTCCGGCCGGATCGAATTCGTCCGCGAATACAAGGCCAAGCGCAAGATCGCGATCATCCCCGAGGAGGGCGATCCGGTGGAATACCTGATCCCCAAGACCAAGGTGATCGACGTGCAGGAAGGCGACTACGTGAAGAAGGGTGACACCCTGATTTCCGGCTCGCCCAACCCGCACGACATCCTCGAGGTGATGGGCGTCGAGGCGCTGGCCGAGTATCTCGTCAACGAGATCCAGGAAGTCTACCGCTTGCAGGGCGTGAAGATCAACGACAAGCACATCGAGGTGATCGTTCGCCAGATGCTGCAGAAGGTCGAGATCACCGATGGCGGGGACACCACCCTGCTGCCGGGCGAGCAGGTCGACCTGGCCGAGATGCTGGAAATCAATGCCAAGCTTCCCAAGGGCAAGCAGGGCGCGACCGGCAACCCGGTGCTGCTCGGCATCACCAAGGCCTCGCTCCAGACCCGCTCGTTCATCTCGGCGGCCTCGTTCCAGGAAACCACCCGCGTGCTGACGCAGGCGGCGGTCGAGGGGAAGAAGGACACGCTGATCGGGCTGAAGGAGAACGTGATCGTCGGCCGTCTCATCCCCGCCGGGACCGGCGCGGGCATGAACCGCCTGCGCGTCACCGCCAACAGCCGCGATGCGGCGCTCAAGGCGGCGTGGAAGAAGCAGCAGGAAGCCCTTGCCGCTTCGGGCCAGCGCGAAGTCGAGCCGGAGGCTGACGCCATCGGCTCGGAAGAGAAGATGAAGGCGGCGATGGCGGCGATGGCCCAGTCCGCGCCGGCTGGCGACGTTGAGGATGCTGGCGAGGAGTAAGTCTCCGCCGTCTGGCTCGCGCAAGTCGATGAAACCCCTCCGGAGCCTGCCTTCGGAGGGGTTTCTTTTTGCCATCGGCCAAAGACGCTATTGCAAATCACTCGCATCAATCTTAGCCTGTGCCCGTCCCTTCGGCATCCGGCACAAGCGAGGTTTTCATGTCCCACGGCCGCTCTCCCGCCCCTTCCGCCCGCGCGCCCGAAACCATCGCCGCGCTTGCCGCGCCGCCGCGGGTCGAGGCGCTGGGGCCGATCGGCGGGCGCTTCGTCCATGCCCTGCGGCTGATCGCGCTGCACGAGCGCGTGGGCCGCGATCCCGTGCCCGAACTCGCCGCGCGGCTCGGGAATGTCGCCGTCGCCGCACGGGCGCTCGTGCTGGCCCAGGCGATTTCCGCGAGCTGGCCCGAGAACATCCACGTCAGCCGCTTCTGCTGCCGCTTGATGAGCCACGACGAGGCCACCATCGGCGCCTTCGTCGACGCCGCCGCCCGCGGGGACCGGGTGGGCTTCGAGGCGGCGCTGTCGGGTCTCCTGCGCCCCGATCGCATGCCGCGCCTCTGGGAAGGTGCGCTGGCGCTCGCCGCAGCGGAAATGCGCACCGCCTGATTTCCGCTCGCTCGGCCGCCGCCGACCGCTAAGGGGAGGGCATGAGGAACCTCGCCCTTGCCGCCGCCTGCATGGCCTTGTTTGCCTGCGCCCCCGATCACGAGCCTTCCTCGCCCCCGGGGGCGGGCGCAGACGAGGGTGATGTGGAAAGCGAACCGCCGCTTGCACCCGTCGCCGACCTATCGGGCGAGTACCGTGTTGCAGGGATCGACGGCGCACCGCTCGACGCGCCTTTCGGCATTGCCGTGTCTGTCGTGGACAACCGCATTGCGCTCGATGCGCCCTGCGGCACCTTCGCGTGGACCTACCGGATGCAGGACGCACGGCTGACGACGCAGCGCACTGGGCCGGCCGGCGACGGGTGCACGCAAGACAGCCCCGTCCGTGCCGCCGCAGCCGCGCTCGGCGCGGCGACCACCGCCGGGCGCGACGCCTCGAACGCCGTCGTTCTCTCGGGCGGAGGACACGCGCTCACGCTCTACTCGCAATAGCGCGCAAGCCGCGCTAACGGGCGCCCATGAGCACCGTCACCCGCTTCGCCCCCTCGCCCACCGGCCGGCTCCACGTCGGCAACATCCGCACCGCGCTCCATAACTGGATGCTCGCGCGCAAGGCGGGTGGGCGCTTCATCCTGCGCATCGACGATACCGATGCGGCGCGCAGCCGCGAGGAATATGTCGATGCCATCCGCGCCGACCTCACCTGGCTCGGCCTCGACTGGGACCGCGAGGAACGCCAGTCGGCGCGGCTGGATCGCTACGAGGTGGCCTTCGACGCGCTCAGGGCGGCAGGGCGGATCTATCCCTGCTACGAAAGCGCGCAGGAGCTCGAGGTGAAGCGCAAGATCGCGCTCTCGCGCGGGCTCCCGCCGATCTACGACCGCGCCGCGCTCAAGCTCTCCGATGCGGAGCGCGCGGCGAAGGAGGCCGAGGGTATCCAGCCCCACTGGCGTTTCCTGCTCGACCACGCGGAGCCGATCCGCTGGGAAGACGGCATCCGCGGCGCGCAGAAATTCGACGCCGCGCAGCTCTCCGATCCCGTCATCCGCCGCGCCGACGGCTCGTGGCTCTACATGATGCCGAGCACCATCGACGACATCGACATGGGCGTGACACAGGTGCTGCGCGGCGAGGACCATGTTTCGAACACAGCCGTGCAAATCCAGATATTTACCGCACTTCATGCTGCAGGCTTTGCTGCAACATCGGGTGCAGCAAAAGCGGTGCCCGATTTCGCGCACGAGGCGCTGCTGGTGGGGCGCGAGGGCAAGCTCTCGAAGCGGCTCGGCTCACTGGGCTGCGATGCCTTCCGGGAGCGCGGGATCGAGCCCGAATCCATCGTCGCGCTGCTGGCGCGGCTCGGCACGGCGCAGCCGGTCGAGCCGATTGCCGAGCGCGCCGTGCTCACCGACAGCTTCGATCTTTCGAGCTTCGGCCGCGCACCCGCGAAGTTCGACGAGGAGGACCTCGAGCGGCTCAATGCCGCGATCGTCCACCAGCTGCCCTTCGCTGCGGTGGCGGACCGCCTGCCCGAAGGCATGGACGAGGCCGGCTGGCACGCGATCCGCCCGAACCTCGCCCATGTCGGCGAGGCCGCAGACTGGTGGCGGCTCGTCACAGGACCCGTCGACCAGCCCGACTTCACCCCTGATGACCGCGCCTTTCTCGCCGAGGCGGCCGCGGCTCTCGATTGGAACGAGGACCCGTGGGGAACGCTGACCGCCGCGCTCAAGCAGAGCACCGGCCGCAAGGGCCGTTCGTTGTTCCTGCCGCTGCGCCAGGCGCTCACCGGCATGGACCACGGCCCCGACATGGGCGAACTCCTCCCTCTGATCGGCGAGGACGAGGCCCGCGCCCGGCTGACGCGCGCGGCGCAGGCCTGAGCCCGGCCACGCGCCCGCGATTGCGGCGCGGCGCTTAGCCGCTATGACTGACGGCTGTCCCGGCGGGATCCGGGAGATATCAGGGGAGGGGGACATCCGATGGGCCGCATGAGCCGCATTCTGCTGATACTCGCCGGGCTGGCGATTGCCGGTTTCGCGGTCTTCAAGCTGGTCCAGCGGCCGGTCACCATCGCGCTGCTCGAGCAAGTGATGGACGAGAATGTCGGGGCCGACCCCAGTGCGAAACTGCCCGATGGCCTCCATGTCTATGTCTGCGGCACTGGATCGCCGATCGCCGATCCGGACCGCGCCGGGGCATGCCTTGCGGTCGCCGCCGGCTCGCACAGGCTGATCTTCGACGTCGGATCGGGCAGCATGCGGGTGCTTGGGCGCATGGGCTTTCCGATCGGCAGGACCGAGCGGCTTTTTCTCACCCACCTTCATTCCGACCATCTCGACGGGCTGGGCGAACTGATGGTGCAGAGCTGGGTGCCGGCCGCGCGCAGCCATCCGCTTCCCATGTCGGGCCCCCCGGGCACGATCGAAGTCGCCGATGGCTTCAACCGTGCCTATGCGATCGACGCGCGCTATCGCACCGCGCACCACGGGCCCGCAGTGGCCAATCCTGCGGGCTACGGCCTCGCCGCCGACGAGATCGTCATTCCCGAGGGCAAGGACAGCGTGGTGGTGCTGCGCGACGGTGACCTCACCGTCACCGCCATCCGCGTCTCGCACGATCCGGTCAAGGATGCCTACGGCTACCGCATCGACTACAAGGGGCGCTCGGTCGCGCTAAGCGGCGACACCGCATTCGACCCCGCCTTCGCCAGGGCTGCGCAAGGGGTGGACGTGATCTTCCACGAGACGCTCGACGTCGAATTGGTCGGGATGATGCGCAAGGCCGCGCAGCGCAACGGTGCCGCTCCAATCGCCAAGGTGCTGTCCGACATCCCCGGCTATCACACCGATCCGGTCGACGCCGCGCGGATCGCCGCGCTCGCCAAGGCGCGGATGCTGGTGTTCTATCACATCATCCCGCCGCTGCCGGTGCCGGGCGCCGAGGCCATCTTCCTCGAGGGCACCGACAAGGCCTTTTCGGGCGATATCCGTCTGGGCCGGGACGGCGATCTGGTCAGCCTGCCGGCGGGGTCGAAAGCGATTGAGTATCGCAACGTTCTGTAAGGGCGCAGATTCTGCCGTCGCCTCATGGGGCCGGGCGTTCCTCGACAAAACGCAAGTCCTCCCGCTCAATTTCCTTCAGGCGCCGCCTCGGCGGCCGGTCCGCGGACGATCCGTTGGCTGACGATCCGGGCAGGCGATCCTGCAATGATGCTCTTCGGGGGGAAATCCCCGCGCACGACCGAGCCCGCGGCGACAATGCAGCCATCGCCCAGCCGGGTGCCGGGCAAGACAACCGCGCGGGTCGCCAGCCAGACATCATTGCCGATGACGATGTCCGCTTCTGCCATCGGCTGGTCGGTGACCGGATGCCCGAGGTCGTGCCGGTAGGTGGCGGCCGTGAGCATCACTTCCGGGCCGAACAGCACGTCGTCGCCGATCACGATGCGACCCTTGCTCGGGCCGGCCCAGAGGTGGCAGCGCGAGCCGATCCGCACCCTCTGGCCGATAATGATGCGTTCCGCGTTCTGGAACACGGCGTCCGGGCTGATGTTGTAGGTTCCTGCGATCGTCAGCAGCCGCATCTGCGCGACATGCGTGTAATTGTAATAGTTCATGATCCTGACCAGGTGAAACCAGGCGCGCGGATCGAGCAGCGATGCTGCCAGGCGCACCGCCCGAGCCAGGCGCCCCGGGCTCTTCTTGCGAACCAGATCAGTGGACATGACGTTTCAACATGTCAGAAAGCGCTCATCCGCATTGCCTTAGTTGGCCCTCAGAATGAAGACGCAGTTCTCCTTGTCACGGCGTGCCAGAACGTAGCCTGACGCCTGCAGGGCCTTGGTCATACGCCTTACGCGAGAGATCGGGGCGGGCGAATCGAATTCGACGCACACGGTCCGCGGACGGATGTTGTTCTCGAGCATCCGGGTCAGGACCTGGCCCCAACTGCCTTCGATATCGATCTTGAGGACTTCGATATCGCGATGGCCAAGCTTCTCCATGATCGTCTTGATCGTATAGCATGGCGCCTCGAAATAGTCCGAGGTTCCGTGCAGATTGTCGATGAACCAGTTCGCATGGACGGGGTTGGCGGGTGAGTGAAAGCGCATGACTTCGTCGCGATCGAGCATGCCCCAGGGGTGGAAATGAACGCGTCCCCGGTTTTCACGATCCATGTAGGCGATCGATCCGGGGGTGGGATCGAAGCTGTGAACTTCCATGCCTTTTTCCTCGGCAAGTGCGAAATCGAACGTCGCGTCCAGCCCGACCCCACCGCAATAGGCGACACTGCCCGCCGGCGTGTCGCTGGGCACCCACCAGGCAGCATGACCGACACCATAGCGATCGAATGCGAAACCTTTGCCGTCGACCTGCCCGTTCAACCAGGCCCGCGAGATGTGGCGCTCCAGTCGGCGCCAGCCGCCGCCAATGTATCGACTGATCCATGCGCGCATGTCCGGTTGCCCTCAAATTCGTGCTTGAAAGAACTGTTTGGCCCGTACCACCGGATCAAGGCGAGCGATGTCGACCTGCCGGTTGGGGGGGATGTGACCGATCAGTGATGCCGTGACCGAAAAGGTCGAATGGCGACTGTGAAGCAGCCAATCGCAGCGGGCCAGCGCCATCATGTCGGCAAGGGCGTTGCGGGCTTCCTCGATAGGATCGGCGAAGTCGTCGCTCGAAAAGTGCAGCGCGACGTCCGACTTGGACAGCGCCTTCTCGATGGTGACGACATTGGGAAAGCGCGCGAGAATCGCACTCTGGGCCGTTTCGCTGTCGGTGGCCAGAAAGATCGTCGCCTCCGGCATGGCGCGAGACAGGCGCTCGAGTTCGCGCATGATCCGATCGAGCGGCACTTTCCGGTCGGTAAAGCGGATGTGCACCCCGATCACCGGCTTGTCGAGCTTGGCGAACACCGCCTCGATCCGCTCGGTCACCTGCGGCACAGGTCGGAAGTAGCGATCAAGATAGGTTCGGGTGATCTCATCTAGGGAACGCCCGGCGAAGCGGGGATCGCGAGCGAGGCGGCCTGCCAGCCGCCGCAGCTTGGGAAGGTACGACCAGAAGACGCCCACTGTCTCGTTCGTTCCGGCACCCGAAAACGGAATGGACAGGCGGCGGTAAAGCAACGGATCCTGATGCCGATTGGGGAAGTCCCGACGGATCACGTCCACCGGGTGTTCATGCAGCCGCCCCGACCACAGCGACGGCGCAACATCGGTTTCATGATCGAGTGCCGCCAGATCGCCCATCCACGAGGCATCGAACAATGCGGGATAGAGGTTTTCTCCCGGTGCCAGATACATGCCGTCGCGCCAGTCGATGAAGGGCGTGCGGCCGGTCAGATCCGCAAGCGCGAGGCCGGTGACAGCGGAGAGCATCCGGTTGCCAAGCCCGCCCTTGGCCTTGATTACCAAGGAAGAGCCGGTCGAAGTTTCTACGATCATCGCACACGCCCCGCATCTGGCATGCCTGCAGGCCTGTTCGAGCGAAAGCGAGAGCGAGACAAGTCGGAATCCTTCAGAAAAAAGCGGTGTTCGATCGAGCTGGGCGGGTGCAGGTCATCTTACAGCGGCACACCGCCGCGTTGCTCTAGCTGCGCCAACAGGCCGCGCTCTTTGTCATAGCCGTGCCACCACAAGCCAGGGCGACGTGCGGTGAAGTGGTAGGCTTTCTCTCGCGACTGCAGCTTGGGGATGCGGCGCCCCAGCAGGCGTCCGGCCAGGTATCGCTCGAGTGCCGCGATCCAGAACAGGGCCTTGCCGAGCTCTGCAGCAAGCGGCGACCAGTGAACGCGCATGAACTCCGTCGTTCCCGCTGCATGATACAGCATTCGCATCGGCGAAGACCCATCACCATGCCCCGCCGCGTGATAGCCGCGCGCAGCGGCAATGCGCCAGAACCGGTGGCCCATCCGCGTGAGCCGATGGAACAGGTCCACTTCCTCGCAATAGAGGAAGTAGCGATCGTCCAGCCCCTTCGCCGCTTCCCAGGCTGACCTCGTGAACATCACGAAGCCGCCCATGAGCAGTTCGGCCTCGCTGTCTTGTTCGAGGCGTTCGGCCGGCAGTCTAGCTTCGGCGTAACGCCCCAGCGCAGCTTGTGCGAACGCGCCCAGCGAAGGCATCGGGATGGCATTGCCCGTATCCGGGCATCCTTGCGCATCCACCGTCACGCCTCCCCAGGCGGAAGCGCCCGGATAGGCCGCCACCCCCTCGAACAGCGCGTCTATCGCGCGCGGGAACAGCTTCATGTCGGGGTTGAGCAGTAGCAGGTAGCGACCACGCGCATGGCTCGCCAGGGCATTGTTGCCAGCGGCAAAGCCGATATTGCCGCGGCTTGGGATGATCCTGACCTCGGGAAAACGCTCTTGGACCAGCGCTTCGGTCGATCCGTCGCCATTGTCGATCAGCAGGATCTCGAAGCTCTGACGGGTGCAGGCGGGCGCGACCGAAGCGATGCAGGCCTCGATCAGCCTCGCCGAGTTGTAGGCCACGACCAGCACCGAAAGATCGGGACCGCTGTCGCCGGTCTGCGCTGTGGGCGCGCTCTCCGGCTCAAGCGCGAAGGGCGGGCCCGGTGGGGCTGGCGCGTCGGTCATGTCGGTCATGCCTCCCTTGCGGCGAGATCGCGCTCCCACACGATATCCTTCCGCCTGCGCTTTGCCAGTTGCACCCGCAAGCGCACGATCAACTTGATCGCAAGATAGATCGCCACATCGAGGGCACTCGCCCCATTGCGCAGCGCAGCGCCGAGGTCGCCGGGACGATTGGACCCCGTGTAGTGAGGGCTCGGATATTCGCGGAGCAGCTGCATATTGCCGAGCCGGCGGCGCGTTTCGACGCGGATCTGGTCGACCGCGCGGCGGGGGGGCGAAACCAGGAAATGGACGGGACGCCCATCGCCATCTTCCGATACGCTTCGGCGCTCGCTCTCCGTGAAGCGCGAATGGACCCAGATGTCATCGCCGATGATCGGCGGAAAATCACCGATCCGCCGATAGGCCGCCTCCGACAGTCCGTAACAGCCCGATCCCACCAAGGCGCGTTTCACATAGGGCTGGGTAAGCCACACCCGGTAATAGGCGCTGGCCAGCCAGTTCGAGCGGGACAGGTCCATTTTGAGCGCCGGAGCGGCTGCCATCACGCCAGGTTCGCGGAGCACCCGCGCCGTGGCGGCAAGCGCCGCATAGCTGCACTGCACGTCCGCATCGAGATAGATCCTCGGGAAGTGAAGCGCTTCGCGGTTGGCGGCGTTCATGGCAGCTGTCTTCGATCCCACAGGCAGATCGAGCACGACCGCATCGGGAGCGGCTTCGCGGGCTTTCGTGACCGTTTCGTCGGTACAGCCGTTGGCGGCGACGATCACCTGCATGGACCCGTCATCCGGCGCATCGGCGAGCAGCGCCTCGAGGCAGCGGCCGATGACCGCCGCCTCGTTATGAGCCGGGATGATCACCGAGAAGGCCAATGGTTCCTTCATCTTTGCACAGTCGCCCGTGTTGGTCTGAACTTGGCTCGCCTCGGGGCCGGAATCGTTCTGCAGCGCCTCTCCGTGACAAGAAGCCCTGCCTGCCTGACAGGTCAACGTCCCGATCTGTTGTTGTCGTAGCGGTAGTATTCGTATTGGTAGCTGTAAGTTTCGCCAGCCTCGAGCGCGCGGTACTTCGTGAGAACCAAGCCGAGGATATTGGCGCCGGCGAACTTGAGGCGGCGCACGGCCGAGCGGACTTGGCCGTAGGGAACCCGGTTGGCCTCCAGCACGAACACGGTGCCATCCACCAGTCGCGACAGCACTGGAGCATCTGCGAGACCCAGCACCGGGGAGCAGTCGATAAGGATCAGATCATAATTGTCGCGTTCGCGTTCCAGAAATTCGCGCATCGCCGGGGACGCCAGGATCTCGGTCGGGTTCGGCGGTATCTCGCCCACGGGCAGGATGTCGAGATTGTCGTGGATGCCCTTCAGCAGGGCATCGTCGAGCGACAGGTGGCCGAGCAGGACTTCGACCAGACCCGCCTTCGGACGCTCGACGTCGAGCAGTCCCGCGACCGACGGCCGGCGGAGGTCTCCATCGATCAACAGCGTCTTGCGACCCAGGCTCGCGAACAGTTCGGAGAGGATCACCGCAGTGGTCGACTTGCCCTCCGAGGCCTGAGAACTGGTTAGCTGCAGGACTGTCCGGCCCCGCGGCAGCGAGAAGTCGATGGCCGCTCTGATCGAGGAATAGGCTTCCATGAGGGCGCTGAAGCGGTTCGATCCCTCGGCTTCGAAATCGCGCTCGGCGACGTGCGGTGTGTAGCCCAGCAATGTCAGCCCGACCCGCTCCTCGACGTCTTCGAGCGAGCGGACGCGGTCATCGAGTGTCTCGCGCAGGACCGCCAGGGCGCCGCCGAAGGCGATGCCGAGAACGAGAGCCAGAGCCATGTTGCGGAGCACGTTCGGCGAATAGGGCGAAGTCGGCACGGTTGCCGCGTCAAGCCGCGTCACTTCGCCGCGCTGGACGTTCGCCGCGCTGTTGATCTGGTTGTATCGGTCGAGCAGCGCCTTGAGCTGATCGCGCAGGGCCTGGGCTTCACGATCGAGAACGCTGAGCTGAACCTGCTGGTCCTGCTCGACCAGCTTGTTCGAGGTGAGCGAATCGAGTTCGCTCTGGAGCGCTTTCTCGCGATTGCGGGCGATGATGTAGTCGTTCTTCACCGCCGCCTTGACCTCGGTCGAGCTGCGCTCGATCTGCTGGTTGAGGACGCTGATCTGCGCGAGCAGGTTCTGCACCTGCGGGAAATCGTCGTTGTACCGCTCACGCAATTCGGCAAGCTGGGCCTGCTTGGCGGTGCGGTCCGAGATCAATCCCATCAGGACCTGGTTGCTCTGCACTTCGGGCAGCTGTGCAGCGGGCAGGTTCTCGATCGACCGCCAGCGCTGCTCCGCAGCGATCCGGGCGGCGCGTGCATCGGTGACACGCTGGTTGATGTTCGCAAGATTTGCGCCGGTGAGGGTGACGCTGGCGGCGCTTCCGTCATCTGTGACGCCGGGCAGGGGCTGAACGATGATCCCGCTGTTTCGCGCATACTCGTTCGCCGAAGCCTCGGCGGTAGCGAGGCGTTCCCGGGTTTTCTCGATCTGCTGCTTCAGATAGTCGAGCGCATACTGGTTTTCCGAAACCGTCTTGCGGCTCCCCCAGGAGATAAAGGCCGATGCGTAGGCATTCGCGATTTCGGCTGCGAGGGTCGGGTCGGAAGAGCGATAGCCGATCGGTATGACCCAATTTTCCGACGGGACTTCCGAGGTCACCGAGCCGACGAGCACGTCGACCGCCATGTTGCGCTTTTTTTCCCGCCATTGCTCGTCGGTGATGTTCGGGGGACGGCTCTCGTCGACGCCCTTGCCGAGCAGGTCGGTGCGATCGGACAGCTTCAAGTCTTCGGCCACGATCTCGGCCATCGCCCTGCTCTTGATGATCTCGACCTGCGTGGCGAGATAATCGTAGATCTGGTTCGGCGACACCGACTGGCTGGCGACGTCCTCGCCTTCGAGAATGGCGTTGCCGAACGGCTCGACGCTGACCTTCGCGTCCGCCTCGTACATGGGCGTCGCAAGCAAGGTGATGATGATGCCACCTATCAGTGCCGTGGCGATCACCCCCAGGATCATCCAGCGCTGCCGGAACGCGATGCCGCGGATAGCGGACCAGCTGATCAATTGCGGGCGCGACTGGTATGTCGCGACCCCGCCGCCGTCCATGTAAGCATCGAGCCACCCGCCTCGAGGATCGGGTTCGGGCGCGCTGATGATCGATCGTTCGTTCATGATGTCAGTTGTTGTTCAGGCCGGCCACTGCGAACACACCGAAGGCCGGAAGCGCCTTGAGAAGGTCTTCCCAGAACACCGAAAGTCCGTCGGTTCCCATCACCACCCGGTCGCCCGGCTCGAGAACCGGGTCGAGCATCGTCCCCTGCTTGATCTGCTGGTAATCGAACTTCGCGACCATGACGCCCTGGGGGCTTTCGCGGAAGACCGCGACCTGCTCGATCTTCGCAGTCCGTTTGGGACCCGAAGCCAGAGCCACCGCCGACGAAAGCCGCGCGCCCGGCTGGAAGGGATAGACGCCCGGCTTCTCGACCGCTCCCTCGACAGTTACCAGATGCGACGCATAGTCGACGATGTTCACGCTCACGGTCGGCATCTTGAGCCCGAGCGCCGCCAGCCGGCGCGTGACGTCCTGTTCGAACTGCTTGGTCGTCATGCCAGCCGCCGGAATGGTGCCGAGCATCGGCACGGAGACGTTTCCGTCCACCCCGATCCGGACCTTTTCGAGCGACAGATCCGGCTCACGGAAGACGTTGATCGAAATCTGATCGGCGGGGCGAAGCGCGTAGCTGGTGGGCCTCTGCACGCTGAAGCCGGTCTGACCATATTCGGCGACCGGATCGCTCACGCTGAGGCCGATCCTGGGTTCGGGGGTTGAGGCGCAACCAGCAAGAAAGATGGTCGCGGCTGCCCCTGCCAACGTCGCGAATTTCCCGCGCGGACTGCGTGTCGTCATCGTGCCCTCCGTAATGATACGTGGTCGCTTAGCCCCTCTCATCCCGCGGTGCAACATGCTTGCGCCGCGCTGCCGGATCGCCGATGTGAGGCGCGGATTGCGTCGGGATTTTCGCTTCGGCCAGTGTGGCGCACTGGAAGCAGAAAGCACGTGGACGGCGCAGAGAAGTGAAGAGTGCCAAGGCAATGACAAGCGCGTTGACGTCAGTTCCCTCCTCGCTCAGCCTTGCCGCAGCGTCGCTCTACGGCGCCGTGGCCATGTGCTCGCTCGTTGCGGCGGGCGTCGCGATTTTGCGCAAGCAGCAAGGCTGGCACGTGTCGGGATGGTTGTTGCTGGCGGTGCTGTTCGTGTTCCTGGCAGTTCTGCGCGTCTACGGCGTCGAAGAGGCGATACGCCACGACCTGCGAAGCGTGCTGTATCACGAAGGCGTGTATGGCGAGCGCCGAACGTTTCAGCGCCCGGTCGCGGCGATTGCGGTGGCGCTCATATCGCTTGGAGCGGCGGCTTGGATCTACATCGGATTCCGCAATGTCGTCGGACGTCGCAATGTCGCCATGCTGATCGGCTTCGCAAGTGCCTATTGCATGATCGGTCTGCTCGGCTTGCGCCTCATATCGCTCTCGCCTGTCGACAAGCTGCTGTTCGGGCCGGCAAAATTGAACTGGTTCATCGATATCGGAAGCAGTTTGGCAGTCTTCGCCAGCGCAGCCTATTACTCATGGCTGGTGGGCTGGCGCAGGCGCAAGTCGGCCTGAGGTGCTTGCGATGATCGCGGCAATTCGGCCGCTGGCGAGCCCGTCCCCATAGGGATTGTGCGCTCGCGCCATCGCCCGATACGCGGCCGGGTCGTCCAGCAGTCGCGAGGTCTCCGCAACAATCCTTTGCGCGTCAGCGCCGACGAGCTTGGCGGTGCCGGCGATGACCCCTTCGGGACGCTCGGTGGTCTCGCGCATCACCAGAACCGGCTTGCCGAGGCTCGGCGCCTCTTCCTGGATGCCGCCGGAGTCGGTCAGCACGACGTCGCAGGCCGCCATCATGGCGACGAAATCGGGGTAGTCGAGCGGATCGATGAGCGCGATGTTCCCGTGGCCTGACAGCGCCGGTCGCATCACCTCGACCACGTTCGGGTTGGGATGGAGCGGATAGATGATCGCGACGTCTTCGCGCGCGGCGAGGGTCTGGAGCGCGGCGGCGATCTGCCGCATGCCCTCTCCGAAATTCTCGCGCCGGTGCGCGGTCACCGCGATGATCCGCTTGCCCTGGAAGCGGGTGCGCAGCGGCGCGACCACCGGGGCCTGCGCGGGATCGGCGGCGACCCGGTCGCGTGCGAAGATCAGCGCGTCGATGACCGTGTTGCCGGTGACGTGGATCGCGTCTTCGTCCACATTCTCGCCGCGCAGCGCCGCTGCCGCGGTTTCGGTCGGCGCGAAATGCAGATCGGCGATAACGCCGGTGACCTTCCGGTTCACCTCCTCGGGCCACGGCGAATAGATGTCGCCGCTGCGCAAGCCGGCCTCCACGTGGCCGACGGGAATGCGCCGGAAATAGCAGGCGAGGGTGGCCATCATCGTCGTCAGCGTATCGCCATGGACCAGCACCCGGTCGGGCTTCAGCGCATCGAGCGCCTCGCCGAAGCGGGTGACGATCCGCGCCGAAAGGGCATCGAGGCTCTGGCCCGGCTGCATCAAATCGAGGTCTACATCGGGCACGATCCCGGCCATCGCCAGCACGGAATCCAGCATTTCCCGATGCTGCGCGGTGACAGCGACCCGGACATCGAAGACCCCCGTTTCGCGCAGTGCGAAGACCACCGGAAACATCTTGATCGCTTCGGGACGGGTGCCGAAGGTGACGAGAATGCGCGGCCTCGCGCCTACGTGGTTCATCGCCGCAGCATGCCCCGCGTGTCGAACACCAGCCGGCCCGCCAGATCCTCGGGCGCGAGATGCTTGAAGGCGGTGTGATCGACCAGCACGACGACAATCTCCGCGGTGCGCAGCGCGGCGTCAAGCGTTACCAGTCTCGCGCCGGTGCCCGCGAGGCAGGTGGGCAGGTCTTCGGCGAAAGGCTCGACGACAAGGATACGCTCGCCATGCGTTTCGGCGAGGGCCTCGGCGATTTCGAGCGCGGGGCTTTCGCGGAAGTCGTCGATATCCGGCTTGAAGGCGAGGCCGAGCAGCGCGACCTCGCCCTGCGGCGCCGCCTCGAGCAGCGCACGGATCTTGTTCTCGGTATGCACCGCCTTGTGGTCGTTGACCTCGCGCGCGGTGCGCACCAGCCGCGCGGATTCGGGCGCGCCGGCGACGAGGAACCACGGGTCGACCGCGATGCAGTGCCCGCCCACGCCGGGGCCGGGCTGAAGGATGTTGACGCGCGGGTGGCGGTTGGCGAGGCGGATCACCTCCCACACGTCCACCCCGATCGTGTCGGCGATCATCGAAAGTTCGTTGGCGAAGGCGATGTTGACGTCGCGGAAGCTGTTCTCGACCAGCTTGACCGTCTCCGCGACGCGGGCGGTGGTGGTCAGGCAGTCGCCCTTGACGAAGCTGGTGTAGAGCGCCGCGGCGCGCTCGGCGCAGGCGGGGGTGACACCGCCGATCACGCGGTCGTTGTGGACCAGCTCGTTGACGATGCGGCCCGGAAGCACGCGCTCGGGGCAATAGGCGAGCGCGATGTCGGCTTCCTCGGTGCCGCCGCCGCGCGGGACGGTGAGATCGGGCCGCGCCTCGGCGATGATCGCGGCCACACGCTCGGTGGTGCCGACCGGCGAGGTGCTTTCGACGATGACGCAGGCGCCGGGCAGGATCTTGGGCGCGATGGCGCGCGCTGCGGCCTCGACATAGGAGATGTCGGGCGCATTGCCCTCGCCCAGCGGGGTCGGGACGGCGATCATGTAGAAGCTGGCGGTCGGCACTTCGGTTGTCGCCACCAGCGTCTTCGCGGTGATGGCGTCGCGCACCAGTGCATCGAGATCGCGCTCCTCGATGTGCACGCCGCCTGCATTGACGGTGTCGACCACCTTTTGCGAGACGTCCACCCCGCACACGGACCACCCGTAGCTGGCGAGCAGCGCGGCGGTCGGCAGGCCGATATACCCGAGGCCGATCACCGCGACCTGATGGTCGGGTGCCGGCTGCTTGCCGGCATCGCTGCCGAGCGCGGCGGCGGTCTTGAAGGGTGCATTCATCGGATCACGGTCCCGCTCTTCCGAGGGGAGCCATGGCCGCAAAGGCCTTAAAATCGCGTTAGGCTTGCCGTGCCTTTCACCATATGGCGCGGAGCCGGGCTAGAGCGGGCGGTTCTCGATGAAGGCGGCGAGCGCACCGTGGAGGCGCTGCGCGGTCGGTGAACTTGCCGCCGACCAGTCCTCCAGCGCCAGCCCCTCGGCGATACGGCCGGCAAGCAGGCCTTCCTGTTCGGCGACGAGGATTCCCGGCCGTCCAGCAAGCTTGCGCACCGTTGCCAACTGGTGATCGTTGCGATGTTCGCCGAGTTCGGCCCGGCGCGGCACCAGCACGATCGGCTTGCGGCAGCGCGCGGCGGTCAGCACGGTGCCGATCCCGGCATGGGCGACGATCAGCCGTGCCTCGCCCACCAGGGCCTCGAACTCGGCCGGAGCGATGCTGGCGCGCGCCTCCATGTGCTGCGGCCGGTAGCTGCCCTTGCCGGTCTGGGCGATCACCGGCATGCCAAGACCCGGCGCAAGCGCGTCCACCGCCGCGATCAGCCGGTCGAAACCGAGTTGCATCCCGACGGTGACGATGATCACAGCACCGCCCCGAAATAGCGCGGGTTCCCGTCCGCGGCGAGGTTCTCCCACTGGGTCCAGCACTCATGGGCGAAGCGCTTCGACAGCTTGCCGCACATCGACAGCTCCTCGCCGTTGGCGACGCTGTCGATCCACAGCGTGCGTGCGCCGATCAGGCGGCCTGCGAGGATGCAGAAGAAGCCCGGCGCGGCACCGGTCGAGATCACCACTTGCGGCCGGTGCTTCAGCACCAACCGCAGCGCCGCAAGCGCGCAGCGGGCCGAAGCGACGGGCATGTTCTGGTTGCAATCCGGCAGGCTTTCGACCTCTGCGATGTCATGCTGCAGCGCCACGGCGGGATCGGTGGTCGCAAAGCGCACGTCGTATTGCGCCAGGGTCGGGCGAAGCAGCATCAGCTGCTCCCAGTGGCCGCCCCCCGAAGCGGCCGCGAGCACCCTGATGCGGTCATTCTCCATGTGCGCCGGTCCCGTCGCTCGCTGCATCGCACAATCGCGTGGTCTCGCGCCTATGACCCCGAGGGGCGGGCTGTCAATCGCGGCGCGCGAGCCGGGCGACCTCCTCCAGCACCCGCGCTGCCCATTCGCGACGGCAAATCAACAGGTCGGGCATATAGGTGTCGGGACGGTTGTAGACGAGCGGGGCGCCGTCGATCCGTGAACAGTGCAGCCCGTGCGCCAGCGCCACCGCAACGGGCGCGCAGCTGTCCCATTCGTATTGCCCGCCCGAGTGAAGATAGACCTCCGCCTCGCCGCGGACCACCGCCATCGCCTTGGCCCCGGCGCTGCCCATCGGCACCAGCTCTCCGCCGAGCGCCGCGGCGACCGCCTCGGCCTCGGGGGCGGGGCGGGTGCGGCTGACGAGGAAGCGCGGACGTGCAGCCATCGGACCCAGCGGCTGCGGCCGGTCGGAACGCAGCACCACGCCGCCCTTGAGCCCCGGAAGCGCCACCGCGCCGCAGCTGGCCACGCCGTCCACCGCCAGCGCGACGTGCACGGCCCAGTCGCTGCGCTCCTCGCCATATTCCCGCGTGCCATCGACCGGATCGACGATCCACACCCGCTGTTTCGCGAGACGGGCGGGATTGTCCTTCTCCTCTTCGGAAAGCAGGCCATCATCGGGGCGCGCCGCGCGCAGCGCCGCACACAGCATTTCGTTGGCCGCGGCATCGCCGGCCTTGCCCAGCGCCTTGCCCGTCAGGTCGCCGCGTCCGCGCACCTCCAGCAGCAGGCGCCCGGCATCCTGGGCGAGCTGCGCCGCGAGGGCGGCATCGTCGAGGCTGCCAAGGCTCATTTGAGCGGCAGGATCCGCTCGATGATGTAGCGGGCGGCCTCCTCGGGCGTCATGTCGACCGTGTTGACACGGATTTCCGGGTTTTCGGGCGCTTCGTAGGGGCTGTCGATCCCGGTGAAGTTCTTGAGCTTGCCTTCGCGCGCCTTCCTGTAGAGGCCCTTGACGTCGCGCGCCTCGGCCACCTCGAGCGGGGTGTCGACGAAAATCTCGATGAACTCGCCTTCGGGCAGCATCTCGCGCACCATCCGCCGCTCGGCGCGGAACGGGCTGATGAAGGCGGTGAGCACGATCAGCCCGGCATCGGCCATCAGCTTGGCGACCTCGCCCACGCGCCGGATGTTCTCGATCCGGTCAGCCTCGGTGAAACCCAGGTCGCGGTTGAGACCGTGGCGCACATTGTCCCCGTCGAGCAGGAAGGTGTGGCGGTTCATCAGCGCGAGCCGCTTCTCCACCTCGTTGGCGATGGTCGACTTGCCGCTCCCCGAAAGGCCGGTGAACCACAGCACCCGCGGCGCCTGGTTCTTCAGCGCGGCGTGATCCTCGCGCGTGATCGCGGTCGGCTGCCAGTGCACGTTGTCGGCGCGGCGCAGGCTGAACGCGATCATCCCCGCCGCGACCGTGGCGTTGGTGCATTTGTCGATCAGGATGAACCCGCCGAGCTGACGGTTCTCGGCATAGGGCTCGAAGGGGATGGCGCGGTCGGTCGCGAACTCCGCGACTCCGATGCTGTTGAGGCCGAGGGTCTTGGCAGCAAGGTGTTCGCGGCTGTTGACGTCGATCTCGTATTCCGGCGGCTGGACCGTGGCGGTGACGGTCTGAGTCCCGATCTTGAGCCAGTAGCCGCGCCCCGGCTTCAACGGCTCTTCGTCCATCCATACGAAGGTCGCCCGGAACTGGTCGGAGGCCTGCGGCGGATCGCCCGCGGCCGCGATCACGTCGCCGCGGCTGCAATCGACCTCGTCGGCGAGGCTGATGGTGACCGACTGGCCGGCCACGGCCACGTCGAGTTCGCCGTCGAAGGTGGTGATCGCCTTGACCGTGCTGGTCTTGCCCGAAGGCACGATCCGCACCGCGTCGCCGACCCGCACTGTGCCGCTGGCGATCAGCCCGGCGAAGCCGCGGAAGTCGAGATTGGGACGGTTGACCCACTGCACCGGCATCCGGAACGGCGCGGCCTGCGCAGCGGCATTGTCGAGCGCGACGGTCTCGAGATGTTCGATGAGCGCGGGTCCGTCGTACCACGGCGTGTTCGCGGAGGGCGCGGCGGTGATGTTGTCGCCCTTGAAGCCGGAGATCGGGATGGCGGTGAATTGGTCGATCCCGATGCTCTGGGCGAAGCTGCGATAGTCGGCGACGATATGCTCGAAGGTCGGCTGGTCGTAGCCGACGAGGTCCATCTTGTTCACCGCCAGAACCACGTGCCGGATGCCCAGCAGGTGGACCAGCCACGAATGGCGCCGGGTCTGCTGGAGCACGCCCTTCCTCGCATCGACGAGGATCACCGCAAGGTCGGCGGTCGAGGCGCCGGTGACCATGTTGCGGGTGTATTGTTCGTGTCCGGGCGTATCGGCGACGATGAACTTGCGCTTTTCGGTAGTGAAGAAGCGGTAGGCGACATCGATCGTGATGCCCTGCTCGCGCTCGGCGGCGAGCCCGTCGACCAGCAGCGCGAAATCGATGTCCTCGCCCTGCGTCCCGTGCCGCCGGCTGTCGCTTTCGAGCGCGGCGAGCTGGTCCTCGAAGATCATCTTGGAATCATAGAGCAGCCGCCCGATCAGCGTGGACTTGCCATCGTCGACGCTGCCGCAGGTGATGAAACGCAGGAGGCTCTTGTGCTGGTGCGCCTCGAGATAGGCGTCGATGTCCTCCGCCGCGAGTGCATCGACACGGAAGCTGGAATCGCGGTCGGCCATCAGAAGTAACCTTCCTGCTTCTTGTCTTCCATGCTCGCCGACTGGCCCTTGTCGATCGCGCGGCCCTGCCGCTCCGAACCGGTGGCGAGCAGCATCTCCTGGATGATGTGGTTCATCTCGGTCGCCTCGGACAGCGTTGCACCGGTGAGCGGATAGCAGCCGAGCGTGCGGAAGCGCACCGAACGGGTCACCGGTTCCTCGCCGGGTTCGAGCCGGAAGCGTTCGTCGTCGACCACCAGCAGCATCCCATCACGCTCCACGGTGGGACGCGGCTTGCTGAAGTAGAGCGGGACGATGTCGATCTTTTCCAGCGCGATATATTGCCAGATGTCGAGCTCGGTCCAGTTCGAGATCGGGAAGACGCGGATGCTCTCCCCCTTGTTCTTCCTGGCATTGTAGAGGTTCCACAGTTCGGGGCGCTGGTTCTTCGGGTCCCAGCGGTGCGCGGCGGTGCGGAAGGAGAAGATGCGTTCCTTCGCCCGCGCCTTTTCCTCGTCGCGCCGCCCGCCGCCGAAGGCCGCATCGAAGCCGTGGGCGGTGAGCGCACGCTTGAGCGGGTCGGTGAGCTGCGCCTGACTGTAGAGCGCGCTGCCCGTGTCGAAGGGGTTGATCCCCTGTGCCTCGGCCTCCTCGTTCTCGGCGACGATCAGCTTGAGGCCATATTCTTGCACCGTCCGGTCGCGGTGGGCGATGAGGTCCTTGAAGTCCCACCCGCTCGCGACGTGCAGCATCGGGAAGGGCGGGGGCGCCGGATAGAAGGCCTTGCGCGCCAAGTGCAGCATCACCGAGGAATCCTTGCCCACCGAATAAAGCATCACCGGGTTTTCCGCCTCGGCGACGACCTCGCGGAAGATGTGGATGCTCTCGGCCTCGAGCCGTTCGAGATGAGTCAGATTGCGCATGGCGATGCAGCTATAAGCGCTGGCGGCGGCGACAAGCAATTTTGCCTTTGCACCGGGATGGAGCGACTTGGGCGGCGGACGGATCGGCAGCGCGCCGGGGCTGGCGATGAGGGGACTTGCTCTCGGGCAGCGGTCGCGCCACAGACGCGGGCCAAAGGGAGAGAGACATGAACCAGCCAAGCGGGCCGCTTGCCGGCCTCAGGGTCATCGAATTCAGCGGCATCGGGCCCGGCCCGCACGTCGCGATGCTGCTCGCCGATCTCGGCGCCGAGGTGGTGCGGATCGAACGCCCGGGGACGCAGGTCTCGAACCCGGTGGTCGAGCGGGCGCGGCACCGGCTCGCGCTCGACCTCAAGAGCGAGGAAGGGCGCGCCCAATGCCGCGCGGCAGCGGCGCTCGCCGACGTGCTGATCGAGGGCTTCCGCCCCGGCGTGATGGAGCGCCTCGGGCTGGGGCCGGAGGAACTGCTCGGGGCGAATCCGCGCCTCGTCTATGCGCGGATGACCGGCTGGGGGCAGGACGGGCCGCTGGCGCAGGCCGCGGGGCACGACATCAACTACATCGCGATCACCGGCGCGCTTTCGGCGGTCGGCAAGGCGGGAGAGACCGCCACCCCGCCGCAGAACCTCGTTGGCGATTTCGGCGGCGGGTCGATGTATTGCGCCTTCGGGATCATGGCCGCACTCTATGAGCGCGAGCGTTCGGGCAAGGGTCAGGTGGTCGATGCCGCGATCGTCGACGGGGCGACCAGCCTGATGAGCTTCTTCTTCGGCGTTCGCGGGCGGCCCTTCATCACCACCGAGCGGGGGCGCGGGATGCTGGGCGGCGCAGCGCATTTCTACCGCTGCTTCAAGTGCGCCGACGGCAAGGAGGTGTCGGTCGGGGCGATCGAGCCGCAGTTCTACGCCGAGCTGCTCGCCAAGGCGGGCGCACCCGAGGCCCTCGCGCAGGGCCAGATGAACCCCGCCAACTGGGACGACTATGCCGAAAGGCTCGCCGCGCTGTTCGCCACGAAGACGCAGGCCGAATGGTGCGAACTTCTCGAAGGTTCGGATGCCTGCTTCGCCCCGGTGCTCGAACTCGACGAGGCGCGGGGGCATCCGCACATGAAGGCGCGCGGCGCTTATGTGCAGCACGACGGCGAATGGCACACCGCCCCCGCGCCCCGGTTCAGCCGCACGCCCGGCAGCGTCCGGTCGAGCGCGGAGGACGGCGCGGCGGTCATCGCCCGCTGGCAGGAGGCCTCGTGATGGCGGGCCGCTATTTCGAAGAATGGCAGGTGGGCGACCGGATCGAGCACGCGATCCGCCGCACCGTGACCGAGACCGACAACCTGCTGTTCTCGACCATGACCCACAACCCGCAGCCGCTGCATCTCGATGTCGAGGCGGCCAGGGCGAGCGGGTTCGGGCAGATCCTCGTCAATTCGACCTTCACCTTCAGCCTCCTGGTCGGGCTCTCGGTGGGCGACACGACGCTCGGCACGCTGGTCGCCAATCTCGGCTTCAACAATGTCGTCACGCCCGCGCCGGTGTTCATCGGCGACACGCTGCGCGCCGCGACCGAGGTGAAGGAGCTGCGCGAGAGCAAGTCGCGGCCCGAAGCCGGGATCGTCACCTTCCTTCACGAGATGCGCAACCAGCGCGACGAAGTGGTGTGCCGCTGCGAGCGGTCAGCTTTGCTGCAGCGCCGCGCCTAGGCTCTCGTTCCCGCCGCCCAGCGCCTGCCACAGCAGGATGCGCGCCCGCGCTGCGCGGCCGAGCGCCGCCGCGGCGCGTTCGCCGCTGGCATCGGCGGCGCGGCGCGCCTCGAGCACTTCGAGGAAGCTCGCAAGCCCGGCCCTGAAGCGCGTATCGGCAAGCGCCGCGGCGCGTTGCAACTGATCGCGCTCGCTGATTGCGGCCTCTGCCTCGGTGTCGGCCGCGGCGACGAGGCCGTAGGCAGCTTCCGCATCGCCGAGCGCCTGGAACACCGCGCCGCGATAGGCGGCGAAGGCGGCGCGCTTGTCGGCGGCGGCGGCGTCGATCTGCGCGCCGACGCGCCCGAAATCGAGCAGCGGCCCGGCAACCCCGGCCGCAAGCGAGCCGACCACCGAATTGGAATCGAACAGGTTCGCCGGATCGAAGGCGAGCAGGCCGAGAACCCCGGAAAGCGTGAGGCGCGGGAAGCGCGCGCGCGCCGCGGCGGCGAGATCGGCATCGCTCGCGGCAAGGCTGGCGGCGGCGGCGGCGACATCCGGGCGGTTGGCGAGCAGTTCGGAGGGCAGGGCCGCCGGGGCGGGCTGCGCCTCAGCCAGAGTGCCGGTCCCTGCCAATGCGGCCGAGACGCTCGCCGCATCGCTGGCAGTCAGTGTCACCAGCCGGCCGACGATGCGCGCCCGATCGCTGGCGAGCGCGACGAGCCGCGCGCGCGACGCACTCGCGGCGGCCTCGGCACGCACCCGGTCGAAGCCGGGGGCAATGCCGGCCTTCTCGCGCACGCCAGCCAGCTCCGCGAGGCGGTCGGCGGCGGCAAGATCGGCCTGGATCGCGGCGGCGCGGGCATCGAGCACCCGCCAGTCGGTGACGCTCGCGGCGATCTCTGCGAGCAGCGCGATGCGCACGCCCCGGGCCTGTGCGCTGGCCGCGTCGATCCGCGCGCGCGCGGCCCTTTCCTGCGCCTTCAAACGCCCGAAGATGTCCGCATCCCAACTGGCGGTCAGGTTCGCGCCATAGGAGGTCTGTTCGGCGGGAATGAAGCCCGATTGCCCGGCCTGTCCGAACTGCGCGGTGTTGATCCGGTTGCGCTTCACGTTGGCATCGGCGGTGACGTTGGGCAGGCGCTCGGCCCCCGCGCGGCGCGCGCCGGCTCGGGCGTTTTCGATCCGCGCTGCGGCCTCGGCGAGGGTCGGCGAGGCGGCGAGAGCGGTGGTGGACAGCGCGCGGAAGGCCGGGTCCTGCTGGGGCAGCAGACCCGCCAGCGCAGCGCCCGAAGCGGCATCCGGGCGATAGAAGAAGCTTTCCGGCAGGTCGGGCGTCGGCGTCGCGATCTCGGGCGCGGGCTGCATCGCGCAGGCGGCGAGCGCGAGCGGCAGCAGGACCGCGGCGGTTTTCGCCCGCAGGCGGGAGGGCGCGCGGGGCATGGCTCAGCCCTCCTCGTCGGAAGGCGCGGACTTCGCCGGGATGAAGGCGTCGACCTGCTGCCCCACGCGGAAGTCCTCGGTTTCGGGCAGGGCGTAGATCAGCTGGAGCACCCGCACGTCGACCCGCTCGGCGGCGCTGTTGGTGAGCGACTTCTTGGGCACGACCTGCGGCTCGGCGCGCACGAAGGTCGCCTTCACGCGCAGCTCGGCCGCGCCGCGCGGGCTGACCACGGCCGGCGCGCCCAGCTTGACGCGTGCGGCCTCGTTCTCGTCGATGTCGATGCGCACGTGGAGCGGATCGGTCTGGCCCATCTGGATGAAGGGCTGGCTGTTGCCGCCGCCCTGCGTCGCAACGAATTCGCCCGGGCGAATGTTCACGGCGAGAATTTCGCCCGCGATCGGCGCACGCACGGTCAGCCGCTCGATCTCGGTGCGCGCCGCCGCGGCGGCGGCCTCGGCGCTGGCGAGACGCGCACGGGCGAGGGCAAGGCGGCTGGTTGCGGCGGCTTCCTCGCCCTCGGCGCGGATCACCTCGGAACGGCTCACCGCGGCCGGATCGCTGAGGCTGCGATAGAGATCGAGCTGCTGGCGGGCGGTGCGCTGTGCAGTCATCGCCTCGGCAATCGCGGCGCGCGCCTCGGTGATGGCGGCGCCCGCCTCGGCGAGATTGGCCCGCGCTGCGCGGGCATCGACAAGGAACAGCACCTCGCCCTTGACGACCTTGTCGCCGGGCCTGACGCGCACGTCGGTGACAAGCCCGGCCAGAGCCGAGCCGATGTCGATGACCTCGCTCGCCGGTTCGACCAGTCCGGAACCCGCGACCCGTGGTTCATCGGCGAGTTCACCCACCGCCTTGGGCGGCTCGCGGCCGGGTTCGGCCAAGGTGCGCTCGGGCTGGCCGCGGACGATGAAGAACACGGCGACGGCGAGGCCGATGACGGCGATGATCGGCAGGATCTGCCGCGAGAAGCTCAGGTTGCGGGGCAGCAGGGCCATGGTGTCCTCGATGGATCGGTGAGGGAGAGGGAGGGGCGGTTCGGGCGGGCGCGATCAGTGGTCATCGGGCATCTCCTTGCCGTCATGCGTGATGCGTCCGTCCTCGAGCACGATGATGCGGTCGGCGAGATCGAAGATGCGGTTGTCATGGGTGACGATGATGCAGGCCCGGTCGGGCGCCACCGCGACCTCGCGCAGCAGGTCCATCACCCGCCGCCCCGAACGCGCGTCGAGCGCGGCGGTGGGCTCGTCGCAGACGACGAGGCGCGGTTCGTGGACCAGCGCACGGGCGATCGCGACGCGCTGCTGCTGTCCGCCCGAAAGCTGGTTGGGCAGCTTGTCGGCCTGGTCGCCGATGTTGAGCTTGTCGAGCAGCACCTTGGCCCTGGCGCGCGCCTCGTCGAGTGGCACCCCCTGGGCGATCAGCGGCACCGCGGCATTCGCGGCGGCATCGATCGAGGGGATCAGATTGTACTGCTGGAAGATGAAGCCGATGTTGTTGAGGCGGAAATTGACGAGGTCGCTGTCCGAGAGCCCGTAGATGTCGGTGCCGAACACCTTCACCTCGCCCATCGTCGGCCAAAGGATGCCGCACATGATCGAGATCAGCGTCGTCTTGCCCGATCCGCTTTCCCCCACGACATAGGTGAGCTCGCCCGAGCGGATGTCGGTATCGATGCCGTGGAGCACCCGGATGGTGCTCTGCCCGGCCACGAACTCGCGCACGATGCCGCGCGCGCAGATTGCGGCTTCGGGGGCGCATCCGCCGATCGCGGTGGTGTCCATGATCGCCTCCGAACTCACCGGAACACCGCCGCCGGTTCGGTGCGCAGCACACTCCTGAGCGCGGTCCAGCCGGTCAGCGCGAGGATCAGCGCCACCGCACCGAGGCTGATCAGCGGGATCTGCCACGGGATGTAGAAGCCCTTGAACTGCGGGACGCCGGAGAAGCCCCAGATGAACAGCACCGTGCCCATCACCCCCAGCGCATAGCCGATCGCACCCACCAGCCCGGCCTGCGCCGCCACCATGCGCACGATCTTGGCGTTGGTGACGCCGATCGCCTTCAAGGCGCCGAACTGCTTGATGTTGTCGCGGATGAACAGGCTGAAGGTCAGCCCGACGATCGCCACCCCGACCACGAAGCCGAGAAACACCGTGATGCCGAAATTGGTCGGAATGCCGGTGTTCTGGATGATGAAGTCGATGCCCGATTGCGCGAACGCGTCGCGGGTCAGGGCCTTCAGCCCGGTCTGACGGGTTATGCGCTGGGCGACCTCCTTCGGGTCGGCGCCCGGGCTCACCCCGGCGAGCACGAAGGACAGGCGGTTGCGTGTGCCCGGGACGTAATTCAGCGCACGGCTGTATTTGGTGTAGAGCGTCACCTGGCTGGTGAAGCTCGGGATCGAATCCGCCACGCCGCGGATCACCGCGCGCTGGTCGTTGAGCTCGAGCCGTTGCCCGACCGGGTCCTCGCCCGGCTGGAACATGTTGGTGACCCCGACATCGTCGATCAGCACTGCGTCGGGCTCGGACAGCACGTCGCGCGAGCCCTTGGCCATGTTGCGTGGGAGGCCGATCAGGGTGGCATCATCGACCCCGATCACCGACACCCCCTCGAGATCGCCGGTGCTGGTGCGAACCGCGGCGGTGGCGCGCAGCTGGGGGACGGCCCATTCGACGCCCGGAACCGAGCGCACCTCGTCGAGCGCGGTCGAGGGCATCTCGTACTTGACCTCGGTGGTGCGGCTCACCGGGTCCATCACCCAGATCTGCGCATTGGGCGAATTGAAGACCCCGCTCGCCCCGCGCTCGATGAGGTTGACGAAGATCGTCAGCTGCTGGGTGATGAGCAGGGTGGAAAAGGCAATGCCGAACAACAGCCCGTAGAACTTCTGGGCGTCGCCGGTGAGCATCCTGATGGCAATCCAGAGCACGCGGGGAACCTTTGGTCGGAGGCGGGGTTGCGTGGAGAGGCGAATCGCCGCATTATTGAACGGTCGCGTTTAAATGAACGGAGCCGTTCACTTTGTCAATCCGCGGTTCATCCGCAAGCCCCGGCGCCAAGCGGCCGCGCCGCGCAGGCCGTCCGTTCGACGCCGCCAAGCGGCGCGCGATCCTCGATACCGCCGCGCATCACTTCTTTCGCAACGGCTATGCCGCGACCGCGATCGAGCAGGTCGCCGCCGACGCGGGAGTCTCGAAAGTCACGATCTACAACCAGTTCGGAGACAAACGCGCGCTGTTCGGCGCGACCGTGGAATGCGAATGCGAGAAGGTGCGCGGCCACTTCTCGCTCGAGGCGATGCCTTCGGGCACGATCCGCGACCGGCTGCTGGCGATCGGCGAGGCGATGCACGCCTTCCTGCACCGCCCCGAGATGATCCAGTTCGAGCGCCGCATCGCCGCCGAAACCGAGCATGATCCGGCGGTCGGCGCGGCGTTCCTCGAGGCCGGGCCGCGGCGCATGAAGCGCGCCTTTGCCGCCTGGCTCGGCCATGCGGCCGCCGCGGGTGAGCTCGTGGTCGCGGACCTCGAGCTTGCCGCCGAACAGTTCGTCTCGATGTGCAAGGGCATGGGCGATCTCGAACGCCGCTTCGGGGCCGAGATCCCGGCCGAGCAAAACAACCAGCGCATCGCGGGCGCGGTCGAGGTGTTTCTCGCCGCCTACGGGACCGCGCGCGATCGATAATCCGCACCGCCTCTTGCGCGAAAAGCGACCTTGCGCACCGGCGCGCATTATCTTGCCATTCACCTTGCGCGTCCTACATTGTGCGCGACGAAAGGAATCCATCCGATGAGCGAGCAGAACGATCCTCAGCCGCAGGGCGACGGACCCAACCCCTGGATCAAGCAGCTGATGATCTGGGGCGGGATCTTCCTTGCCCTCCTGCTGGTCGTCACCCTGTTCAGCAATGCCGGCCAGACTCAGGGCACCGCGATCCGCTATTCCGACTTCCGCGAGGCGGTCGCGCAGGGCGAGGTCAAGGACGTGCAGCTCGGAGACGAGCTGATCACCGGCACCTTCAAGAACGACGAGCCCTTCTCGACCGTCCCGGTGCCCAACGACACCGAGATCACCCGGTTGATGGAACAGAACGGGGTCCAGTTCACCGGCAAGCAGCGCGAACAGCAGAGCATGCTGCTGTTCATCCTGCTCCAGTCGCTGCCTTTCCTGCTGATCCTCGGGATCGCCTTCTTCGCGCTCAGGCAGATGCAGAAGGGCGGCGGCGGCGGCGCGATGGGCTTCGGCAAGTCCAAGGCCAAGCTGCTGACCGAACGATCGGGCCGCGTCACCTTCGACGATGTCGCGGGCATCGACGAGGCGCGCGAGGAATTGCAGGAGATCGTCGAGTTCCTGCGCGATCCGCAGCGCTTCTCGAAGCTGGGCGGCCAGATTCCCAAGGGCGCGCTGCTGGTCGGCTCGCCCGGCACCGGCAAGACCCTGCTCGCCCGCGCCATCGCGGGTGAGGCGGGCGTACCGTTCTTCACCATCTCGGGCTCGGACTTCGTCGAGATGTTCGTCGGCGTCGGCGCCAGCCGCGTGCGCGACATGTTCGAACAGGCCAAGAAGAACGCGCCGTGCATCGTCTTCATCGACGAAATCGACGCGGTCGGCCGTTCGCGCGGCCACGGTCTCGGCAACTCCAACGACGAGCGCGAGCAGACGCTCAACCAGCTGCTCGTCGAGATGGACGGTTTCGAGGCCAACGAGGGCATCATCATCATCGCTGCCACCAACCGGCCCGACGTGCTCGATCCGGCGCTGCTGCGCCCGGGCCGTTTCGACCGCCAGGTGGTGGTCCCCGTGCCCGACATCGACGGGCGCGAGAAGATCCTCGGCGTGCACATGAAGAAGGTGCCGCTGGCCCCCGATGTGAACCCGCGCGTGATCGCACGCGGCACCCCCGGCTTCTCGGGCGCGGATCTCGCCAACCTCGTCAACGAGGCGGCGCTGCTCGCCGCGCGCCGCAACAAGCGGCTGGTGGCGATGCAGGAGTTCGAGGACGCCAAGGACAAGGTCATGATGGGCGCGGAACGCCGCTCGATGGTGATGACCGACGACGAGAAGAAGATGACCGCCTATCACGAGGCCGGCCATGCGATCGTCTCGGTGCACGAGGAGGCCTCCGACCCGATCCACAAGGCCACCATCATCCCGCGCGGCCGCGCGCTGGGGATGGTGATGCGCCTGCCGGAGCGCGACAGCTACTCCTATCACCGCGACAAGATGCACGCGAACCTCTCGGTCAGCATGGGCGGCCGCGTGGCGGAGGAGATCATCTTCGGGCACGCCAAGGTCAGCTCCGGCGCCTCGTCGGACATCCAGTACGCGACCGACCTTGCGCGCAACATGGTGACCCGCTGGGGGATGAGCGACAAGCTCGGCCCGCTGCAGTACGAATCGAGCCAGGACGGCTATCTCGGCATGGGCCAGACGATGCGCACCATGGCCTCGGACGAAACCAACAAGCTGATCGACGCCGAGATCAAGGCGCTGGTCGAAGGTGCGCACCAGCGTGCCACCGACATCCTCAAGACCCACGAGGACCAGCTCCACCTGCTCGCCCAGGCGCTGCTCGAATACGAGACGCTGACCGGCGAGGAGATCAAGACGCTGCTCGACACCGGCAAGGTCGACCGGGCGGATTCGCCGCGCGGGCCGAGCATTCCGGTGCCGGTGCGCGGTTCGGCGATCCCCAAGGCGGGCAAGCGCTTCGGCGGTACCGCGAAGGGTTCCGGCGGCGACGAGGCGCCGCAGGGCGCGTAAGCCCTTTCACCAGCACGAAAACACAGGGCGCCGGAAGCAATTCCGGCGCCCTTTTCGCGTGGTGTGTCAGCGCGCGTTCAGCCGCGCCGCGCCAGAAACGCGACCGGAGGTCCGCGATGATCGTTCGCCTGCAATGGCTTGCCCTTCCCGTCATGCTCGCATGGCTTGCCCCGCCGCTCGCTGCGGAGCCCGCCACTCCGCCCGCGCTTCCGACCCTCGGCGAATGGATTGCGAGCGATCAGGCCGCGGGCCGGCTCGCGCCTTCGCCGGAGCGGACGGCCGCGCTGGAGGCCCTTCATCGGGACGTCGTCGCAGCATTGCAGGCCGCGCGCGCCGCCGAGGAGGCGCAGACGGCTTCGGGCCGGCAGACCGGCACCTGCCTGCCGCCTCCGGGAGCGGTCGAGCTTGCCTCGGACGAGATCGGCACGTGGCTCTACACCCGCCCCCAAGGTGAGTTCGGCGAGCCGCTCGAACAGGTCATGCGGCGGTTTCTGACGCACCGTTTCCCCTGTCGCTAATCCGTCTCTCCCGGCGAACCGATGGCCGCGATCAGAACGCCCCCAGCGCCCCGACGATCAGCAGGAAGGCCGTCAGAACCGCCGGGATCGCCAGCAGCAGCACCAGGAAACGCCACAGCGCCGACAGGCGCGACAGGCCGTAGGCATGCCGCAGCTGCTTGTAGAGGTGCAGCGGCGCGCCGATCAGCAGCAGCCCCGCCACCGCTCCCTCGGCCTGAGGGATGGTCCCGAGGATCGAGGCGACGATGAACAGCAGCGACATGAAGCTGAGCGAATAGGTCACGAACACCGCATGGTCGTAGGCCTTGAACCGCCGGCGCCACGCGAACAGCAGCCACAGCAGCGGCACCGACAGCGGGATCAGCAGCCAGCTGAACTTGTAGCTGTTCGACTGCAGCTTGTAGACCATCAGCCCGGGGTTCTTCTGCCACTTGTCGACCAGCTTGTGATCGACCCAGTCGCTGCCGGTGTTCACCTTGAGCCGGTGCTGTCCGCCTGCCCGGTCGAGATTCTTGGACAGGACGATATTGAGACCGGTGAGCTCGTCGTCGATTTCGGCGCGTCGCGGATCGCCCTTTGCGAGGCGATCGCGCTCCTGCTCGAGCGTGGCAATCTGTTCCAGGATGTTGTTCCGGAAGGGATTGTCGCCTCGCACGCCGTCGACGAAGCCTTGGCCGAAATCGGTTGGCGCGGAGAGCCCCACCGCCTGGAACACCGCGAACATGGCGAAAACGCTGAACAGGAACATCGCCATCGGGCTGACGAACTTGGCGCGCTCCCCGTTGACGTAGCGGCGGGTCAGCTGGCCCGGCTTGAACACGAGCAAGGGGAGGGTGTGGAACAGCTTGCCGTCGAGGTGCAGCACCCCGTGCATGATGTCGTGCCCGATCGCGGCGAGGCTGCGGTGGACATGGGCGCTCTGTCCGCATTCGGAGCAGTAATGGCCGGTCAGGCCCGCGCCGCAGTTCGCGCAGGGGCCCGGGTGCGGCGCCGGTCCGCGCGCTTCTCCGTGCGCCGGTTCGACCGCGCGGCTCATCAGCCCGCCCTCGATCGCCGCGCCGATCCCTTCGCCCACTCCGTTCATTCGCTTGCGTCCCCGGTCCGGCCTGTCGTCCCGGCAGCGACTATGACGGCAATCGGCGGCTCTGCCTAGCGGGCGGCGAGCTTGCGTTCGATTGCGGTCCACAGCTGCGCGACCGCGCGCGCGGCGGGCGAGCGCGGGGCGAAGGCCCCGACCGGCTTCCGTTCGACTGCGCATTGTTCGACCGCGCTCGCGAGCGGGATCGCCGGCCATTTCGGGTTTGCCTCGCGCGCATCCCTGTGCAGGGTTCGGCGCATGTCGAGCATTGATAAAACGGGCAGAATCGGGGGATGACCCTTGCCGCTGCCGCGCACCTCCTCGACCACGGCATCGAGTGCGCGGGCCGAGAGCGGGGAGGGGGGCAGCGGCACGATCACCACGTCGGCGGCGCGCATCACCTGGGCGCTGACCTCGTTGAGCACCGGCGGGCAGTCGAAGATGATCCGGTCGTAGTGCTTGGCGAGACCCGCGACCAGCTTGGCGAGGCGCTTCTTCTTGCCGAGCCGGTCGAGCTGGCGCCCGAGGGTGCGGATGCTCTCGTCGGCGGGCAGCAGGTCGAGGTTGGCGAAGGCGGTCTGCTGGACCAGCTTGAGCGGATCGGCCCCTTCGGCGAAGACACTGTCGGCGCTGCGTTTTTTCTTCGGATCGATGCCGAGCAGGAAGCCCGATCCGCTCGCCGCGTCGAGGTCCCACAGCAGCGTCCGGCGCCGCGAGATGGTTGCCGAACACCACGCGAGATTGACCGCCAGCGTGGTCTTCCCGACCCCGCCCTTGACGCTGTAGACCGCAATCGATGCCATTCCGCCCGGCCGCCCTCGTATTACACCTTTGTTACAAGGGGCATGGGATAGCGCCGCGCGGCGCAAGTGCAAGCCGCGCCCAAGCGGGGTCAAACAGCGGTCAAACGGGGTCCAGAGGGGGGGAAGCGGGGTGCCGATCGGCGCCCAAATGACGGCCACACACCCCCTGCCGCCGGCTCAAGCCATTGGCGAGAAACGCTTACCCGTCGTAATCGCCGCCCAGCGAGGTGGTGCGCGCAGGCGCCGAGGCGGTGATCCGCAGCGCTTCGGCCGACTGGCTGAGCGAGCCGATCTCGTCGGCCTCGTCCTCGTCGTCGGGCAGGATCTTCTGCAGGCTCGTCACCACGGCTTCGTGCAGGTCGCGCGGACGGATCGTTTCCTCGGCGATCTCGCGCAGCGCGACGACCGGGTTCTTGTCACGGTCGCGGTCGATGGTCAGCTCGCTGCCGCCCGAGATCTCGCGCGCACGCTGCGCGGCGAGCAGGACGAGGTCGAAACGGTTCGGGACCTTGTCGACGCAATCTTCAACGGTAACGCGTGCCATGGACGGCCTTTTCGGATTCGCATGTGAAACGGGAAGGGTGTGCAGCTAGGGACGCACGGCCTACAAGTCAAGATAATGCACCGCGCGACGGAGTGCGCTCCATGCCTGATCCCATGAAGCCTGACCCCATGAACAGCGAAACCCCCCGGCCCTCCTATAGCGATGCCGAGACCTTCAGGGTCAGCGCGCAGGGGCACGACTTCACCTTCCTGCCGCACGGCGCCGACCGGCTCGAAGCGCTGGTCGACCTGATCGGCGAGGCCGAGACCAGTCTGGCCCTGTTCTACTACATGTTCGCCGACGACACTGCCGGCACGCGGGTGCGCGATGCGCTGGTCGCGGCTGCGCGGCGCGGGGTGAAGGTGCAGCTGATCGTCGACGATTTCGGCAGCGGGGCGGGCCGCGCCTTCTTCGATCCGCTGGTCGAGGCCGGCGGCGCCTTCTCGGTGTTCTCCTCGCGGATCACCACCCGCTACCTGGTGCGCAACCACCAGAAGTTCGCCATCGCCGACGCGCGCCGGGTGATGACCGGCGGCGCCAATGTCTCGGACCACTATTTCAATCCGCCGCCCGAGAACGGCTGGTGCGACCTGTCGGTGATCATCGAGGGGCCGGTGGTCGCGAAGTTCTGCGAATGGTTCGGCCTCGTCGACGCGTGGGTGGAAAGCGAGGGCGCACGCAGCACCAGCCGGCTGCGCGCGCTCCGCGACATCGTCAAGGACTGGGACGGCGGCGAGGGGCCGGTGCGCCTGCTGGTCGGCGGCCCGCTGGTGCGCAAGGGGCACTGGGCGTGGCAGCTGCGCCGCGACCTGATCGGGGCGAAGCGGCTCGATACGGTGACGGCCTATTTCTCGCCCCCGCGCAGCTTCCGCCGCCAGTTCGCCAAGGTTGCGCGCCGCGGCACGGCGCGGATGATCATGGCCGGCAAGTCCGATATCGGCGCGGCGATTGACATGGCGCGGCTGCACTACAAGCAGCTGCTCGCCGCGGGCGCGAAACTGTTCGAGTTCGGCCCGTGCAAGCTGCACATGAAGCTGCTGGTGGTCGACGATGCCGCCTATGTCGGCAGCGCCAATCTCGACAAGCGGTCCTTCCGCATCAATGTCGAACTGATGGTGCGCATCGAGGACGCCGAGGTGGCCGCGCGGCTGCGCGAACTGGTCGACCATCTCGAGAGCGGGAGCGAGGCGATCACGCCGCGCTGGTACGTGCGCCATGCGACCTTCCTGACCCGGCTGCGCTGGCGGGTGAGCTACCTCATGGCGCTCGCGGATTACCGGGTCAGCCGCCTCTCGGCGCGCTGAGGGGGGGCGGGACAGGAAAGACGTTTTCCTAATGCGCGTTAGATTTTGCGACGCAGCCATGTGACACGGTCGTGCGCCATAACGCAGCAGACCCGGCTACGGGCAAAAAGCGGGGCGTGGTCATGACAGGCACCGAGGTGCACTGGCTGAAGACACCGGGCGAGATGGCCCGCCGCATCCGCGAGCACGATTGGCAGGACAGCCCGCTCGGGCCGATTGCCGGATGGGACCAGACCCTTCGCACTGCGGTCGATCTGATGCTCGCCTCGGGCCACGCGATGCAGCTCGCCTGGGGTCCGGAGCGGATCGTGCTCTACAACGATGCCTATGCGCCGATCCTCGGCAAGCGTCATCCCGCGGCGTTCGGCCGCCGGGTGCGCGACATCTGGCCCGAGGCCTGGGAGGATGCCGGCCCCGTCATCGACCGGGTCTTCGCCGGGGAAACCGTCCGGTTCGAAGGTCGCCCCTCGCCCGGCGCGGGCAGTTCCGATCCCGCGTCGGCGTGGTGGAGCTTCTCCTGTTCGCCGGTCCGCGACGAGCGGGGCGTGGTGGTCGGGCTGCTCAACGTCCCGCTCGGCGCCGCGCCTGCGGTGCGCGCCGCGGGCGCCGAAAAGGCGCTGGGGGCGAGCGAGCGGCAGCTGCGCCACGTCTTCGAACGGATGACCGAGGCTTTCGGCCTCATGGACCGCGACCTCAGGATCGTCACCCAGAACAACGCCGCGTTGGAAATGGATGGCCGCACGCTCGAGGAACTGGTCGGGCTGACCCATGAAGAAGCCTATCCCGGGGCCGATCCGGAGCTCGAACGGCTCTATCGCCATGCGCTCGCGCGCAACGAGCCGGTCCAGCTCGAACACCGTCACGAGTTCGATGACGGCGACGTCCGCTGGCTGGAGATGCGTGCCTTCCCCGTGCCCGAGGGGCTGGCGGTGTTCTGGCGCGACGTCACCGGGCGCAAGGAGGCCGAGGAAGCGCTTGCCGAGGAGCTGCGCAGCGTGCGCATCCTGCACGACATCGCCGCGCGGCTGGTGAGCGAAGAAAACATCCGCACCATCCACGAGGAGATTCTCGGCGCCGCGCTGGCGATTACCCGCGCGGAAGCCGGCGTGGTGCAGATGCACGATGATGAGCACGGGGCGCTCGTCACGCTCGCCTCGCGCGGGCTGGGCGCACGGGCGCAGCGGCAGTTGCGTGCCATACCGGCCAGCATCGAGGATGGCGCAGTCGACGCGGAAGGCTCGCGCGGCGGGGCGCGCACCTGCCACGATCTCGATCCCGACTCCGATGACCCGGCGGAGCGCGCGTTGGTCCGCGAGGGACTGCACGCGGGACGATCGACCGCGTTGCGTTCGCGCGCGGGCGAGGTGCTCGGGGTGGTGTCGACCTATTGGCGCCAGCCCGGAGGACGTCTGTCCGACCGCGCATTGCGGTTTCTCGACCTGCTTGCCCGGCAGGCCGCCGATCTCATCGGCCAGCGCCGCGAGGAGGCGGCGCGGCGCCGCAACGAGGCACGGCTCGAATCCGCGCTGTCGATCAGCACGGTCGGCGTGCTGTTCTGGGATTGCGACGGGCGGATTACCGACACCAACGGCGCCTTCCTGCAGATGAGCGGCTTCGCGCCGGACGAGCTCCAAGGCATGCGCTGGCAGGATCTCACCCCGCCGGAGTTTCATGCCCGCTCGCAGGCCTTCCTCGACGAGGTCGAAGCGACTGGTGAGGGCCCGCCTTACGAGAAGCAATACCTGCGCGCCGACGGGTCGCGCTGGTGGGGCCTGTTCTCCGCACGCCGGATGGAGGCGGGCTACGTCGAATTCGTGATCGACATCACCGGGGCCAAGGAGGCGCGCGCGCGGCTGGAGGAAAGCGAGGAACGGCTCGCCTCGGTGGTCGAGATCGGCCAGCTTGGGCTGTGGGACTGGGATATCGTCACCGGCCGCGTGCTCTGGTCGGACGAACATTACCGGATGATGGGGCTTGCGGTGGGCGCGGTCGAGCCGAGCTACGCGCTGTGGGCGAGCGGGCTCCACCCCGACGACCGCGCGCCGACCGAGGCTGCGCTCGCCGAGGCCATGGCCGAGCGGCACGCATTCAACCGCGAGTTCCGGGTCGTCCGCGAGGACGGCACGGTGCGCTGGCTGCACGGCCGCGGCCGCTTCGTCTACAGCGGCAAGGGCCGACCGGTGCGCATGATCGGCGCGGTGGTCGACACCACCGAGCGGCGCGAATGGGAGGATTGCCAGGAGGTGCTGATCCGCGAATTGCAGCACCGCACCTTCAACCTGCTCGGCGTGGTCCGCTCGGTCGCCGAGGGAACGCTGGTGTCGAGCCGCGACCTCCCCGAATTCCGCAAGAAGTTCGCCGAGCGCATCGCCGCGCTCGCGCGGGTGCAGCGCCATCTCTCGCGGCTCGGCCCGAGCCAGCGGATCACCTTCGATGCGCTGATCGAGGGCGAACTCGAGGCGATCGGCGCGCTCCCGCCCGATCCCGAGCGGCTGCGGCTGAGCGGACCGCGCGGGGTCGCGCTGCGTTCGGCCTCGGTGCAGATCTTCGCCATGGCGCTGCACGAACTCGTCACCAATGCGCTCAAGCACGGGGCGCTGGGCCGCAAGGGGGGGCGCCTCGATATCGCCTGGGAGGTCCGCCAGGATGAACGGGACCGCTCCTGGCTGCACCTCGAATGGCGCGAGAGCGGCGTGCCGATGAACGGCAAGGCCGATCCGCCGGCCGGCACCGGACAGGGCCGCGCATTGATCGAGGAAGCGCTGCCGTTCCAGCTGAGCGCGCGCACCACCTTCACCCTCGGCGCCGACGGTGTGCATTGCACCATCGCGCTGCCCGTATCGGATCAAAACGGCACATCATGAGGACCGTCCCATGCCCCTGAAAGAGCGAACAATTCTTGTCGTCGAGGACGAGTTTCTGCTGGCCCGCGATCTCACCTTTGCGCTCGAGGATGCCGGCGCCGTGGTGATCGGCCCGGTGCCTTCGGTGGAGCGTGCGATGGCGCGGCTGGCCGAGGCCGAGCGGCTCGACGGCGCGGTGCTCGACATCAGCGTGCAGGGCGAGACCGTCTTCCCGGTCGCCGACCTGCTATGCGAACGCCATGTCCCCTTCGTCTTCGCCACCGGCTACGAGGAGGAGGCGTTCCGCGCCGGATATCGCGAGGTCGCCTATTGCCCCAAGCCGATCGACCTGCACCGGCTGGTGGCGCTGCTCGGCGGCCTGCTAAAGAGCGGCGGGGACGAGCCCGGCGGTCCTTCGTCCGAGTGACCGCCTCTCCGCGCGCTGCCTCACCGCGCAGGCTTGTCCGGGAATGCAGCTAGGGCAGGGATCGGGGCGGACCGAAGGCGAGCGGCTCGCTCTCCCGCGGGGCGGGGGCCTGCCCGGAACTCGTGAAGGTCACCGCATCCTCGTACCGCACCTCGAGCAGCAGGCTGCCCGTCCCGACGCGGACCCGGATGCACTGGTCGAGATCGATCGCGCCGCCCTTCACGTCCTCTGCGACCATCGCGCGCATGTCACGGATTGCCGCCGAACGGGCGGCGACATCGTCCGGCAGGTCGCGACCCTCTGTATCTTCAAGGCTTTCGTATGCGTTGATATAGTCAAAGAAATAGAGCGGCATCCGATCCTCCGGTCACCCAAGAGGCTGGTGGTCCGACCGAAAACACGCAACATCTAGTTTTGGATTCCATCCGATATTGGACGTTGCAGCATTTACTGATGGCGCACACACGTCTTTCGGCGCACCCGATCTATTGGGGTCCTGTTTGCCGTTCGGCAGGAACAGGGCGGGTGGCTTGAAGGATGCTGTGGGATGTATGTCGATTGTCGCCACTGCCCCTTGAGGCAGACGTCGCTGTTCCGGCCGCTGGAAGGCGCGGAACTGGACTTCGTGCGCGCGATCAAGGCCGACCAGGTCACCGTGGCCCCCAAAACCGCGATCATCGACGAGAGCAACGCTGCGGCGGACCGGGTCTTCACGCTGTTTTCGGGCTGGGCCTACCGCTACATCCGGATCGACGAGCGAACTCGCCAGGTGCTCGACATCCTTCTGCCCGGCGACCTGATCGCGCTGCAGTCCCCGATCACGGGCCGCACGCGGCACCGCGTCGAAAGCATCACGACGACCAGCCTGTGCCTGCTGACCGGACCGGGTTTCCGCAGCCTGTTCGAGGAACATCCGGCGCTGTCCGAGGCGCTCGTCGCGACCTTGCTGTTCGACGAAAGCCGAGCCGACCGGCGGCTCGCGATGGTCGGCCGGCTGCGCCCGACCTTGCGCCTCGCCCATTTCTTCCTCGAGCTGCAGGAGCGCCTCGCCCGCCGCGGGCTCATCACCGGCGACACCTTCGAGATGCCGCTCACCTACGAGCTGCTGGCCGATCTCATCGGCGCCTCGCGCGCGCAGGTGGGGGAAAGCCTGCGCGAATTGCGCGATCGGCAGTGGGCCACCCTGACGCGCGGGCGCATGCAGATCATCGACCGCGCACCGATGGCCGAAGCGTGCCGCTACGAGCCCTTGCCCTCGCCCGAGCTGCGCGCCCTGATCTAGTCCCGGCCGCGGAACCTATTCAAAGCCGTAGTCCGAATAGTCCTTGTAGTTGGGGGAGGTGAACTTGGTGATGTCGCTCTGGAAGTGGAGCGGCACGTTGCCGGTCGACCCGTGGCGCTGCTTGGCGACGATCAGCGAGGCCTTGCCGACGAGTCCCTCGAACTTCTCCTCCCACTGGCGGTATTTCTCCTGCACATCCGGGGGCGAACTCGCATCGGGCGTGTCGGGCTTGACCAGCAGGTGATAGTAATCGCCGCGGAAGATGAACCACACCATGTCCGCGTCCTGCTCGATCGAGCCGGATTCGCGCAGGTCCGACAATTGCGGGCGCTTGTCCTCGCGGCTTTCGACCGCGCGGGAGAGCTGCGAGAGGGCGATCACCGGCACCTGCAATTCCTTCGCCAGCGTCTTCAGACCGCGGCTGATTTCCGAAATCTCGTTGACGCGGTTGTCGTTGGCGCGGCCCGATCCCTGCAGCAGCTGGAGGTAGTCGACGATGATGAGGCCGATGTCGTGCCGCCGCTTCATCCGCCGCGCCCGGGTGCGCAGCGCCGCGATGGTGAGCGCGGGGGTGTCGTCGATGTAGAGCGGCAGTTCCGCGAGGCGCTGGCTGGCACCGGACAGCCGCTGGAAGTCCTCGCGGCTCAGTTTCCCGCTCCTCAGCGCCTCGGAGGAAATCTCCGCCTGTTCGGCAAGGATGCGGGTGGCGAGCTGGTCGGCGCTCATTTCGAGGCTGAAGAAGGCCACCGGCGCGCCGTAGTTGAACTCGCCGCCCTCGGCCTGCCAGTCGAGATGTGCCGCGGCGCAATTGAAGGCGATGTTGGTGGCGAGCGAGGTCTTGCCCATCCCCGGGCGCCCGGCAAGGATGATGAGGTCGGAATTGTGCAGGCCTGAGGTCTTGCGGTCGATCGAATCGAGACCCGTCGTCTTGCCCGACAGGCCACCGCCCGAGTTCATCGCCGCCTCGGCCATCTTGATCGCCGCCATCGCCGCCTCGCGGAAGCTCGCCGCCTCGCGGCCGGTGGCGGCCCCTTCGGCGACCCGGAACAGGTCGGCCTCGGCCTGCGCGATGCGGTCCATCGGCGAGGTGTCTTCCGAGGTGTCGAGCGCACCTTCGACCAGCCCGCGCCCGACGCTCACCAGCTCGCGCAGCAGCGCCAGGTCATAGATCTGCTGGGCGAGTTCGCGCGGCAGCAGCAGGCCCGCGCCATTGGCCGTGAGCTGCGCCAGATAGGTGGTGCCGCCGAGCTCCTTCAGCGCCTCGTCGGCCTCGAAATAGGGTCGCAGGGTGACGGGCGATGCGGTCGCGTTGCGCTCGATCAGCACCAGCACGCGTTCGTAGATGCGCGCGTGGAGCGGCTCGAAGAAATGTTCGGGCCGGATCGGCACCTGCAGTTCCTCGATCACCCGGTTGTCGATCAGCACCGCGCCGAGGAACGCGGCCTCCGCCTCCAGATTGGCGGGCAGCTTGCGGATCGGGGCGTCTTCGCCGGGCGTGGCGGCAGTGACGAGGGTGAGCTTTTCGGGTTCGGCCATGCCGTCCCAATGCCTGCCGCGGCGCCTCCCGCGCAAGGGCGAAACGCGCCAATATTTTTTGCGCGCGCTGTGGATAGCGGGGAGATTTCGCCGAAGTGCTTGAAGTGCGGCCCCTGCATCTGCGAAGGCAGGACGCATGGCCGATACGCCGTCCGATTCCCTGCCCCTGTCACCCGCCGCCGGAAGCCCCGGCGCCTATCGCATTGCCGAGGTGACGCTCGACGAGGCGACCATCCTGTGGCGCAACGCCGATGTCGAGCAGGAGCGGCGCGTCGCGATCTACGACCTCATCGAGGAAAACAGTTTCAAGCCGCTGCGCGCCGCCGAGCGCGGGGCCAAGGGCCCCTTTCACCTCCACCTGTCGGTCAATGACGGCCGCCTGGCGATGGATATCAGCGACCCGCAGGGCCAGTTGCTCGAAACCCTGCTGATCGGGATGGCGCGCTTCCGCCGCCCGATCCGCGAATATTTCGCGATCTGCGACAGCTATTACCAGGCGATCCGCAAGGCGACCCCGGCCGAGATCGAGACCATCGACATGGCCCGGCGCGGCATCCACAACAACGCCGCCGAGCTGCTGCTCGAACGGCTCGAAGGCAAGGTCGAAACCGATTTCGCCACCGCGCGGCGGCTGTTCACGCTGATCTGCGTGCTGCACATCAAGGGCTGAGGCAGGGGCACGAAGGGCATGGCGAAGCGGCGCAGGAGCGGGGCGCGCAAGACGCGCGGGGGCGGCCCGTTGCGCTGGCTGCTGCGGCTGGCGGCACTGGCGGTGCTGGTCGCGCTCGCCTTTGCCGCGTGGCTGTGGTGGGACATGCGCGACTGGCACCCCGACGAGGCGCTCTATCCCGAACAGGGTGCGGTGGCGCCCGCAGGCGCGGTCAAGTTCCGCACGCTGAAGGCGATCGGCGCGCGCTTCGTCTATCTCCCGCTGGCGGTGGATGCCGATCCGGGCGTGGCCGAGCGCTTCGCCGAACGCTTCGCCCGCGCGCGCGCGGCGGGGTTGCAGGTCGGGGTGCTGCTGCAGTTCGACCCCTGCGCCCGCGCCGACGTGCAGAGCGGCTTCTTCGCGCGCATGGTGCCGCGCGAATCCGATCTGCTGCCGCCGGCCATCGGGCTCACCCGCAATGCCGACGATTGCCAGCCGGCGGTCAGTTCCGCGGCGGTCGACAGCGAGCTGATGACGCTCATCAACCAGGTCGAGATGCACGCCGGGAAGCCGGTGATCCTCAAGCTGTCGCGCAGCTTCGAGGAGCGTCACCACGCCGCCGCCACGCTGACCCGCGACCTGTGGCTGGTGCGCGATCGGGCAAGGCCCGACTATGCGGGAAGGCCGTGGCTGCTATGGAGCGCCAACAGCGCGCGGGTGACCGAGGCGAGCGAGGAGCCGGTGGAATGGGTGGTGGTGCAGAAATGAGCCTTGGCGAAGAACGCGAGCAGGCGCTGATCGACGCCGCCTTCGCCGCGGCGGGGCATGCCTATGCGCCCTATTCCGACTATCCCGTCGGCGCGGCGCTGCTGTTCGATGACGGCGCGGTGGTGACCGGCTGCAACGTCGAGAACGCGAGCTACGGCCTGTCGCTGTGCGCCGAGACGGTGGCGGTGGCCAAGGCGCTGGGCGAGGGGCGGCGCGGCGGCCTTGCGGCGGTCGCGGTGGTCGGCCTCAAGACCGGGGCCGAGCCGATCACGCCCTGCGGGCGCTGCCGCCAGGTGCTCAACGAGGTCGCCGCGCTCGGGCAAAGCGATCCGCTGGTGCTGTGCGTCAGCAGCGCGGGCGTGCGGCGCGTGGCGCTATCGGCGCTGCTGCCCCACGCCTTCGGCCCGGCGCATCTGGGTTAGAGCGGTTTCCGGCCATTCCGACCCACCCTGATCGCGCTCTGAAGTCCGCTGGACAGGAGTGGCGCGCGGCAGGGGCTGGTTGCCCCTGCAAGCGCCGTGACGAAGCCAGCGGACTTCAGAGCGCGACCCCGCAGGGGCGGGCCGAATTGGGCTGAGGGCTACGTTGCTCGTCGCTTACGATGCGCTGCATCGCTCGCTCCTCGCGTCTTGCCCTCAGCCCAATTCGGCTCCGTCAGGGTGGGTCGGAATGGCCGGAAACCGCTCTAGGCGTCGGAGCCCTCCAGCCACTCGGCCAATGCGGCGAGGCACTCGCGGCCCAGCAGCTTGCAGCGTTCGGGCGAGAAGCCCTGTTCGGGCTCGGGGAAGGCGGCGATGTCCTTGTAGGGCATCTCCAGCGTCATCGCGACCGCGCCGAAGCGTTCGGCGATCTGGTTGGTGCTCATCGAGAGGTTCGCCTTGCCGGGGTTCGCCTTGGGGTAACCGAGCTTGGTCTGGAAATCCGGCGTGCGGCGGTCGAGGATGCGCTGGTAGCGATCAAAGCCCGCGCCCTGTTCCTCCTTCCACGAGGGGATGCCCTCGAACCCGGCGAGGAACACCGCCGGGATCGCCTCGTCGGCGTGGACGTCCATCGCGAAGTCGACGCCGGTCTGGTCCATGCGGTTCCGGATCGCGAGCACCTCGGGCGATTTTTCGGCGCTGGGCTCGTGCCATTCGCGGTTGAGGTTGGTGCCAACCGCATTGGTTCGCAGGTGCCCGCGCCGCGAACCATCGGGGTTGCAATTGGGGACGATGTGCAGCCGGCACCGCTTGCGCAGCGCCCGCGCAACCGGATCGGCGGGGTCGGTCAGGCACTCGAGCGCGCCCTCCATCCACCACTCGGCCTGCGTTTCACCCGGGTGCTGGCGTGCGTAGAGCCACACTTGGGTGTCGCCCTCGCCCATTTCGAGGCAATCGATCGGCTGCCCGTCGAGCGTGGTGCCCAGCCGCACGTAATCCACTCCCTCGCTCGCCGCCGCATCGGCGACGAGATCGTGGTGCCGCTCCATCGAGAAGGGCGCGAAATAGGCGACCCAGAACAGGTCCGAGGCGGGCAGGTGACGGATCGTCAGGGTGCCGTTGTCCTCGTCCTTGTCGAAGCTGCTGGCGGCGCGCATCCAGTAATCCCGGTCCTCCGAGACGCAGGCGTCGTAATCGGGCCAGCCGCCCGGATAGGCGCTGGCGTTGAGGCCGGTGATCTTGAGCACCACCTCCTCGCCCGCCTGCGCGGCGACGCGGAAGTGGAACCACTGGAAGAAGTCCGACTGGTGGTCGCGCCGGATCGCGAGGCGCGCGGTCGCGCCCTCGGTCCCCAGCACTTCGATATTCCCGCTGTCGAACCCGGCATCGATATGGAGAGAGGTCATTTGGTTCCTTGGAGCTTCTTGGCGTCGATCGTCACGATCTCGCCATTGCCACCCGGAAAGTCGCGGAACAACCCCGCGGCGAGGGTCTGCGCACTGGTGCTGACCTGCGAATAGGGCGACTTGACCCCGGTGGCGATCTGCGCGCGGCCTTCCCACAGCGTCTCGCCGCCGGTGCGGGCGATGCGCACCGAAAGATCGGTCATCACGCTCGGGCTCTCGCGTCCGCCGCCGAGATTGAAGCCCACCCCGAGCCCGAGGCCCGAGCCGTAGCTGCCGGTCGATCCGCCGACCCCCACGCTCACCGGGCCGCGCCGTTCCACCGGCGCCGCGGCGATGCCGTTGCGGCTGGTGTAGACCGCCGCGGTCTGCGCGGCGGGACTGCCTTCGGGCACCACGGTGTAGCCGAGCCGGGTCAGCTGCTCGCCGACCGCGGCGGCGAAGGCTGCGCGCGCGACATCATTGCCGGGCGGTTCGGGAAAGGTCACCGCGATGGTCCCCTCTCCCAGCCCTGCCGGATCGGGGGCGACGAAGCGGGTGATCTCGACCGGGCCGGTGTAGGGCGTGGTCGCGCAGCCCGACAGCGCGAGCGCCGCGGCGCAGAGAGCGGGTGCAAGGAAGCGAATGGCAGGCATGGCGAAGGTTCCTTTCCTGAGCCGAACCTTATAGGGCGCGCGCGATAATGTGCACAGGCCCGGTTTGTCTGCTCCAGGTTGAGAATTTCCGAACCGCTTGCCTGTAAGGGGGTGCCCATGACCTCGCAGAACAGATGTCCCGTGCTGGTGACCGGCGGTGCCGGCTATATCGGCAGCCACGCCGTGCTCGCCCTGAAGGACGCCGGCTGGCCGGTGGCGGTGATCGACAATCTTTCCACCGGCTTCCGCTTCGCCGTGCCCGAGGGCGTGCCGCTCTACGAGGGCGACATCGCCGATGCCGACCTGCTGGCGCGGATCTTCGCCGAGCAGGGAACGCGGGCGATCATGCATTTTGCAGGCTCGATCGTGGTGCCCGAAAGCGTCGCCGATCCGCTCAAATACTACCACAACAACACCGCCAAGAGCCGCGCGCTGATCGAGGGTGCGGTCACGGCGGGCGTGCCGCATTTCATCTTCTCCTCGACCGCGGCGACCTACGGGATTCCCGATGTTGCTGCCGTCTCGGAGGACACTCCGCAGCGCCCGATCAACCCCTATGGCTTGTCCAAGCTGATGACCGAACAGATGCTCGCCGACGTCGCCGCCGCGCACCCGCTCAACTACGGGGTGCTGCGCTATTTCAACGTCGCGGGCGCGGACCCGCAGGCGCGCAGCGGGCAATCGACCGCAGGCGCGACGCATCTCATCAAGGTCGCGATCGAGGCGGCGCTGGGGATGCGCGAATCGGTCGCGGTGTTCGGCACCGATTACGACACGCCCGACGGGACCGGGGTGCGCGACTACATCCACGTCTCCGACCTTGCCGCCGCCCATGTGCTGACCTTGGAGGCACTGGTCGCCGAGCCATCGCGTTCGCTGACGATGAATTGCGGTTATGGCCGGGGCTTCTCGGTGCTCGAGGTGCTCGACGCGGTCGACCGGGTGACGAATCGCAAGCTCGACCGCCGCCTCGAGCCGCGCCGCGCCGGCGATCCGGATTCGCTGATTTCCGATTCGCGGGCCCTGCGCGCGACGCTCGGCTGGGAGCCGCGCCATGCCGATCTCGACACGATCATCGCCCACGCGCTCGCCTGGGAGCGCAGATTGTCCGATTTGCGGGGCTAGCGGCACGCCTGAGGGCAGGTTCGCATTGACGCGCCGAGGCTCTGCCGCTAACGGCACGCTTCAATTTCCGCGCGTCGGACCCGATCCGGCGCGCTTTGCATTTGGAACCGCACGCCATGAAGATCGTCAACAGCCTCAAGTCGCTGAAGGGCCGCCACCGCGACAACCGCGTGATCCGTCGTCGCGGCCGGACCTATGTCATCAACAAGACCAACCGTCGCTTCAAGGCCCGCCAGGGCTGATCGATTCGCGGTGCGGCTGCCGCAGCGCAGCCGGTGAACACACGGCCCGCCTCCTTGCCGGAGCGCGGGCCGAAATCATTTGAGGGTTCGGACAATGCAGCGGGCGGTGGTTTTCGATGTCGGGCGGGTGCTGTTCCACTGGCAGCTGCGCGCGCTGTTCGAGAAGCTGATCGCCGACCGCGAGGAGCTGGAATGGTTCCTCGCCAACGTCGTGACCGAGGAATGGCATTTCGAGCATGACGCCGGGCGCCCGCTTGCGGAGATGGTGCCCGAGCGGATCGCGCTCTTCCCCGACTACGAAGCCCATATCCGCGCTTATGCGACGCGCTTCAACGAGACCATCCCCGGGCCGATCGAAGGCTCGCACGCGCTGGTCGAGCGCCTTGCCGCGAAGGGCGTGCCGCTGTTCTGCCTGACCAATTTCGGCGACGAGTTCTTCGCCGGCTTCCGCCCCACCCAGCCGATCTTCGATCATTTCGCGGATATCGTCGTCTCGGGGGTGGAGAAGATCGCCAAGCCCGACCCGCGCATCTACGAGATCGTCGAGCAGCGCAGCGGCCGTTCGGGCGCGGCACTGTTCTTCACCGACGACAATCCCGCCAATATCGCCGCCGCGCGCGCCCGCGGTTGGGACGCGCACCTGTTCACCGATGCCGAGGCGCTGGAAGCGCAGCTGGTCGCGGCGAAGTTTCTCTAGCGGCTTCTGGAATGAAGCGCCGGAACGGACCCGCAGGGTCCGCAAGCGCGACCGCGCGCCCGCAGGCGCCCCGTAGCGAAGTGAAGGGAGCAGCGCCGAGGACGCCTCCGCGGAGGCGGGGGCGCAAAACAAGCAAACAAACCCGAAAAACAAACCCCCGGGACGCCGTGGGAAGGGCGTGCCGGGGGTTCTGGAGATCCGCCCGGGCTGGAGAGGGTGCCCGGGCGGTGGGGATGGGGTCAGCCGGCGATCAGCCGTTGCACTTGGCGAGTTCTTCCGCCGCGAGGTCTTCGCCGTTGGCGGTAAAGGACGCGATCTCGCCGAACTTGCGGTTGAGGCCGCGGCACACGCGCAGCGGGCGCGCGCTCGCCTTGTTGGCGACGCAGGTGGTGCCTTCGCAGGCCCATGCGACGCCGCCCGCGACAACGCGGCTTTCGCTCGCCGGGGCGGCAAGCGTGGCGGTGTAATAGGCGCCGCCGGCGGCGTTGGCCGGGGCCGGTGCGGCGGCCACGCCGAAGGTGAGGCCGGTGTAGAGCATCGCCGAGGCGAGGATGGCGAACTTGCCAGAACGGGGGAGGGAGAGGGTGTTGGTCATCGCGCTTGTCCTTTCGTTATCGTGTCGCGGGCGCTTGGCCCTTGGGGGCTGTGGCTGCATTTTGCAATGCAACATTTCGATTCGAAACCAGTTGCTATTCGCTACCTAACCCACTAGGTTGCGTTGTGCAACTGATATTTGAAAAATTTTTGTGACCGCCCGCAAAAGCGGTTACACATCACCCCTGACGGGGAAGGACGGACACACACCTATGGGCGAATTGAGAGAACCGCTGCGCGACCTCATCGAATGCGGCCTGCCGCAGGCGCTGGAGGTGATGGGGGAACGCTGGTCCTTCATGATCCTGCGCGCGAGCTTCAACGGGTTGAAGCATTTCGAGGAATTCCTGAGCGAGCTCGGTATCGCCCGCAACATCCTCTCGAACCGCCTCGCCAAGCTGGTCGAGCACGGCATCTTGAAGCGCGAGCCCTGCGCCGACGATCGCCGCAAGATCGAATACCGCCTCACCGAAAAGGGCTTCGACCTGCTCCCGGCGATGGTCGCGCTGCGCCAGTGGGGGCAGAAATACGGCTCCGAGCAGGTGGTCGAGGACCCGGTGCTGGTCGACGAGCGCGACCGGCTGCCGATCGGACCGGTGTCGATCCTTGCCCATGACGGGCGGATTCTCGGCCCGCAGGACCTCTGGCTGACCCGCCCCGCCGACCTCGGCAAGCGCGCCGACGGCAGCACCGCGACGCCGGGCATGGGGCTGGGCGTGGGCGACGTGGTCGATCTCGAAGCCGTCAAGAAGGCCGCCGCCGGATAAGCCGTCGATAGCGGCCTGCCGGCGGGTGACCTTGCCGCCCGGCCTCGGCTAGGGCAGCGGGCATGAGCCGCGCCGTCCCCGAGCAATGCCACGAGATCCTGCGCCGCACCTTCGGCTTCGCCGGCTTCCGCGGGCAGCAGGAGGCGGTGATCGCGCGGGTGATGGCCGGCGAACACACGCTTGCGCTGATGCCCACGGGGGCGGGCAAGAGCCTGTGCTACCAGATCCCCGCGCTCGCCCGGCTTGGCACCGCGGTGGTCGTCTCTCCGCTGATCGCGCTGATGCACGACCAGATCCGCTCGGCCGAGGCGGCGGGGATCCGCGCCGCCTCGATGACCTCGGCGGACAGCGACAATGCGGCCACGGCGCAGGCCTTTCGCGAAGGCGCGCTCGACCTCCTCTATGTCGCGCCCGAACGCGCCTCCACGCCCGGCTTCCAGAGCCTGCTCGAGCGCGCGCCGATCGCGCTGTTCGCGATCGACGAGGCGCATTGCGTGTCCGAATGGGGGCACGATTTCCGCCCCGACTACCGCATGTTGCGCCTCGTGCTCGACCGCTTTCCGGAGGTGCCGCGCCTCGCGCTCACCGCCACCGCCGACCGGGCGACCCGCGCCGACATCCTCCACCAGCTCGGCATCCCGGATGATGGCCTGGTGGTCGCCGGATTCGACCGGCCCAACATCCGCTACGCCATCAGCCCCCGCGAATCGGGCGCGCGCCAGATCGTCGAACTGCTCGGGCGGCTCGAAGGGGCGGGCATCGTCTATGCCCCGAGCCGCAAGGCCACCGAGGACCTCGTCGCGCAGATCGCGCGTTCGGGGCGCGAGGCGGCCTTTTATCACGCGGGCCTCGAACCCGAGCGCCGCGCCGCGGTGCAGGCCGCCTTCGTCGAGTCCGAAAGCATGGTGATGGTCGCCACCATCGCCTTCGGCATGGGCATCGACAAGCCCGACGTGCGCTTCGTGATCCACGCCGGCCTGCCCAAGTCGATCGAGGCCTATTACCAGGAGACCGGCCGCGCCGGGCGTGATGGCGACCCGGCCGAGGCGCACCTGTTCTGGGGCACCAGCGATTTCGCCCGGGCGCGCCAGTGGCTCGCCGAAGTCGAGCCCGAGCGGCTGCGCGCCGAGCAGGCGCGGCTCGATCATCTCGCGGCGCTGGTCGAGACTCCCGCGTGCCGCCGCGCCATTCTGCTGAAGCACTTCGGCGAGGACCCGCCCGCCGCTTGCGGGAACTGCGACAATTGCGAGAACCCGCCGCGCGTGGTCGATGCCAGCGAGTTGGCGCAGAAGCTGCTCTCGGCGGTCTATCGCACCGGGCAGAGCTTCGGACTCGGCCATGTCGAGAAGGTGCTGACCGGCCGCGAGGACGAGCGCGTCGCCGCGCGGGGGCACGACCGGCTTTCGGTGTTCGGGATCGTCGCGGGCGAGGAAGCGGCGCTGCTGCGACCGCTGGCGCGCACGCTGGTGGCGCGCGGGATGCTCGCGGCGAACGAACACGGCGGGCTGATGCTCGGACCCGAGGCACGCGGCGTGCTCAAGGGCGAGGACGCGGTGCTGATCGCCGAACCCCCGCCGCGCGCGCGCCGCACCCGCCGCTCGCGTGGCGGCGGCGGCGATGCGCCGAACCCGGTCGGCAATCCGCTGTTCGAGGCGCTGCGCGCGAAGCGCAAGGCACTCGCCGCCGAACATGGCCTGCCCGCCTATGTCATCTTCCACGATTCGGTGCTGCGCGACATGGCGCATGAGTGCCCCGAAACGCTCGCCGAACTCGGCACGATCTCGGGTGTGGGGGCGAAGAAGCTGGAGACCTGGGGGCCGGATTTCCTCGCGGTGGTCCGGGAGCACCTGAGGGGGTAGGGCGCTGCGGGTCAGCGCGGCCCCTGTCCGAGCGTGTAGTCGATCCTGATCCGCACCCAGCTGCCGAACTGCTCGCGGCCGCCGATCCGCGCCGGGCGGACCCGGAACTGCCACGCGGCGGCGAGCACCGCGCGCCCCATCTGCGAGCCCGCAGGACCTTCGGAGAGGAGCTCGCAATCCTCGACGTAATAGCCCTCCACCGTCTTGCAGGCGATCAGCGCAAAGCCCGGACCGGTGGCCGTCGACAGGTAGCCCGCCAGCTCCTGGTGGGTCGGCTCGCGATACCAGCGCGCGGCATAGAGCGGCTCGCCGTTGGGGGCCGTGCCGACCCGTTCGCTGTCCATGCTGGTGCGCGGCGGCCCGGTGTCGGCGGGGCCATAGTTGCGGTTCGGATTGATGCGCGCACCGATGGTCGGCGCGGGGCTGGGCGCGGGCGGCGCAGGGGGAGCCGGCGGGGGCGCGGGCGCGGGCGTCGGGTTCGAGATCAGCGGCGAAGGGGGGCGCACCGGTTCGGGCAGGTCAGGCGTGGCCGGTCGGTCGGGCTCGGGCTGCGGCTGCGGGGGACTTGCCGCCTCGGCAGCCGGTTCGGGCGGGGCTTCCGGCGCAGGTTCGGGCGCTGCGGCGAAGTCCTTCGCGGCGAATTCGGTGACCACCTCCTTGGGCGTGTCGCGCCCGATGCGCGCACTGATGGTGAGCAGGAGCGCGACGATCAGCGCCTCCATCGCCAGCGCGATGGCAAGGCTCGCCCAGCGCTGGCGCGCACGAGCGCCCCAGCGCGCGCCGGGCGGCTCTTCTGTCAGTGCCGGATTGTCGGAAAACTTCGCCACGCGCGCCTTCGGACCGGCCGCGCGTCGGGGGGAGGGTGCGGGGCCGTGAAGCGCCTCTTAGCCGGTCATCAGCCGATAGGATAGCGCCTCGGCGATATGCACGCGGCCCACGCTGTCGGCCCCGGCGAGATCGGCGACGGTGCGCGCCACGCGCAGCATCCGCGTGTAGCCGCGCGCGGAGAGGCGCAGCTTCTCGGCGGCCTGCATCAGCAGCTTGCGTCCGGCTTCGTCCGGGGTGGCGTAACGTTCGAGGCCCTCGCCTTCCAACTCGGCATTGGAGCGCACGCCCCTCGTGGTCTGCCGGCTGCGCGCTGCCGCAACCCGCCGCGCCACCTCGGCGCTGCCTTCGGCAGGCGGGGGCAGCGTCATGTCCATCGCGCTCACCGCGCCAACATGGACGTGGAGGTCGATGCGGTCGAGCAGCGGACCCGAAAGCCGCGCCTGGTAGTCCCCCACGCAGCGCGGATACTTGTTGCAGTTGCGCGCCGGGTCGCCGGCATAGCCGCAGCGGCACGGGTTCATCGCCGCCACCAGCTGCACCCGCGCGGGGAAGGTGACGTGGGCATTGGCGCGCGCGACATCGACCTGCCCGGTCTCCAGCGGCTGGCGCAGCGAATCGAGCACCGGGCGCTGGAATTCGGGCAGCTCGTCGAGGAACAGCACGCCGAGATGCGCGAGGCTGACCTCGCCCGGACGCACCTTGAGCCCGCCGCCCGTCAGCGCCGCCATGCTCGCCGAATGGTGCGGGGCGCGGAACGGGCGCGCGCGGCTGATCCGCCCCGCCTCCAATGTGCCCGCGACAGATTGCACCATCGACACCTCGAGCGCCTCGGCGGGCGTGAGTTCGGGGAGGATCCCGGGCAGGCAGCTTGCCAGCAGGCTCTTGCCCGAACCGGGCGGGCCGACCATCAGCAGATTGTGCCCGCCGGCGGCGGCGATCTCGAGCGCGCGCTTGGCGGTCTCCTGCCCCTTGACCTGCCTGAGGTCGTTGCCCCCTGCGGCATCGACCACCGCGCCGCGTGGCGGCTCGTCGAGCACCAGGCTGCCCTTGAGGTGGCCGAGCAGGCTGACGAGATCGCGCGGGGCGAGCACCGGGACGCCGCTCGCCCAGCGCGCCTCCGGGCCCTGTTCGGCGGGGCAGATAAGGCCCGTGCCCGCAGCGCTGGCGTGGAGGGCTGCGATCAGCACGCCCGGGCTCGCCACCACTCGCCCGTCGAGCGCGAGTTCGCCCACCGCGATCCAGTCGCCGAGCTGTTCGGCATCGGTCACCCCCATCGCCGCCAGCAATGCGAGCGCGATGGGCAGGTCGTAATGCGATCCGTCCTTGGGCAGGTCGGCGGGCGACAGGTTGACGGTGATCCGCTTGGGCGGGAGCGCCAGGCCCATTGCGGCGAGCGCCGACTGCACCCGCTCGCGGCTTTCGCTCACCGCCTTGTCGGGCAGGCCCACCACGGTGAAGCGCGGCATCCCGGGGGCGACCTGGCACTGCACCTCCACGCTGCGCGCCTCGAGCCCGAGATAGGCGACCGTCCTCACCAGCGCGACCATGTGCTGCCCCCCGCGATCCTGCCGATCCCCCCGCCGTTTGTGCAGGGTTAAGAGAGGCTTGTCGAGCGCCTTGGGAGCGAGCCTAAGGGATTTTGAAAGGATAATTCTTGGCGATTTGGCAGGCACGCCGGGGCGATGCTGCGCGCGATGGCCCGCGTGCTCGCCCTTCTTCTTGCCGCTCTCGCGCAGCTGCTGCCCGGCGCGCCGGCGCTTGCGCAGCCCGGGGCGCGGGTGATTTCGAGTGTCAGCTGGGTCGAGGAATGGGACCCGGCAAGCCGGCGCTGGGTGCGGGTCGATGACAGTCCCGCGACGATCCGTGACGCTGCATGGGAGACCACCACCAGCGTCACCCGCGAAGGGACGGCGATCGTCACGGAGACCGTCTCCCGCGAGCCGGTGCGGTTCATCGCGCGCCCGCAGCCGCCCGCTCGGCCGCCGCTTGCGAGCGGGGCGCGATATGGTCCCTTCCGCGTGCTCGACGAGCGCCGCGCGGCGCTGGTCGGCGCGACCGATGCCGCTTCGCCGGCAGCCTTCGCCGCAATGCTCGCCGCCCACCCGGGCCTGCAAGTGATCGAGTTCGTCGACGCTGCCGGCACCAGCAACGATCTCGCCAATCTCGCGGTCGGCAGGGCGATTCGCGCCGCCGGGCTCTCCACCCATGTTCCGGACGGCGGATCGGCGCGCTCCGGCGCGGTCGAGCTGTTCCTTGCCGGTGCGCACCGCAGCGCCGAACCGGGCGCGCTGTTCGCGGTGCATTCCTGGCGCGACGAGAGGGGGCGCGAGCCCGATGATTTCGCTCCCGATGCGCCCGAGAACCGGCTCTATCTCGATTACTATGCGGAAATGGGCATGAGCGAGGGGGAGGCGCGGGCCTTCTACGACATGACCAATTCGGTATCGAACGCGGAGGCGCTGTGGCTCACGGGCAGCGACATGGCGCGCTGGATCGCGCCCGAGCGGTCGGCGCCGCGCAGCCGCGAAATGCCGGTGCCGGCCGCACCCTTGCGCCTCGCCGGGCTGGACGACAGGCTGCCGATCGCCTGCGTCGCGCCGCTGCCGTGGCCGCGCTTCGCCTATGCCGGGCTGCTTGACTCGCTCGCGGCTTTCCCATAAGCGCGCCCACCTGATCCCGGCCGCCTCGCGGTGGCCGCGCGCCGGCGTTCCGGCCTTTTTTTTCGAGGATGATATGAAGCGGACGTTCCAACCCAGCAATCTCGTGCGCGCCCGTCGCCACGGTTTCTTCGCGCGCAAGGCGACCCCGGGTGGCCGCAAGGTGCTGCGCGCCCGCCGCGCCCGCGGCCGCAAGAAGCTCTGCGCGTAATTTTCTGGCGCCTTCAGGCGCCGGGCGCGGGCCGTCCGGCCCGCTTGGCTTTCGCGGCATAGGCCGCGGCGGGCAGTCGCCCTTGCGGGCTCCCTTCGGGAGCCCGTTTGCGTTATCGGCGAACGCATGACTTCGGTTCTCACCAAGCGCGCCGATTTCCTTGCGGCCAACGCAGGGCTGCGCAATGCGCGCGCGGGGTTTGTGCTGCTGACCCGGCCCAATGACGGGCAGGGCATCCGCTACGGGATCACCGTCACCAAGAAGATCGGCAACGCGGTGGTGCGCAATCGCATGAAGCGGCGATTCCGCGAACTGCTGCGCGCCGCGCTTCCCGAGCAGGGTCTGCCCGACCACGATCACGTGCTGATCGGGCGCGCGGGCGGGATCGAACGGGACTTTCACCTGATGGCGGAGGAGCTTTCCAAGGCTCTCGGCCGTGCGCGCGAGGGGCGCGGCGATCCCGCCGGCGGCCGCCGTCCGCGCCGCGGGGACCGCCGGAAATGAAGCATCTCCTGATCCTTCTCGCGCGCGGCTGGCAGCTCGGCCCTTCGCGGCTGCTGCCGCCGACCTGCCGCTACATGCCCTCCTGCAGCGAATACGCGATCCAGGCGATTGGCAAGTATGGTGCGCTGAGGGGTGGATGGATGGCGGCGAAGCGGCTAATGCGCTGCCACCCCTGGGGCGGGCACGGTCATGATCCGGTTCCTTGAGGGTTTAAACGGGACTGTTCTAATCCCATAATACACCTGTCGTCGCATTTTCTTAGGGCGCTTTCACTTGGACAATCGCAATCTCCTCCTCGCCGTCGTGCTTTCGGGTCTGCTGATCCTCGGCTGGGACGTCGGCATGCGGTATTTCTACCCGCAGGCTTCGCTGAGTGCGCCGATGGCCGCCTCCGATCCCGCGGCCAAGGCGCCTTCGCAGGGCGCGCCCGGCACGGTCAAGCCGGCGGCCGATCTCGGCGGCGATCCCGCGCCCGCGCGCAAGGTCGATCTCACCGCCGCGCTCGCCAGTCCCGAGCGCGTGGCGATCGACACTCCGCGCCTTGCCGGCTCGATCAACCTCGTCGGTGCGCGGATCGACGACATCGTGCTCAAGGACTACCGCCAGACGGTGAAGAAGGGTTCGGGCCCGGTGCGGCTGTTCGCCCCGGAATCGACGCCCGACCAGTATTTCGCCGAGTTCGGCTTCGTCACCAACGGGGTGCGCCAGCCTTCCGATGCGCGCTGGCAGGCGGACGGCGGCAAGCTCACCCCGACCAGCCCGGTCACCCTGACCCGCACCGATGCGGACGGCATCACCTACCGGATCCGCCTGACGGTGGACAAGGACTACATGATCACGGCCGAGCAGACCGCGGTCAACGCAGGCACCACGGCGGCGACGGTCCAGCCTTTCGCGTTCATCAAGCGGACCAGCGCCAATGCCGGCCTGAGCACCTGGACCGCCCATACCGGCCCGATCTTCGCGGCCGATGACGTGGCGAGTTACGAGGTTTCCTACAAGTGCGGCTGGACGCTCCTGAGCACCTGCTACGGCCTCACCGAGGACAAGCTGCACAAGATCCCCGGCAAGGCCGACTGGCTCGGTTTCACCGACCAGTACTGGTTTGCCGCACTGGTGCCCGGCGCCGCCGCGGCGAGCGCGGATTTCCGCAAGGTCGGTGACGAGCTGTTCCGCGCCGACGTGCTCTACGCGCCGATCACGCTGCCGGCCGGCAAGGCGGTCACCCGCGCGACGCGACTGTTCTCGGGCGCCAAGGAAAGCGCGCTGCTCGATCGCTACGAAGACAGCGGCATCGCCAAGTTCGGCCTCGCCATCACCTGGGGCTGGTTCTGGTTCTTCGAGAAGCCGTTCCTGTGGCTGCTGCGCACGCTCAACAGCGTGGTCGGCAATTTCGGCGTGGCGATCATCCTGCTCACGGTCATCATCCGCGGGCTGATGTTCCCGGTCGCGCAGCGGCAGTTCGCCAGCATGGCGCAGATGAAGGCCGTGCAGCCCAAGATGAAAGCCATCCAGGAACGCTTCAAGGACGACAAGCAGCGCCAGCAGCAGGAGATCATGAAGCTCTACAAGGAGGAGAAGGTCAATCCGCTGGCCGGCTGCCTGCCGATGGTGATCCAGATCCCGGTCTTCTTCGCGCTCTACAAGGTGCTGGTGCTGGCGATCGAGATGCGGCACGAGCCCTTCGTGCTGTGGATCAAGGACCTCTCGGCTCCCGACCCCGCGCATATCCTCAACCTGTTCGGGCTGCTGCCCTTCGTCGTGCCCGAACACAGCTTCCTTGCGATCGGGCCGCTGGCGGTGTTGCTGGGCATCACCATGTTCCTGACCTTCAAGCTCAACCCGTCCACCATGGACCCGGTGCAGCAGCAGATGTTCTCGTTCATGCCGTGGATTTTGATGTTCGTGATGGCGCCTTTCGCCGCGGGCTTGCTGATCTACTGGGTGACCTCGAACCTGCTCACCCTGGCGCAGCAGACCTACCTCTATTCGCGCCACCCGCAATTGAAGGCGGCGAACGTCAAGGCGAAGGAAGAGGAAGAACGCAAGAAGCCGGCGAAGGGCTGAAGGCGCGTGACCGAGCCCGACGAACAGACCGCGCGCGAGGAGGCGGCATCGCGGCTGTTTTCCGGGCCGGTCGATTTCCTCCTGTCCGCCCCGCAGCTGAAGTTCCTGCCCGATCCGATCGTGCCGGAACTGGCCTTCTGCGGGCGCTCCAACGTCGGCAAGTCCTCGCTGCTCAACGCGCTCACCGGGCGGAAGGCGATCGCCCGCGCCTCGGTGACGCCCGGCCGCACGCAGGAGCTCAATTTCTTCGACGTCGGGCGGGACGAGGAGGAGGGCGCCCTGCCGCTGTTCCGCCTCGTGGACATGCCCGGCTACGGCTTCGCCAAGGCGCCGGTGAAGGTGGTCGAGAAGTGGAAGGCGCTGGTCAATTCCTACCTGCGCGGCCGCGCGGTGCTGGCGCGCACGCTGGTGCTGGTCGACAGCCGCCACGGCCTCAAGGAGGTCGACCGGGCGATGATGAAGATGCTGGATGAAGCCGCGGTGGGCTATCGCATCGTGCTGACCAAGACCGACAAGATCAAGGCGAGCGAACTCGAAGCCGTCGCCGACAAGACCGCCGCCGAGGCGAGGAAGCACGTCGCGGCGCACCCCGAGATCCATCGCACCAGCGCCGAGAAGGGCATGGGCATCGCACGCCTGCGCGCCGCGGTGATTGCCGATGCGCTCGGAGAGGATTGGGCGGGCTAGGCCAGCCGCCGCCCTATCCGCGCGCGCGCCAGATCCTCGCAGAAACGCCGCGTCCAAGCCTGCACGTTGTCGTCGCGGATCGTGCCGATCATCGCCTGGTAGCGCGCCTTGCGCTCGGCGAGCGGCATGTCGAGCGCGATGCGGATCGCGTGGGCGATGTCATCGGGGCTGTAGGGATTGACCAGCACCGCGCCCGCGCCCGCCGCCTCCAGCTGCTGCGCCGCGCCCGCGAAGCGCGAGAGGATCAGCACGCCCGGGTCCTCCGGGTCCTGCGCAGCGACATATTCCTTGGCGACGAGGTTCATCCCATCGCGCAGGGGCGTGACCAGCCCGATCTTGGCGGCGCGGAAGAAGCCGTAGAGCTCGGCATGCGAATAGCCGCGGTTGACGTAGCGGATCGGCACGAGATCGACCTCGCTCCTCGCCCCGTTGATCTGTCCAGTCTTCTGTTCGAGCAGCATCCGGATCTGCTGGTAGCTTTCCACGTCCTCGCGGCTCGGCGGGGCGATCTGGATGAACACGAGATCGCGGACCCGTTCGGGATGCTGGTCGAAAAAGCGGCCGATGCCGTCGATCCGTTCGGGCAGGCCCTTGGAATAGTCGAGCCGGTCGACCCCGATCATCGCGGTGCGGTGGCGGGTGGATTCGATCAGCCGCTGCTGCGCCACCTGCGCGGCCTCGGCGGCGCCCTCGGTCTGGAAGTGCTCCCAGTCGATGCCGATCGGATAGGCGCGCGCGACGGTGGTGCGCCCCTCGTAGCGGATCGTGCCGGTGTCCTCCTCGACCTCGGCGCCCAGTTCCTTGCGGCAATAGTGCAGGAAGCTCTCGCGCCATTCGCCGTTCTGGAAGCCGATCAGGTCGTATTCGAGCATGGTCTTTACCAGCCGCTCGTGGAACGGCAGCGAAACGAACAGGCGGGTCGGCGGCCAGGGAATGTGGAGGAAGAAGCCGATGCGGTTCTTCACGCCGCGCGCACGCAGCCGCTCGCCCAGCGGCATGAGGTGGTAATCGTGCACCCAGACGAGGTCGTCCTCCTCGATCAGCGGGGTCACGCGTTCGGCGAAAAGCTCGTTGACCCGCTCGTAGCCCCTGCCCGTTTCGCGTTCGTAGCGGGTCAGGTCGAGCCGGTAGTGGAACAGCGGCCAAAGCGTGGCGTTGGCATAGCCGTTGTAGTATTCGTCGATGTCGCGGTGCGAGAGGTCCATCGTGGCGGTGGTCACACCGCCGGTGCGCTGCAGGTTGATGTTGCCGTCGGCGTCTTCGCTTTCCTGTCCGGACCAGCCGAACCAGATCCCGCCATGTTCGCGCAGCGCGGCGTTGAGCGCGCCCGCAAGGCCACCCTGCGCGCCCGCGACCCCGCGCGCCTTGGGAACCGCGACGCGGTTCGAGATGACGACCAGCCGTTCTATCGCACGCTGCTCCACGGTTTGGACAACAGGCCCGCGCAGTTGATGACGCCGACCAGCGAATAGGTCTGGGGGAAGTTACCCCAAAGCTCCCCTGTGTTGTAGTCGAGATCCTCGCTGAGCAAGCCGGATGCGGTGGTGTGAGAGAGCATGGTGGTGAACAGCCGCCGCGCCTCCTCGATGCGCCCGGCGAGGTGGAGCGCCTCGATCAGCCAGAAGGTGCAGACGTTGAAGGCGGTCTCGGGCGCGCCGAAATCGTCCTCGGCGGCATAGCGCAGCATGAAGTCGCCGCGCCGCAGGTGTTTCTCGACCGCGGCGAAGGTCGAAAGGAAGCGCGGATTGTCGGGCGAGAGGAACCGCAGTTCGACCATCTGCAGCAGGCTTGCGTCGAGATAGTCGCTCTCGAAACTGGCACCGTAATGCCCGCCCTCGCCGTTCTCGACCCAGGCCTCTTCCTCGATCTTCGCGCGGATCGCGTCGGCACGCGTCCGCCACAGCGCCGCGCGGTCCGCCTTGCCGAGCCATTCGGCGGTCATCGCCAGGCGGTCGCAGGCGGCCCAGCTCATCACCGCCGAGTAGGTGTGCACCTCCTGCCGGGTGCGGAACTCCCAGAGCCCGGCGTCGGGCTGGTCGTGCATCGCCCAGGCCATCTCGCCGACCTCTTCGAGGCTGGCGAAGTCCTGATCGTCGGCCATCCGCAGCAGGCGGCGGTCGAGGAAGCCCTGCACTGTCGGCAGCACGATCTGGCCGTAGCAGTCGTGCTGGATCTGCTGGTAGGCCGCATTGCCGCGCCGCACCGGCCCCATGCCGCGATAGCCGGCGAGCCAGCCGGCGGTGGTTTCGGACAGCTCGGCGACCCCCATCACCGAATAGAGCGGCTGGATCTGGCCGCCTTGGGCATTGTCGACGATGTTGCGCAGATAGGCGAGGTACTTCTCCAGCACGTCGAGCGCGCCGAGGCGGTTCAGCGCCTGCACGGTGTAGTAGGAATCGCGGATCCAGCAGTAGCGGTAGTCCCAGTTGCGCTCAGAATTGGGCGCCTCGGGGATCGAGGTGGTGAGCGCGGCGACGATCGCGCCGGTCTCCTCGTGCTGGCACAGCTTGAGGGTGATGGCGCAGCGGATCACCTCCTCCTGCCATTCGAAGGGCGTGGCAAGGCCGCGCACCCAGCGCTGCCAGTAGCTGCGCGTCGCCTGCTCCATGCGGCGCACTTCCTCGCGCAGATTGCCGGCGAAGGGCTCGTCGGGGCCGAGGAAGAAGTGCAGGTCCTCCTCGACGCGAAAGACCCGTTGTTCGAGGATGAAGCCGACCGGCGCATCGGTGCTCAGCCGCAAGGCCTGTGGGCCGACGAGATAGCGGATGTGGTTTGTGCCGTGGGTCGTCTCGGCGAGCGCCGCGCCGTAATCGCGCAAGGGACGCAGCACCACCTTGATGCGCGGGTGCCCGGCGACCGGGCGCACGATCCGCGCGATCGCGACGGGCCGATACATCCGCCCCTTGCCCTCGTGGCGCGGGCAGAAGTCGAGCACCTCGACCGCGCTGCCGTCCTCGGCCTCGAGCCGGGTGACGAGGATCGGGGTGTTGCGGATATATTCCTGCGTCGCGCGCACCTGCCCGACCAGCTCGAAGCGCCAGGTCCCCGCATCGCGCTGCGCGCCGTTGAGCAGCGTGCAGAACACCGGGTCGCCGTCGACCCGCGGCACGCAGGACCACGCCACCGCGCCCTCGCGGTCGATCAGCGCGCTGACCTGGCAATTGCCGATCGGCCAGAGTTCGAGGTCCGGGGTCACAGTTCCAGCCACGCGTGGACATCCTTTACGCTGTCGAGGGAGAAGCGGGCGGCGGCGGATGGCCGCTCGCCGACCGCAATGCCGAAGCCGCCACGCCGGGCGCAGGCGGCGAAGCCGTCCTCGTCGGTGACATCGTCGCCGAGGAACACCGGCCGCGCGCCGGCGAAGGGCGCATGGCCGAGCAGCAGCTCGACCGCGCCGCCCTTGTCCGCGCCGGGCCAGACCAGCTCGATTACCGCCTTGCCGCGCTTGGTGGCGAGGCCATGCTCGGTGGCGAGACCGTCGGCGAAGCGGTGGGCCTCGCCTTCGAGATCGGGCCGGGCGCGGAAATGCAGCGCCCCGCCATGCGCCTTGCGCTCGTAGAGCAGGCCGTTGTCGCGGGCATAATCATCGAGCGCCGCGGCGGCAGCCGCAGGAAGCGGCTCCGCCTCGCGCAAGGGCACGCCGTCCGGGGCGAGCACGTGGCCGCCATGCGATCCGGCAAGGTGCAGCGGCACCGCCCCGAGATGCGCGGTGAGGTTGTCGATCCCGCGCCCGCTGACCAGCGCCAGCGCCCCGCCGAGCCGTTCGGCGAGCGTCTCCAGCCCCGCGCCGAGCCGCTCCGGCACGCGGATCGCGTCCGGCCCCTCGGCGATCTCCACCAGCGTCCCGTCGAAATCGAGAAACAGCGCGAGCGGGCCCTCCGCCAGCAGGCTCGCGAGGCTGGGCGGGGCGGGAAGGCGGGGACGCGTCTTCATCGCTGCGAGACATAGAGCCTGAAGCGCGCGCGTCAAACCGCCTCTTCGCAGATGCAGCACATCACCGGCTGCGCCATTTCAACCGCAGCGGGCGCGCGCGAAGGAGAGGCCCGGCATGACCGCGCGGCCTGAATCAGGCGCCTTCGATCTCCCCGCGCCGCTCGAGCCAGCGGGCAATCAGCCAGAACAAGAGCGCCCAGGACGCCCCGACCGTCCATCCCGCGAGCACGTCGGAGGGCCAGTGCACCCCGAGATAGACCCGGCTGATCCCGATCGCGAGCGTCAGCAGGACGGCGAGCACGAGGTAATAGGCCTTGAGCGCGCGATTGGGCTCGACCCGCACCAGCAACGCGGCCAGCGTCAGGTAGGTCACCGCCGACAGCATCGAATGGCCGCTCGGAAAGCTGGCAGTGTAGACCATCGCGCCGTGCGGCACCAGTTCGGGCCGCGGGCGGTCGAATCCCTGCTTGAGGAGCGTGCTGACGACGAAGCCGCTGATCACCGCGCCCAGCATCAGCCACATCGCCCGGCGCTTTCCGCTGAGCAGCAGATACCCCGCCACCGACAGCGTCAGCAGCGCCAGGATGCCCATGCCGCCCAGCGCGGTTATGTCGCGGAAGAACTCCTCCAGCCAGCCGGGGCCGATCGGATCGGAGAGGTCCGCGGGGTTCCTGAGCGCGAGCAGCAGGCGGGTGTCGAGTGCGTGGCTCGCGCCGTCCTGCACCGCCTCGGCGATCTCGAGGAAACCCCACACCGCGGCGGCGATCGCGGCAAGCGACGCGAGGGTCCAGAACTGGAAGCGCTCGCGCAGGTGGAAGATATCGTCTCGGCCAAGCTTCACGTGCAGTGCAACGCGCCCGGCGAGGGACTTGTTCCGGCCCGCTCAGGTCTCGAACAATTGCCCCATGTCCGCAAACGCCTTGAACTCGAGCGCGTTTCCCGAGGGATCGCGCAGGAACATCGTCGCCTGTTCGCCCGGCTGGCCTTTGAAGCGGATGGTCGGCGCGATCACGAAGGCGGTGCCCGCCGCGCGCAGCCGTACGGCCAGCGCCTCCCATTCGTCCATCGACAGCACCAGGCCGAAATGCGGCACCGGCACGCCGTGGCCATCGACATGGGTGTTCGCCCGGTCCCCCGCCTGTCCGGGCGCGAGGTGGGCGACGATCTGGTGGCCGTGGAAATCGAAATCGATCCACTCGTCCGAAGAACGCCCCTCGGCGCAGCCCATCGCCTCGCCGTAGAAGGCCCGCGCGGCGGCAAGGTCGTGAACCGGGAAGGCGAGGTGGAACGGGGGCAGGCTCATGCCGCGCGGCATAGCGCAGGGCGGGGCGGCGTGGAACGATTTTCCTACCGGCTGCCGATCTGCCAGCCTCGATCCTGCCATGCGACGCCCCCCGATCCGCAGCCATGCCCCCGCCATCACGCGCGAAGAGTTCGACGCGATGCTCGCCCGTTTCATCGCCCGCAGCAATTCCGCTTCTGGAGTGTCTCAAGTGTCTCCCCGTTCAGCGTCGACACCGCCGGGATGAACGCCTAGGGGAGGGCTCCAGGACAGCCCGGCAAGGTGGAGCAGGCGCCCCCATGAAACTGATCATCGGCAACAAGAACTATTCGAGCTGGTCGCTGCGCGGCTGGCTCGCGGCCAAGCAATCGGGCCTCCATTTCGACGAGCTCACCGTGCCGATCATGGGCGAGGAGTGGGACCGGCTGAAGCAGGACATGGGCGAGGTCCAGCCCTCCAGCGGCAAGGTGCCGGTGCTGTGGGACGGTGAGGCGGTGGTCTGGGACAGCCTCGCGATCCTCGAATATCTCGCCGACAAGGTCGGGCGCGAGCGGTTCTGGCCCAAGGACGAGGTGGCCCGCGCCATGGCCCGCGCGATGGTCGCGGAAATGCATTCGGGCTACCAGAGCCTGCGCAAGGAAATGCCGATGAACATCCGCCGGCAGGTGCAGCTTGCCGACGTGTCCGAGCAGACGAAGCACGACATCGTGCGCATTCTCACCCTGTGGGCCGAGGCGCGCGCGCGGCACGGATCGCGCGGGCCCTATCTGTTCGGAACCTTCGGCGCGGCCGACATCTTTTACGCTCCGGTGGTGACGCGCTTCGTCACCTATGGCATCGGCGTCCCGGGATTCGCCCAGGCGTACATGCAGGCGATCACCGAGCACGAGTGGATGCGCGAATGGGCCGGAGCGGCCGAGGAAGAACAATGGGTCATCGAACAATTCGAAGTGGTGCGCTGAGGTTTTCGCTGGCGGCGGCGCTGTTGGCGCTGCTGCTCGCCCCGGTGCAGGCGAACGCATGGGGCGCCTACGCCCACCGCAAGACCGCCGAGATCGCCGAGGCCAATGTCTCGCCCGAGGTGCGCGCGAAGATCGCGCGGCTGCTGCGTTCGGAGAAGGCGCTCGGCACCCCGCAATGCCCGCTCAGGACGCTCGAAGACGCCGCCGTGTGGCCCGACTGCATCCGCCGCGAGGGCTGGCGCTGGGGCTATACCGCCGCCTGGCATTACCGCACCGCGCCGATCTGCGAGAGTTTCGATGCGCGCGCCAACTGCCCGGGCGGCAATTGCGTGACCGCGCAGATCACCCGCGCGCACCGCATCCTCGCCGACGAGAGCCTGCCCGCGCCCGTGCGGCTCGAGGCGCTCGCCTTCATGGTCCACTTCGCGGGCGACGTGCACATGCCGCTGCACTCGGGCGACGACGAGGACCGCGGCGGCAATGATCGCGAGGCCGATTACGGGATCATTCCGGGGCTCAACCTGCACTGGATCTGGGACGGCCCGCTCGCCGAGCGGGCGATCAGCGACCCGGCCGATCCCGTGGTGCGGCGCTATTCGCCCGCCGAGCGCGCCGAGCTTGCCGGGGGAACGCCCGACGACTGGGGCCGCGAGAGCTGGGAGATCAGCCGCAGCTTCGTCTATCCCACGGCGTTCCACACGGATGCGCCCTGCGACCGCGACCTCCCGAAAAAGACCGCGCTGACCCAGGAGGACATCGTGCGCGGCGTGCCGATCGCCAGGCGGCGGGTGCAGCAGGCGGGCCTCAGGATCGCCGACCTGCTGACCAGCGCCTTTGCGCCGGGACCGCTCAAGGTCGGGCAGGGTGGTCGCTAGGCGAAGGCCTTGAGGAGAAACCACGCGGCGACGCCGAGCATTGCGAGCGCCAGCACCCGCCGCACCGCCCTTGCGCGGGCCTCGGCAAGCAGCAGCGCCCGCACGTGGTCGGAGCCGAGCACCAGCACGAGGTGGATCGCGGTGGCGATCGCGACGCTGGTCGCCGCCATCGCCAGACCCTGCCAGAACCCCGGCTGCCCGCCGGGGACGAATTGCGGCATCACGGTGAGGAAGAACAGCGCCGCCTTGGGGTTGAGCAGGTTGATGACGAAGCCCGCAAGCGCGTGGCGCTGGCCGCCCGTGCGCGGGATCGCGGCGGGCGAGCTTTCGCCCGAGCCGCGCCACGCCTCCCACGCGAGCCACGCCATCATCGCCGCCGCCAGAACCGAGACGCCCTGCGTCAGACCGGCTCCTTGGACAAGGATCAGGCTTGCGGCGAGCACGCTCAGCGCGGCATTGGCAGCGAGGCCCAGCGCGATGCCCGTGATCGCCCCGAGGCCCGCACGCCGTCCCTCGGACAGGGTCAGCGCCACCAGCCAGCCCATGTTGGGGCCGGGGGTCAGCTCGACCAGCAGCACCGCGAGGGCGAAACCGGCAATGTCGATCACGGCAGGCGCTTGGCCTCGTAGCGCGTCCCGTCCTTGCGGGCATAGCCAGCTGCGTCGAACACCATGTCGATGTCGGGATATTCGCCGCTGTCCGCCGCATCGTCCCCGGCGCTGATCGCGACATAGACGCAGGGCGCATCCGACCGGTTGTGGAGGTGGTGTCCGTTCTCCTCGCCCGCCGGAAAGGCGAGCACGTCTCCGGGGCCGACCGGGGTTTCGCCCGCATCGTCGATCAGGACCGCGTGGCCGGAAATCATCACCACCAGTTCGTCTTCCTCGCGGTGCCAGTGGCGCTGCGAGGAAAAGGCCCCCGGTGCCAGCGTCACGTGGCTCGCGCCCATCCGCATCAGCCCCGCCACCGGTGCGAGGCGGCGATAATGGCGCCCTGCCACCGCGGCGTCGAAGGGCGGGGGATAGCCGGTCGCATTGGTCTGGGGGATCGCGTCAAGATCGAGCTTGGGCATTCTCGGGAACTCCTGCTAGGCGGAGCAGCAATGAGCGACGTTCTCGACCTTGCCAAGCGCCTGATTGCCGCGCCCAGCGTGACGCCCGCCAGCGGCGCGGTCTTCGACGAACTGGAGGCGATGCTCGCCCCGCTCGGCTTCGCGGTGCACCGCTTCACCCGCGGCGAGGGGCCGGAGGGGAGCGACGAGGCCCCGGTCGAGAACCTGCTGGCGATCCGCCAAGGCCCGGCGGGCTCGCGCCACTTCGCCTTCGCCGGCCACCTCGACGTGGTGCCGCCGGGGGAGGGGTGGGCGTCCGATCCCTTCGTGCCCGAGGTGCGCGGGGAGCTGCTCCACGGGCGCGGCGCGGTCGACATGAAGGGCGCGATCGCGGCAATGGTCGCCGCCGCCGCCGAGGTGCCGCAGGACGCCGGGACGATCAGCTTCCTCATCACCGGCGACGAGGAAGGCCCCGCGCTCCACGGCACCCGCGCGCTGATCGAGTGCATGGAGGCGGACGGAATCCGCCCCGACCTCTGCCTTGTCGGCGAGCCGACCTCGGTCCACCGCTTGGGCGACATGGTGAAGATCGGGCGGCGCGGATCGGTCAACATCTGGATCGAGGTCGAAGGGACGCAGGGCCACGTCGCCTATCCGCACCTTGCCGACAATCCGCTGCCGAAGCTGGTGGCGATCCTTTCAGAACTCGGCGCGCTCACGCTCGACACCGGCACCGACTGGTTCCAGCCCTCCAATCTCGAGATCACCGACATCAATGTCGGCAACCGCGCGCACAACGTCATCCCGGCCAAGGGCGAGGCGCGCATCTCGATCCGCTTCAACGACCTCCATTCCGGCCAGAGCCTGTCCGAACGCGTCTCAGCCATCGCCGAGAGGCACGGCGGCAGGGCGCGGCCCGTGATCTCGGGCGAGCCTTTCCTGACCGAGCCGGGGGCGTTCTCGGCGCTGGTCAGCGCGGCGGTCGCGGCCGAGACCGGCATCACGCCGGAGCTTTCCACCACCGGCGGCACTTCGGACGCGCGCTTCCTGCGCGCGGTCTGCCCTGTGATCGAGTTCGGCCTCACCAACGCGACCATGCACAAGCGCGACGAGGCCGTGGCAATCCCCGATCTCGCCGTGCTCGCGCGCATCTATGCCCGCATCGCGCGCGCCGCGCTGGCGCTTGCAGAAAGGACCGTGTCTTGAGCTTCTGGTTCCGCATCCCCCTGTGGCAGCGCGTCATCGGCGCGCTGGTGCTCGGCATCCTGCTCGGCCGTCTCTGGGGGCCTGAGGCGGAGAGCATCAAGATCATCGGCGACGTGTTCATCGCCTTCATCAAGATGCTGGTCGTGCCGTTGATCTTCTTCAGCCTCGTCGCCGGCGTGGCGAGCATCGGCGACCTGAGGAAGCTCGGGAGCGTCGGCTGGCGGGCGATGCTGCTGTTCGTGGTGACCGGGCAGCTGGCGGTGTGGCTCGGCCTCGCGCTCGGCACGCTGATCGCGCCCGGCGTGGGCGTCGACACCACCGCGCTGACGATGGGCACGCCGCCGGCGCCAACCGAGACGAGCTGGCGCGACATGGTGCTCGGCATGATTCCGCAGAGCCCGGTCAAGGTGATGGCCGACGTCAACGTCCTGCCGCTGATCGTCTTCTCGCTGCTGATCGGGATCGGCATCCTGATGGCCGAGAAGGAGGGCGAACCCGCGCTCAAGATCTTCGAGAGCGGCAGCGTGGTGATGCAGAAGGTCACCATGGTGGTGATGGAACTGACCCCCTTCGGCGTCTTCGCGCTGATGGCCTGGGTCGCCGGCACGCTGGGCTTCGATGCGCTCGCGGCGCTCGGCAAGCTGGTGTTCCTGAACTATCTCGGCTGCCTGCTGATCATCGCCCTGATCTATGGCGGGATGCTCAAGCTGATTGCCAAGGTGCCCGTGGTGGGTTTCCTGCGCGGCATGATCGATGCCATTGCGGTCAGCTATTCCACGGCCAGCTCCAACGCGACCCTGCCGGTGACATTGCGCTGCGCCGAGCGCAATCTGGGCGTGTCGAACTCGGTGGCGAGCTTCATCATCAGCCTCGGCGCGACGGTGAACATGAACGGCACCGCGATGTATCTCGGCCTCGCCACGCTGTTCGGCGCGCAGATTTTCGGCGTCGACCTGTCCTGGGGCGACTACGGGATGATCGCGCTGCTCGGGACGCTCGGCGCGGTGGGCGCGGCGGGGATTCCCGGAGCGGGGCTCATCATGATGGCGCTGGTGTTCAGCGCGGTCGACGTGCCGCTCGAGACGATCGCCTTCGTCGCGGGCGTCGACCGGATCATGGACATGATGCGCACCACCACCAACATCACCGGCGATGCGGCGGTGGCGGTGACCGTGGCGAGCCTGACCGGCGAACTCGACCGGGCCGAACTGATCAGCGCGGACGACGTGTGAGGCTGCCCCGCGGCGCGGCTACTTCGCGTCGCGGATGTATTCCACCGGCACGAACTTGCCGAGGCCGCACCCCACGCCCCGCTCGGGCTGGCCTCCGGTGGTGCGCAGCACGTAGATGATGTCGGTGTTGCACAGCCGGTCGGTCTGCGTGTTGTAGGTGAAGGCCCTTTCGAAGCCGAGGCCGGGGCATTCGGATGGCAGGACGCTGCGATAGATCTTGCCGCCGCGCATCTCGAAATCGATGACCCGGTCGGACTGCACCCGGCTCTGCAGGATCGTGCTCCGGCTGATGCAGTTCTGCCCTTCGCCCAAGACCTTCACCGCGGGCGCATCGGCGGCGGGATCGGTGGCTGCGGCTTGGCGTTCGACGGGGGCGCAGGCGATGGTGGCCGCGAGGCCGGCGAGCGCGAGCGGAAGGATAGGTCGGTGCATCGTGGCGGCTCCTCTTCTTGGGGACAGCGCCGTGCCCGGACGGGCAGGCGTCATCCGCTCTGTTTGCCCCCGCCCGGCGCTTGTAGCACCTTTTTGCGATAGCTGCACAGGTCAACCACCGGGCAGCGCCAGCATTCGGGCGTCCGCGCCTTGCAGACATAGCGGCCGTGGAGGATCAGCCAGTGGTGCGCGTGCAGGCGGAAGGGTTGGGGGACGCGCTTTTCCAGCTTCGCCTCGACCTGATCGGGGGTCTTGCCCTTGGCGAGCCCGGTGCGGTTGCCGACCCGGAAGATGTGGGTGTCGACCGCGAATGTCTCCTGCCCGAACCAGCAGTTGAGCACGACATTGGCGGTCTTGCGCCCGACGCCGGGCAGCCGCACGAGATCCTCGCGGGTGTCGGGCACCTCGCCGCCGTATTCGTCGACCAGCAGCCGGGAGAGGGCGATCACGTTCTTGGCCTTCGAGTTGAACAGGCCGATGGTCTTGATGTGCGCCTTCAGCCCCTCCTCGCCGAGGTCGAGCATCTCCTGCGGCGTCCTGATCTTGGCGAACAGCGCGCGGGTCGCCTTGTTGACCCCGACATCGGTCGCCTGCGCCGAAAGCGCCACGGCGACGACGAGCTGAAAGGCGTTGCCGTATTCCAGCTCGGTCTCGGGCGCGGGGTTTTCCTCCGCGAGACGGCGGAAGAACTCGAAGATCTGGTCCCTGGTCATCGCTGCCGCGTCACAGCCCCAGCAGGTCGTTCATGGTGTAGCGCCCCGCGGGACGCCCGGCGAGCCACACGGCCGCCTTCACCGCCCCGCGCGCGAAGATCATCCGGCTCTCCGCCGAGTGCGAAAGCGTGAGGCGCTCCTCCGGTCCGGCGAAGATTACCGAATGCTCGCCCGCGACCGTGCCGCCGCGCAGGGTGGCAAAGCCGATCGCGCCTTCGGTGCGCGCGCCGGTCATCCCGTGCCGGCCGCTCTCCATGTTGGCGGCAAGATCGATCCCGCGCCCCTCGGCCGCCGCTTCGCCGAGCAGCTTCGCCGTGCCCGAGGGCGCATCGACCTTCATGCGGTGGTGCATTTCCAGCACCTCGATGTCCCAATCCGTCCCCAATCGCGACGCCGCCTCGCGCACGAGATGGGCGAGCAGCGTCACGCCGAGCGAGAAGTTGCCCGATTGCAGCACCGGCACCGCGCGCGCCGCCGCGTCGAGCTGCGCGAAGTGCGTCTCGCCGAGTCCGGTCGTGCCGACCACGATCGGCTTGCCCGCCACCCGCGCTGCCTTGAGGTTGTGCTCGAGCGCGTCGGGCGCGGAAAAATCGACCAGAACGTCGCATTGCACCGCCAGCGGCCCGATATCACCCCCGGCATCGACGCCGACGCACAATTCGTGCCCGGCCTCGGCGATCGCGGTCTCGAGCGCCTGTCCCATCCGGCCCTTGTGTCCGATCACCCCGAATTTCAGCTGTGCCATTGCCACGCCTCTTGCGAACATGCTTGATGGCCTCATGGCACAGGTCGAACGCATCGTCATCCTCACCGGCGCGGGGATTTCCGCCGAGAGCGGGATTGACACCTTCCGCGATGCAGGTGGGCTGTGGGAGCAGCACCGCGTCGAGGATGTCGCAACGCCAGAGGGTTTCGCGAGGAACCCCGATCTGGTGCTTGCCTTCTACGACATGCGCCGCGCCGCGCTGGCGGATGTGGCGCCCAACCCTGCCCACCGCGCACTCGCACGTCTGGAGCGCGAGTTTCCCGGCGAGGTGCTGCTGGTGACGCAGAATGTCGACGATCTCCACGAACGCGGCGGCAGCGCAAACGTGCTGCACATGCACGGCGCGCTCAAGAGCGCGCTGTGCACGGCTTGCGAGACGCGCTCGCCGTGGCTCGAAAGCCTCGGCGCCCGCCCCCCGTGTCCGGTTTGCCAGGCGCCCAGCCTGCGGCCCGATGTCGTCTGGTTCGGCGAGATGCCCTACGAAATGGCGCGCATCTACCGCGCCCTGGAGAGCTGCGACCTGTTCGTCAGCATCGGCACCAGCGGGGCGGTCTATCCCGCCGCGGGCTTCGTCGCCGAGGCACGCAGCAACGGCGCGCGGTGCCTCGAACTCAATCTCGAACCCAGCGAGGGTTCGCGCCTGTTCCACGAAACGCGTCTCGGCCCGGCCAGCGTGGTTGTGCCCGCTTGGGTCGAGGAAGTGCTCAGTCGGGCGGAAGATTAGGCGTCGGCGGGTTGGCGCCGCGCTGCTTGCTCCACGCCCGGCCGGATTCGCTCTCGACGTCCTCACTGGGCGTGGTCGGGCGCACGTCCTCCTTCCCGGCGGCGGCCTGCCTTCGTCCGCGCTCGGCCACCGCCGCGTCCTCGTGGCGGTCGCGGGCACGGCGGGTGCGCGCCAGCACCACGGCGCCGATGATCAGCACCGCGCCGATCGTGAACACGGCGAGGATCATGACGATGTCTTTGTCCATCCCGGAGCTCCTTTGGCTGGGCCAAGTCGAGCACGGGCGCGCAGGGAATGTTCCGCCGGTCAGCCGCTTACGGGCCGCGGCGTGGCCCGGGCGGGGCAGGCCGAGGGCTCAGCCGCAGGTCTTGCAGTGCGGGTCCTTGGCGATGCGGATGCTGCGCAGACCCGGCGCGAGCCCGTCGAGCACGTGGAGCTTTCCCCAGCCCGGTTCGCCCAGCGCCGCGCTCCCGGCGAGCAGCACCTTCACCGCCTGCAGCGCAGCGAAGCTGCCCGTCCAGCCCGCCATCGCGCCGAGCATCCCATCCTCGGCGCAGGTGTCGCAGTCCTCGGCATCGAAAGCATCGCCGACGAAGCAGCGGTAGCAGGCCTCGCCCGGCAGGTGTCCCGCGAAGGCTCCGACCTGCCCCTGGAAGCGGCCCACCGCAGCCGAGAGCAGGGGAATGCCCGCCGCCACGCAGGCGTCCGACACCGCGAGGCGGGTCGCGAAATTGTCGGTCCCGTCGAGCACCAGGTCGCACGTCCCGACCAGCCGGGCGGCGTTGTCCGCGGTGATGCGCGCGTCGGACACCTCGACTTTCAGCGCGTCGTCGAAGTTGGCGAGCCAGCGCCGCGCGGAAACCGCCTTGCCGTGGCCGATGTCGCGGGTGGTGAAGATCGTCTGCCGCTGCAGGTTCGAGACATCCACCAGGTCGTCGTCGACAAGGGTGAGGCTGCCGATCCCGCTGGCGGCGAGGTATTGCAGCGCGGGGCTGCCGATTCCGCCGAGCCCGATCACCGCGACATGGCTCTGCGCGAGCCGCACCTGCCCCGCGCCGCCCACCTCGGGCAGGACGATATGGCGCGCGAAGCGTTCGAGCCTTGCCGGCGAGAGGCTCACCGCGGCGGTTCCTCGGGCGCTCGGCGCTCCTGCTTGAAGGCGCCGATGCCGTGCCACCACAGGAAGGCGATCACCGCCCCTTTCACCGGCTGGAGCGTTACCAGCAGCAACACGACCGCTACCGGCAGGATGATCGCCAGCGTCGCCCAGGCCGACATCCCGCCGGAGATCATCGCGATCACCACCGGTGCGAGCAGGTGGCCGACCACGAAGATGCCGATATAGGCGGGAAAGTCGTCGGCCTGCTGGACCGACCAGTCCTGCCGGCAATGCGCGCAGCGCTCGACGGGCTTCAGCCATTTGCGGAACAGCGGCGCGGCGCCGCAGCGCGGGCAGGTGCCCCGCGCACCGCGCAGCAAGGCGGCGATCCACCCGGCGGGCAGGTCGACAAGCTCGGGGGAAAGGCGTTGGTGGGGCATGGAAAGGCTGTTTACAGCCTGTGCACCGCCTGTCGACAGGCCTGTGGAGGGGCCTGTCGAAACTGCGGTGCAAAGCTTGTGCGGATGATGTGCGGATTTCAGCTTTCGAGCTGGCGCAGCAGGCTCCTCACGTCGCCGTCCATGTCGGCATCGCGCTGGCGCAGGTCCTCGATCAGCCGCACGGCGTGGATCACCGTCGAGTGGTCGCGCCCGCCGAACTTGCGCCCGATCTCGGGATAGCTGCGCGGGGTCAGCACCTTGGAGAGATACATCGCCACCTGCCGCGGGCGCACCACCGCACGGGCGCGGCGCTTGGAGCTCATTTCCGCCCGGTCGATCCGGTAGAAGTGGCACACGGTGCGCTGGATTTCGTCAATCGTGATCCGTCGGCGGTTGGCCGAGAGGATGTCGGTCAGCTGCTCCTCGGCGAGCTGGAGCGAAACCTCCTGGCCCGTGAGCTGGGCATAGGCGATCAGCTTGTTGAGGCCGCCGACCAGCTCGCGCACGTTGCGGGTGATGGTGCGGGCGAGAAAATCGACCACGTCTTCAGGCACGCCGAGCGGCGCGAAGCGGGCAAGCTTGGAGACGAGGATCTTCTTGCGCAGCTCGATGTCGGCGGGCTGGATGTCGGCCACGAGGCCCATCGAGAGGCGCGAAAGAAGACGCGGCTCGACGCCGTCCAATGCCTGCGGGGCACGGTCGGCGGCGAAGACCAACCGCTTGCCCTCGGCCAGCAGCGCGTCGATCGTGTAGAGCAGTTCTTCCTGCGCGCTCGCCTTGCCGATGATGAACTGGATGTCGTCCACCAGCAGCAGGTCGAAGCTGCGCAGCCGTGCCTTGAACTCGATGGTCTGGCTGGCCTTCAGCGCCTGCACGAATTCGACCATGAAGCGTTCTGCCGAGCAGTAGAAGATCCGCGCGCGCGGGTGGGCGTTGAGATAGCCGTGGCCGATCGCGTGGAGCAGGTGGGTCTTGCCCTGGCCGGTCGCCGCCTTGAGGTAGAGCGGCGAGAATTGCGGCGCCTCGAGCGCGGCCATGCGCTGCGCGGCGTTGCAGGCGAGGATGTTGGCCTCGCCGGTGACGAAGGCCGCGAAGGTCAGCGAGGGGTCGAGCCCCACCGAGGAGGTGAAGCCCGCATCCGACAGCGTGCCCGCGGCGACCGCGATCGCGCTCGCGCCGTCATTGGCGGGGCGGCGGCCGTCGTCGATCCGCAAGTCGGGCAGCTGGCGGCGGCCCGGGTGCACCATGATGTTGACCATGCGCACTTCGCTGCGCGCGATCTTCCATGCCAGTTGCAGCCGGTCGTGGAAGCGGTCGCGCACCCAGTTGGCCGAAAACTCGGTCGGCAGGTAGAGGTCGAGCGTGCCGTTGTCGCGGTTGAGGCTGCCGAGCTGGATCGGCTTGATCCACTGGCTGTGCAACTGGTGGCCGAGGTCCTTGCGCAGGCCCTGGCTGATATCCGCCCAATCCGCGGCCAAATTCACGGCTTCGGAATCTTCCATCAAATCGTCATCCGCAGGGCGGCGCGTGGTCCGCGCCTTGTCGATCCTGTGCACAAGCTCATCCCCAATCTGCCCGGACCTGCGAAGCCGTGATCCGCAAGCCCATTCTTGTTGTCGCCACAGGTAAAGACCGTCCCGTCTGCAAGACGCACGTCTCGCAGAGCCCCCCTGTCGACCGGTTTGTAGAACCCAGGCTGTCCCGCCCCGGGTGAGACGCGAATTAAGAACGCAACGCGGCTTTGCGCAAGCGGTCTGTTTTAAAAAAAGTGAAATATTCCTGTTGACTCGGTGCTAAGCCGCAGACTTGCGTTCATGTCATTGTTTTCTTTGACATACTACACCGGGAGAGGTGCGAATCGCGGAGAATCCTGACATTTGCCGCGCTTGCACAGGTCGCATTTGTCGCAAATGAAAAAGGCCGCGCCCACACGGCGCGGCCTCTTGCCGATTCCTAACCTGTGACAACCCGTGAATCCCCCCCTTGGGGAAGCTACGGATCGGCCGAAGCGCGAATCAGAGCGCGGCGACTCGGCGGGTGAGGCGCGAAAGCTTGCGCGCCACGGTGTTCTTGTGGAGCACGCCGCGGGCGACGCCGCGGGCCATTTCCGGCTGGGCCTGCTTGAGCGCGGCGGCAGCCGCTTCCTTGTCGCCGGCTTCACAGGCCAGTTCGACCTTCTTCACGAAGCTGCGGATGCGGCTGATGCGCGAATGATTGATCTCGGCGCGGCGCTCGTTGCGGCGGATGCGCTTCTTGGCTTGCGGCGTATTGGCCATGTGTCTCGTCTGTCTCGCGTTTGCTTTGGCCGCGGCAAGCGACCGGGAAAAGGCTGTCGGGTTGCTCGAAAAGGGGCGAACAGGCCAAGAGCCCGACCGCCGGAAAGCGGCGCACATAGTCGGAAGTCCCCCGCAGGTCAACGATTCCCTTGGGGCGGGGCTACTTCTGGCAGGCAGGGCAGAACCAGGTGCTGCGTCCGCCCTGCGCGATGCGGCGGATCGTGCCCCCGTCGGCGCGGCGGCAGGGTTCGCCCTCGCGTCCGTAGACATCGAAGCTGCTGGCGAAGTAGCCGAGCTCGCCGTCGGGGCGGGCATAGTCGCGCAAGGTCGAACCGCCGTCGCGAATCGAGGCCTCAAGCACGTCGCGGATCGCGGGCACCAGGCGGGCGAGTTGCGGGCCGGTGACCTTGCCGGCGGGTTTCGTCGGACGGATCCGCGCACGCCACAGCGCCTCGCAGACATAGATATTGCCAAGACCCGCCACGATCCGCTGGTCGAGCAGCGCCAGCTTGATCGACACCGCCTTGCCCGCGAGCGCCGCCTTGAGATGCGCCGCCGTCAGCCCCGGCCCCAATGGCTCCGGGCCGAGCGCGGCGAATTGCGGCCACGCATCGAGCGCCGCGGTGCCGACGAGATCGACCGAACCGAAGCGTCGCGGATCGCACAGCGCGAAGCGGTGCCGCGCCGTCTCGAGCAGCAGGTGATCATGGGTGTCGGGCACCTCCGGGTCGATCCGCCAGCGTCCGCTCATCCCGAGGTGGAAGATCATCGTCGCCCCGCGGTCGAGGTGCACGAGGCCGTATTTGGCGCGCCGCGACAGGCCGGTCACCGTCGCGCCCGTCAGCACCTGCACGAGGTCGGCGGGGAAGGGCCGCCTGAGGTCGGCACGGTTGAGCGCGACGCGGGTGATCCGCTCGCCTTCCAGGAACCGGGCGAGCCCCCGGACGGTTGTTTCGACTTCGGGCAATTCGGGCATGGCCCCGCGCCTGTAACACCCTTTGCCTTGGCGGCAATTCCTTCTAGGGAACCGGGCATGAGCGAAACCACCGACGACACCGTTTCCTTCGGCTACCAGGAGGTCACTCCGCAGGAGAAGACCCGCAAGGTCGGCGAGGTCTTCTCCAGCGTCGCGCGCAAGTACGACATCATGAACGACGCCATGTCGGGCGGGATGCACCGGCTGTGGAAGGACCGCTTCGTGAAGCGGGTGAAGCCGCAGCCGGGCGAGCAGATCCTCGACATGGCGGGCGGCACGGGGGACATCGCCTTCCGCATGGCGGAGCGCGGCGCACACATCACCGTGGCCGACATCAACCAGGACATGCTCGACGTGGGCGCCGAGCGCGCGCTCGAGCGCGGGTTTTCCGAAGAGGACGGCAGCCTCGTCTTCACGCGCCAGAACGCCGAGGAAGTCAGCTTCGCCTCCGGCACTTTCGATGCCTACACCATCGCTTTCGGCATCCGCAACGTCACGCATATCGACCGCGCCTTGGCCGAGGCGCTGCGGGTGCTCAAGCCGGGCGGCCGGTTCTTCTGCCTCGAGTTCTCGAGCGTCGAGTGGTCCGGCCTCAGGGAAGCCTACGACCTCTATTCGGAACACCTTCTGCCGCGGATGGGACAGGCGATTGCCGGGGACGCGGATTCCTACCGCTACCTCGCCGAATCGATCCGCCGCTTCCCGCCGATGCCCGCCTTCGAGGCGATGATCCGCAAGGCGGGCTTTGCCAACACCCGGGTCGAGCCGATCATGGGCGGGCTCGTCGCAATCCATTCGGGGTGGAAGATATAGGCCGGTGCCCTCTCCCGCGATTCACCTGATCCGCCTCGCCCGCTGGGGCGTGACGCTCGCCCGGCGCCGCGCACTGGTGGGGATCGAACTCGACCCCAATGCCCCCGCGACCTTGCGCCGGCTGGTCAGGCTGGCGCGCCTCGCGACGCTCACCGGCCAGAACGGTCCGCGCGACTACGCCGGGGCGTTCCGCGCGATCGGCCCGGCCGCGATCAAGCTGGGCCAGAGCCTCGCCACCCGTCCCGACCTGGTCGGCGAGGAGGCGGCTGGCAACCTGTTGAGCCTGCAGGACTCGCTCCCGCCCGTGCCCTTCGGCGAAATCCGCGCGGCGATCGAATCGAGCTTCGGCCAGTCGATCGAGAACCTCTTCGCCACCATCGATCCCGAGCCGGTCGGCGCGGCGAGCATCGCGCAGGTGCACCGCGCGGTCACCACCGACGGCCGCGAGGTCGCGGTCAAGGTGCTGCGCCCTGGAATCCGCGAGAAGTTCGCGCAGGACCTGCGCACCTACGAATGGGCCGCCGCCCATGTCGAGGCGATGGGCGGCGAGGCCTCGCGCCTGCGCCCTCGCCTGACCATCGCGAACTTCAAGCGCTGGACCAATTCCGAACTCGACCTGCGGCGCGAGGCGGCTTCCGCCAGCGAACTCGCCGAGCAGATGGCGGGCGTGCCCGGTTACCGCATCCCCGCGATCGACTGGGACCGCACCAACGGGCGGGTCATGACTGTCGAATGGATCGACGGGATCAAGATCAGCCGGGTCGAGGAGCTGCGCGCCAAGGGACATGACCTTGCCGCCATCGCCGAGCGCCTCGTCATCAGCTTCCTGACCCAGGCGATCAGCGCGGGCTTCTTCCATGCCGACATGCACCAGGGCAACCTGTTCATCGAGGACGACGGCACCATCGTCGCCATCGACTTCGGGATCATGGGCCGGATCGATCGCCGCGCGCGGCAATGGCTGGCGGAGATCCTCTACGGGCTGACCACGGGCAATTACCAGCGCGTCGCTGAAATCCATTTCGAGGCGCAATACGTGCCCTCCTACCATTCGGTCGGCGAATTCGCGACCGCGCTGCGCGCCGTGGGCGAGCCGATGCGCGGCAAGCCGGTGAAGGAACTGTCGGTCGGCCAGATGCTCGACGGGCTCTTCGCCATCACCCGCGACTTCGACATGCAGACCCAGCCGCACCTGCTGCTGCTGCAGAAGACGATGGTGATGGTCGAGGGCATCGCCACCCAGCTCAATCCCGACATCAACATGTGGGACACCGCCGCGCCCTATGTGCGTTCGTGGATTCGCGACGAACTGGGCCCGGAAGCCGCGCTCGCCGAGCGGATCAAGGAGGACACGGAGACCCTGCTGCGCCTGCCGGGCCTTGTCCGCCGGCTCGAGGAGAAGTTTCCGCCCAAGGGCGGTGCGCCCGAGCCGCCGCCGCTGCCTGACATCCGCCTGATCACCGAGCGCCGGGACCGGGAAGGCGCGGGCTGGCTCGGCTACATCCTGTCCGCGGCGGTCGGAGGGGCGCTCGTCTGGGGTGCGGCGGCACTCGGCTGGCTGGGATGATTCGAAAGCGATTGCGCGTTCGTAAGCGCAATCTTAACCACGGCGCGACAAACCTGCGCGCCAGCATTCCGCCGGTGCCGCTTGGCGCGGCCCGGTTGCGCGACTATCAAGGACGGCCGACGGCACTTGTAGCTGCGGCTTGGGAGTTTTTCGGACCGATGGCGAGGATCGGCAGGCACGGCGAGGCACGGCGATGACGGGCAGGTTCCCGCGCATCCTGCTGGTCGTGGGCGGCGGAATCGCGGCCTACAAGGCCTGCGAGCTGGTGCGCCTGATCCGCAAGGGCGGGGGCGATGTCACCTGCGTGCTCACCAAGGGGGGGCAGCAATTCGTCACGCCGCTGGCGCTGGCCGCGCTGTCCGAGAATCAGGTCTACACCAACCTCTTCGACCTCAAGAACGAGGCCGAGATGGGGCACATCCAGCTCAGCCGCGAAGCCGATCTGGTGGTCGTCTGCCCGGCGACCGCCGACCTCCTCGCCAAGATGGCGAGCGGGATCGCCGACGATCTGGCCACCACGCTGATCCTCGCCACCGACAAGCCGGTGATGGCCGTTCCCGCGATGAACGTGCGGATGTGGGAGCACGAGGCAACCAGGCGCAACGTCGCGCTGCTTTCGGCGGCGGGCGTGAGAGTGCTCAACCCGGACGAGGGGCCGATGGCCTGCGGCGAGTTCGGCTATGGTCGCCTGCCCGAGCCCGAGGCGATCTGGCGCGCGATCGCCGAACAGTGCGGGATCGAGCTGCCCGAGGAAGCGGCCCCGCAGGCGATTCCGGTCGAGGCGATCGAGCCGGAGGACGAGGAAGCGGAGGACACCGTTCCCACCAGCGGCCTCGGCGGTCTGCTCGCGCGGATCATTCCGCGCTCCACCGCGAAGCGCAGTCACGAGGAAATCGAGGCCGAATACGAGGGCCTGCCCGCGCCGGAGGAGAGCGAGCTGCCCCCGGCCGAAGAGGAGGCCGCGCCCGACTTCGCGCCCGATCTCGGCGGACCGCTGCTGGCGCGGAAGGGCAAGGCCAACTCCGCGCCGCCGATCGATGCCGCCGCGCTCAATCACGAGTTCGATCCGCGCAAGAGCGCGCCCGAAGTGCTCGCCCCCGCCGTGCCCGACGACATCGAGGCATTGCTCGGCGACGTGCCCGAGGGTGCAGATTTCGAACTCCCCGCCGATCACCGGCCGCTCGCCGGGCGCCACGTGCTCGTCACCGCCGGCCCGACCTGGGAAGCGATCGACCCGGTGCGCTACATCGCCAACCGCTCGAGCGGGAAGCAGGGCTTCGCGATCGCCGCCGCCGCCGCCGCGCTGGGCGCCAAGGTGACGCTGGTCGCCGGGCCCGTCGCGCTGCGGACCCCGGCCGGGGTCAAGCGCATCGATGTCGAGAGCGCCGAGGACATGGGCAAGGCGGTCAAGGCGGCGCTGCCCGCCGATGTCGCGGTGATGGTCGCCGCGGTCGCCGACTGGCGCCCCAAGGAGTATCGCGGCGAGAAGATCAAGAAGCGCGGCTCGGCGCCGCCCGCGCTGATGCTGGCCGAGAACCCCGACATCCTCACCAATGTGTCCGCCGGGGCCAAGCGCCCCGAACTGGTGATCGGCTTCGCCGCCGAGACCGAGAACGTGATCGAGCACGCCAAGCAGAAGCGCAAGCGCAAGGGTGCGGACTGGATCGTCGCCAACGACGTTTCGGGCGACGTGATGGGCGGTGACCGGAATCGCGTCCACATCGTCAGCGCCGAAGGGGTCGAAAGCCTCGATGACATGCCCAAGAGCGCGGTCGCGATGGCACTTGCCGAACGCATCGCGGCGAGCCTGAGGGCCGAGGCCGCGGAGTGAGCGTCCGCGTCGCGGTCAAGCGCCTGCCCCACGGCGCGGGCCTGCCGCTGCCCGCCTATGCCACCGACGGCGCGGCGGGCATGGACGTGGTGAGCGCCGAGCAGGTGACAATCGCGCCCGGCGCGCGCCATGCGGTCGCGACCGGCCTCGCACTGGCGATCCCCCCGGGCTACGAGATTCAGGTGCGCCCGCGCTCGGGGCTGGCGCTCAAGCACGGCATTAGCGTGCCCAACACCCCCGGCACCATCGACAGCGATTATCGCGGCGAGCTCAAGGTGATCCTGATCAACCTCGGCACCGATCCTTTCGCAATCGCTCGCGGCGACCGCATCGCCCAGCTGGTGCTGGCACCGGTCGTGCAGGCGAGGTGGGACGAGGTCGCGGAACTGGACTCGACCGAGCGGGGCGAGGGCGGCTTCGGTTCGACCGGGAGGCACGCAAAGCTCTGAACGCCGGACACGAAAAAGGCGGCGCCGATCCCCTGGCGCCGCCTCTCTGTTCCCGTCCAAGGGTCTGTTGAAGACCGATCTACACGATCAGTCGGCGTCGCGCACGGTCTTTTCGTCGTCGCGGATGGTAATGCGCAGGGTTTCGCCCGAGTGGCCGGGGAAATCGGTGAACATCGCATCGACGAGGTTGGGCACGAGCCGCGGCAGGCGATTGGTGCGCGAGACCGCCTCGGCCTTGCCTTCGAACAGGCGCTGGCCATCGGCCGCACGGTCGATCTTGAGATCGATATTGCTGGTGTAGACGGTGTAGCTGCGCACGTCCGGGCCGCCGAGCCACGGATCGTAGAGACCGTAGCCCCAGGCGCCGAAGGCACCGCCCCACGGACCCCAGCGACCCCACGGACCGAAGCCGGCGGCGCCGGTGTAGTCGGTGCGCACGCGCTCGCGGCCATTGTCGACGCCGTAGTCGAAGCGCACCAGCAGGTCGGCACTTTCGGGCGAAGCGGCACGGACATAGCCGAGCTGCTCCATCTCGGCGGCGACGTCCTTCGCGTAGGTGGCAAACTCCAAGCCGCCGGCGAGTTTGGGATCCTCCGCCACCACGGCGAAGGTCTGGCCCTGCGGGGCCGGCATCGGCACGGCGAAGCGCGAGACGTCGGCCTGGAACGGAGTCGCGCAGGCCGCGAGGCTCGCAGCGAGGGCGATGGACAGCCCGATACGGGCGAGGGATTTCATCGAAAACATCGGCACATTCATGACACAACCCTTGGTTTGCCGCCAGCGCGAAGTGGCGCCGGGCGGTTCTCTATGAGCGCCGATCTAGCCTTTCGGGCATGAACGGGGATTGAATGTTCGCCTTGTGTCCCGGTCTTCCCGCTGCGTGCCTGGCGCTCAGTGCCGCACCAGGCCGAGCGCCCGGTAGGCGGCATCGAGAGTCGGCATCCCGCGCTTGCGGGCCCTGGCAGCACCGCGCGCGAGGATCGCGTCCAGCGCCTCGCGGTCGTCCTTCAGGGCCACGAAGCGTTCGCGGATCGGGCCCAAGGTTTCCACCAGCAATTCGCCGAGCGCCGGCTTGAAGGCGCCGAAGCCCTGCCCGCCGAACGCGGCGAGCACCGCCGCCGGCTCCTGGCCGGCGAGCGCGGCGTAGATGCCGACGAGATTGGCCGCCTCGGGCCGGGCTGCGAGCCCGGCGACCTCGGAGGGCAGCGGCTCTGGGTCGGTCTTGGCCTTCCTGACCTTCTGCATCACGGTGTCGGCATCGTCGGCGAGGTTGATGCGGCTCATCTCCGAAGGATCGGACTTGCTCATCTTGGCGCTGCCGTCGCGCAGGCTCATGATCCGCGCCGCCTCGCCGGGGATGATCGGCTCGGGCAGGGTGAAGACCGGGGCATCCTCGGGGCAGAAGTCGTTGTTGAACTTCTGCGCGATGTCGCGGGCTAGCTCGAGATGCTGCTTCTGGTCCTCGCCCACCGGCACGTGGGTGGCCTGATAGAGCAGCACGTCGGCGGCCTGCAGCACGGGGTAGGTGAAGAGCGCAACCGACTGCCCCTCGCGGTTCTTGCCGGCCTTGTCCTTCCACTGGGTCATGCGGTTCAGCCAGCCCATGCGCGCTGTGCCGTTGAGGAGCCATTGCAACTCGGCGTGCTGGGGAACCTGCGCCTGGTTGAACAGCACCGAGCGGTCAGGATCGATCCCGCAGGCGACCAGCGCCGCGGTCATCTCGAGCGTCGCAGCCCGCAGCGCAGCCGGATCGTGCGGCTGCGAGAGGGCGTGGAGATCGGCGAGGAAGAAGAGGCATTCCGAACCCTCTTCGAGCGCGTCCTGCATCCGCACCCAGTTGCGGATCGCGCCGAGATAATTGCCAAGATGAAGATTGCCGGTGGGCTGGATGCCGGAAACGACGCGCATGGATGTGAGACTCTCGAAACGGGTTCAGGCGGCGGGCGTGTCGCTCGCCGGTCGCCTGCGCCGTAGCTGGGTGAGGAGGTCCTTGTCGAGGGCGCCGAGCACGAAGGCGCTGCCGAAGAACACGATCGCCCCTGCCGCGATCAGCACGGCGAGCGACCACACCCGATGATACCATGCGCCGCCGTGCCAGAACGGCTCGAGCGCGGGGGTGAGGAACCACAAGGCCGCGCCCATCGCCGCGGTTGCCACCACTTGCCGCGCGACCTTGCCCGCGAGCGGCGCGGTGAGGTGGAACCAGCCGCGCAGGTGCAGGATCGTCACCAGCGTTACGACATTGAGCGTCGCGGTGGTCGCGGTTGCCGCTGCCAGTCCGACGATGCCGAAGCGCGGCACCACGTAGAAGTTGAGCGCGATGTTCACGACCAGCGCGCCTGCCGCGACGAGGACCGGGGTGCGGGTGTCCTCGCGGCTGAAGAAGGCCGGCTGGAACACCTTGACCAGCACGTAGGCGGGCAGGCCCGCGACCAGCGCGATCACGATCCGTCCCATCAGCGCGGTGTCCGCGGCGGTCATCTTGCCGCCTTGGAAGATGCCCGTGGTGAAGGCCTCGGCGCAGATCGCGAGCGCGACCGCGCAGGGCAGGCACAGCAGCATCGCGATCTCAACCGCGTTGGTCTGAAGCCGCTGCGCCTCGGCGGCATTGCCCGACTGGATGTGGCGCGCCAGCATCGGCAGGATCGCGGTGCCCAGCGCAATGCCGAACACCCCGAGCGGCATCTGGTTCAGCCGGTCGGCGAACTTGAGCAGGGTCAGCGAGCCCTGCGGAAGGCTGGTGGCGAAGAAGGTGTCGACCAGTTGGCTGATCTGGTAGATGCCCGCCCCGAAGGTCGCCGGCAGGATCAGCCAGCCGAGCCGCTTCACGTCCGGCGAGATGCCCGGCATGGTCAGCCTGAGGCGCACGCCCGCCCGGCGGGTCGCCCATGCCATGTAGGCGAGCTGCGCTATGCCCGCGAGCGCCAGCGCGATCGCCTGGGCATAGGCGACCGTCACGTCGCCACCGCCGAACCGGTCGCGCAGCAGCGCGCCCGCGACGATCCCGGCGATCAGCACCAGGTTGAGCAGAACCGGCACGAAGGCCCCCGGCGCGAAGCGGCTGCGCGCGTTGAGCACGCCCGAGAGCATCGCCACAAGGCTGACCAGCGCGAGATAGGGGAAGGTGATCTGCGAGAGGCTCACCGACAATTCGAACTTGCCGGGCACCGCCTGGTACTCGCGCGCCAGCAGCCAGACGATGCCCGGCATCCCCAGCATGCACAGCGCCGAAAAGCCGAGCAGCACCCAGACGAAGATACTGAGCACGTCGTTGGCGAAGCGGTCCGCCGCCGCCTCGCCATCCGCTCCCGACAGGGCGCGGGTGTACATCGGCACGAAGGCGACGCTGAACGCGCCCTCGGCGAACAGGCGGCGGAAGGTGTTGGGCAGCGTGAAGGCGAGCTGCCAGGCGTCCGCCGCCAGCCCTGCGCCGAGGACGCGCGCGAGCAGCATGTCGCGCGCGAAGCCGAAGATGCGGCTCAGCAGCGTCAGGCTGCCGATCGTGCCGACATTGCGAACGAGGCTCATCGCCGGCTGCCCCTCGGGCCGCTTGCGGTTCAGGCGTTCCCGGTGACCGGCGCGATCGGATCGCCGCCCGCGGCTTCCTCGGCGCGGCGGGCCTGAAGGCGCTGCACGTAGAGCCCGTTGAAGTCGATCGGGTCGATCATCAGCGGCGGGAACCCGGCATCGCGCACCGCATCGGCGACGACCCGGCGGGCGAAGGGGAACAGCAACCGCGGCGCTTCGGCGTAAAGGAAGGCATGGGCCTGCTCCTCGGGCACGTTGCGCATCCCGACGAGCCCGCAATAGGCGAGGTCGACGATATAGGCCTTGCCGCGCTGCGAGGCGGCGGTGAGCGTGATCTTGAGGGTCACCTCGTGAACGTCCGTCCCGGCGGGTTCCGCGCCGATGTTGAACTGGACGTCGATCTGCGGCGCCTCGGCCCACTGGTAGACGTCGGGCGCATTGGGGTTCTCGACCGAAAGGTCCTTCACGTATTGCGTGATCAGGCCGATCGCGGGCTGGGTGTCGGCGCCTTTGGCCTTGGCCTCGCCATTGTCGGGGCCGTTGCCGGAATTGTCGAGATCGGTGAGCACGCCATCTTGGTCGGCCATGGGTCTTTCGTCTTTCAAACTTGCTGACAGGGATTGCGCCGGATGCATCTGCGGTGCCGCTCCGGAAGCCTGCCCGCGCGCCTAGCAGGCGCGGGCCAACCCCGCAACTGCACGCAAGAGGCAAAGATTCGCCCCGCGTCGCAACCTATCGGACGTTGGCGAATTGTAATGAGTGCCTATTTAAGGCAGTGTGACGTTCCTTGGGTGTTCGCACGGCCCTGCGGCCGCACGGCGCCCGCCCGCAGATCGGATGTGTCTAGTGCTTGTAATCGTTCTCCTCGCCATGGTCGCCGCCTTCCTCGGCCTGCGGCTCTATTCGGTGCTCGGTCGCCGGGCCGAGCAGGAAGAGGAGTCGGTGCCGCAGCGCTTCGATTCGGAGGACAAGCCGGTCGCCACGGTGCGGCCCGCCGCCGCGGCGCCGGCGCTGCCCGCACGCCCGGCCGAGCTCGAGGGCGTGATGCCTGCGGTCGAACGCGGCATCCGGGAGATCGCCTCGGCCGACAACCGCTTCGTCCTCGGCCAGTTTCTCGAGGGCGCGCGCGGGGCTTACAAGATGGTCCTCGAGGCCTTCTGGAACGGCGATCGCGACACGCTGCGGGAGCTTTGCGACGATGATGTCTTTGCAGGCTTCGTTGCCGCCATCGAGGCGCGCGAGGCGGCGGGCGAGACGCTCGAGAACACGCTGATCCGCATCGAGGAAACCCGCATCCATTCGGCCTCGCTCGACGGGCGGATGGCGCGCATCGCGGTGCTGTTCGTGGCCGATATCGCCGCCGTCACCCGCGACAGGGACGGGCACGTCATTGCCGGCTCGCTCGACGACGCGATCGAGAGCCGCGATGTCTGGACCTTCTCGCGCAACATCGCCTCGCGCGATCCCAACTGGATGCTCGACGAAACCGACGAGGGCTGATCGGGCCTCCGGCGCGCCGGGCGCGGGCCGGGACGAGGGGAGCGATCCGATGCGCGCGGGAATTGCGCTCTTGCTGCTGCTGGCGCTCGCGGCCTGCGGGCGGATCATCCCCGAAGGCAGCCTGCCACCCCCTGGCGCCGCCGTTCCGCCGGCAGCCGCACCGGTCACTGCCAACGCGCTGCTTGCCGGTCTCGCCATCGGTCCGGCGCTGTCCGCATTGCCGCTGGCCGAGCGCGATGCCGCGGACGCGCTTGCGAGTTTTGCCGAATCCTGCCCTATGCTGATGGCGCGCGAGGATGCGAGCGGTCTCACCCGTCCCGAGGACTGGCGCCCCGCCTGCGGCGACGCCGGCACATGGCCGCGCGGCCGGGCGGGTGCGTTCTTCGCACAGCATTTCGCCGCGGTGCAGGTCGGCGACGGGCGGGCCTTTGCGACCGGCTATTTCGAGCCCGAGATCGCCGGCAGCCGGACCCGCCGCCCCGGCTTCGAGGTGCCGGTCTACGGCCTTCCGGGCGACCTCGTGCGCGGCTGGCCCGACGACGTTCCGTTCTCCGAACGCAGCGGACGCCCGCCGCTCGGGCGCTATGACGAGCAAGGCCGCTTCGTGCCCTATTTCGACCGCGCGGCGATCGAGGACGGCGCGCTTGCGGGCAAGGCGCCGGTGATCGCATGGGCCGCCGACCCGGTCGAGTTCTTCTTCCTCCAGATCCAGGGCTCGGGGCGCTTGCGCACGCCCGAGGGCGAGGTGATCCGCATCGGCTATGCCGGGCAGAACGGTCGCGAATACACCGGCATCGGATCGGTGATGCGCGAGCGCGGGCTGCTCGGCGAGGGGCCGGGGCAGTACCCCGGCTCGATGCAGGGCATCATGGCCTATATCCGCGACCACCCGGCGGAAGGCCGCGCGCTGATGCGCCTCAACAAGAGCTGGGTGTTCTTCCGGCAGCTGACCGGCGACGGGCCGCTCGGCGCGCTGGGCGTGCCGGTGCGGCGCGAAAGCTCGGTGGCCGCCGATCCGGCCTTCGTGCCGCTCGGCGCACCGGTGTGGCTCGATCTCGACCGGCCCGAGGCACGCGGTCTGTGGATTGCGCAGGACACCGGCGGAGCGATCAAGGGTGCCAACCGCTTCGACACCTTCTGGGGCGCCGGGGAAGAGGCGCGCCGCATCGCCGGTGGAATGAGCGCGCGCGGGCGGGCTTTTATCCTGATCCCGCGTGTCGCCGCCGCGCGGCTCGGCGCAGGGCCGCGATGAAACCCCCGCGCGGCCTCAGCGCAGGCGAGCAGGCGGCCTGGGCGCAGCTCGCCGCAAGCGTGCAGCCGCTTCCGGGCAAGCAGCGTCCCGAGGCCCCGCGCAGATCCCCGCCGCCGCAACCCAAGACCGCTGCGGCGCCGCCGGCTCCGCCCGCCTTGCCCGCCAAAGCCGCCGCAGGGCCGCGCCTGCCGCGCAATCCCGCGCCGGTGCCCGGTGCGCCGCCGCGGGCGGGACAGGACGCGGGCCTCGATTCGCACTGGGATCGTCGGATGAAGGGCGGCCGCATCGTGCCTGACCTGACGCTCGACCTGCACGGGCACACGCTCGATACGGCCTACGAACGGATCATGGCCGGGCTCGACCAGGCGCGGGCGATGGATGCGCGGGTGGTGCTGATCGTGGCCGGACGCGAACGCCCCGTCGATCCCGCCGACCGCATGGAGCGCCGCGGGGCGATCCGCGCCAAGCTGCTCGACTGGCTCGCGGCGAGCCGTCATGCGGCGGCGATCGGGGCGGTGCGCAAGGCCCATGTCCGCCACGGCGGGGAAGGCGCTCTCTACCTGTTCCTCAAGCGCCGCAGCTGATCCGGCGGCGGTGGCGGAGACGGAGGGATTCGAACCCTCGGTACCCTGATAGAGTACGGTTCCTTAGCAGGGAACTGGTTTCAGCCACTCACCCACGTCTCCGGGCAACAGCGTTGGCTGCGAGGCGCGCGCTATAATCGGCATGTAGGCCAGCGGCAAGGTCGCTTTCGAGAAAATCGCATGGGCGCCGGCCCGTGACCCGCGCGCGCGAGCCCATTCGGCGCGGGTTCAGGCGCAGCGCGGCACATCGGCCCACGCCTCGTCGCAATTCCGATTCGCTCCGGCGACGCGTGATTGCGGTTGGGGCACAAAGCGATTCTGAGTGAGCCTTGCGGCAATGCGCAGGCTGCCAGCGCGGGCAGGAAAGAAAGGCAATCGGCATGGCGGGGATGATCGGACGGAGCAGCGGGTGGCGGGGCCGGATCGGCGGGATCGCGATCGGTGTCGTCGCGAGCATCGCGCTGGCGGTGCCGGGCCATGCGCAGGATCTCGAAACCGTCGACCCCGACCAGGCATACGAGGCCCAGAGCGCGACGACGGCCGCGCCCGCCAGCGGGATCGACGGCGATCTCGCCGCGCCGCAGAGCCAGCCAGCGCCCGCGCCTGCCGAGCCCGGATACGACAGCGAGCCCTATCAGGACGCGCCGGCCACCCCGCCGCCCGGCGAGGCCGATCCGGTCGCCCCGCTGACCACCGCCGATGCGCAGGACGGCACCGAGACCTATGGCGAGGACGACCTGATCGGCGCGGCAGAGGGCGTGTTCGGCAAGGGCGCGGAAGGCCTTGCGCGGATGATCGAGGATCTGCTCGCCAAGCAGGGCAAGCCCAACGCCTATATCGTCGGGCGCGAGGCGGGCGGGGCCTTCATCGTCGGCGCGCGCTACGGTTCGGGCACGCTCCACCACAAGGTCGAGGGCGAGCGCAAGGTCTACTGGACCGGCCCCTCGATCGGCTTCGATGCCGGGGCCAATGCCGCCAACACCTTCGTGCTGGTCTACAACCTCTACGACACCGAGGACCTCTACAAGCGCTTTCCGGCGGGCGAGGGGCAGGCCTATTTCGTGGGCGGGCTGACCGCCAGCTACCTGCGCTGGGGCGACATCGTGCTGATCCCGATCCGCATGGGGGCAGGGCTGAGGCTCGGGGTCAACGCGGGCTACATGAAGTTTTCGAAGAAGCAGCGCTGGCTGCCCTTCTAGAAAATTGCGTGAAAACCCGGTTGAAGTGCGCCGGATGACGCGCCATGGCGCGCGCATGATGCTCGAACGACTCAACGCCCAGGCGCCCGACGCGCTGCTCGCCCTCATCCGCCTCTACGGCGCCGACCCGCGCGAGGACAAGATCGACCTCGGCGTGGGCGTCTATCGCACCGAGGAGGGCGATACGCCCGTCTTCGCCGCAATCAAGGCTGCCGAGCAGCGGCTGGTCGACGAGCAGGATTCGAAGTCCTACCTTGGCCCCGAAGGCGACATGGGCTTCGTCAACGCGCTGATGCCCTACATCTTCGGCGGCGATCCCACGATGGGCGGGCGCATTTCGGGGATGCAGACCCCGGGCGGCACCGGGGCGGTGCGGCTGGCGCTCGCGCTTGCGCAGAAAGCCGCCGTGAAGCGGGTCCACATGGGCGTGCCGAGCTGGCCCAACCACGCGCAGATCCTCGCCGACCTCGGACTGGAGCTGGTGCCCTTCGATCATGCGCGCGGCGACGGCACCGCCGATCTCGACGCCGTGCTGGGTGCGATCCGCGAAGCGGGCGAGGACGGCGCCGTGCTGCTCCACGGCTGCTGCCACAACCCCACCGGCATCGACTACACGCCCGACCAGTGGGCCGCGATTGCCGAGGCCTTTGCCGAGACCGGCACCTTTCCGATCATCGACGTCGCCTATCAGGGGCTCGGCCAAGGGCTGGAGGACGATGCGGCGGGCCTGCGCATGGTGCTCGCCAAGGTGCCCGAGGCCTTCGTCGCCTATTCCTGCGACAAGAACTTCGGCCAGTATCGCGATCGGGTCGGGGCCTTCTACATTCTCGGGGCAAGCAGCGACGCGCTCGAGACCGCCTTCAGCAATGCCAACGCGCTGGCCCGTGCCTGCTGGTCGATGCCGCCCGATCACGGCGGGGCGGCGGTGCGCATCATCCTGCGCGACCCCGATCTCAAGAAGCAGTGGCTCGCCGAACTCGACACGATGCGGGCACGGATGCGCCAGGTGCGCGATGCACTGGCCGAGGCGGGCAGCGCGGGGCGGATCGACTTGACCCCGCTTGGAAGTCAGAACGGGCTGTTCGCGACGCTGCCGGTCACCAAGGACGAGGTCGCCCGGCTGCGGGAGGAACACGGCATCTACATGGCCGCCTCGGGCCGCATCAACATCGCCGGGCTGACCACCGCCAACCTGCCGAAGTTCATCGCCGCCCTGGCGGCGGTGGCGCAGTAGCAGGCGCTCCATGCTCGACCGCCAGCCGGTGCTCGCGGACGAGCGCCTGCTTCTGCGGCCGCTCGCCGCCGACGATTGGGACGCGCTCTTCGCGGTCGCATCCGATCCGCTGATCTGGGAACAGCACCCGGCGCACGACCGCTGGCGCGAGGAGGTATTCCGCGCCTTTTTCGCCGATGCCCTCGCCAACAAGGGTGCGCTCGTGGCGATCGACCGGGCGAGCGGCGCGGTGATCGGCTCCTCGCGCTATCAGGGGTTCGAGGAAGCAGGCGGCGGTTCGGTCGAGATCGGCTGGACCTTCCTTGCGCGCTCGCGCTGGGGCGGCACCTGGAACCATGCGATGAAGCGGCTGATGCTCGCCCACGCGCTGGCCAGCATCGCCGAGTGCCGGTTCCTGGTGGGGGAGGACAACCTGCGCTCGCGGCGCGCGCTCGAGAAAATCGGCGCACGGCTCACCGACCGGCGCGAGGAGCGGATCATGGCGGGCGGGGTGGTCGTCCCGCACCTCACCTATGTCGTCACCGCCGATGATTTCGCGCAGGGGCCGCTCTGCGCGGGTGGCTGACCGCTTGCCCGCCGGGCGACGGCGGCCTTACCGTTGCGCGCATCATCAAGAAACCCTTGTAAGAACCACCGCCTAAGCGTTAGCTAACAAACTGGAACGGCAGGCCCTTGAGTCGCGCTGTTCCCAACAACAAGGGGCGCTATCGCAAGCCTATCGCTCGCAAGAGCTAACCGGGGGGTTTCTTCGTGAAAAAACTGATGATTGCCGGCGCCTCGCTGCTGGCACTGGGGACGGCTGCGCCCGTACTGGCGCAGAGCAAGAGCACCGTTACGCAGACGGGCAACCAGAACGATGCCGAGGTCGCCCAGACCGGCTCGGACAACGAATCCACGATCGAACAGACAAGCGACGGGGCGGAGGCCCACGTCCTGCAGTCCGGCACCGGCCAAAGCGCCACCATCAAGCAGTCCGCGGACTTCGTCGACACCACGGGTGCCGGGGCCGCGGTGGAGCAGGGCGGTTCGGACAATACCGCGACCATCGACCAATCGGGCGGGCTGCTCCTCTACAGCTTCACCAGCGCACTCAACCCGGGGATGTTCGACGGCGAACTCGAGCTTGCCGAGGCAAAGCAATACGGCGATCACAACAATGCCGATATCGATCAGGTGGGCGCCTCCAACCTCGGCCGGATCATCCAGAACGGCAGCTACAACTCGGGCACGCTCTACCAGGACGGCGAGAGCGGCGTCGCACGGATTCAACAGGGCGGCGCCTTCAATTTCGCGGATACCACCCAGAGCGGATCGAGCTTCGGCATCGCAGTGCTCGACACCTTGCAGTTCGGCGTGGGCAACTCGTCCACCGCTGTGCAGGACGGGCCCGGGGTGGCCGACGACTACCTGCCGTTCGGGGTTGTCTATCAGCAGGGGAACAACAACCTCTCCGACTTCACCCAGTCCGGAGAGGACGATTACGCCTGGGTCGAGCAGATCGGCGATCGCAACGAATCGAAGGTGCTCCAGAAGTCTGGCGGCGTCTCCAACGAGATCGACGTCAACCAGTACGGCGACGACGGCAAGTCCAGCGTCACGCAGGGCGGCACGGACAATTTCGCCAAGCTCGACCAGGACGGGACCTTCAACGATTCGAAGATCGGCCAGGACGGCGTGCTCAACCAGGCATTCGTCACGCAGGGTGCAACGGGCAACACCTCGATGCTCGACCAGAGCGGGTCGGGCAACCTCGCGACGGTCAACCAGAACGTGCCCGCACCCTGAGCGCGGCGCGGGTGGCGGCGTGGCTCAGTCCGCCGCCGCCAGCCCCTGCATCCGCTTCAGATAGCGCGCCAGAACGTCGATCTCGAGATTGACCGCGTCGCCCACCGACAGCATGCCCAAGGTGGTTACCTCGGCGGTGTGGGGGATGATGTTGAGCAGGAAGTCGCACATCCCGTCGGGCCGATCGCGCACGTCGTTGACGGTCAGCGACACGCCGTCGACCGTGATCGAGCCCTTTTCGGCGATGAACGGCGCAAGTTCCGCGCGGGCACGGATCGCCACCTTCCAGCTGCCGCCTTCCTGCCGCACCAGCACCACCTCGCCGATCGAATCGACATGGCCGGTGACGATATGCCCACCCAGCTCGTCGCCGAGCCGGAGCGAGGGTTCGAGATTGAGCCGGCGGCCCTCCTCCCACATGCCCGGCACGGTGCGGCTGACGGTTTCGCCCGAGACATCGACATCGAACCACGCGTCGCCAGCGCTTCCGCCGCGCTCGACCACGGTGAGGCATACCCCCGAGCAGGCGATCGAGGCGCCGATCGCGATACGCGCCGGATCGAGCGGGGCGGTGATGCGCAGACGCAGGTCGCCACGCTGCGCGGCGCTCGCGATGGTGCCGATGGCGGTGACGATGCCGGTGAACATAGCGGCCTTTCCTCTTCAGTTCCGGCTGCGCAGATAGGCCTCGAAACTGTCGCTGCCAAGCTGGCGCCGCTCGCAAAGGCGCCAGCGGCCATGCGCTGCATCGAGCGCGGTCAGGCCGAGCGCGCCGAGGCTGCGGCGTCCCTCGCCAATCAGGATCGGCGCGCGGTAGAGGTGGAGTTCGTCGACGAGATCGGCGGCGAGGAAACCGGCCGCGGTCTCGGCCCCGCCCTCGACATAGCAATATTGGACGCCCTCGAGCCCCGCGATCTCCTGCGGCGTTGCGATCGTCGTCACCCCGGGGGGCGCTTCGCCGCGGGTCAGCACCACGCGCTGCGGACTGCGGTCTTCGAGCCCCGGCAGGCGCACGTCGAGCCGCGGCTTATCGGCCCGCCACGTTCCGCCGCCGACGAGGATCGCATCGGCTTGTGCGCGCCGGGCATGGACATGGGCGCGCGCGGCCGCGCCGGTGATCCAGCGGCTGGTGCCGTCGGCCAGCGCGATGCAGCCGTCGAGCGACATGGCGAGCTTGAGCGTCACCCACGGGCGACCGAGGCGCTGGCGGCTCAGGAACCCGGCGAGGCTGGCGGCGGAATCCGGGTCGGCGAGCAGCGTCGTCGCGACGCCTGCCGCTTCGAGCCGTGCCATTCCCTTGCCGGCGGTGCGGGGATCGGGATCGTGCTGCCCGATCACCACCCGCGCCGGGCGTGCCGCGACGATCAGGTCCGCGCAGGCCGGTCCGCGCTCCGAGACATGGGCGCAGGGTTCGAGCGTGACGTAGAGCGTCGCCTTCCGCAACTGTTCCGGGGCGAGCCCGGCCAGCGCCCGGGCCTCGGCATGGGGACGGCCTCCAGCGCAGGTCCAGCCGCGCGCCAGCACCCGGCCACCCTGCACCACCAGCGCGGCCACGCCGGGGTTGGGGCGCGACAACGGGCGCGCACGCGAGGCGAGCCGCGCAGCGGCGGCCATCCAGTCGTGATCGCTCGCTTGCGGCGGGGTGCCTATGGCGCCGTGCCTTCGCCCGGGGTCGCGGGTACAGCGCCAGCGCTTCCGAGGCGTTCCGCGCGGCGCTCGACCTCGGCAGCTTCTTTCGCGGCGCGCTCGGCATCGGCCTTGCGCTCGATCGCGTCTACATCCATCCCGGCGGCGGCGCCGAGCGCCTTGTACATCTCGCGCTTGCGCTGGGCGATGCGCTCCTCCTCGGCCTTGCGCAGGTCCTTGATTTGCTGATTCGCGCGGTTCTCGGCAGCGATTTCGGCATCGCTGCGGCCGGGGGCAAGCGTGGTGATGTAGGTGATGGTGGGCCGCTCCGGCGCCTTGTATTCCACCTGCTGCGTCGCCCAGACGAGGACCCCCGCGACCGGCAGCACGGACAGCGCGAGGATCGGCCAGCGATAGGGATGGGGACGGCGGATCTCGTTCCAGAAATCGGCGATGCCGGAGGCAGGGTTGAAGCGCGACTTGGACAGCATGGCGCCAATATAGGCGTCCGCCGGAGGAAGGCAAAGGCCGCGCGTCAGCCGAAGGCGGCGTAGAGTTCCCGCCCGAATTCCTTCAGCCAGGCATCGGCGATGCGGATGTCGCCTTCGTAGATGTCCGCGAGCAGCGCGTGGAAAGCCGGGCTGTGGTCGAAGTGGACGAGATGCGCGACCTCGTGGGCGACCACCGAGCGGCGCACGAGATCGGGGGCCTGCACCAGCCGCCAGTTGATGCGGATGCGGCTCTTGTCGGAGCACGAGCCCCAGCGCCGCTGCGCCCGGGTCAGCCCGATCGGGACCGGATCGAGCCCGGCTGCGGCGCAGTAATCGGCCATGTCGCTTTCGCACAGCCGCAGCGCCTCGCCCTCCAGCCAGCGGCGCACGCGGCCCTCGAGCCCCGCTTCCGGCCCGCCAAGCCGCACCGCGTCCTCCGTCAGCACCGGACGGCGCGGCGCCTGCGCCTCCCAGGCAAGACGCAGCGCCCGGCCGCGATACAGCACCTCGCCGCCCGGACCGGGCGCCACGCGCTGCGGCAGGCGGGCGAGCTGGCTCTCCAGCCATGCGGCGCGCGCATGGGCGAAAGCGATGGCCTCGCGGCTTTCGGCCCAGTCGGGCAGCGTGATGCGCACCGCGCTGCCATCGGGCGCGAGCCGCAGCGTCAGGCGGCGGGCATTGCGCAGGCGGCGCAGCACGATCGGCACCGTGCGCCCGCCCAGCGCGATCTCGGGTTCGAGCGGGGCGCGGCGCAGCCAGTCGATCACGCCTCCTCCTCCTCGGCCTCGCGGGCGCGGCGGCGGCGGCGCGCGGCGGCGGACCAGTCGGTGATGTGGTGTTCGAGCGGGCCGGCATCGGTCTCGCTCACCACCCGCCCGATCACCGAGACGCCGGCGCGCCGCACCGCGTCACGATCGCCGCTGAGGAGATAGTGCCATTCGGGAAGCGGGCGATCATCGGCGCGCAGGCGGTAGGCGCAGGTCGCAGGGAGCCAGCTCACCTGCTCGACGATCCTCAGCGTCAGGCGCAGGCAATCGGGCACGAAGGCCTTGCGGTTGCGATAGTCGCTGCAGCTAGCCGTGGACGTGTCGAGCAGGCGGCACGCGACATTGGTGTCGTGAATTTCGCCGGTGTCGGCATCCTCGAGCTTGTGCAGGCAGCAGCGTCCGCAGCCGTCGCACAGCGCCTCCCATTCGGCGCGGGTGAGATCGCCGAGCGGCAGCTCCCAGAAGCGGTCTCTCAGCTCACCCATTTGTCCAGTTCCGCGGCGACCGCATCGCCGCCCTGGTCGACCGGCAGGGTCGCCAGCGGTTCGCCCTGCGGCCCGAAGAGATAGACGATGTTCGAATGATCGACGAGATAGCCGCCGCCGTTCACCGTCTCGCCCTTGGAATGGAATACCTTGAATTCCTTGGCCGCGGCGGCGATCTGTTCGGGCGTTCCCGTGAGGCCGACGATGTCGGGCGAGAACGCGGCGGCGAACTCGCCGACCACCGCCGGCGTGTCGCGCGCCGGATCGACCGTGATGAAGATTGGCACGATCTTCTCCGCCTTCGCCGGGTCCTCGGCCTTGAGAACCTTCAATCCTTGCGCCACGCGCTGCATGTCGGTCGGGCAGATGTCGGGGCAGAAGGTATAGCCGAAATAGACGATCCGGTACTTGCCCGCGAAGTCGCCCCACCGCACCGTCTCGCCCTTGCTGTTCGTGAGCGCGAAGTCGCCCCCGATGGCGGCTCCGGCCAGCGGGGGCTCGCCCGCGGGCGCGGGTCCGCCGCATCCGGCGAGCGCCAGCGCCGCGGCGGCGACAAGGATGAAGCGGGGGGCGGAAGACTTGTTGAGGGGGTTCATGGTCTGCTAATCGGCTTGTTGTGAAGGGGCGGTTGCCTCGCGCAGGTGTGGCAGGGAATGCGAAAGGATCAAACCGTGGCTGTCGATGTTTTGCGCAAGTTAGGGTCTTGCGGGCGGATTGCCAGCGCTATCCTGACCGCGCTGGCCCTGTCGCTTGCGAGCCCTGCGGCGGCCCAGTTCCAGTCGGAAGGCTACAAGTTCCTCGAGGCGGTCAAGGACCGTGACGGCGCGAAGGCCACCGACATGCTCAACAAGCCGGGAACGCAGGTCGTCAACTCGCGCGATCTCACCAGCGGCGATACCGGGCTGCACATCGTCGTCCAGCGCCGCGACGCCTTGTGGACGCGCTTCCTGCTGCAGCGCGGCGCCGACCCCAATATCCGCAACAAGCAGGGGCTGACCCCGCTGCAGGTCGCCACCACGCTCGGCTTCACCGAAGGCGTGGAGGCGCTGATCAAGGGCGGGGCGAGCGTCAATGTCAGCGACCAGACCGGCGAGACCCCGCTGATTGCCGCGGTTCACCAGCGCGATGTCGAACTGGTGCGGCTGCTGCTCGACAAGGGTGCGGATCCCGACCACAACGACAATTCCGGGCGCTCCGCGCGCGATTACGTCGCGCTGATGAACGGCAACACGATGCTCGAGCAGGCATTCAAGGACGCCGACGACAAGCGCGCCGGCCGGGAACCGAAACGCCAGTACGGGCCTTCCCTCTGACATGGCCAGCCAATCCCCCGATTTCGCCGACATGACATTGGACGAGCTGCGCATCGCGCTTGCTCCGGACATCGCGGCGTCCGCGATTTTCGACGGCTGGAACGAGACCGCGCTGACCGCCGCCGCCGAGATGGCCGGCTGCGACCTCGACGTGGCGAAGCTCGCCTTTCCGGGCGCGCGGCCGATGGAGATGATCGCGGCATGGATCGCCAGTGTCGATGCGGCGATGGAGGCGGAATGGCCCGCCGAACGCCTCGCGACGCTCAAGATCCGGGAGCGCATCCGCACCCTGGTGGCCTTCCGGCTCGACGCGGTGGCCGATGTCGACGAGGCGGTGCGCCGCGCGCTGGCGGTGATGGCGCAGCCGCAGAACGCGGCCCAGGCGCTGAAGCTCGGCTGGCATTCGGCCGACATCATGTGGCGGCTCGCCGGGGACACCGCGACCGACTACAACCACTACACCAAGCGCGCGATCCTCGCGGGCATCTACTCGGCAACGCTGGCGGTGTTCGTGAACGACGAGAGCGAGGGCAAGGCCGATACCCACGCCTTCCTCGATCGCCGCATCGAAGGCGTGATGAAGTTCGAGAAGGCCAAGGCGCAGTTCCTCGGCAAGGACCGCGAATTGCCGAGCCTCACCCGCTTTCTCGGCAGGCTGCGCTACCCGGCGCGCTGACGCCTTCCGGCTTCGGCGGTTGAAAAGCCGCCGGGCATGGTCGCGCCCGGCACCCGTCTGGCCTATTGCCCGACTCGGATTCGCAGGCCATCTTGCTGCCTGCGGGGTCAAGACATTGACGGGAAGGGTATTTCGATGGCGGGTTCGCTCAACAAGGTCATGCTGATCGGCAATCTCGGCGCCGATCCGGAGGTGCGCACCTTCCAGAATGGCGGAAAGGTGTGCAATCTGCGCATCGCCACCTCGGAAAGCTGGAAGGACCGCAACACCGGCGAGCGGCAGGAGCGCACCGAGTGGCACACTGTCGCGATCTTCAACGAGGGGCTGGCGGGCGTGGCCGAACGCTACCTGAAGAAGGGCTCCAAGGTCTATATCGAGGGCCAGCTCCAGACCCGCAAGTGGCAGGACCAGAACGGCAATGACCGCTATTCGACCGAGGTCGTGCTGCGCGGGCCGAATTCGGTGATGACTATGCTCGACGGCGCCCCCGGCGGCGGCGGTGGGGGCGGCCGCTCGGGCGGCTTCGGCGGCGGCAGCGGCGGCGGGAGCGGCGGCTATGGCGGCGGCTCCGGCGGCGGCGGTGGCGGCTGGGATCAGGGCGGTGGTTCGTCGGGCGGCTCCTCGGGCGGCGGCTACGACGATCTCGATGACGATATTCCCTTTTGACACAAGCACTTCGCGCAGGCTAGGTTGAGGCCCGCCGGACCCGCCGGCGGGAGTTCGACCATGCGCGCACGTCTGCCTGTCCTCGGCCTTGCTCTCGCGCTGACCGCCCCGTTGTCGGCGGCGCAGACCGCCCCTCCACCGCCCGCCTTCGTGACCGTTCGCCAGGCGGAAAAGGCGCTGGTCTCGTGGCAGGCGGGCGCGGTGCGTTGCGGGGGCGAAGAGGGGGTCACGATCGCCCCGCTCGATCCCGTGGAGCCCATGCCGTCACCCGTGGCGATATTTGCGGGCGCCGAGCGCGCCGGCGTGACGCTGCTGTTCGATCTCGATGCAGAAGGACGGCCTTTCGCGATCCGCCGCCAGTCCGAGGCGCGCGTGATCGTCGACGAACAGGACCTGATCCCGGCCCTGCGCGCCAGCCGCTTCGCCGTGGCCGCGCCGCAGACGGGGTGCAGCGTCACCTATTCGCCGCGCGTTGAACCGCTCTCCGAGGCGCCGCTCGCCAAGCTCGCGCGCTACGGGGTCGGCCAGCGCGCCCGGCTCGACCCGGCGACGTGGGACCGCTTCGCGCCCGGCAATTGCCGCGAACGCCCGCGGGTCGCGCCGTTGCTGCGCGCCTATCCCGACTGGCGCAAGCTCGAACGCCGCGCGGGCGAGTGGGGCTGGACCTATGTCGGCTACGATATCGATGCCGAGGGGGTGCCGGTGAACCTCGAGACGCTCGCCGGTTCGGGCGATCCCGGCTTCGACGAGGAGGGGCGCCGCGCCGTCGCCGCGGCGCGCTATGCGGGCGGGCCGCGCTCGGGCTGCGTGCAGGTGTGGTGGCGCGGGCCGGCAAAGATCCCGGCGCCGCCGATCCCGCCCAAGTCCGAGACGGAGGGGAACCCTGCCTGCGAGATCGACGACCGCTGGGCGACCGAGCCGCGCCTGACCTATCCCCGTCCCTACGAGAACCGCGCGGTCGAGGGCTGGGCGATTCTGCGCTACGATGTCGCGCCCTGGGGCGAAATCGGCGCGATCGAGGTGCTCGACGCGCAGCCGAGCGCGGAGTTCGGCCAAGCCGCCGTGGGGGTGATCCGGCGGTCGCGCTACAAGCCTCTCGAGAGCGGGCTCTCGGGCTGCGTCGACCGGGTGATCTTCCGCATCCGGCCGGACGCGGACGAGGCGAGCGACGGGGAAAGCGCCCCCGAGCCGGGCTAGTCAGTCCTTCTTCAGCGCCGCCAGCATTGCCGCGAGCGGGCCGTCCTGCTCGCCCTCGGCCACGATCCCGGCGGCTTTGCGCGCCGCGTCGGCCTCCGGCCCCTCGGCATAGGGATCGATCGCGAGGCCGAGCGTCTGGGCCACCGCCTCGCCGAGGTCGAACATCTCGCCCGCATAGTCGATCTCGTCGCAATCGTCGGCTTCGAGCTCGATTTCGGCGTCCTCGTCCTGCGGGAGGGTGCGCAGGGATTCCTCGACGAAGCGCAGTTCGATCGGTTCATCGATCGTGACCGGGAAGTCCTCGCCGCTCACCGCGCAGGGCTGCATGATCTCGGCGTGGAGATGCCCGGTCGCGCGGATCGCCCGCGGCCTCTGTTCCAGTTCCACCTCGGCGCGCAGGCTTTGCACCGCGCCGAGGCCGAAGCGCGTCGCCAGCGCGGCGCGCTCCTCCGCGCTGGCCTCGATCGTCACCGGCCCTGCCGGAAGCGGGCGGGTGCGGATCATGCGCGTCAGTTCGGACGGGGGCGGGCTCGCGGTCACCAGATCGCGCTCGCCTTGAGCATTTCCTCGTCGCTGAAGCGCGCGAGGCGTTCGGAGAGCTTCATCAGCCGCTCGGCGACCCGGCCTGCGCTTTCGGCTTCGTCGGCGCCTTCCGCGAAGGTCACGTTGCGCGACACGGCGGCGGTCAGCCGCTCGCGGTCACGCGCGTTGAGCGCCCCGCGATAGGCGCCGAGCCGGCCGCCGAGCACGCTCATCAGCTTGCCCACGCGCTTGCCGACGACCACGTCGTTGACCCCGAATTCGCGCAACTGCCCGTCCATGTCCTCGACAAACAGCTCGGCCAGCAGCGCGCTTTCGGCGCGCATGTCGGAAGCCTCGACGCGCACCATCACCACGCTCAGCACCGCCGTGACGAGGTCGAAGCGCCCGGCAACCGTGTCGGCGACGCCGCATTCGGCGTAATAGGCCGGGTCGCGCGCCAGTTCGATCACGCGGTGCCACAGCGGGCGGACTTCCTCGCGCGGGTCGGGCGCGGTGCCGAGCAGACGGGAGAGAAACGACATTGGTCCAGCTTTGCCTTTCACATTCGCAGACGCACAAGGGCACTGGCGGACTTACGCCGTTCGCCGGGCGCCGGATGCGTTCAAGCACGGTTCAAGCCGCGCTTGCCAAGCGCCCCGCATCGCCTGTGGGCAGATGGTGCGTTGCAAGCTCGTGCCTAGCCCCTTAAAGCGCAAGACCCAAGGACTATGAGGCCGCCCTTCGCGGGCTGGCAGGATACGGGACGGACACGGTTTGACGCGAATTGCGAAAATGAGCCCCGGGGCTGGCTGCAAGCGGGTTGCGATGCGCGCGACGCTGGTGCTGGGCGCGGCACTGCTGCTGCCCGCCTGTTCGGCGATCCGCGAATCGCGCGGCTACATCACCGATCCGCTGCTGATCGACGTGGTCCAGCCGGGGATCGACAACCAGCGCTCGGTCGAGGGCACGCTGGGCCGCCCGACCTTCACCAGCCAGTTCGGTCAGCCGACCTGGTATTATGTGTCCTCGGTCACCGGGCAGCGCCCCTTCACCCGGCTGAAGATCCGCCAGCACGCGGTGCTCGCGGTGCATTTCGACGATGCGGGCAACGTGACCGAAGTCGATCGCAGCGGCATCGACAAGGTCGTCTATCTCGATCCCGATGGCGACAAGACGCCGACGCTCGGCCGCGAGCGCGGCTTCCTCGAGGACCTGTTCGGCAATATCGGCCAGGTCGGCGGCGCGGGCCTGCCGGGCGGCGCAGGGCCGGGCGGTCCGGGCGGCCCGTAAGGCCGCGCTTCTTCCGCAGCGCGCTTGAACCTCCGGGCAAGCGCGCCATATTCGCGGGCATGAGCAAGGATTCAGAGGGCCACGGCCTCGTCCAGTGGCACGGCACCACCATCATCGGCGTGCGCCGGGGAGGCACCACCGTCATCGCGGGTGACGGGCAGGTCTCCATGGGCAACACCGTGATGAAGCCCAACGCGCGCAAGGTCCGCCGCATCGGTGACGGCAAGGTCATCGCCGGGTTCGCCGGGGCGACCGCCGATGCCTTCACCCTGTTCGAGCGGCTGGAGAAGAAGCTCGAGCAATATTCCGGCCAGCTGATGCGCGCCGCGGTCGAGCTCGCAAAGGATTGGCGCACGGACAAGTATCTCCGGAATCTCGAGGCGCTGATGATCGTCGCGGACAAGGACACGCTGCTGGTGTTGACCGGCAATGGCGATGTGCTGGAGCCGGTCGGGGATATCGCCGCGATCGGCTCGGGCGGCAATTTCGCGCTCGCGGCCGCGCGTGCGCTCGCCGATTACGAGGCGGACGCGGAGATCATCGCGCGAAAGGCAATGGCGGTCGCGGCGGAGATCTGCGTCTTCACCAATGGCAACCTGACGGTCGAGACGGTATAGCTCCGTTCGGTCCGGGCGCCGCGAGCGCTTGGCAGGACGGCAGGGGCGATGATCGAGGGAGAGCTCGAGCGGCCGGTGAACGGCCCCGCGCGCAGCGCGCAAGGCAAGCTGGCCGCGATCCAGCTGCTGCGGATCGTCGCCGCTTCGGTGGTGGCCGTGTTGCACGTCGCGCTCGCCTTTGCCGATCACGTCGGCGAGGGCCTCGGGATCGGCCGCGAGACGGGGCCTGCCGACCAGATGGCGGTCATGCTGTTCTTCCTCGTTTCGGGCTACGTGATGGTGATTTCGTCGCGCGGGCGGTTCGGTCGGAGCGGCGCGCGATGGAGTTTCTGGAGGCGCCGCCTGATCCGCATCATGCCGGCCTATTGGATCGCGAGCCTCGCGCTGGCCGGGGTCTTCCTGACCATCCAGCCCCGGCCCGTGGACCCGGCCGCGCTCCTGCGCTCGCTCGCGCTGGTGCCCTACTGGCCCCCGGACGGCGGGCTTCGGCCTCTGCCGTTCCTGTGGGTCGGCTGGACGCTGTTCTACGAGATGTGCTTCTACGCCGTCTTCGGCCTGTTCATCGCGCTTCGCAAAACCGCGGCTCTGGGCGCCACCGCCGCGGCACTGCTCGCGCTGGTGCTCGCGGGCTTCGCGGTGCCGCCCGAAAACGCCTTCCTGTTCGCCGTCACCCGCCCTGTCCTGCTGATGTTTCTCGCCGGAATGGGCATCGCCCTGTGGCGGGGGGGCGGGGGCGCGGCATCCGGCCGGCTGCGCGTCGCCGCGCTGCTCGCGATGTGCGCCGCGCTCGCGCTGATCCCTGAGCCGGCGATGCCCGAGGCGATGGGCTTCGACTATCTCGCGTGGTGCGGCTTGCCGGCGCTGCTGCTGGCCCTTGCCGTCTTGGGCGGGCCGCTTGCGCTGCCCGCGCCGCGGGCCGTGGTGGCGGCGGGCGACATGAGCTACGCGCTCTACCTCCTGCACCTGCCGATCGCCTGGGCGTGGTTGTGGCTGTGGGCACGCCTCCCGTTCTTCGATCCGGGCCCGTGGGACTACCTCGTCTCCGCGCTGCTGGCGACCTGGGCGGCGAGCTGGCTGTTCTTCGTCCATGTCGAGCGGCCGATGACCGCAGGCTTGAACCGGCTCGCGCGCTCGCCACATGGGGGGCGAGTGACAGCCTGACACGGGACATGATGACCAGCACCGCACCCCAATCCCTCACCCCCAAGGCGATCGTCGCCGCGCTCAACGAGCACATCATCGGCCAGAAGGATGCCAAGCGCGCGGTCGCCGTCGCGCTGCGCAACCGCTGGCGGCGGCAGCGGCTCGGCCCTGAGCTGCGCGACGAGGTGACGCCCAAGAACATCCTGATGATCGGCCCCACCGGCTGCGGCAAGACCGAGATCAGCCGCAGGCTCGCGAAGCTGGCGGAGGCGCCCTTCGTCAAGGTCGAGGCGACCAAGTTCACCGAGGTCGGCTATGTCGGCCGCGATGTCGAACAGATCGCCCGGGATCTGGTGGAAGAGGCGATCCGCCTGGAAAAGGAACGTCGCCGCGAGAAGGTGCGCGAGGCTGCCAGCGAGGCGGCGATGCAGCGCCTGCTCAATGCGCTGGTCGGCGAGAACGCCTCCGAGGCGACCCGCGCCAGTTTCCGTGAACGCATCACCCAGAACGCGATGAACGATGTCGAGGTGGAGATCGAGGTCGCCGACAGCCCCGCCATGCCCTTCGACATGGGCAACATGGGCGGCTCGATGCAGATGATCGACCTCTCCGACATGATGGGCAAGGCGTTCGGCCGGAAGAACACCCGCCGCCAGAAGCTGCGCGTGCCCGATGCCTGGGACCGGCTGGTCGACGAGGAGGCCGACAAGCGGCTCGACCAGGACGACGTGGCGCGGGTCGCGGTCCAGAACGCCGAGACCAACGGGATCGTGTTCCTCGACGAGATCGACAAGATCGCCGTCTCCGACGTGCGCGGCGGCTCTGTCAGCCGCGAGGGCGTGCAGCGCGACCTGCTCCCCCTGATCGAGGGCACCACGGTCGCCACCAAATACGGACCGATGAAGACCGACCACGTGCTGTTCATCGCCAGCGGCGCCTTCCACGTCGCCAAGCCTTCGGACATGCTCCCCGAACTTCAGGGGCGCCTGCCGATCCGCGTCGAACTGCGCGCGCTGACCGAGGAGGATTTCGTGCGCATCCTTTCGGAAACCCGCGCCAATCTCGTCGCGCAATACAAGGCGCTGCTCGGCACCGAGGAGGTGACGCTCGACTTCGCCGACGACGCGATTGCCGAGATCGCCCGGATTGCCGCGCAGGTGAACGCCGGGGTCGAGAACATCGGCGCGCGGCGGCTGCAGACGGTGATGGAGCGCCTGCTGGAGGAAATCAGCTTCGAGGCCGAGGACCACAAGGGCGAGACGATCCGGGTCGATGCCGGCTACGTGCGCGAACGGCTCGCCGGCCTTGCGGGCGACACCGACCTGTCCAAGTATATCCTGTGACCGAGCCGGTCGGCGACACCCAGGCGATGATCGCCGGGATGGCGCCGACGCTCGATGCCCGCGCGTGGTTCTTCGTGCTGGTCGAGGGCGAGCCGCCCGCCGATGCCTTTGCGCTGATCCGCGAGGAGGAGGGCACCACCGCGATTCTGCCCGGCGAGCGGACGGGGATGCCCTTCGCGCGGATCACGCTGACGGTCCATTCTGCGCTCGAGGGCGTGGGGCTGACGGCGGCGGTCTCGGGCGCGCTGGCAGAGGCGGGGATCGCCTGCAACGTCGTCGCCGGATACCACCACGATCACCTATTCGTGCCATGGGAGCGGCGCGAGGAGGCGGTGGCGGTGCTCCGGCACCTCGCCGACAGGGCCTCCTGACACGCGCGCTTTCCTACTGCCTTTGGGCCTGACACCATCGCCCGCATGACCCGCCGCCCCGCCTTGCGCCGTGCTCTTCCAGAGGGGGTGGGCGGGGGCGGGTTTTCTCCCCCTGAACAGTGTCTCATGTGTCTCCAACAGGCGCCGGCGAGGGGACGCGGACGTGCCTCACTCGCCCAGCAGGTGCTCTTCCCAGAACATCAGCTGCGCGAGGAAGGCGTAGTCCGAATTGTCCTTCTTCCGGTAGCCGTGGCCCTCGTCGGCGGCGATGAGGTGCCAGGCCTCGCCGCCGTTCGCGCGGATCGCGGCGACCATCTGGTCGGCCTCGGACTTGGGGACCCGCGGGTCGTTGGCGCCGGTGATGACGAACATCGGCTTGGTGATCTCGTTCACGCGGGTGAGCGGGCTGATGGCCATCAGCTTGGCGCGCTGTTCGGGAATGCGCTCGTCGCCATATTCGACGCGCCTGAGGTCCTGCCGATAGGGGTTGGTGTTCTCGAGGAAGCTGACGAAGTTGCTGATCGCGACGGTGCACTGGGTCGCAGTCAGCTTGTCCTTCAGCTGCACCGCGGCAGCATAGCACATGTAGCCCCCATAGGAGCCGCCGGTGAGGCCCACCCTGTCCGCATTGACCGCCGGGTCGGCGCGCACGGCGTCGATCAGCGCGGCCATGTCCTTCACCGAATCCTCGCGCTTGAAGGGGCCGTTGTCGAGACTGACGAAGGTCTTGCCGTATCCGGTCGACCCGCGCACGTTGGGGTAGAACAGGCCGATGCCGAGCTCGTTGAGGTAGTAGTTGCCCCGGCCCATGAAGCCCGCGGTCGACTGGCCTTCCGGTCCCCCGTGGACGCTGACGAGCAGCGGGCGGGGGCCGGCGAACTTCGCCGGATCGGGAAGGTAGAGCAGGCCCGAGACCTCGAGCCCGTCGAAGCTCTTGGTGGTCACGATCCGCGGCTCGACGTTCACCTGCGGGTCGAGCCCGCCGGTCTCGCTCTGCGTCCAGCGGGTCAGCTGCATGGTTTCGGGGTCCAGCGACCACACGTCCGCCGCGCTCTTGGCGCTCGAGAAGGAAAAGCCGATTTCGCCCCACGGCGCGATCTCCACGCCGCCGATCTGTCCGGCGGGCAGGGCATCGACCTTGGTGACCTTGCCGGTGGCGACGTCCATGATCCGCAGCCGATCGGTCCCGGCCTCGTTGACGACATAGGCGATGGTCCTGCCGTCGTCGGAAATGTCGAAGCCGTCGACGTCCCATGTTTCACGTGAAACAGGGGCAAAAGCGCCTGACACGGGGTCAAGCCGGCCCAAACGCCGGAAATCGGACCCCAGGTCGCTCGTCACCCACAGCGTTCCGTCGGGCGCGACGGCGAGCCCGCCATAGGCCACCTCCGCCGCCGGATCGCCGATCGGGGTCATTTCGCCGCTGGCGAGATCGAGCCTGTAGAGGTCCACATCCTGCACCGAGTTGTAGTCGGCGACATAGGCGAAGGCCTTGTCGGGCGAGAAGGCGGCGATCGCCCATCCGCCGCCCTTGCTTTCGTAGACCATCCGCGCCGAGGCCGGGTCGCGCGGGTCCATCACGTAGAGGTCCGAATCCACCCCGTTGCGGCGGGTCGAGCTGAACCCGATCAGCGTCCCGTCTGCACTCCAGGCGTTCATCTGGTTGCGGCTCTTGCCATCCGTGACGAGGGTGAGCCGCCCGTCCTTCAGCGTGTGGAGCTGGTAATATTCGTCGCCCCCGCGGTCCTTGGACACGAGGATCACATCGCCCTTCTCGGGCGCATAGGAGCCGTAGACCGGCTCGGCCTCGAAGCTGATCTGGGTGCGCGCGCCCAGCGGCTCGGGGACCCGGTGGAGCTGGGTCACGTTGGCGAAGCGGGTGCCGATCAGCACCGCGCGGGCGTTCGGGTCCCACCCGGCGAAGGATGCGCCGCGCGCTTCGAGATAGGGGCGCGCGCGCTCGGCGAGCGTCAGCGGGACGGGCGGCATGTCCTCGGCGGTGAGCGCCGCGGGGATCGGCACGGCGGGGGCGGGGGGCGCGTCCTGCGCCGCGAGGGGCAGAGCAGTGCCAAAGGCGGTGGCGGCAAGCAGCGCGGCGGTCAGTCGGATGTGACGCGTCATTGCGGGTTCTCTCTCCATGGAACTTCGCCCCCCTGTTGCGAGGGCCTGGAGAGCAAGGACTAACCAGCCGCTGCGGGAGGGGCAATCCTCCCCGATGAGCCGCCGCGCGCCTATTCGGCCGCTTCGGCAGCGGCGCCGTCCTCCTCGCGCCGCTCGCTCGCCTGGCGCGACCACATCTCGGCATAGAGCCCGCCCTTCGCCAGCAGCGCGGCATGGGTGCCGCTCTCGGCGAGCCGTCCGTGATCGAGCACGAGGATGTTGTCGGCATCGGCGATGGTCGACAGGCGATGCGCGATGGCGATGGTGGTGCGCCCTTCCTCGAGCCGCTTGAGCGTGCCGAGGATCTCCTGCTCGGTGCGCGTGTCGAGCGCGCTGGTCGCCTCGTCGAGCAGCAGGATCGGCGGGTTCTTCACCAGCGTGCGGGCGATCGCGACGCGCTGCTTCTCGCCGCCCGACAGCTTGAGCCCGCGCTCGCCGACGAGCGTCGCGAAACCATCGGGCAGGCGCGCGATCAGCGGCATCAGCGCGGCATCGCGCGCGGCTTGCGCGACGGTCTCCTCGTCCGCGCCTTCCGCCCCGTAGGCGATGTTGTAGGCGAGGCTTTCGTTGAACAGCACCGAATCCTGCGGGACGATGCCGATTCTGGCGCGCAGCGAATCCTGCGTGACCTGCGCGATGTCCTCGCCGCTCACCAGCACACGCCCGCCTTGCGGATCGTAGAAGCGGAACAGCAGGCGCCCGATGGTGCTCTTCCCCGCGCCCGAGGGGCCGACGATCGCGGTGGTGCTGCCCGCCGGCACCTCGAAGGAGAGGCCGTTGAGGATCGTGCGTCCCGGCTCGTAGCCGAAGGTGACGTTGTCGAAGGCGACCGTGGGCCGCTTCACGATCAGCGCCGGGGCGCCGGGCGCGTCCCTCACCTCGATGTCGGTGTCGATCAGGCGGAACATCTCGGCCATGTCGACGAGGCCCTGCCGGATCGTGCGATAGACCCAGCCGAGCACGTCCAGCGGGCGGAACAGCTGGGTGAGGTAGGTGTTGACGAAGACGAGGTCGCCGGTGGTGAGCTGGCCCTTGCTCCACCCCCAGACGGTGTAGGCCATCGCGCCGAACATCAGCAGGTTCATGATGCTCGCCTGCGCCATGTTGAGCAGGCCCACCGAGTTCTCCGAGCGGATCGCGGCCTCGGCATAGGCGCGCGCGGCCTGCGCGTAGCGGGCCTCCTCGCGCTGTTCGGCGTTGAAGTATTTGACCGTCTCGAAGTTGAGCAGCGAATCCACCGCGCGGTGGAGCGCCTTGCCGTCGAGCTCGTTCATCTCGCGCCGGAGCTTGGTGCGCCATTCGGTGATCGCGCGCGTCACCCAGACATAGGCGATGACGGTCAGCGCGGTCGCCGCGACCAGGCCGAGGCCGAAATTGATGTAGAAGATCACCGCCACCGCGATCAGTTCGATGATGGTGGGCGCGATGTTGAACAGCAGGAAATAGAGCATCTGGTCGATGCTCTTGGTGCCGCGCTCGATGATCTTGGTGACCTCGCCCGTGCGCCGCGCGAGGTGGAAGCGCAGGGACAGGCGGTGGAGGCGGTGGAACACGTCCTCGGCGAGCCGGGTGGTGGCGACCTGCCCGACTCGTTCGAAGGCGATGTTGCGCAGGTTGTCGAAGGCGACCGATGCGAAGCGCCCGAGCGCATAGGCCGCGACCAGCGCGAGCGCGACTCTCAGCCCCGCATCGACGCTCCCCGCCATCGCGTCGACCGCGCCGCGATAGGCGAAGGGCAGCGACAGGGTGACCGCCTTGGCCGCCAGCACCAGCACCATGGCCACGACGATGCGGCGGCGCAGCGCTGCATCGTCGCTCGGCCAGAGATAGGGAAGGAAGCGCCGGAGGGTCGCCCAGCTTTCGACATTGCGCTTGGACGTGTCGGGATCGGCGGGCTGCTGGCTGTCGGGAGGCATGGTCTATGATGTGGGCGCGGGCGCGGGCTCGCGCAAGCCGCTCTCCCGTTTGGCGCAAGCTGCCGGTGCCGCGGGAATCGGATTCGGGAATCGCGAAAGACGCGGCAGCGGGAGGAAAAGGGCGATTCCGTGCCTCGGGGGTGCTCCTGAAGCCCGAAAACGGCGGAGAATCGTCCGGTCTCCGGGTGGCGCGACCGATCGTCAGCCCGGGGCGAAGCCCGGAAATGCGGGCGGAATAGGAAAAAAATGGCGGATTTCTGCGGTTCTTGCGCGGGTCTGAAATAAAATTGCAAAAAGGCGTTGACCGAATCTCAGGCCCCCCATATATGGCCCTCACCGACGCGGCGCTGACGGCTTCCACCGCCACCGCAACGACCGGTCGCCAACAAATTCGGATAGCCGGTCCCCCGGTGAAAATCGGGGAACCAAGCGCTGTCCGCTATTACTGTCTGGCGGTTCTTTGACATCGTTGGTTTTTGATGAAGGGACATGTGGGCGACGGCGCCCGGTCCGGGGACCTCAAGGCTCCGGTAACCGGTTAACTCAAGCCGATCGCCACATCCGATCGCAGGCTCCACGCCTGCCCGGATGGCAAGCATGTTCATTCGTATCCATTACGTTTGACAGTGCAGGTATCGGCTCCTTGAAGCTCATGCCAGTGAGGTCGACGGGGTTATCCCCGTGCCTGATTGGTGTGTGACACAACTTGAGAGTTTGATCCTGGCTCAGAACGAACGCTGGCGGCATGCCTAACACATGCAAGTCGAACGAGACCTTCGGGTCTAGTGGCGCACGGGTGCGTAACGCGTGGGAACCTGCCCTTAGGTTCGGAATAACTCAGAGAAATTTGAGCTAATACCGGATAATGTCTTCGGACCAAAGATTTATCGCCTTTGGATGGGCCCGCGTTGGATTAGCTAGTTGGTGGGGTAAAGGCCTACCAAGGCGACGATCCATAGCTGGTCTGAGAGGATGATCAGCCACACTGGGACTGAGACACGGCCCAGACTCCTACGGGAGGCAGCAGTGGGGAATATTGGACAATGGGCGAAAGCCTGATCCAGCAATGCCGCGTGAGTGATGAAGGCCTTAGGGTTGTAAAGCTCTTTTACCCGAGATGATAATGACAGTATCGGGAGAATAAGCTCCGGCTAACTCCGTGCCAGCAGCCGCGGTAATA
>WGLN01000011.1 GCA_016125555.1 Porphyrobacter sp.
CCATGTTGGTCTTGGTCATCGGGGTCTCCGTGTGGTCCGTGGTTGAAGTCGCCAAACTCCACCTCCACCATACACCTCGATGGCCACCCGGGATCACACCGTCGACGGCGCTGAAATTACACCACGTGCTTGGACACTACCTGGGCGGGCAATTGTCGTGACGGCACCAACGAAGGCATCCGGTTCCTCGAACGGGATGTTGTGGGCAGAGTGATCGAACCATACGATCCTGTCCGGCGGCGTCCCGATCTGGCGGGCGAGGTCGAGGGCTGCGGCATTACTGATCTGGTGATCGAAACGCCCCAGCATGAAGGTGACGGGCACCTGCATCGCTGCGATCTCCCGCCTCAGGTCGATGTGCAGCAGTTCGGGCATCATCGCCTTGAGCGAGACATCGTTCGCCTCGATGTAGCGCGGGATCGCGAAAGGGTTCACGAGGCCAAGGGCGCTGCCTTCAACGACGGCCAGCATCCGGTTCGGGCGGCGGTGGAAATACCCGCCGTAATTGTCGACAAATGACTGGACCCGCAGTTCGTCCGTGGCGTCATACGGCGGTGGGCCCAGCTGCAGCAAATTCGCCTCCGCCGACCCGTCTTGCCGTGCGCGTGCCTCACCAATCGCGAAGTCGTATTGCTCCTTCTGAGCGGCCGCCGTCGAGACCAGCGGGTTGACAGCGATCATTTGTGCGAAGCTGTCGGGATGACGCGCCGCATAGAGGAGGCCGAGCATTGCACCCCAGGAATGGCCAACGAGCGTGACCTTGCGACCGGGCAATATCTGCTCGATTGCCCGGATCACATTGTCGAGGTCGGCCAGATGCTGCGCCACGGTCAGCTGGGCAGGGTCAGAAGCCGGATCATAGGATTGTCCCGCACCACGCTGGTCGAGATAGGCCACGACGAAGTGCCTCTCGAGCGCACCGTCATAAAGTCGGAACAATGGCGTTTCCGCACCCCCCGGTCCACCATGCAGCCAGAGCAGGACGGGAGCACTGCAATTGCGTCCGCGCAGAAGGAGATGTAGCGCAGCGCCGTCTGACTGGAACTTGGTCGCGACATTGATCGCCTCGTTACCGAGGCACGCAAATGGGCCTGCAGACAGGGTTTGCGGCGCTTGAAGTCGCTGTGAACATGCGACCGCAGCAAGCACTGTGATGCCAAGAATGGCGCCGATCACCACGCGTCTGGAGCGACGCGAGGGGCGGAGGGGATGTTCGGGGCGGCCGGTCACGCGAGGTGCCCTGCTGGGTGGGTCGCACCGCCAGGCTCCTTGCCCGCAACCAGAATGGTTCCCTGATGGAACAGCAACAGCCATCGACCTTGCTCTCGCCTCCAGAGACTGGTTCGCCGTGACAGGCGTCCGTCGTCGGCGAGAAGATAGCCGAGCTGGAAGACATTTGTGCAGATCTCCACGAGACGGAATTCCGAGCACGCCATTCGTCGATCCGGGTGGTCGAGACCTCGGTCAAGGACTGCCTCAATCACGAAATCACGCTCGTAAATCTTTCCGCTGGCACCGACCTCCCAGAACTCGGGGGATACGAACGCCTCGAGCGTTTTGCGGTCGATGCTGCGACCCTGCATGCGGTGAAAAATGGGCTCCATCGCACTCAGTTGCGCCAGAACGCCATCACGGCGATCCATCTCCAGGACCTCGCAGTCGTCCCCTTCGAACATTCGTCTCCCGAGAGAGCGGAAGCCCAATCGTCGATAGAAGCGGATCGCGTACCCATTCGAGGCCAAGGGATCGACCAGCAGGCGGGTCGCGGCAGGGTCCTCGAAGATGCGTCCAAGCAGCAAGAGCATGAAGGCCGAGCCGATCCCGCTTCCCGTGTCGCGCACATCGCCCAGCCATACATCAAGGGCGCGGCTCCCCATGGGCACGTCGCCCCAGTAGTGGGTCTCTTCCCGGGCGGCGTCGATGATAATGCTCATGCCAACAGGCCGGCCGCCACTTTCGGCGATCCAGATTTCGCGCCAGGACAGATCGCGGGCCAGCTCACCATGCCAGTCAAACCCGTCGCCGCCACCCGTTGCGGTCAGCACATGGGGACGACTGGCCCATTCCGACAACATTTCAGCGTCGGCGAGGCGCGCCGGACGCATCGTCACGTCGGCGGTTTCGATTTTTCCTTGTTCAGGCATCAGATTTCAGACGGCGCTCCATCTCTTCCGGTGACAGAGCCTCGATCGTCTCGCGAATTACCCACTCGTATCCGAAGGGATCGGTCAGAATCGCGCGCCGCTCGCCATAGGGCTGATCCTCAAGCCGGCGCATCACCTGCGCCCCGGCATCAACCGTGCGCGTCACGGCCGCGCCGGCATCGGCGACACGCAAGTGGATCGCCACCGGCAAACGCTCTCCCTGCGTCGGGGCGCGGGCACCCCATTGGGGAAACTCGTCGGTCAGGCTGACGCGGTGGCCATCAAGGTCGATCTGAGCATGCACGATGCACTTGCGGGCGTCCGTCACGCGGAACACCTCGGTTGAGCCGAACGCCCGTTCGCAGAAGCGGATCGCGGCCGCCGCATCGCTGACGCGAAGGCAGATGAAGAAGGGGGCGTCGGTCGTGGTCATGGGCATGTCCGTCTTACACAGGCGTTGCGCCGCGCATTTGACGCTTCGTGCCGCCTGTTCAAAGGTCCAGGGACCGCGAAAGCGACGGGTCCACTTTCGTGCGCGCCTCGTTTCGTCCATTGACGGCGCGGAAACGCGCCATCGGCTCTCGTCACGCCGGGGCGCCGCCTGCGTGTCTACCAGAAGGCGAAAAGCCCGCGCAGTCCGGTCGATCGAAGCCAGAGGCCCGCCCACATCAAGATGCCGACATAGACACCGAAAAGGACGCGGGAAAAGACGGGGTTCCCGTTCTGGAGCTGTATCGTGACCGCGTCCCCAAGGTAGGCCGTCAGAAGGACCGCGCCGAGCGGGGCAGTACGCGGGACGGCATAGAGAAGCGTACACAGGATCAGAAGCGCACCGAGTAGCGGCACCCGCGCGGCATCGAACCCGAGCGCGACGGTCGTCTCCACCGATTGCCTGGCGCGGGCCGCTTTCATTACCCCGTCGAGAAGCAGGAAGGCCGACACGAGGATGCTCAGAAGGTGGCCGGTGATCGTGGTCATCCCGACAGGCATTGTGATCGCCAATGGTGCGATGTCCGGTTCCTAACAGGCTGCTGAAATACGCGCGTGGCCGGAACGTTTTCCCGAGACCACAGCCTGTTTGGCAGGAAGGCTGATCCCTCCACAGCTATGGGGCGTGCGCCCGGTGTCGGTTGTCGTTCTCATGTGGCCAGCAATCGGGGCAGCCGGGCGAGGTTGGCTGCGGCCATCGTCAGGATGAAGCGGGATCGCACCCTTTCGACGCCGCGATAGACGGTCTGGGCCATTCCGCCGACGGTTTTCGCCCATCCGAACGGCTCCTCAATGCGTTTCCGGTGCTTCTGGGACAGGGCGTAGCCCTCGTGTCGTGTCGTGCGGCCGTCGATGGCGGAGTGGCGCGCTTTCCGGGCGACATGGGGCGTGACGCAGGCTCGTCTGAGATCGCGGACGAAGCCGGCGCTGTCGTACCCCTTGTCCGCCCCGAGCGTCAGCTGCCGCGTGGAGCCCGGCGATTGCGCATGGATCATGTCGAGCGCGGCCTTGCGGTCGGCATGGCCATCTGCGCGGGTCAGGTCGCCCTGCACGATCAGGCCCGACCGGTTCTCCATCAGGGCATGGCCCATGAAGCACAGCACCGCGCCCGTACCGGGCGACTTCCTGTAGAGCCGGGCGTCCGGATCGGTGGTCGAGGCATGGGTCGCGTTCGAGCGTTTCTCACCACGGAAGTCCACTTCGGCGTTGCGGTTCTGGTGGCTGGGGCGGGGCATCGGGTCGGTCTCTGGGTTGGTATCGGCGGGAGGATGGTCGGCGGCGGCGCGCGACGGCGGGTCGTCGGGATCCTCGTCCTCAGGCGGCGCGGTCTCGGCCCTTGGCTGGAAGCTCTTCATGGAAGCCCACGCCTTGATCAGGGTGCCGTCGACCGAGAAGTGCTCGTCCGACAAGAGCGGCGCGACCTCGCGATGGGCCAGGATCGCCGCCATCACCTTGCGCGACATCTCCGTCGTCAGCAGGCGGTCGCGGTTCTTGCTGAACACGGTCGGGACCCAGACCGGATCGTCGATCCCGAGCCCGACGAACCAGCGGAACAGCAGGTTATATTGCATCTGCTCCATCAGCTGACGTTCGGACCGGATCGAGAACAGGATCTGGAGCAGGCTGGCCCGGATCAGCCGCTCCGGCGCGATCGAGGGACGGCCGTCGGCGGCGTAGAGCCGGTCGAACTCCGTATCGAGGCTCGCGAGAGCGTCGTTAACCACCTGCCGAACCGTCCGCAGGGGGTGCCTCACCGGGATCCGCTCCTCCAGATCGACATAGCTGAACAGAGACCTCGTCGCCTTGTCCGTCCCGCGCATCGCCCCACCCCGCCGCCGTCGTGCTGAGGATGAATCATGTCCTGCAAACCGCGTCGAGGCCGGGGTTCTTCAGCAGCCTGCTAAAGGCGTGGCGATCGACCGTATTCGAGGATGTTGACCAGCCACCCTATAAGCATCTGTTGCGACATCTAATGTTTCTTCCAGGTCGGCTGCAATCCGGTGCAAGCCTGCCGCTTCGCGAGATGGAACAGAAGGGCCAGTCCTGGCGGAAACGGCTGGTCCACGCACGAAAACCGGCGTGCCCGGGCGCGGTGTCGGCCTCCGGTCACAGATGCGACGCAAGCTGCGCCATCGCCGCGTCGTAGCAATCTTCCGGGCATTGCCCGAAGCCGATGCCGATCGCGTGGATCGGCGGCGGTGCCAACGCCATCGCATCGAGGCGATGGAACGCCACCCCGGCAGCTGTTCCCGCGCATGCCAGCCGGTCGAGCGACAGATCCGGCGCCACCGCGACCGACAGATGGAGGCCGGCCGAACTGGGCATCACGCTCAGCTGGGGGCCGAGATGGCGGTCGATCGCCTCGTGCAACGCCGCGCGCCGGCTGCCGTAGATGCGGCGCATCCGCCGGATATGCCGCGCAAGGTGGCCTTCGGAAATGAACGCGGCAAGGGTCGCCTGCGGGATCAGTGGGGTGCAGAACGCTCCGGCGCGAAAGGCGTCGATCAGGGTTGGGCGCAGCCATTCCGGGGCGACCATGAACCCGAGGCGCAGCCCGGGAAACAGCGACTTCGAGAATATCCCGAGGTAGACGACGACCTGATCCCGGTCGAGCGTCTGCAGCGCGTCGAGCGGCTGGTCGCCATACCGGAACTCGCTGTCGTAATCGTCCTCCAGGATTAGCGCACCGGTCTTGGCGGCCCGTGCCAGCAACGCGCGACGTCGCGCCATCGACATTACTGAGCCGGTTGGAAACTGGTGCGATGGCGTGACGTAGACCAGGCTTGCCTCGGCCGGGATCGCATCCACCAATATGCCTTCGGAATCGACCGGGACGGGCACGACCCGCGCACCGGCCAGGACAAAGGGCGCGCGCGCGGCCGGATAGCCGGGATCCTCAACCGCGATGACGGTCTTTCCGGGCACCACCAGCGTTCGGGCGAGCAGATCAAGTGCGCCCTGCACGCCGCTCGTCACCACGATCCGTTCAGGCGCGCAGGCGATGGCGCGTGCAAAGGAAAGGTGCATGGCCACGGCCTCGCGTAGCGCGTAGAGGCCTGCGGCTGGTGCGATAATCGCGGGTGCGCGCTGATGCTGACGGATCGCAAGGGCCGAAAGGCGGCGCCAGACATCCCAGGGGACGGCCGACTGATCCGGAATGCCAACCCGCATTTCGAGGATGCCAGGTCCTGCGGGCAGGGCCCCAGCGAGAAGGCCGACCTCTGGCACCGGCCTTGTCGGCAAGCGTGGCAGCGGAAACGGCGGTTTGCCGCGTCGCTTGGCTGGGCGCTGCGACATCGAGACGAACGTTCCTGCTCCCTGATGGGCCTCTATCAGGCCCTCGCTGAAAAGAAGGTCGTAGATGGCCGCAACGGTGTTGCGGGACACGCCGAGACTTCGCGCCAAACCGCGGTTGGAGGGCAACTGAAGGCCGGGCGCGAGGCGGCCCGCGACGATGGCCTCGCGAAGTTGGCGGTGAATGTCGCGCACGAGTCCTCCCGGGCCGGCGCGGTCCGGGAGGGTCAGGCCCAGGCCGAACCCCTCAGTCCCCGTGGCAGCTCTTTTCATCGTGGCTGGCTCCCCCGTAATTTTTTCGACTGGCCCTGTCCGATGAGCATTTCGTAGCCCACCATTCTGGTATCGCCAGATGCGGGATTGACCCTGGGAACAAAGGCCGGGCAGATCTCAGCATTGGGCGGTGCAAAGGTAACTCCCCTTGGCCCGCGGAAGTTTCACAGTCTCCCAACTGGTTATCGGCCGCGGGGCCAGCTTTTCCAGACGGCTGGGAACCCGACTGGGTTGAGCCGGCGATGCGGTCATGGGGTCTTCACATGCTGGCACCATCGACGCTGCGGATCTCAATGTCGCGGAGGTCAAAATCGTCAAGGCATCCCAAATTGATGGCGACCGTTTCTGTGCCGTCTTCCCCGCGCGCTTCGGCAAAGCTTTCGATGCCGCAGTGGCGGCAGAAAAGATGGCGGATGGTTTTGGAGTTGAAACGGAATTCGGCGAGGTCATCCTGACCCGACAGAAGTGTGAACGCCTCGCCGGGCACGAATGTAATCGTCCAGCCAAGCCGCCGGCAGCGTGAGCAGTTGCAGGTGATCGCCGAGCCGATGTCGAGCACGACTTCATATGAGACCGTTCCGCATTGGCAGCTCCCGAAATAGGTTTTTGCAGTCATGGATTGCTCCTTTCGGTGGTTGATCGGGGTGATTCCCGGCAGGGCATCAGATCGTGTTGGACAGTCACAGGGCCACTTGGCCCCGGCTCGATGGGGCCAATGCGGCCCGTCCAGCGCCACTCTGACCTCTGAGCGAGCCCCAGCTGGACTGTGCAATTTCCGTGAATCTGTCCCTGTGACAGGACATTGACCTGTCGCATGATCGCATCGATTGTCGTCGGGCCCGTTCCGGGGCCGCATGTCGGGGCGAAAGAGCGGAGCAGCATGGCAAGGGACCGCAGGGCGAGTTTCGCCTCAATGCTGGTGTTTGCCGCTGTGTTGTTCATGGCGTCATGGCCGTTCTGGGTTATCAGCAGGCTCTACGGGGGACACCCTTTACCGGGACTTCCACTGAGCGCCGCGATGGCGATCTGCCCGGCCCTGGCGGCCATCCTTTTGAGCCTGTGGTCAGGTGGCTGGCCGAAGGTGCGCGGTCTGTTGGCTGGCCTCGTTTCACCAGCGCCGGTCTCGGGGCTTTGGCTGGGCCTTGCTGTCGCGCTGCCTGCCGCGTCGGTGGTCTTGGCCGCCATGGCATCGCCGACGCCTCCGCCGGCCAACGCCGTTCCAACGGCCATGCAGACGATGCTTCTTCCCCTGTTGCTCGTTCTGGCGGCCACGGCGGAAGAGATCGGCTGGTCGGTCTGGCTGACCCCGCGCGTGTCCCGCGGGCTTGGTCTGACGGGGGCCGGACTGGCCATTGGTTGCCTTTGGGCTGTGTGGCACGTTCTACCCTGGGCCGAGGTCGGGCATACCGATGACTGGATCCTCTGGCAGGCCCTGCGTACCGTCCTCCTCCGTCTGGTCATCGTACGTCTCCTAGTTCGAAATGGCCGTGCTGTGGTGGCAGCCATCCTCTGCCACGCCGCCGACAACATGGCGGTGTTCCTGATTCCCCTGCTGGGGCTTGCCTACGATCCGATGCCGGCCTGCCTGACGATGGGAATTCTGGCCCTGCTGCTTGCGAGATCTTCCGGTCAGGCTGTCCCGAGGTCTGGCGGCCCCTGAGACCCTGCGGGCACAGAGCCGCCAGATATGGAGCGTGCCGGGCGTTACTGGTCGAACATGCCCTTTGGATGGCTGTCGTGCAGGAACGGCTCGATGACCTCCGCCAGCAGTTGAGGCTGATGAATGATCGCCGTATGCGAGGTCGCGGGAAGCACAGCCAGGTGTGCGCGGGGAAGGGGTTGCCCCATGTCTACCATCCCGCCGCCGCCCAGCAGCCGCAGCAGCGCCACTGAATGTTCGAGGGTAACGACATCGGCATCGCCCGTGATGATCAGAATGGGCATGTCCAGCGCCTTGACCTGCTCCTCCCAATGCATGGGCGTGTGGTCCAACGCGATCAGCTTGTCTACAAGCGACGGAAAGCCCTCCGGATCCGGCGCAAACTGCCGATAGGCGGTTTCGAACGGGCTGCCGAGGAACATCTCCGTGGTCATCTCTGGCAGAAAGGCCCGGAAGGCTGGCTGCAGCCCCCTATCGTCGAATGCGACCGAGGCAAGCGCGAGGTGGTCGACTTTCGCGGGATGCCGGATTGCCAGCTGAAGGGCGGCCCCGGCCCCCATCGAATAGCCGAAGATGTCGGCCTTCGGCAGGCCGGTCTTGTCCATGAAGACGGCGATATCGTCGGCAAGATTCTCGTAGGTGATCGGCCGGTCTATATTGGTCGTGCGTCCGTGTCCCTGCATTTCCAGCGCATAGACGGTGTGATCGCGGGCAAGGACCGGAATGATCTCTCCCATCTGGGGAATGTTCATGTAGGCACCATGCAGGACGATCAGCGGGGCCCCCTGGCCGGATACCTCATAGTACATCTGCATGCCGTTCACATCGACGCGGCTCCCAGTCGGGTCCGCGGCCGCGAGGCAAGGAGTGCCGAACAGCACGGCGGCAACGAAAAGGACGTGGCGGATCATTTGTATGGTCTCCGTTCTGGTCAGGCGCAGGCGGACCTTCGGCCCTGGTCTGCCCGGGGCCGGGCCCGCGAAGTGCCGGGTTTCGGTTGAATTGGGATTGACGGGGGACACAGCCGCGTCCCCGCTGTGGGTTCTGCCGGAGCAGTCAGCCGGCTTTCGGAGCGAAGGTCGTGACGATCACGCCATTGGCGATGCGTTTGGCCGACGCGCAGTCCAGGTCGACCGCGAGGCCCTCGTCGAAAAGTTTCTGTCCCTCGCCGCGGACAACGGGGTAGATCAGGAGATTGATCTGGTCGACCAGTCCTGCCGCGATCATCGCCCGTGCCAGTGTGCCGCTGCCATGGATGGCGACGTCACCTTCTTGATCGGTCTTGATCCGCTTTACTGCCTCGACAAGGTCGCCTTCGACATGATGGGAGTTGTTCCAGCCCAGATCGGGCGACCCGGACGACACCACGTATTTGGGCATGGTGTTGAACTTATCCGAATAGGGATCGCCGCCGCGCTGCGGCCAAGCCTCGGCGAAGCCATCATAAGTCACCCGGCCCAGCAACAGGGCGCTCGACCGTTCAAGTTCTTTGCTCTTGAATGCGGCCGCCTCATCGCTCCAGAATGACAGGGACCAGAGCTGCGGCTCTTCGATCACACCGTCGAGGGTCATGAATTCGGTGACAACAAGTTTTCCCATTTCCGTTCTCCGTTGTTGAATGGATGGCCGAGTGGTATCGGCTTGCAGGGGCAAGCGTATTGAAAAAAACCGACAGCCTCATTGCCTCGGTCTGGCCCTGTTGCCCGTCCTTATCTGAAGCGGCGTCTGCCCAAGGAACCTTCGCAGCGATCGGGTGAGGTGAGCTTGATCCGAGAGCCCCTCTGCATCGACGACATCGAGAATGGGCACCCCGTTCCTGAGCAGTTGTGCCGCACGTTCAGCCCTTTCGATCTGTCGCAGTTCGCCCGGCGTCAATCCTGTAGCCCGCAGCATCCGCCGCTGCACTGTCCGTTCGGACACGTCCTGGTACCTGCGCGCGATGACGTCCTGAACTAGCGGATCTGCGACCAGCACCTCCCTGGCTGCGAGGTGGCGCGCAAAGACATCGGCATTCTCGAATGTCGGAATTTCGAACCGTTCGTTGCCCAGCCAGAACGCCTTTTCGTCCTGAACCGGGAGGAGCTTCGCGCCATCTGCGAGCCCGGCCAAGTCTGCACTTGGCATGAAGGTGCCAAGCTCGAACTGGACCCCGAAGAAGTCTGCATCGCGAGGAATATCGGCGACGCTCGCACGGCTTTCGGGGCCGCGCAGGACCACGTTCAACCCGGAGGGATCGCGCGTGAAGACAAGTTCCCAATGCGGGACCGCAACGGAGATGAACTGCTCTGCCGGTGTGCTGCTTGTGCGCCAGATGCGACGTACGAAGGGTTGTGCGACCTCGTGGTTGTCGAACGGAAAAATCGCGTCTGCCCAATCCATAGCGTTCTCGCCTTCCGGGTCATGCGTGCTGCGCTGAGTCCTATGACCCCACTGTCCATCTCACCCGATCACGGATTTGCCGAGCATGTCGAAACAGGTTCTGATCAGATCTTTCTGCCACGTTCGGACGGCCAGGATGTCTTCGCCGGCCTCGATCTTCGAAATGCCGCTGCGCCAGGCGAGGCGCCACAGCCCGCTGGCGGTTGCGGCGATGATGCGCGCGTCCATCTCGCCGTAGCGAGGCGCAAGTCTTTCCCCGATGAGCGTCTCCATCCGGTCCATCAGTTTCAGCACGCGCGCCTGCAACGCTGGCGACGACTGAAGCAACGCCCAGAAGCCGGGGGCGCCCTGAACTGCGCCGAGAAGAGGGTTTCCCTCTGAGGCCAGCATCGTCAGCCTTTCCCCCAATACATGGATCGGATCGGGCTGGCGCAGGGCCTCATCTAGCACTTGCAGCATGTCAGGTTCGCGATCAAAGACGAGGTCTTCCTTGTGCTGGAAGTGGTTGAAGACTGTCGTGCGCGCGACATCGGCGGCCTTCGCGATGTCGTCCATAGAGACGGCATCAAACCCGTGCGTCACAAAAAGCCGCATCGCTGCGTCGGAGATCGCCTTACGTGTCTTCGCCTTGTGTATGTCGCGCCTGCCCATGCGTCCAATCCGTCTTGTTGCGCAAAATATACTTGAGTCCATGATTGTACTCAAGTACAGAAATTTCATTGAGTCGTCGATTTACCGAGGATGCGCATGTCGTTTGTCGCCAGGTCGTTGACAAGGCCGGACGGAGTTCGGTTGGGATGGGAACAATGGGGATCCGGCACACCTGTCATGATCCTGCACGGCGGCGGCCGGTCCGCATTGCGCTACCGCAAGCTGGCTGAGCTGCTGGCCGACCGCTTCACTGTCATTGTCCCTGATCGGCGCGGGCGTGGGCGAACGCCAGCCCCGGCCGTCTCCGATCCGGCTCTGTTGATCGACGATGTCCGGCAGGTGATGGCAGCGACGGGATGCCGGCGCGTTTTCGGTCATAGCGGGGGTGCGGTGCTGGCCCTCGACGTGGCGCGCGCCTTGCCGATTGCGGAGCTGGCAGTCTACGAACCGCCCATGCTGGGCGATATTCCGATCTCGTTCGACTGGCTGCCGGACCTGCGACGGGAGGTTGAAAGGCGGCGGCCGGGCCGGGCTTTGCTGATTGTCGCGAAGGGTTTGAGACTTCCATTGCCAAAACTGCCGGCCGGTCTGCTGGTGGCGGCTGGCTGGCTGACGGGCCTCACCCGTGGCGCCTCCGGCGCGGCACTGCTGGAGGAATACGGGGCGCTCCACGAGGACGTAATCGCGCTGTCGGGGCGGAAGGCCGCCGAATACGCGGGCCTGCGCACACGGACCCTTCTGATCTCGGGCGGCGCAAGTGCGGCCTATCTGACCGGTTCGGTCGACCTGCTGGAGGCCCGGATCTCCGGAGCCCGTCGTGCGGTCCTTGACAGGCAGGGCCACAATGCGCCGGACGTCACGGCGCCGGAAGAGGTGGCCGCCTTGTTGAAGGGGTTTTTTGACCAACGACTGACACAGGACATCGCCGAAGTTGAGCGGCGCAGGGCTCTTTGCGCCTAACAGCTGATTGCGAAGTGTCGCGACAAGCGGTAGGCCCATGTCGCTGCGGTGGGCGAAGATAGCCCGGAAGACAGTGGTCCGGTCCATGCCGCATCTTGCTTTGGTTTTCATGCACCAGCTTCGAAGGCCAGATGCAGCAGAAACCTCATGTCATCCGTTTGTGCCGTCGCCAGCTCCATCGTTGTCCAGCCGCGGTCGCCCCACTTGTTGGGGACACGGCGAAGCAGGTGCGGAAACTGGTCGATCAGGTCGGACTGGCATTCCGCCGGCAAAAGCAGGTTTGCCGTACGACCATCGGCCGCGAGGGTGGCGAAGATCTTGCGCCTGCGATAGGCCCGCCGGTCGAAATGCGCCGCCTCGCTCACGCCCGAGAGCGCGAGAGCGGCAGTGCGGAACGTATCGTCAGTCACCATCGACCCAGGCTTCCGGTACCGGGGCAACGGGGGTCAACTGCGTCAATTCGCATCTCCAGGCCCCGTCCACCCGCCGATAAATGTCGCAGACCCATTCGTCCGCGGCGATTGGGGCATCACGATACCAGCCGGTGCTGGTACCCCGGCCGATGGCCACCGCGAGGTCACCCCAGACCCGGACCAGGTGCGTCTGCTTGGACATGGACCTGTGCCCCAGCACGCCGCCTTCGATCAGCGACAACAGGTGCGCGCCCGGCACCGGCCCACGTTCCGGCGTCACAAGGGTCCAGTCGACAGTGATGCATCGCCGGATCTGCTCCACATCGTTGCTGACCATTGCCGCGTTGAAGGCCTCCTCGGCTGCCTCGATATCGGCTTCATCGCCTCTCATGCGCCTGTCTCCGCGTCCCAGCGGGCCTGCATCTCGGCAGGCGAGAGATCTTCAATCGTCTGCGACAGCATCCAGCGATGCCCGAACGGGTCCAGAAGCAGCGCGGTGCGCTCACCAAAGCTCTGGTCAGCGGGCGCGCGCAGGATCATGGCTCCGGCCTTTGCGGCGCGGGCGGCATCGGCATCGACGTTGCCGGTTGCCAGGTGCAAGGTTACCGGGCTGCCGCCCAGGGTGTCGGGGCCGACCGCACCGAAGTCGGGGTATTCGTCGGCGAGCATGAACCGTGCGTCGCCGATGGCGAGTTCGGCGTGGCCGATCCGGCCATTCGAAGGATCGTTCATGCGAAACTGTTCCACCACCCCGAAGGCTTCGGTGTAGAAGGCGATGGCCTCGGCGGCACCGTTGACGACGAGGTAGGGGATAAGGGGCATGACTTGGCTCCTTGCGTTGCTCATATAATTACGTTACGAACCGTAAAATAATGAGTCAAGATGCCATCTCCCCACCTCGCCGTGGCCGGCCCCCCAGCAAGGCCGCCCGGCGCAAGGCCCTTGCCGCCGCGCAAGATATCCTTGCCACGAAGGGCTTCGGCCGCGTCACGGTCGAGGCCGTTGCTGCCCGCTCGGGGGTCGGCAAGCCCACGATATACCGGAACTGGGCCAATGCGGGCGAGTTGGTGATGGAGGCATTGATGGGCGACCTGCCCGACAACACGTCCTCGCCTGACGGCCGCCTGGCCGAGTCCTTGCGCGGACAGGTCGACCGGCTGGTCGCCGCCTTCGCCACGACGCGTGGAAGGCAGATAACGCGCGCGCTCGCCGCCTCCGACCCCGAAAGCGAGATGACCAAGGCGTTCCGCCACCGGGTGATCCTGTCAAGCCGCGAACATGGCCGGGCATTGATCGCGGCGGCGGTGGGAAGGGGGGAGATCGACCCGCCGGAGGATATCGAGGTCATCCTCGACATGATCTACGCGCCGCTCTTCTACCGGCTTCTGGTGGGGCACCTGCCGATCGACGCGGATTTCGCCGAGGGGCTTATCCGGCAGGTGAAACGGCTATTGTAAAGGCGTGCCGCAGGAATTGGACGCGGGGTTCTTCTTGGAGAACGTTGGATGCCAGGCCCATCCCCTCCGCCACCCACTCATCCTCCCGCCCGCACCTGTGTCTTCCGACAGCGAGCGGGCGCCGCGCGGGGTCAGGCGAGGCGGAAATTGACCTTCGCGCGCCCGTTCACGGACGTGTTGCGGCAAGTTCCTCGGACAGCTCGAGGATCAATCCGGCGAGGCCTGCGGGGTCGGTCTGCGCCGCCGCGTGTCCGGCATCGATGTCGCGCACCGCGCGCACCCCCGCGCGGGCATTCATGCGCGCCTGGAACTGCGGGCTGATCACGTTGTCGCGCAAGGTGCGGATGCACGCCTTGGCGATCCCGCCGAAGCGCGCGTCGCTGAGCGCGACCTGCTCTCCCATCGGGCCGAGCGGTTCTCGCAACAGGCGCCGCGCAATCTCATCCGCCCGCGCCGGATCGGCATCATTGGCGAACAGCATCGCCCGGTCGCCTTCGAGGATCTCGGCATAGGACCAGTCGGGCGCGGGAATGAAGTTGTCCTGGTTCACCTTGCTCGCGGGGTCTTCGGTGCTGAGCGAGCGCATGGATTCGCCGTCGCGCGGCAGATAGGCGGCCACATAGACAAGGCCGCGCAGGGCATCCGGGATGGCTTCGGCGACAAGCGAGATCGTCATGCCCCCGAAACTGTGACCCACCAGCACGACGTCGCCGCCTTGCGCCTCGACCGCGGCGCGCACCGCGGCCGCGTAATCGGAAAGCGAAGGCAGCAGGTCCGCCGGGCCTTGCGCGTTGCGCCCCGGCAGATCGACCGCGTGCGCGCTATGGCCGGCGCGCTCCAGTTCCGCGACCACGCCGCGCCACGCAGCCGCAGACTGGAATGCCCCATGCACGATCACGAACTTCGCCATTCTTCCGCCTCCCTGCTTCCACGAGGTGTCATTCGCCGAGCGCGCGGATCACTTCCGCAGCCGTTTCGGCGCCCGAAAAGTTCTGCTGCCCGGTCACCAGATTTCCGTCGCGCACCGCAAAGCCGCGCCACAGCCCGGCCTGGATGTAGTTCGCGCCGAGCGCCTTCAGTTCGTCCTCGATGCGCCAGGGCATCACGTGCCTGTCGCGCGGCAGCGCGCCCATCGCCCACACCGCTTCGTCGGCGAAATCCTCCTCGACATTGGCGAAGCCGGTGACGGTCTTGCCGCGCACCAGGGGCTGGCCGTCGGACAGCGTCGCGTAGCGGAGGATCGCGGTGCCGTGACACAGCGCGGCGGCGATCTTGCCGGCTTCGTAGAAGGCGACGAAGGCTTCCTGCAGCCCGGTGGCCTCGGCGAAGGTGAACATCGGCGCCTGTCCGCCGGCGACGACGATCGCGTCGAACCGCTCGGGATCGAGCGCGCTGACGGGCTGCGTATCCTCGATCAGCGCCAGCAAGGCCGGGGTGGCGATGAAGCCCATCGAGATGAGGTCGCTCGAGGAATAGCCCGAGGGGTCGCGCGGGTCGCTCATCGCGTCGGCCTCGCACCTGCCCCCTTGCGGACTGAAGATCTCGACCTCGTAACCGGCCTCGGTGAAGGCCAGCCAGGGGTGGGTCAGCTCGCTCCACCAGAAGCCGACAGGCCAGCCGGTGGTGGTGGAAACCGCCGGGTTGGCGATCACCAGCGCGATGCGCCTGGGCCTCGCCGGGTTGACCGGATTGCGGTTCTTGAGACTCATGATGGCTCCTTGCGGGTGAGAGCGAAGGCGAAATCGGGCCCCCGGCCATCGATGCGGGCCAGCTTGATCCAGATCATCGCGAGCGGCTCGAGCAGGCGGGCTTCGCGCAAGCCGCCAAGTTCGACCGGATCGAACCCCATGGCGCCCGCCAGCGCCGCGACGATCGCGTTCGCCTCGGGATCGTCTCCGGCGATCAGCATGACCGGCGGGACGGGCAGCCGGGCCGGGTCGGCAAGATTCTCGAAACCGGTCTGGTTGAACGCCTTGACCAGCCTGACGTGCGGAGCGGCGGCAGCGATGGTTTCGGCGACCGACCGTCCGAAGCCCAGCGCCAGTTCGAGCCGGCCCGACTCCATCGTCAGCGGGTTGGTCGCATCGACCACGATCCGGCCGGCGAAAGCCGGATCCGAAAGGACATCACCGGCGGCGGAATAGGGGATCGCGAGAATGACGACATCGGCCGCGGCAACCGCCTCGGAGATGGGCATTTGCCGCGCATCCTGCCTCGCCGGTTCGCGGACCCCGAACACCGCTGTGTGTCCCGAGCGGTCGACGGACCTCGCGAGTGCGCGCCCGACCTGCCCGTCTCCGATGATCGCCACCTGCATGAACCGCGCTCCTTTGTGCCGAACCTTTGCGGGAAGGGGGACGCGTCTGATATAAGCTGCGCAAATAACAGGTGGGAGTGAAATGAATTCATGCTCGATATCGATCCTGCTCAACTGCGACGGCTCGACATCAATCTGCTGCTGGTGTTCGACGAGATCTACGCGACCGGGAAATTCACCGCGGCGGCGAAGCGGCTGGGCCTGACCCAGTCGGCCATCAGTCACGCGGTGAAGCGGCTTCGCGAAATCTTCGGGGACGAGCTGTTCGTGCGCCTGCCGCACGGGGTCCAGCCGACGCCACGGGCGCACGAATTGCGGCCGAAGCTCGCAAATGCGCTAGCCCTGATCCGCGATGCGGTCAGCCCGCCGCGCTTCGATCCCCTGAGCGACGCGCGCGTCTTTCGCATCGGCGCAACGGACAACCAGATCGCGCTGTTCGCCGGGGCGCTCACCGCGCGAGGCGGCGGGCGGATCGGGTTCGAGTTCCGGCCGATCATCCGGCAGCAGGCGCTCGAGGCGCTGCAACTGGGCGAGATCGACCTGACGCTCGGGTTCCTGTGGAAGCGGCACCCGCAATGCGAGATCGTCGATCTGTACGGCGAAACCTATGCGGTCCTCGCGCGTGCCGGCCACCCCGCCTTCGGCCCCGACGGCATCACGATCGAGGATTACGTCGCCTACGAACACGTGCTGATCGCGCCCGGCGGCGGGATGCACGGCGTGGTCGACCAGAGCCTGCAGGCGCAGGGCCGGGTCCGGCGCGTGGCGCTGTCCGTGCCCAATCCCTTGCCCGCCTTCGCGGCGCTGCGCGATTCGGACCACCTGCTGACCCTCCCGCGAAGGCTCGCCGATCAGTTCGCCCCGGTGTTCGGCCTCGTCATCGCCGAACCGCCGCTCGCGATCCGGCCGTTCACCGTGCGCATGGGATGGAGCCGCCGGAACGACACCGATCCGGCGAATGCGTGGCTGCGTGACCAGATACGCCAATGCGTCCACCCCGAGTAGCAAGGGCGCGAAACATTGCGGCGTCAGGGTCGCTCCCGAGCCGCCCGCCGTCCTTCAATAGCGGCGGCTTGCGATGGCCGCGCCTTCGGCCAGCGCGGCAAGCTTGGCCCAGACGATTTCGGGGTCGAGCGCATTGCTGCCCGCATGCACCGAGAAGCCGCAATCGACCCCGGCCATGATCCGCTCGGCGCCCAGCAGGTTGGCATAGCGACCGATGCGCTGGGCAACGAGGTCGGGGTGCTCGATATAGGGGCTCTGCGGCTCGATCATGCCGGGGCACAGGATCTTGTCCTCGGGCAGAGGGTGGTCCTCGAAGAAGGCGAATTCGTGCGCGTGGCGGGGGTTGGCGCCTTCGAGCAGCACGGTGCGCGGCTTGGCGGTCCACACGATGTCGGCGATTTCGCCCAGCGCCACGTCGCAGTGGTGCGGACCCGGATAATTGCCCCAGCACAGGTGCATCCGCAGCTGCTCTGCGGGGATGTTCTGCAAGGCATGATTGAGCGCGGCGATGTTCATGCCGATGCGCTTGCGGAACTCCTGCGTGGAAAGGTGCGTGAACTGCACGTGGCGCCCCATGGCGAGGTCGGGGCAGTCGACCTGCAGGGTGATCCCGGCGGCGGCGATCGTCTCGTATTCGTGGCGCAGCCCTTCGGCGAGGGCAAAGACATATTCCTCGTCGCTGGCATAGTACTGGTTGGGGAAGAACAGCGCGGTCACGCCGGGGGAAGCGGCGGACATGAAGGTCCCGTGGCCATTCGCCAGCCGCTTGAGGCGTTCCGCATCGATGCGCGGGGCGTCCATGTCGATCACGGCGATGGGCGCGGTGCAGGCAGGCGCGGAGCGTTTGGCGCGGCCCTTGTTGCCGAACACCTGTGCCTTGGCGCCGGGGAAGGCCTCGAGGTCGGCGAACTCGTACTGCCCGGCCTCGCCCCCGAAGCCCGACAGGCGGTGCTTGATATAGGTGGCGTAGGAGGGCTTGGACTGCTCGCCGTCGTTGACGATGTCGATCCCGGCCGCGATCTGGCGCTTGATGACATAGGCGGTGGCCTCCTCCACCGCGGCATCGAAGGTGGCCTCGTCGACCGGCTCGCCGCCTTCGCGGGCGAAGACGAGGTCGAGCAGGGCTTCCGGGCGTGGCAGGCTGCCGACGTGGGTGGTCAGAATGCGGGCGGTCATGGAGCGGGCCTTTTTCCGGGATCGTGGCAGGCGGAGAGGAAATGTGCGGTCAGGGCGGTGAAATCCTGCGGGTTGTCGGCATTGGCGAGATGTCCGGCGCGCGCCACCAGCGCATGGCGGCCGCGTGGGACGGCGTCGGCCAGCGCGGCGGCGCAGACGCGGCGCCAGGGCGTGTCGTGCTCGCCCGCCAGCGCCAGCACCGGCACCGGCAGATGTTCGAGCACCCCGCGCGGCAGGCCCGGCACCTCGGACGGGGCAAGGAGATCCCGACCGCCGTAGTCGGCGAGCATCGCCGCGGCGAGCGCGCGCGCCTCGGGGGTGTGGGTGCGCATCAGCGGGTGGCGTTCCCAGTCGCGGCGCATCGCCGCCATGTCGCCGGCCGCCGCCAGCGCGCGGTAGGCTTCGAGGTCGATCGTCTCGTCGCGCGGCACGAGGCAGGGCAGCGGCGCGCCCGAGACGACGAGCCCGGTCAGACGCGCGGAGAACTTGCGCGCGACATCGAGCGCGATCACCGCGCCCTGCGACAGGCCGACCAGCGCGAAACGGTCGAAGTCGAGGAAGTCGGCGAGCGCAATCACGTCCTCCGCCTCGCGCGCAAGATCGGGCGGGGCGGTGGAGGCGCCGCAGCCGCGCCGGTCGGGCATCACCAGCAGGAATTGGCCCGCGAGTCCCGCGATCTGCGGCTCCCACATGCGGGCATCGAGCGTCCAGCCGTGGAGCAGGATGACGGGCGGGCCGTCTCCCGCCAGGGCGAAGCGCAACCGGCCGCCCGGCACGCCGACCTCGCCCGGCCAGATGCCCTCGCTCTCGGGGGAAGGGGCGGCAAGCATGAGCCTCGGGCGCCCCCCGCGCCTCAGGCCGCTTCGGCGGAGCGGAACGGGTTGTTGTTGTGGTGATCGCCCGCCAGCCAGCGCTTGAGCTCGGCGTGCGCACTCGCGCGGCGCTCGGCATCGAGCGGCGCGGCGCGCGGATCGTCGCAGGTGAACTCAAGGATCATCCCGTTGGGGTCGGTGACGTAGAGCGAGCGGCAATAGCCGTGTTCGAGCACATAGGTCTGCGGCTCGGCGATCCCGGCGGCGGCGATGCGGCGGGCCAGTTCGGCCTGGCCGTCCGCATCGACGTGCAGCGCGATGTGGATGAACGGGCTGGCCGGCATATCGGGGCCGAATTCGGCCTGATCCTCGGGATCGGCGAACTGGAAAAAGGCGAGCGCGCTGCCGTCGGCCAGTTCGAAGAAGACGTGACAATAGACGCGCTCCTTGCCGAACAGCTCGTCCTTCTCGCAATAGGTCGCCATCAGCGGGAAGCCGAGCACGTCCTCGTAGAAGGCGCGGGTCGCCTCGAGGTCCTTGGTGACGTAGGCCGTGTGGTGGAGGCGGTTGGCGAGGATCTTCTGCATTGGCTCTCTCCCTTCGACGGTCAGGCCGCGAGCTTCGCGGCGATTTCGGCCACGTGGCGGCCCTGGAAGCGCGCGCCGGCCAGTTCGTTGTCGGATGGCATCCGGCTGCCGTCGGCGCCTGCCAGCGTGCTCGCGCCGTAAGGCGTGCCGCCGCTGATCTCGCCCATCTCCGCATTGCCCGCGAAGGTGTAGGGCAGGCCGACGATCACCATGCCGTGATGCAAGAGCGTGGTGTGGAACGAGGTGATGGTGGTCTCCTGCCCGCCGTGCTGGCTGGCGGTGGAGACGAACACGCTGCCGACCTTGCCGACGAGCTTGTTCTGGAACCACAGCGGCCCGGTCTGATCGAGGAAGTTGCGCATCTGCGCGGCCATGTTGCCGAAGCGGGTGGGGGTGCCGAAGATGATCGCGTCGTAATTGGCCAGTTCATCCGGGGTCGCGATCGGAGCTGACTGATCGAGCTTCATCCCGGCACCCTTGGCGACCGTGTCGGACACCAGCTCGGGCACCCGCTTGATGCTGACCTCGGCTCCGGCGACGCTCCGCGCCCCCTCAGCCACCGCTTCGGCCATCGCCTCGATATGGCCATAGCTCGAATAGTACAGCACCAGCACCTTGGTCATGATCTCGCTCTCCTAGAACTTGTAGCCGAACTCGACGCCGTAGCGCCGCGGACGCGCGCGGAACACGAATCCGCCGGGAGAGAACTCGGCGTTGTAGGTTTCGTCAAACAGGTTCTGCGCGAAGGCGGTGACCGAGAAGCCGTCGAAGCTCACGCCCGCGCGCGCATCGACGATGTCGACCGGCTCGCGCACGGTGGTGTTGAAGGGTTCCCACCAGGTCTTGCCGGTGCGGCGGTAGTCGATCCGCAGCAGCCCATCGAGCCGGTCCGAAACGGGCCCCGCATACTGCGCGCCGAGGTTGAGCGTGTAGCGCGAGATCTGCGGAGCCTCGTTGCCGATCACGGTCGGATCGGGGAAGTCCTTGATCTCGCTGTCGGTCACCCCGAGCGCCGCGTTGACGTCGAAATGCGGCGCCAGACGGGCGCTGGCTTCCAGCTCGAAGCCGTTGATGCGGGTGCGCGGAATGTTGCCGAGGTTCTGGGTCGAGGACTGGGCGAGGAAGACGAAGAAATAGCTGTTCTTCGACAGGGTGGTGTAGGCCGCCCCGGCGAGCCGCACCGGGCCGAGCTGCGCCTTGGCGCCGACCTCGAAGGTGTCGGCGGTCTCGGCCTGGAAGATGTCGCCCACGCCGACGATCGCGTTGTTGATCGCCTCGGCGCCCACGCCGGTCTGGTTGAAGCCGCCCGAGCGGAACCCGCGGCTGTAGCTGCTGTAGAGCGTCAGTTCGCGGCTCGGTTCCCAGGTCAGCGTGACCTTGGGCTGCCAGTCGTCGAACACCGCGGTGCGCACCTCGCCGCTCTGCGCCTGCGGCACGCCCGGAACCACCGGGAGGAAGGCCTGCGGGGTGAGCGTCGTCTGGCGGCGCCGGTCGCGGTCGTAGCGCAGGGAGGCATCGACCCGCAGCTCGGGGCTGAGCTCGTAGCCGGCATTGGCGAACAGCGCCCAGGCGAAGTTGTCCTGCCCATCGGCGAGGAAGCTGAACTGCGGGTTGAGCGGGTTGGTCGACGGGGTGCGGTACACCGGGAAGACGCCGTTGCCGGTGTCGATCATGTTGCCGGTGGAGATGTAGCGCTTGGTGTCGATCAGATAGCCGCCGACCATCCAGTTGAACGGCCCGCCATTCTCCGGCGAAGCCAGCCGCACTTCCTGGCTGAAGGCCTCGACATCGAGGAACTGGCTCTGGTTGAGGTCGAAGCCGTTGCCCGGACCGAAGATCTGCTCGAACAGGTTGAAGAAGAAGCTGTCCGGGATCGGCAGGAAGTCGAAGGCGTCGCCGGTCAGGATTTCGCTCAGCGTGTCGTAGGACGACACCGAGGTGAAGACCGCGTTGTCGCCCGCATATTCCACCTTGAGCGACAGGTTGTAGATGTCGCGGTCGTTCTGGCCGGGGTTGTTGACGCGGACCGGGGCGATGTCGTTCACATCGGCGACGATGTTGTAGTAGAGGCCCTGGGTGCGCAGCTTGTTGACCGAGCCGCGCAGGTCGAAGGTCAGCCGGTCGGTGGCCTCGACCAGCAGGTTCGCGCGCAGGCTGAAATCCTTCACCGGGTCGGCGTCTTCACCAAGGAAGGTGTTGGGAATGAAGCCGTTGGTGTCGTACCAGGAACCGGCGACGCGGAAATAGACGTCGTCCGCCACCGGCCCGCTGACCCCGCCGCGCAGGAAGTAGCCGAAGCCGTTGTCAATCCCGGCGGTGACATTGCCCTCGAACTGGTCGGTCGGCTTCTTGGTGGTGATGATGATCGCCCCGCCGATGGCGTTGCGACCATAGAGGCCGCCCTGCGGCCCCTTGAGCACCTCGATCTGCTCGATGTCGAACAGGTCCTGGTTGAACTGCGCGGGGTTCACCTGCTGCACGCCGTCGACGATCACCGCGACCGAGGGTTCGGAATTGCGGTTCTGGGTGATCCCGCGGATGATGACGAAGGCGTTGCCCGCGTTCTGCGTCTCCACGAGGTTGACGTTGGGGGTGAGCGCGATGAAGTCGGCCGGACGCTCGATCCCGGCGTTCTCGATCGCTTTCGAATCGAAGGCGGTGATCGCGGCCGGCGTATCCTGAAGATTCTCCTCGCGGCGCAGGCCGGTGACGATGATGCCCCTATCCTCGCCGGCGTCCTCGCCGGTGGCCGGCGCTGCGGCGCTATCCTGCGCGCTGAGCGGGGCTGCGGCGAGCGTGGCGGCGGCCAGCGCAACGGTGCTGACGAGCTTCGAGCCCGAAAACTGCATAGATCTCTCCCCTGTCGGCGCCGTGCGCCTCTTTCGGTCCCCTCCGAAGCCTCTCGTTTATGGGCTTCGCAATGCGAAGTCAACTTCGATATGCGAAAACTGTGCGCGCTGTGTCCGCGCAGCCACGCAAGCCAAGTGCCTGCCCGTGCCCCCCTCTGGAGGCGGGTGGATGGGGGCTAGGCCCGGTTCGGTGGCGGTTTGGCAGGCGGCGGGGCGGGCTCTCGCCGGCCCGTTCAGGGCTTCAGCGAAGCTTCCAGCGCAGGCCAGCGCCGCAAGGACGCTTCGATCTCGCCGGCAGCCGCCCGCAGCAATGGCAGGCGGGTGCGGACCAGCTCGTCCTGCGAGATGCGGGTGGTGGAGGTCGAACAATTGATCGCGGCGATCACGCGCCGTCCGGGCCCGAACACCGGCACCGCGACCGAGACGATCCCGTAGTCGAGCTCGTCGAGCGCGGAATCGTAGCCGCGATCCGCCACCAGCGCGAGCCGTTGCGAAAGCGCTGGACCGTCGGTGACGGTGCGTTCGGTGAAGCGCTGGAACGGGGCCCGCGTCACCAGATCGGCGCGCTCCGGCTCGGGCAGGTTGGCGGCCAGCGCCTTCCCCAGCGAGGTGGCATGGAAGGGAAAGCGGGTGCCGACATTGGCCGCGACGCGGAACCGCCGGTCGGTCGAGACGTGCGCGACGTAAAGGATCTCCGCCCCCGACAGCACCGCCAGGCTGGCGCTGTCCCCGGTCTGGTCGCGCACCGCCTGCAGGGGCGGCAGGACGACCTGCTCGATCTGCATCGAGGCGAGATAGGCCGAGCCGATCGTCAGCACCGCCGGTCGCAGCAGGAACTTGCGCTCGTGCTGGCCGACATAGCCCAGTTCGACCAGCGTCTTGAGGCAGCGTCGCGCCACCGCCGGGGGAAGCGCGGTGCGCGCCGCGACCTCGCTCAGGGTCATTTCCGGATGGTCCTCGTCGAAGGCCTTGAGGACCCTCAGGCCGCGCTCGAGGGTGGACAGGAACTCCGGGTCCTTGGGCGAGGCGTCAGCCCCTTCGTATCCCATGCTGCGGCCTTTCGATGCTGCGGCGGATGTCCGCGTCGTCGCGTCCCAATACGGGCGGAGCGGTGACGCTGTCCATCCGCTCGCCATCGAAGCTGAGCGGAAAACGGATGGTGCGGAAAGGTCCGTGCGGGCCATCGGGGTCGGTCACCGCGATCCCGAGCGCCTCGGCCTGCGGGCTCTCCAGCACCTCGGCGGAGGTGTGGACCGGCGAATTGGGCACCTCGAGCCGGGTCAGATCGTCGGCCCATTCGTCGCGCGGGCGCGTGGCGAAGATGGGGCTGAGGAAGGCGACGACGTCCTCGTAATGGTCGATCCGCGCCTCGCGGCTCGCGAAGGCGGGCAGCGCGAGCATGTCGGGCCGGCCGACGGCGGTGGCGAGGTTCTCCCAGAACTTGGGCGGCGAGGACATGTGCAGCGCGATCCACTGCCCGTCCGAACATGCGAAGACGTAGCTTTGCGAGACGTGCGGACGCGAATATGGCCCCATCACCTCGTCGGCGGAGAGCAGGTGGGTGAAATCATCGAGATTGAAGTGGCACATGGCCTCGAACATCGAAGTCTCGACCAGGCGGCCCTTGCCGGTCGCGTGACGTTCGTTGAGCGCGGCGAGGATGCCCAATGCGGTGTAGAAGCCGGTCATCGCATCGGCGATCGCCGGTCCGACGACGCGCGGGTGCTGCGGATTGACGAGCAGTCGCAGGAAGCCGCTGGCCGCCTGCGCGACGGTGTCGAAGGCGGGGCGGTCGCGGTCCGGCCCCTCGCTGCCGAAGCCCGAGATCGAGGCGTAGACCAGCCGCGGGTTGATCGCCTGGAGCCGCGCCGCATCGACATTCAGCCGGGCGGCGACGCCGGGGCGGAAGTTCTGGATGAACACGTCGGCGTCCTCGACCAGCCGGTCGAGCACCGCGAGATCTTCGGGGTTCTTGGGGTCGATCGTGATCGAGCGCTTGTTCCGGTTGTAGGTCTGGAAGTGCGGCGAATAGAGCCCGCCCTTGAAGTTGCGGAAGGGATCGCCGCTGCCGGGCTGTTCGACCTTGATGACCTCCGCGCCCATGTCGGCAAGCAGCATCCCGGCCGCCGGGCCGGTGATGAAGGTCCCCATTTCGAGCACGGTAACACCCGCCAATGGCCGAGCCGTCATCCAACACATCCCATCTGCTTGCCTTGTAGGAGTTGGAACCCTATATTCTTCGCATACCGAAATCAACTTCGAATAACGAAAAGGAGCGCCCATGCGCATCGGCAAGCAGGATAACGCCGTCACCGCGATCTGCACCTCGGATGCGACGAGCATCACGGTGCGCGGGATGGATCTGTGCTCCGAGGTGATCGGTCATGTCGATTTCACCAGCTATTTCTGGCTGCTGGTGACCGGCACCATGCCTTCAGCGCCGCAGAAGGCGCTGGCCGACGCAGTGCTTTGCGCGATTGCCGAGCATGGCCTCGTGCCGTCGGTCGTCGCCACCCGCATGACCTATGCCGCCGCGCCCGAGGCGTTTCACGGCGCGGTCGCCGCAGGGCTGCTCGGCTGCGGATCGGTGGTGCTGGGCAGTGCCGAGGTGGCCGGGCGCTTCTATGCGCAGGTGGTCGCCGAGGCCGAGGGCGGCGACGAAGCCGCCACCGCCATCGCCGCCGTCAAGGCGCTGCGGGCCGAGAAGAAGGCGATCCCCGGCTTCGGCCACCCCCAGCACTCGGGCGGCGATCCGCGCGCCCACCGCCTGCTGGCGCTGGCGAAGGAGCACGGGATGGAAGGCAAGCACATCGCCATGCTGCGCACCATCGAGCGCGTGCTGCCCGAGGCGATCGGGCGCGAACTGCCGATCAACGTCAACGGCGCGATTCCGGCGGTGATGCTCGACGCGGGCTTCCCGCTCGCGGCGCTGAAAGGCATCTCGCTGCTCGCCCGCACCGCCAGCCTGATCGCCCACCTGCAGGAGGAAACCGAGCGGCCGATCGGTTTCATCATGTCGGGCGCGGCCGCGGAGCGGATTGGTTTCGACGGCGAGGGGTAGTCCGCGCCTGCGCCACCAGTGTCGCAAGCCCCTTCGAGCCGCCCATGGCCTTCCGCTCGATCTATCGGGGCACCCGGCTCGATTGTCCGCGTCGATCAGGCGCTGCGCCAAGGCGCCACGGGGCACCGCTTCGGAGCCGGTGCGCTGGCGGCAGAAGCACTCTGCCCTCCACGACCGGCCCCGAAGCGGATCACTTCCCGCGCAAGCGGATCAGCGCGCGGCGAGCCACGCCCGCAGTTCCGACTGCAGGCGCGGATCGCGCGCGATGCGATCCTTGAGCCCCGCCAGCGCGCGCGCGACCGGGCGCTGCTCGTCCTCCGGCAGGCCGGCGCGCAGCGCCTCCAGCTTGGCGATCATCGCCGGATCGTAGGAGCTTCCCACCAGACCGGCGATGAAGCGCGTGCGAGCCGAGGCATCGACCAGCGGTTCGACCTCGGCGAGGTTCGCGAGCACGAAGTCGTAGGCCAGCTCCGGGTGGCGCCGCGCCACGGAGGAGATGATCTGCGAACTGTCGGTCGCACTGGGACGGCCGCTCAACGCCAGTTGCAGCGCCTCCTGCGCCAGGGCCTCGTCCTCGGTCGCCCCCGCGAGCGACCAGTAGGTGGTGCGCTCCACCGCGCTGGTCGAGCTTTCCGCAAGCCGCACGATCTGCTCCCAGTCCGCACGGGTGGCGTTGCGACCGGCGATGGCGAGCCAGGTGGTCTTGAGCGGCCCGTCGAGCGCGCGCGGGTTTTCCGCAAGCATCGCGAAACGGCGCCGCGCCTCGCCGATCACCTCGGGGTCGCCCATCGCCGAAAGCGCGCCGAGCAGCGCAACCCGCAGGTTCGAATCCGCGACCGGCTCGCCTTCCTTCACATCATAGCCGAGCGCGGCGAGCCTCTCGCCGAAGCGCTCCTGCGCGATGCCGAGCAGCTTCGCCTTGTCGGCATCGGCGTTCTGCGCGCGGTCGAGCAGGCTTTCGAGCCGCGAATAGCGCTCGGCTGCGTCGGTTGCGACCACCGGGTTGGCGTCCTGCGGAACCGCGGCGAGCAGGTCGAGCGCCGGGCCGAGGGGCTGGTAGCCGGCATTGGCCAGCGCCATGTTGTCGGCCACCAGCCCGAGCTGGTCGATCGGGGCGAAGCCCGGCAGCGCGGCGGTCAGCTGGGCGAGCATCTCGGGGCCGTAGAGCGTGCGGAAGTAGCCGAGCTGGCCGCCGTTGACGATCACCGGGCCGCAACCGGGCAGCGTGTAACTGGCGGTGCCTTCGAGAACCTGGCGCTCGCCCGGTCCGGAGCCGTGCGAAAGCAGCAGCGGCACGCGCCAGCGCTGCGGATTGGCGGCGGCTTCATCCTTGCGATCACGGCTGAACTCGCTCTGCGAGAGGGTGAGCTGCGTGTTCCCGGCCGCACAGGTCGCGCTTTCGAGCTTCACCAGCGGGATGCCCGGCTGCAGGGTGAAGTCATGCGCGATCGCGGTGAGGCCGGGTGCACCGGCGGCCTCGATCGCGCTCCACAGGTCATCGCTCTGGGTGTTGCCGTAGGCGTGATCGTGCATGTAGCGCCGCAGCCCGTCGCGCCAGGTGTCCTCCCCGGCGAAGGCTTCGAGCATGGAAATCACCGCTTCACCCTTCTGGTAGGTGATCGCGTCGAAGGCCTGATTGGTCTCCTCGACGGTGCGGATCTTCTGCACCACGGGGTGGGTCGAGGCGAAACCGTCGAGCGACATCGCCGCCTCGCGGCCCCCGACGCGGGAGAGCAGGGGATACCAGTCGGGGTGGAAATGGTCGCTCGCCTTCGTTTCCATCCAGCTGGCGAAGCCTTCGTTGAGCCACAGGTCGTCCCACCATGCCATCGTCACGAGATCGCCGAACCACTGGTGCGCAACCTCGTGCGCCTGCACGGAAGCGATCCGCTGACGCGTGGCGGGCGAGGTGATGGTGGGGTCGTCGAGCAGGATCCGCTCGAAGGTGAAGATCCCGCCCCAGTTCTCCATCGCCCCGAAGAACTGCGAGCTGCCCGGCCCGGCGACATTGTCGAGCTTGGGAAGCGGGAAGCTGACGCCGAAATAGTCGCCGTAATAGGGCATGAGCTTGGCGAGCTCGTCGAGCGCGTAGCGGCCCTGCTCGCCGCTACCGGCCGGGCCGACGATGCCGACCTCGGTCCCGTCGTCGGCCTTCTTGGCAAGCCGCTCGAAGTCGCCGAGAGCGAAGAACAGCAGGTAGGAGGACATCCTCGGCGTGGTCTGGAACACCACGCGCTTGCGCCCGTTGCCGAGCGGGGTCTCGCTCGCGATCGGCATGTTGCTGACCGCCATCAGCTTCTCGGGCACGATCGCGGAGAGATCGAAGGTCGCCTTGTAGCTCGGCTCGTCGAAGGTCGGCGCGAAGCGGCGCGCGTCGGGGGCCTCGAACTGGGTGAACAGCCCGCGCACCTGCTCGCCGGTGCGCTTGTCGGGATAATCGAGCGCGAACAGGCCGTTGGCCTGGGTGTTGATCGTTCCGGCGTAATCGGTTTCGAGCCGGTAGCGGCCGGGCGCCAGCATGGCGGGCGCGGTGAAGGTGGCGGTCTGCGCATCGGCGTCAGTCGAAACGGTCAGCGTCACCGGCGCTCCGCCCCCGGCGGGCACCAGCCGCGCGCGGGTGATGTCGAGCGCATTGGCGCTCAGCGTCACGGTCCGGCTCGGCGCGAAAAGCTCGAAGTCCACCGCGCTCGAGGCGGTGAAGGAGAGGTTTTCGGCATCGGGGGTGACGGTGATCGCATAGTGCGAAGGGCGGGCGATACGCGGCAGGTCGCTGGGAACCGTTTCGGGCAGGGGGCGCGCCGCGGCCGGCGGCGGGGGGGTTTCGGCATGGGCGGCGAAATTGGCGGTGCCCGCCAGCAGCAGGGCGGCAAGAGACGAAACAGAAGCAAAGCGCATGAAAACTCTCCGGAACGTAAATCGACCCTGGCCGTGACCTGTCGCTCGGCATGATCCACGAGTCGCCAAAGCAGGTATCGGCGGGGTTGGCGAAGGTCCACCCCTGACGGGCGAAAAGGCGCGATCGGCCCTTGTCCCCCGTAGAACGCACCAGCGCTGCTTAACGGGGGATGACGGCGGCGGAAAACCGCACCGCCGCGGCGTGTCCGGGCTGGCGCGGCAGCCGGCGAAGGTGCATTCCGGCAGCTTACCGAGAGGAGAGGTGACGTGGGTCTGCGACATGCCGGATGCCTGGGCCTGCTGGCCGCCGCGCTGAGCGGCTGTGCGCCGATGGCGCAGGCGCAAGCGACAGGGGAAAGCACCCCCGCGGCCGCGCCGCAGGAGCGCGCGCCCGCGCTCCTCGCATACAAGACCGTGCCGAAGCGCCAGCTGTTCCTGCATGTCTTCTCGCCCGATCCGGCCGTCTTCCCCGGCGCGCGCCCGGCGATCCTGTTCTTCCACGGTGGCGGCTGGGTGGAGGGCGATGCGGCGCGCTTCTACGACCAGGCGCAGCATCTCGCGGACAAGGGCATGGTTGCCGTGTCCGCCGATTACCGGATCGCGGGCCGCGACGGCAGCGATCCCCGCGCCGCGCTCGCCGATGCCTTCTCGGCGATGCGCTACCTGCGCGCGCATGCCGCAGCGCTGCTCATCGATCCTGCGCGCATCGCCGCCGGGGGTGGGTCGGCAGGCGGACAGCTTGCCGCAGCGCTCGCCACGGTGGCGGACATGGACGATCCGGGCGATGATGCCCGCACATCGGTGCGGCCCGCCGCTCTGGTGCTGTTCAACCCGGTCATCGACAACGGGCCGGGCGGTTACGGGTATGAGCGGGTGGCGGCGTATTGGAAGGATTTCTCGCCGCTGCACAATATCGGCCCCGGACACCCGCCGACGCTGATCATGCTCGGAACGAAGGATGCGCTCGTCCCGGTCGCCACCGGTCAGACCTATTGCGACAAGGTGCGCGCGGTCGGCGGGGCGTGCCGGCTGGAGCTTTACGAAGGCCAGCCGCACGCCTTCTTCGCCCGGAACGTGTCGCCGCGCTACTACCGCGAGACGCTTGCGGCGATGGACGATTTCCTCGCTGCGCTCGGCTTCATCGCCGCGCCGGACGGATAGGCGCTACATCGCGCAGCGTCAGTCCGCCTCGGCGTCGGCCAGCGCCTGCATCTTCTCGTATCCGGCCGCCTTGAGAAAGGTCAGTGCCCTGTCCTTGAACGCCGCGCGGGTCGGCTCTGCCCCCGTCTCGCGGCAGGACTCCACCACGAAGTCCCGCATCGCGCGCAGGTAATCGCGGTGGAGCACATAAAGCGCGCGCTTGCGCCCGCTCTCGTCCACCAGCGACATCTCGCGCGAGGTGCCGTCCTCGGCATATTCGTTGTTGTAGAGCTGCCAGATCAGCGCGAAGGGCAGGTCCTGTTCGATCGCGACCTGCATGACGAAGCGGCTTTTCATGTACTGCTGCTTGACCGTCAGCGGCTTCTTGCGATCGGCATGAAAGCCGTATTCCCCGATGAATACGCGCCGGGCGAAGGGCAGGTCCGGCTTGGGCTTGAGCTGTCCTTCGAGATAGGCGAGCACCTGGGTGAGCGGCTGTCGGATCAATTCCAGATCGGGGCGCTGCGACTGCTTGATCGCCTCGTAGGCCGAGTAGGACACCAGATCGACGTCGACCTGCGGCAGCACGCTGCTGGCGACGCTGGGCTTGCCCTCCATCCCCTTGCGGGCGAGGTTCAGCTCGACATAGTGGAAAACGTCGACCTTCTCGTGCGGGACGGCGGCCTTGGCATTGTCGATGGCCAGCTGGCGGATCTTGAGCAGCGCCACCATCCCGTCGATCGCCGTGCGCGAGGGCAGGGCGTCACGGTCCTGGCGACCCAGCAGCTGCCAGTCGCCCTCCCAGTTGCCGAGCATGAACACCCTGCCCGTGCCGGAATAGCGCTGCAGCAGCCACGCGGTCAGCGCGTACATCTCGTCGTAGTACTGCCGCGCCTCGGTCATGGTGATGCCGTCGCGCCACTTGGAATCGGTGAAGGAGTGCACCCACGCCTGGGTATAGGCGAAGTCCATGTCCAGCGCCTGCTGCAGATCGGGCGAGGCCTCGATATATTCGAGCGTCGTCTTCGCCTTGGCCGCGGCAGCGGCGGTGCCGTAATTGGGTGCGGCACCCTTGGCGAGCGAAATCTTGAGGATGTTCGAGCCCAGCGCCTCGAGCGTGCGCGCCTGTTCGAGCAGCGCGCTGCCCTTCTCGAAGCGGTAGCTGCCGCCGATCGCCTGGGCGCCGAGGACGTAATCGTAACTCCGCGCCGCGGCCTCGGGATCGGCGGCGCAGCTCTCGCCGGCCTGCGCGAAAGCAGGCGTGGCGAGGGCGAGCGCCAACCCTGCAAGGCCAGCCCATCGCAACGCTCGGGATGCGCAAGGCGTCATGATCCTGTTCCCGCGATGCGAGCGGCGACCGGACGGGCCGGCCTGCCGACCGCGCCTCAGAAGCTCACCGCCACGCCGAGGTTGAACTTGCGCCCGGCGAGCGAGACGTAGTTCACCAGCTGCTCGTACTTGAGGTAGCGGAACGAGCCGGTGTCGGTGAGGTTCACCGCGTCGAAGGTGAAGCGCAGGTTGCGGTTGACCTTGAAGCGCGCCGAGAAGTCCAGCTGACCGCGCGCCGCCTCGATCTCCGGCAGGGCTTCGGGCCGCGCGAAGCCGAGCTGCACGATCTCGCGCCGCGTGAACTCCGACCGCCAGTTGTAGGCGAGACGCAGGTTGAGCCTCTTGTCGTCGTAATAGGCGGCCGCGTTGTAGGTGTATTTCGAGAGGCCGCGGCGTCCGATCTGGTCGCCTTCCTGATCCTTCAGGTCGCTGTTCTCGTCGATATAGGTGAAGTTGCCCGTCACCCCGAGATATTGCAGCAGCCCCGGCAGGTAAGTGAAGGCATGCGCCATGCCGAGCTCGATCCCCTTGAGCTTGGTGCCCCCGAAATTGCGGAAGGTGGTGACCGAGAAAACCTCGCCGTTGATGTCGTAGGGTGCGGGCACCGGGTCGCGGAATATCGTGCTGTCGATGTTCTTGATGAAGGCCGCCAGCGAGAGGTAGCTGGCCTTGCCATAATACCACTCGAGCGACGCATCGAAATTGTCCGAATGGACCGGGTTGAGGAACGGATTGCCCGCCACGCCGAAGCCCGCGAAATCCGGATCGACGTCCGAACGCGTCAGTTCGAGGCCCGGCGAGATCTGGTTGAGCGCCGGACGGCCGAGCGTGCGCGAATAGGCGAGGCGCGCGATCACGTCCTTGGACAGCGAGAAGTTGAGGTTCGCCGAGGGCAGCCAGTCGTCATAGGTGTTCTTGAAGGTGACCGTGCTGTAGCTGCGCGGCGTGCCCGGATTGATGAGATAGCCCGACGAGGTGGTCTCGGTCTCGACATAGCGCAGCCCGACATTGCCGAACATCGGCACCGTGCCGAGCTGGGTGCGGAAATTGGCCTGCAGGTAGCCCGCCAGCGTGCTTTCGGTGACGCGGAAGCGTTCGTCGACAACCTCGTAATAGCCCGCGCCCGAATCCGGGTTGACGGCGCGGATGTCGAACAGGTTGAAGTAGTCCTGCACCGCCGAGATGTCGCAGCCTGCGGTCGAGCCGAAGGTCATCGGGATGTTGCCGCCGTAGCGGGCGAGGATCGAGGGATCGCCGGCGGTGGTGATGCATTGCGACAGGAAGGTCGAGGTGGCCGAAAGGCCGGCATCCGAGGTGCTGGCCGGGTTCAGCGGCACGGCCCAGACGTTGACCGACTGCACCGGGTCGCGCACGCCATCCCCGAGGATCGCTGCCGCCCCGCCGCCTTCGTTGGCGTTCTCGTAGCGCGCGCGCGAGAAGCTGCGATCACCCCAGCGGAAACCGGCCTGGAACGATTCGAAGAAGCTCATGTCCGGCTCCCAGGTCGCATCGATCCGGAAGGAATCGTCGGTGTTCTTCGTGTCGGCCGCGTTGCGCTGATACTGCCGGTAGCGATAGCGCTCGTAGCTCAGATCGCCCGGGTTCAGCACCACCAGCTGGTCCTCGGGCACCACCGAGGTGACCCCGTAGGCGGTGCTCGGGAAGGGGTCCTCGTAGAAGGTGACGTTGGGGATCAGGTTGTCGCCGAGGTTGAAGTCGACGATGTTGTAGAAATCCTGCGCGTTGAAGCGCGGGTTGGCGCCGCCCTGCTGCTCGATCGACGCGCTGAGCTGGCCGAAATTGAGCGTCGTCGCCTTGCCGCGCGAGGTCGCGCCCTTGGCGAAGATGCTGAAATTGGGGGCCACGTCCCAGGTCGCCTCGAGCGAATATTGCTGCGAATTGCGCGCGGTCTCGTTGATCGAGGGCGCCGCGCCGACGCGGGTCGTGAAGGAGGCGAGGCGCCCCGCGGTCAGCACGTAGACATCGCCGAAATCGGGCGTGGTGCCGAGCTGCTCGAAGGTCGCCGCCGGCCCGCTCGAGAGGTAGCCCGAACGCGGGACGTTTGACACGAGATTCATGTTGGCGCCGGTCAGCAGCTGGTCGAGATCGGTCAGCACCACATCGAAGCGCACGTCGAGATTCGAGGCGGGCTGCCACTGCAGTGTGCCATTGAACGACCGGCGGGTGTCGTCGCGGAAGCGTTCGGACACGCCGAAAGCGCCGGGGATGTAATAGACATCATTGGCATCGCTCAACCCGTCGCCGTTGGGATCGTCGAAGGCGTAGCGATAGGGGTTGGGCTGCGATCCCCCGCCGACGGCGTTGGGGATGTTCGCGAGCTGGAAGAAGTTGTAGTTCGCCGCGCTCTGGTTGTTGCCGAGACTGGCGGGCGGATCGACGTCGCCGGTGCGGCGGGTCCAGATGCCGGGGGAATCATAGACCTCGTTGCCGCCGTAGACATAGGCGTAGCTGGCGATCTCCTTGTAGCCGACATTGAGGATCACCCCGAAGTCACCCAAGGGCGTGTCGAGGAATTTCTTCTGCAGGAAGGCGTTGGCGTCCTGGCGGCTGAGATCGCCCACGTCGGAGAACTTCTGCGTGCCCGAGAGGTTGACGATCAGGTTCCGCTTGCCGCTCAGCGGGGCGCGGGTCTGGAGGTTGATGGTGCCGCCGAGCGAGCCTTCGATCTGGTCGGCGGTGAGCGCCTTGAGGATCTCCACGCCCGCGAACAGCTCGGCCGGCAGGTCCTGGAAGTTGACGCTGCGGTCGTTGCCGTTGCTGAGGTCGACGTCCCCGGTGCCCGAGGTGAGCGCGCCGTTGATGGTGACGTTGTTCTCTGACAGGCCGCGCACCTGCACCTGCTTGCCTTCGCCGTCGTTGCCGCGGTTGACCTGAACGCCGGTGATGCGCTGGAGCGCCTCGGCGATGTTGTCGTTGGCGAGCTGGCCGATGTCCTCGGCGTTGATGACGTCCTTGATCTCGGTCGCCTGGCGCTTCTCGTCGATCGCGCTTTCGATCGACTGGCGCACGCCCGAGACGACGATGACGTTCTGCGATGCCGCGTCGTCGGCTGCAGTGCCGCTGTCGACCTCGACGGGTGGTTCGTCGCCGGAAGCCGGGGTGCTGTCCTGCGCCGCGGCGGCCGAGCATCCGAGGCTCAGGGCGGCTGCCATCAGGGCGAATCGCGAGCCCGAGGCGACTAGATGCTGCTTCATGATTTCACTCCCCCCCAAAGCCGTTGGCGGCTTTTTCTCGACGTCTGTGTTTTTCGAAGGTTGTCGAGCCCCTGGGCCTTTCAGCGCGAAGCGAATCCGCGCACCCGGCCACATTCCTCTCTCACCCCTCGCGGCGAAATCTACACCGCGATTCGGATTAGTAAAGAAAATTGTTTCATTTAAATTGCCGCGCTTCGTGGGTCCGAGCGGAACGCTGCGACCGATTGCCTGCGGATGAAGGGGGATTGCTGAAGGCGAGGACTGAAGATTGCCGCGCCTCGCTGCCGCAGGGCGCATTAGCGCTTGACCCAGCGTGCCGCTTATTAATAAAATGGTTTTTGTAAATCAGGCGGGTTGGACTCGCCGGGGGGAGGGGTATCAATGGTCTGGCTGCACAGGGCTTTCGCCTGCCTGCTCGCGGTGTCGGTGCTCGCTTTCGCGGGTGTTGCGTCGCGCGCGCCGGCGCAGACGGTGCCCGGCGCTCGAATCCTCGCTGGTCCCGTCAATGCCGTTTTTCCGCCTGCAGGCAACGCCATTCGCAAGGACCTTGCCGCCCCGCTCGACCTACAAGCGCGCTGGACGGTCAGGGGCTGGATCAAGCGCGGTTCGCGATCCGCGGCGCACCGCTCCGTCATGGCGCTGGTCGATGCGCAGGGCCGCTCCCTTGTGGCCATTGCGCTCGAAGGCCCGCGCATCGTCGCGGAGGCCGGCGACCTGCGGATCGCCGCTCCGGACGGGAATGGCGACGAGGAATGGCTGATGGTCACGCTCGCCGCGGAGGCCGGCAAGCTCTCGCTGCAGGTCGGAGAGGGGCGTCCTGTCACCGGCGGCGCCGCCTTCGCCGGTCCGGCGACGGCGCTCGTGATGGCGCCGCGCGAATTAGGAACCGCCGCCTTCGACGGCGCGGTCGCGAATCTCGCGATCTGGCTGGGCGATCCGCCCGCCATGCCGAACCCTGCCGGGGCGGCGCCCGACGAGCGGCTGATCCAGTTCGAAACCGGCAGCCCGTCCTGGCCGCTTCAGATCAAGCAGACCATGGGCCTCACCGCGCCGCAGGATCCCGCGACACTGCCGGTCAGCCGTGCGGCGCCGCCCACGCAGCCGCGCCCCGCCGCGGCCGAACCGACCGCTCCGCTGACCGCGGAAGGCGAGGGGCGCTGGGAGGTTGGCGCATGGCGTCTTGCTGCGGCCCCCGATGTCCGGGATGACCCGGCGACGCTTTCGCATCCCGGCTTCGATACCCGCGAGTGGCTGCCCGCAGTCGTGCCCGGAACGATCCTTGCCACCTATGTCGCCAACGGCGTCTATCCCGATCCCGCCTTCGGCCTCAACAACCTGCTGATTCCTGAAAGCCTCAGCCGTCAGGACTACTGGCTGCGCACCGAGTTCACCCGGCCCGAAAGCGGCGCGCGGGCGCTGCAGGCGCTCACCTTCCTCGGCATCAACTATGCCGCCGAGGTCTGGGTCAACGGCGAGCGGCTGGGCGAAACCGAGGGCGCGTTCATCCGCGGGCGGTTCGTGCTGCCGGCGCGGTTCCGCACCGGTGCGAAGATCGCGGTCGCCGTGCGCATTTCGCCGCCCCCGCATCCCGGTCTGCCGCAAGAGGAATCGCTCAGCGCCGGCCCCGGACAGAACGGCGGCGCGATGATGATCGACGGCCCGACCTTCGGTGCCAGCGAAGGCTGGGACTGGATCCCGAGCGTGCGCGATCGCAACACCGGCCTGTGGCAGGCGGTGGTGCTGGAGGCGACCGGCGCCGTGCGCCTTGGCGATCCGCAGGTCCGCACCGTGCTGCCTGAGCCCGACAACTCGCTCGCCGAACTGACCTTCGCCGTTCCCGTGACCAACGATGCTGCGGCCGCGCGCGCGGTCGAGGTCGAGGCGCGCTTCGGCGAGGCCGTGCTGCGGCAGACCGTCAACCTCCTGCCCGGCGCGACCACGCTGGTGCGCTTCACGCCGGCCGATTTCCCGGACCTGCGAATTCGCAATCCGCGCCTGTGGTGGCCCAACGGCTATGGTGAGCCGACCCTCCACGATCTTACGCTGACCGCGCGCGTCGCAGGAGCGGTGAGCGATAGCCGCAGCCTGCGCTTCGGCATCCGCGAGATCAGCTACGAACTCTCCGCGCTCGACGCCCGGGAGGAACTGCGACGGATCGCGCTCGCCCCGGCGCGCGGCGACGGCGCCCCGCTGCTCGACGTCACGCACGAGGGCATCCGCAAGATCGAGGGCGGCTGGGCGGTTTCGCTCGCCCGCGACATCGCCGCCTCGCCTGCACTCGCGCAGCTTCCCGAAACCACGCTCGCGCCGCACCTGCTGATCCGCGTCAACGGCGTGCCGATTGCGGTGCGCGGCGGCAACTGGGGCATGGACGACTGGATGAAGCGCGTCTCGCGCGAACGGATGGAGCCATTCTTCCGCCTCCACCGCGAGGCCCACGTCAACACCATCCGCAACTGGATGGGCCAGAGCACCGAGGAGGTGTTCTATCAGCTCGCCGACGAATACGGGCTGCTGGTGCTCAATGATTTCTGGATGTCGACCCAGGACCACAATGGCGAGCCGGGCGATTCCGCGCTGTTCCTCGCCAATGCCGCCGACACGATCAGCCGCTTCCAGAGCCATCCCTCGATCGCCCTGTGGATCGGGCGCAACGAGGGCGTGCCCCCGCCGGTGCTCAACGCCGGACTGGAAAAGCTGGTGCGCGAACGCGACGGCACCCGCGCCTACCTGCCCAATTCGCGCGAGGTCAACATGGCGAACAGCGGCCCGTGGAACTACCAGCCGGCCGAAGCCTATTTCACCCGCATCGGGCGCGGTTTTTCGACCGAGGTCGGCACGCCCTCCTTCCCGACGCTTGAAACCTTCAAGACGATGATGCCGCCCGAGGACCAGTGGCCGGTGAGCGATAGCTGGGCCTATCACGACTGGCACCAGGCCAAGGCCGGCGACGTCGCGAGCTTCATGAAGGCGATGACAAACCGTTACGGCGCGCCCGTCGACCTTGCCGATTTCGAGACCAAGGCGCAGGCGCTCAACTACGAATCCCACCGCGCGATCTTTGAAGGCATGAATGCCGGGCTGTTCACCCGCAACAGCGGGCGCCTGCTGTGGATGACCCAACCCGCTTGGCCCAGCACGACCTGGCAGATCTACAGCCACGACTACGATACCCACGCCGCCTTCTTCGGCGCCAAGAAGGGGGCCGAGCCGGTCCACGTGCAGATCGACCTGCCGGAGCGCACCGCGGCGGTGGTCAACAGCCTCGGCGTCCCGATTTCGGGCGGGCGGCTGCGCATCCGCAGTTTTGCGCTCGACGGGACCTTGCTGGGCGATCGCAGCCGGGCGGTCGACGCGGCGGCCTATGCGGTCACCGACGCCGGCCCGGCGGTGCCCGAGGACGCCTTCGCCGCCACGCCGGTGGTGATCGTGAAGCTCGAACTCTTCGATGCCGCGGATCGCCTGCTGAGCGAGAATCTCTACTGGCTGGCCCGGGAAGCTTCGGATTACCGCGCGATGGGCGCGATGCCGCCCGCGCGGGTCGCTGTGCGTGCCGAGCGGGTCGCCGACCCGCAGGAGAACGTGCTCGCCGTGCAGCTCACCAACACCACTGCGCATCCGGCGCTGATGGTCAAGCTGACGCTCACCGATGCCGCGGGCGCGCGCGTGCTCCCCGCCTATTTCGAGGACAATTACGTGTCGCTGCTGCCGGGCGAGACCCGCAGCGTGACGATCAGGTCGCCCCGCTCCGCGCCGGTTCCGGCCAGCATCGGTGTGCGCGGTTGGAACGTGGAAGCGGATGCGTCACGGGTGATGCCGTGACGGCGGGTGCATGGAGGGGGTGGTGATGGCGAATTCCTTGCTGACGGGCGTGGAGCTGGGGGGGACGAAGTGCGTCTGCGTGCTTGCCTCCGGAACGGGCGAGATTCTCGCGCAGGAGCGGGTCGAGACCGAGGCGCCGGAGGTGACCCTGCCGCGGATCAAGGCGATCCTCGATCGCTGGTTCGACGCGGAGGCCGATATCCGCGCGCTGGGCATCGCCTCCTTCGGGCCGATCGATGTCGATCGCGCCTCGCCGCAATGGGGCCATATCGGGCAGACGCCCAAGCCCGGATGGACCGGGGTGGGGGTCGCGCAGGAACTCGGGCAGGGACTCGGCGTCCCGGTCGCTCTCGACACCGACGTCAACGGCGCGGCCCTGGCCGAGATGCGGTGGGGTGCGGCCGCGGGGCTCGAGGACTTCGCCTATGTCACGATCGGCACCGGGGTGGGGGTGGGCCTGGTGGTTGGCGGCGCGCCGATCGGCGGGTTCGGCCATGCCGAGCTCGGCCACATGCGCATCCCGCGGGTTGCCGGTGACGCCTGGCCGGGATCGTGCCCCTATCACGGCGACTGCGTCGAGGGGCTGGCGGCGGGACCGGCGATCATCGCGCGCGCCGGCAAGCGCGCCAGCCTGATCGCGGCCGACGATCCGATCTGGGACCTGGTCGGCCATGCCATCGCGCAGATGCTGCACAACATCGTGCTCACCGCGACCCCGCGGCGCATCTTCCTCGGCGGCGGAGTGATCACCGCGCAGCCGCAACTTTTCCCGATCATCCGGCGCGAGCTGCAGGCAAGCCTCGGCGGCTATGTCGCCTCGCCCGAACTCGACAGCATCGACGAATACATCGTGCCCCCCGGGCTGGGCGCGCTGGTCGGCCCGCTCGGACCGATCGCGCTTGCCGCGGCCTCGACCGCGCAAGCCTGACGCGGCTCAGCCGTCGATCTTCATCAAGGCGGTGCGATTGGGCAGGAAGCGGGCGGAGAAGGGCAGGATCGCCGCGCCGATTGCCGCCGCGTCCTCGGCCAGCTCGGCGCGGCGGATCGGCGCGCGCGCGGGCAGCGAGGCGCCGCGGTGGCGGAAATTGAGCGCGAGCCGGTCGCACAGCTGGTCCACCAGCCCTGCCGGCAGTCGCCCGCCGATGAAGATCGCGTCGGGATCGACGACCGCGTTGATCACCATCAGCGGATCGGTGAGCAGGTCGGCGGCCTTGTCGATCCACTGGCCCGCCGCAGCGCTGGCATCCGCGTCGAGCGCATCGAGCGGGCCGGGATCGGGAATCCCGGCTGCCTCCAGGTGGCTGTAGAGCCCCGAAAGCGAAACCACGTCCTGCAAGACCACCGGATTGCGCCGCGCCCGGCCGATCGGCAGGAAGCCGATTTCGCCGCTGCGGCCCGAGGCGCCGCTCACCGCGTGCCCGTCGATCACCACCCCCCCGCCGAGGCCGGCGTTGACCAGCAGGTAGAAAAAGGTCGGCGCGACCCGTCCGTGGCCGAATTGCAGCTCGCCGATGGCCGCGGCGGTGGCATCGTTCTCGATCACCACCTCGAAGCCGTGCGTGCCCAGCAGGTGGCGCGGATCGATGGTTTCCCAGACGCCGAACTCGGCAGGCCGGTTGGGCAGGTCGACCCCGCCGAAATCGTCGGGAATGGCGACCCCGATCCCGGCGATCCGCTCCATGTCGATATCGCCCGCCGCGCGGATCGCCGCGAGGTTGCGGGCGACGAAATCGCTGACCTGTTCGGGCATCGGGAACTGCACGTTCTCGACGATCCGCAGCCGCAGCTCGCCGAGGAAGTCGAGCGCCACCATGGTCATGTGGTCGCGATCGACATTGACCCCGATCGAGAAGGCCCCGTCGGGATTGATGGCGAGCTTGAGCGCCGGTTGCCCGCGCTCGCCGCGGCGCCTCCCGGCTTCGATGATCAGCCCGTCGGCAAACAGCTTGCGGGCGATGTTGGTGATCGAGGGCGGGGTGAGACCGGTGATCTCGGCCAGCTCGACCTTGGTGACCGGGGCGTTGAGCCGGATCGCCTGCAGCGTGACGCGCAGGTTGTGCGAACTTCCGCGTTCGAGATTGGTGCCCGACAGGCCGGTGCTGAGCAGGTTCACCCGGTCGCGGGCGGAGATGCCGGCACCTGACGGCTTGCGTTCGGTGGTCGACATTGGCGCGCTTTTCCCCTTGTCCTCACACTGCCGCGGGCGGCCCCGCTCTAACCGTCCCGTGCGCGCAGTGCAATTTCCGCCGCGGCCGCGGCGATGTGCGCCCGGCACCGCCCCGGCGCGCGCGTCAGTGCGGGTCGGGCTTGCCGCCTTCGGCCTTCATGCCGTTCTTCAGGTCGCCCTCGGTGCCGTCGCGCAGCCAGCGTTCGGGAAACTGGCCCGGGCCCGATCCGTTGCGGTTGCGCAGCACCGAACCTTCGTTGGTGCGTTCGGTGAAGGTCACGCTGGCGCGGCCCTGCTGCGGGTCGAGCCCGGCGAACAGGTCGGCGCGCATCTTCTTCACCACCGGGCGCAGCTTCGGATCGGCGATCAGGTTGTGCATCTCCTTGGGGTCCGCCTTGAGATCGTAGAGCTCCTCGGTGTCCCACACGCCGTGATACTGGATGTACTTGTAGCGATCCCCGCGCAGCGCGAAGGTGGTGGGGGTCTGCGGGTAGTTGTATTCCCAGTAGTATTCGTAATTGAGCGAGGTTCGCCACGGGCCTTCGAAGGGCCGTCCCATCAGCAGGTCGGCATAGCTCATCCCGTCGAAATGCACGCCCTCGGGCGCCTTTGCTCCGGCGAGCGCGAGGAAGGTCGGCGCGAGGTCGATATTGGCGACGATCTGGTTCACCACCCGCCCCTTGGGCATGCCGCCGCCGAAAGCGATCAGCGGCACGCGCATCGATTCCTCGTAGGCGCTGCGCTTGTCGATCATGCCGTGTTCGCCGAACAGGAAGCCGTTGTCGCCCATCATCACTACGATGGTGTTCTTCAGCATCCCCTTCTTCTGCAAGGTGGCGATGATCTGGCCGATGCCCTCGTCGACCGCGCTCAGCGTCTCGTTGTAGCGCAGCTTGAAGTCGACCACGTCGAGCGTCGAGTGATAGGGGAACTCCACGCCGTGCCACGAATTGCGCTGGTCCATGGTCCAGCGCGGCTTGCCTTCGTAGTTCTCGGGCGTGTTCGCCATGCTGTCGGGCAGGTGGATGGCATCGCGGCTGATGGTGCCCTTGTGGCGCTCGGCCGGGATGAAGTCGGCGTGCACCGCCTTGTGGCTGAGATAGAGGAAGAACGGCCGGTCCGCGCTCTGCTGCCTGAGCCAGTCGAGCGCGTAGCCGGTCAGCTCGTCGGTGATGTAGCCGCGCCGTTCGACCTGCTTGCCATCGATGTTGAGCGTGTGGCGCGGCCCGCCCTTGCCGTCGTCGGGCAGGTAGTCGCCCTGGCCCTTGAAGCTGATCCAGCGGTCGAAGCCGGGCTGCGGATCGTCGCTGTGGCCGCCCATATGCCACTTGCCGATGAAAGCGGTGCGATAGCCCGCGGCCTGCAGCGCCATCGGGAAGAAGAAGGTGCCGGGGCGGAACTTGATGTTGTTGTCCGCGATCCCGTGGTTGTGCATGTACTGCCCGGTGAGGATCGAGGCCCGGCTGGGGCTGCACAGCGCGGTGGTGACGAAGGCGTTGGGGAAATAGACCCCTTCGCGCGCGATCCGGTCCATGTTGGGCGTGTTGAGCGCCGGGTCGAGAAAGCCCATCGCGTCGTAGCGCTGATCGTCATTGAGGATGAAGATGATGTTGGGGTGAGTGCTCGGCGCCTCGGCGCCGGCAGCAGGGGCCGGTTCGGGCGCGGCAGGGGCCGGTTCGGCGAGCGTGCTGCCGGCCAGGCCTGTCGCCGCGGCGAGCAGGCCGGTCATGGCGATGCGGCACAGCGTGCGAAAACGCGTCATGGTAATCTTACTCCCTCTCCTGTGCACAGGCCGGATGACCGCTGGCATGGGCGACCAGCAGCGCGCCGCCCTCGGCGATCGCGATATCCACCGCGCTGTCCGCGAGCCACACCGTCCCGGGCTCCAGCGAGGTTCCGCCGGCCTGGCAGCCCGGTGCGACAGGCACCAGCCATGCCGGATCCGCCGCGCTGCCCGCGACCTGGTGATCGCCCGGCCGGGAGAGCCGTTCGATGGCGAAGTGCGGCGCCGTCACCAGTTGCTCGCGGCCGGGGCCGAGCCGCTTGGCCGGGGCCCGCTTGAAGGGGGCAGGTGTGGCGGCGGCGATGCTTTCGTCGAGTTGCAGCGGGCGCGGGCGTCCGTAATCGTAAAGCCGATAGGTGAGATCGACGTTCTGCTGGATCTCCACCAGCGACAGCCCTGCGCCGATCGCATGGACGGTGCCGGCGGGCACGTAGAAGAAGTCTCCCGGCTTGACCGGGTGCCAGACCATCAGGTCCACGATGCTGCCGTCGAGCGCGGCTGCGCGCAGGTCTTCTTCAGACAGTTCACGCGAAAATCCCGCTCCGATGGTGGCACCGGGCTCGGCGGTGAGGACGTACCACGCCTCCTCCTTGCCGCGGGGATGGCCGCTGGCGCGGGCCAGCGCATCGTCGGGGTGCACCTGGATCGACAGCTTCTCGGAGGTATAAAGGAACTTCACCATCAGCGCGGGCGCGGCTTCGTGCGCGAACCACACTTCGCCGAGCGGCGCTCCGGGGGTGCGGGCGATGCCGGGGATCGCAGGCGCATCACGCCGCCCCCAGACCTTTTCCACTGCCTGCCCGGAAAGCTGCCGGATCATCGGCGCGCGCTCCCGCCATTCCTGCGCAGCGCCCCGTGACGTTCGGGCGCCTTGCCCGGTGCCATGCCCTTGCGCATCCGCTTTCCCCCCTTGCGGGCCTCGCATTCCGCTCGCACAACACGCGTTCCGGGGTGGCGGGCTGGAAAGGTCCTTTTCGACTGCGGATGATAGCGCACGAAGCGGTGGTGTAAAGAAAATTGTTTTAGCTATTTATCCGATCTGCAAGACGGATTTCCGGCTTGTTTCTGGCCGGAGTTCCAGTCAGGATTAGCAAAATCTCTTTATCGCAAGGCGGTGCTGGCGGGTGTCGCGGGAGGAATCAGGGATGCGTGGATCGGGCGGCGGCAGGTGGTTCGGGGCAGGGTGCTGCGCCGCGCTCGCGCTGCTGGCGGCCGGCTGCGGCGCCCGTGCGCCGGTCTCGCAGGCGCCGCTCACCGCCGCCAACTTCGCCACGGAGCGCACTTGCACGCCGCCGCCTTCGCGCCCTGTCCACATCCCCGGCGGGACCTTCGTGATGGGCAGCAGCGCCGTCTATGCCGAGGAAGGCCCCCCGCGCGAGACGCGGCTGGACAGCTTCTGGATCGACCCGCACGAGGTCACCAATCGCCAGTTCGCCGAATTCGTCCGCGCCACCGGCTATCGCACCGTGGCGGAAAAGCCCGTCGATCCGGCGCAGTTCGGCGTCCCGGCGGAGCAGATCCCGGCCTATATGCTCGAACCCGGCTCGGCGGTGTTCACCCCGCCCGAACGCCCGTCGCGCAACTATGCCGACTGGTGGAAATATGTGCCCGGCGCCAGCTGGAAGAAACCCTATGGCCCCGAGGGCCCCGATGCCGTCCCCGATCAACCGGTGGTGCACCTCGCGTGGGACGACATGCAGGCCTATGCGAAGTGGCGCGGCGGGCGGCTCCCGACCGAAGCCGAATGGGAATATGCCGCGCGCGCCGGGGCCGTACAATCGGCCAGGCAGCCCGGCCCCGGGCAGGCCAACAGCTGGCAGGGCGTTTTCCCGGTGGTCAACGAGGCGAGCGACGGCTTCAAGGGCATCGCCCCCGTGGGATGCTTCACGCCCAATGCCTTCGGCCTCTACGACATGGTCGGCAATGTCTGGGAAGTGACTGCGGATTTCTATCGCCCGGGCCACGATCCCGCCGATCGCGACAATCCGCGTGGTCCGAGCGAGAACGACGCCTATGACCCCCTCAATCCGGGCTTCGTCAGCCACGTGATGAAGGGTGGCAGCTATCTGTGTGCACCCAATTACTGCCAACGCTATCGCCCCGAAAGTCGCCAGGGCCGCGATCCCGGCTTGGGGGCATCGAATGTCGGGTTCCGGCTGGTCTACGACCGGCCAGACGAACCCTAGCGCAGGCGAGGGGCAGCCCACCGCGGTCCACCGGCAGGCCGGGAACCCGACAGGCGCGCCGAGGGTTGCGATCGGCACGATCCCTCCTACATACCCCCTGTGGGTATCGTCAGGAGCGCGGTGGAAATGAACGAGAACACCAGGGCCAAGGTGCAGCGTCTGAACCGCATCGCCGGTCAGGTGCGCGGCGTGGCGCAGATGATCGAGGATGATCGCTACTGCATCGACATCCTTCACCAGATCGCCGCGATCAAGGCCGCACTCGCCAAGGTCGAGAGCCAGGTGCTCAAGGATCACGCCGCCTGCTGCGTCGCCGAGGCGATCGCCAGCGGCGATGCCGCCGAACAGCGCGCCAAGTTCGAGGAACTGGTCGATCTCCTTGAACGCACCCGCAAGTAAGCCGAGGACGAGAGATGAAACAGCCCCGCACCGCCCGCCTCTATCGCATGGTCATGCCCGACCATGTCTGCCCCTATGGCATCAAGTCGAAGTGGCTGCTCGAGCGCGAGGGCTTCGCGGTCGAGGATCATCACCTCACCACCCGCGAGGAGACCGATGCCTTCAAGGAAGAGCACGCGGTCAAGACCACGCCGCAGACCTTCATCGGCACCGCACGGATCGGCGGATACACCGATCTCGCCGCGCATTTCGGCAAGCCGGTGACCCGCGAGGGCACCACCTACCGTCCGGTCCTCGTCCTGTTCGCGCTGATGGCGCTGCTCGCGATCGGCGCGGCGCACCTTGCCACCGGGCAGTGGCTTTCGGTGCTCGCGGCCGAATGGTTCGTCAGCTTTACGATGGTCGGGCTTGCCTACCTGAAGCTGCGCGATGTCGAGAGCTTCTCGACCATGTTCCTCAATTACGACCTGCTGGCGAAACGCTGGGTGCCCTATGGCTATGTCTATCCCTATGCCGAGGGGCTGGCAGGCGTGCTGATGACCGCGCACGTGCTCGACTGGCTGTCGATCCCGGTCGCGCTGTTCATCGGCACCGTGGGGGCGGCGAGCGTGCTGAAGGCGGTCTATATCGACCGGCGCGAGCTCAAGTGCGCCTGCGTGGGCGGCGACAGCAACGTGCCGCTGGGCTTCGTGTCGCTGACCGAGAACCTGTTCATGATCGGCATGGCGCTGTGGATGCTCGCCGGATGGGGGCGCTGATCCGGGAAGCGCCGCCGCGTGGTTGCGCCCGGCAAGGAATTTGCGCTGTTTGCCAGCCCCCTCGGGTCTAATCTTAACTTCGGGTTTACCATTCGAACATAGTCTGCGCCGGCGCACAGAAGGCGGGGGTTATGCAGACGTTCCAGACATCACCGGAGATGCCCGAGCTTTCGGTGGTCATCCCCGTCTACAACGAGGAGGCCGTCCTCGACGTCCTCATCGAGCGTGTCGTGGGAGCGAGCGCCGCGCTTTTCGATAAGCGCTTCGAACTCATCCTCGTCAACGACGGCTCCAGGGACGGCAGCTGGGAGGCGATCTGCCGCCACGCCGATCGCGACCCGCGGGTCGTCGGGCTCAACCTGTCGCGCAACCACGGCCACCAGCTCGCGCTCACCGCCGGGCTCTGCCACGCGCGCGGCGCGGTGGTCTTCGTGCTCGATGCCGATCTCCAGGACCCGCCCGAACTGCTCGGCCCGATGCTCGCGAAGCTTCGCGAAGGCTACGACGTCGTCTACGGCCAGCGAACCAAGCGCCACGGCGAGACCGCCTTCAAGCGCGGCACCGCCGCACTGTTCTACCGGCTGCTGCGCACCATGATCGCAACCGACATTCCGCCGGACACCGGGGATTTCCGGCTCATGACCCGGCGGGTCGTCGACCAGCTCAACGCCATGCCCGAACGCTACCGCTTCATCCGCGGAATGGTGAGCTTCGTCGGTTTCAGACAGGCGGCCTTCCCCTACGAGCGCGATGCGCGTTACGCGGGCGAGACCAGCTATCCGCTCGGCAAGATGATCGCCTTCGCGCTCGATGCCGTGACCAGCTTTTCGGTCGTTCCCCTGCGCTTCGCCTCGCATCTCGGTCTGCTGTTCGGGATCTCGGGCTTGCTGGCCCTGTCGTGGATCGTCTGGGCATCGCTGCGGGGCGCCACGGTCGAAGGCTGGGCCAGCCTTGCCGCGCTGATCCTGATCATGGGCAGTGTGCAACTGATGGTGCTGGGGATCTTCGGGGAATATATTGGCCGGATGTACATGGAGGCCAAGCGGCGTCCCCTGTTCATCGTGTCGGACATTCGCAGCCAGGCCGGCGCTGTCGGCGGCGCGGCCGACAGTCCGGTGGCGCGCATGGAAGAGAAACTGCACGAGGCCTTCCGTGCCGCCAGCTGAATTCGACGCCTATGTCGACGACTATGACGCGCAGCACGCCGCATCGGTGCGGCTGAGCGGGGAGAGTCCCGATTTCTTCGCGGCGCACAAGGCGGCCTTGACGGCCCGGCTCGTGTCCGAGGCGGGTCTCGATCCGCTGCGCATCATGGATTTCGGGGCGGGCCGCGGCAATTGCGTCGCGCATCTGCAGCGCGCCTTTCCGCAGGCGTCGCTCACCTGCCTCGATGTCTCGGCCCGCTCGCTGACCCATTGCGAAGCGCGCGCGGTCAGGCCGGTCGAAACGGTGGTTTACGACGGCCGGCACCTGCCCTTCGCTGCCGGGAGCTTCGATCTCGTCTTCACCGCCTGCGTGTTCCACCACATCCCGGAGGGCGATCATGTCGACTTGCTGCGGGAGATCCGCCGCAGCCTCGCGCCGCGGGGGCGCTTCGTCCTGTTCGAGCACAATCCGCGCAATCCGCTGACCCGGCGGGCGGTCCGCAATTGTCCGTTCGATCGCAACGCGGTGCTGATCGATGCGACCGAGATGCGCAGACGGATGCACGCCGCCGGGTTCGAACAGGTCGCGCTGCGCTTTACCATGTTCTTCCCGGCCATGCTGGCGCCACTGCGCCCGCTGGAAAGCAGGCTCGGGTGGTTGCCGCTGGGCGCCCAATACTGCCTCGTCGCCGCGTGACGCGATGTCCGGGCAATTTGCACGTTTCCTGCTGACCGGCTTTGCCAACTCGGCCCTGGGCTGGGCGATCATCCTCGCCTGCCTGTGGGCAGGCGCGGGCGGCCTTGCTGCGAACATGGCAGGCTACGGGGCGGGGCTGGCCTTGTCCTTCACGCTCAATCGCCGCTTCGTCTTCGGGGTCACGGGGGACGTTTCTGGCAGGGAGGTGATGACCTTCCTGTTCGTCTTCCTCATCGCCTACGGGGCCAATCTTGCCGTTCTGCTGGTCGCCCAGCCGATCGCGGGCGATGCCAGCATTGTCGCGCAGGTCCCCGCGGTCGCGACCTATGTCCTGACGTTCTTCCTGCTGTCCCGGCGTTTCGTCTTCAGGCGCGAGGGTGCCCGGTGATTATCGCCGGCTCCCCTGCCGCTTTCGGGCGGGCCTTCGCTGCGCGGGGCGGCGAGTGGCTCGACACCCGGACGGCTTTCGTGCTGCTGTGCGCCGCCGCCATCGCTCCCTTGCTGTTCGTCGGTTTTCCCCCGCTGGTCGATCTTTACGGCCACCTCGGGCGCTATGCGGTCCAGACCGACCTTGCGAACCGGCCGATGCTCCAGCAGTTCTATTCCTTCGATTGGCAGCTGATCGGCAACCTCGGAGCCGACCTCCTCGTAGAGGTGCTGCACCGCTGGTTCGGCCTGGAAGGCGCAACGCGTCTCGTCGTGATCGCGACTCAGGCGCTCGCGGCCGGGGCGATCCTGCTTGCCAGCCGCGAGCTTCACGGCCGCATCACCCCCTTCGCGATTGCCGCACTGCCGCTCATCTACGGCCTGCCGTTCAATTACGGCTTTCTGAACTTCTCGCTCAGCATGGCGCTCGGGCTGCTCGCCTTCGTGGTCTGGCTGCGCCTCGGCCGCCAAGAACGGGTCACGGCGCAGCGCCTGTTCCTTGCGGTCGCGGGCGTCGCGATCTGGGTCTGTCACGCCTATGGCTGGGCCTTCCTCGGCCTGCTGTGCGGGTCGAGCGTGCTGGCGCAGGTCATCGCGGCCAGAGCGTCCCCGATCGCCGCCATCAAGCGCATCCTCGCGTCCTGTTGGCCGCTGCTGCTCCCGCTCGCGCCGATGATCGTCTGGCGTTCCGAGACCGGCGGGCTCGACGTCATGGGCTGGTCCTTCGCGGTCAAGGTGCAGTGGCTCGTCTCGCTTTTCCGAATCCGCTGGGTCGTCCCGGACATCGCTTCGGTGGTCGCCGTCTTCTGCCTGATCTACTGGGCGATGCGGGAGAAGAACGTGCGCTTCGACCGGCGCATGAGCATCGCGGCACTGCTCTCGTTCCTGTGCTACGCCGCCCTGCCCAGACAGGTGTTCGGCTCGATGTTCGCCGATGTGCGGCTGGTGCCCTACATCCTGATCACGGTCCTGCTGGCGATCTCTCCGCGCGGGATCGAGGCGCGCACGCTGCGGGTCCTCGGCCTGGTCGCCGCCGCGTTCTTCCTCGGCCGCATGGCGGTGACCGGCGCGTCCTATGTCGCGCAGGAAGCCAAGGTGGACGCGGTTCTGCCGGCGTTGAACGACATCCCCGAAGGCGCGCGCGTCGCCGTTTTCGCCACCGTTCCGTGCCGGGCGCGGTGGGAGCTCCCGGTGCTTTCCCACATGGGCGGGGTCGCGCTTGCCCGCCGCAGCGTCTTCGTCAACAATCTGTGGCAGGCACCCGGCGCGAACCTGCTGCGCGTGCACTACCCCATCGCCGCCCCTTTCGAGCACGACCCCTCCCAGAACGTCTACGCCGAGAGCTGCGACGCCGCTGCCTTCCCGACGCTTGCGGCATCGCTTGCCAAGCTGCCCCGCGCGGCCTTCACCAATGTCTGGATCACGGGTCCGCTGCCACGCGATTTCGCGGTGCCGCAGGACCTCAGGCCGCTGCGCCGCGCCGGCGAGAGCATCCTCTTCGCGGTCGAGAAGCCGCGCGCCCAACCCCAGCCGGGAACGTGAAGCCGTGGACATGATCAAATCCTCCCCGGTGATCGCCTGGGTGACGCGGCAGATCGCCTATTCCCCGCCGATCTCTCCGCCGCGGCCGGTGCGCGGCTTCGGCTTGGCGGTGTTCCTGGCGATCTTCATCCTGCTGAGCGGCTTCGGCGATGCCTTGCTCAACGATCCCGATTCCTACTGGCACATCCATGTCGGCCGGGTGATCTGGAACGAGGGGCGCTTCCCGGTCGCCGACCAGTGGTCCTACACGGTCACGGGCAGCCCGTGGATCGCCAAGGAATGGCTCTCCCAGATCATCCTTGCCGCTGCCGATGCGCTGGGCGGCCCGACCGCGGTGGCGATGGTCGCCGCAGCCGCCATCGCGGGGGCCTTCGGCCTGCTCGCGGCGGCGGCGGCGAGCCGGATGGGAACCCTGCCCGCGCTGATCCTCGTCGCCATCGTCTTCGCGCTGACCGCAGGCCACATGCTCGCGCGGCCGCATGCCTTCGCCTTCCTTCCCATGGTGGCGACGGGATTGCTGCTGACCCGGGCCGCCGAGGAGGCGCGCGCACCGAGCCCGTGGCTCATCCCGGTGGTGGCGCTGTGGGCCAATCTGCACGGCTCCTTCCTGCTGGTGTTCGGCCTGCTCGCGGCGCTGATGGTCGAGGCGGTCGTGCGCGCCGAGCCCGACCGGCGCCGCCGGGTCGCGCTGGGCTGGCTCGGCATCGGAGCGCTGTGTGCCCTGGCGCCGCTCGTCCATCCCTATGGTCCCGGCGTCTATTCGGCGGCCTTCGGAGTCCTCGGGATCGAGGGGATCGACAAGGGCATCTTCGAGTGGAAGGCGGAGGACTTCGGCACGCTCTCGGCGATGCAGGTGGTGGTGTTCGGCGGTTTCGCCGCGCTCGCGCTCCATCCCGTGCGCCTGCCGCTCATCCGGACCGCGCTGCTGGTGGTCTTCGCCTACATGGCGCTCACCCACATCCGCCACGCGGCGGTCTTCGGGTTCCTTGGCGCGGTGATGCTGATCACGCCGATCGGCGCCCTGCTCGACCGGCCGCAGCCAGCGAGCGAGGGACGTGGCTGGCCGAAAATCGCGGCGGGGCTTGCCGCAATCGCGCTCGCCCTCGGCATCGTCAACGCCACCATCCGTCCGCTCGCTCCGCCGGCCAACATCCAGCCCGTCGCCGCGCTTGCCGCCGCGCGGGCGGCCGGCGTGAAGGGGCAGGTCTTCAACGCCTATGGCTTCGGCGGCTATCTCATCGCGCAGGGCGTGCCGACCTTCATCGACGGCCGGACCGAGCTTTATGGCGGGAAGCGGCTCGCCCGCTATCTGGCCGCTGCCGATGTCGATTCGCTCGAGGCGCTAGATGCAATCCTCAAGGATCGGCGGATCGGCTGGACCTTGCTGCCGCCGGGCCTTCGCGCCGTGGACGTGCTCGACCGAACCCCCGGTTGGCGGCGCATCTATGCCGATGACATCGCGGTGGTCCATGTCCGCGAGCCTGCCGCGGGGCGGGAACAGCCGCCGGGCTAAGCCGCCCGGCGCCTGCGCGTCACTTGCGCCGCCAGGTCAGCCACGAAGTGGCAGCATAGTTCCACACCGACCCGACAGCCGCGCCCGCCAGGCCCGACACCCACCAGGGCCACGCATCCGCGAACAGCATCGCGCCCAGGCCGACATTGGCGAAGGCGCCCAGGCTGCAGGCGCCGCAGAAGCTCAGCCAGCCGGTCACCCATCTCCAGCCGCTGAGGCTGCGGTCGCGATAGGTGAGGGCGTTGTTGAGCGTGAAATTGAAGGTCATCGCGCTCAGCGTCGCGAGCGCCTGCGCGAGAGAGAACCCCAAGCCGGCGAGGTTCAGGCCGAGCCCCAGCACAGACAGGTGAACGAGGGTGCCGACCAGCCCGACCGCGCCGAACATCAGCAGCTTCACGGGAACGACGTGCCCGACCAGCTTGTCGACCAGCAGTTCCCCGTATTCGAGGATCGCCGCGCCATCGAGCTTGGATTCGCCTGCGCTCCGGGTGCGGAAGCGATAGGGGATCTCGGCAGTCGGGATCGCGCTGTGGTGGGAGGCGATGATGTCGAGGAGGATCTTGTAGCCGCGCTGCGACAGGCGCGGGGCGATATCGAGAAACAGGTCCCGGCGAATCGCGAAGAAACCGCTCATCGGGTCGCTGACCCGGGTTTTCATCACGCTCGATGCGGCCCAGGTGGCGAAGCGGCTGATCCTGATGCGATGCGCGACCCATTCCCCGACCGAGCCGCCCTGCGCATAGCGGGTGCCGATCGCGAGTTCCGCCTCGCCGTTCATCACGGCACCGAGCAGGTCGGGCAGGATCGTCTCGTCGTGCTGCAGATCGCCGTCGATCACCGCGACCACCGGAGCGACTGTCGCGAGAAAGCCCTCGGTCACGGCAGAGGACAGGCCGCGGCGATTGATCCGGCGCACCAGCCGCACGCGCTGGTCGCATAGGGCGATGGACTCCACAAGTTCGACGGTTCCGTCGGTCGAGCCGTCGTCGACGAACAGGATTTCGGCGTTCACGCCCTGCAAGACGTCCCATAGCCTTTCGAGCAGGGGGACGATGTTGTCGTGTTCGTTGAGGATCGGAACGATCACCGCAGCTTCCAGCCGGGTGCGGGAAGCGGTGAAGTCCTCGGCCTTGAAAGCGTACATCTTTTTCCACTCACCCCGTCGCGCAGCCTGTCTGGCAGGGTAAGGTTAACATCCCGTTCGGCATTCGCCCGCCATGCCCTCCAGGCGCTGCGACGTGTGAACCGCGCGTCCTCTTCCTCCCCGTATTTTCCCGCTCAACGGCGCGACGCGCATCTTAAGACATCGCGCCTAGCCATAGGCGGAAGGAAGCCCGCAGGTGTTGAACGCAAGGAGCGATGATTAGCCATGTCGTACCATTCCGAGATTTCGTCAGGAACGTCCGCGCTCGATATGCTCGAGAGTCTCGAAGCCCAGCTGGTGTCGCTGTACGAGGAAAAGCAGCAGGGCAGCTTCGGCGCCGCCGAGAAGTCGACCCTGATCGAGACGGTCGCCAACCTCGAGGCGCAGCTCGTCGAGCTTTACAAGGAGAAGCAGCACGCAGGCTTCGACGGCGCGGAGAAGGCGACCCTGCTGGAGACCGTCGCCAATCTCGAATCCCAGCTCGTCTCGCTCTACGGCGAGAAGGAAAGCGAAGGTGACCTGCACACCGCGCTGTCACACAAGGACAAGGCGATCGGCGATTTGCGGCAGCAGCTCGGCGCGCTGTATCAGGACATGGGCCGCCTCGCGCAGAAGTGCCTGGGTGCGCAGCCGCTGGTCTGACAGCCGCGCCTCCGGGCGCATCACGCATAAGGATCACGCAAGGGGTCAGCGGGCGCACCGCTGGCCCCTTTCGCTTGGCGTCTGCAGGCCGGGCCGGACGCCTAGGTAGGACTGCGGAGGCTGCAGGAAAGGCGGAATAGATGATGAATCGCGCATTCATCATCGCACACACCGCCCGGTCGGCGGGGCATGGGCGAGCATCGGGGGAATAGGGGAAGACAATGCTGAGTTTCCGGTTCTCCTCGCTCCTCGGCCGCACCCCGCCCCCACCTGCGATGCACGAGCCGCCAGCCGAAGCGCCGGTCGCAGAAGCGCAAGCGGGCGCGGAGAGTGCGCGCGAAGGCCTGCGCGGCGACATCGACCAGGCGCTGATCACGCTCGCCACTGCACGAAAGGATGCCGAACAGCTCGAGACGGTGGTCGCGCGGCTCGAGGTCGAGGCCGCGCGCGTGCCGGCACTCGCCGAGGAGAACCGCGATCTCGGGCGCCGGGTCAAGGCGCGCGACGCCGAGATCGTCTCGCTCAAGGCTGACGAGGAGCGCGCCCGGCGCGAACTTGGCCGCGCCCGCGAGGCGCTGGCGCGCGCCGAGGTGCAGCGCGAGGCGCTCGAAGCCGAACGGCGCGACCTGCTGAAGGACGGCGCCGAGGGGCGCGCGCGCATCGTCGCGCTCGGCGAAACCGTCGTGAGGCTGGAGAGGGAAATCGAGCGCGCCGAGGCCGTGCGCGGCAAGGCCGAGAGCGAGATCGCAGGCCTGCGCACCGCGCTCGCCGAACGCGAGCGCGCGCACGACAATCTGCGTGCCGAGTTGAGCGCGCTGCGCTTTGCGGCGGCGCGCGACCAGCGGTGCATCGCGCAGCTTGGCGAGACGGTGCGCGAGAAGGACGAAAGGATCGCGGAGCTGGCCGGCGCGCTGCATGGCGCCGAGGCGCGCGAGGAGGAACTCGGCGCGAGCCGCGCGGCGCTCGAGGAACGGCTGCGCGCCTCGGAGACGCGTGCGACCGAACAGCGCATCGCGCTCGAAGCGCAGATCGCGGCGCTCGATCTCGCGCTGGCGCAGGAGCGCGCGGATCACGCCCGGTGCCGCCACCTACTCGAGGAAGATCGCGCCGCCATGCGTGCCCTCGCCGAGGAGAACCGCCTGCACAAGGACAAGGCGGTGTCGCTGGCGCAGGCCTTTGCGCAGATCAAGAGCGAACTCGGCGCGACCCAGGCCGACATGTGCGAACACAGTCTGCGCCTCGCCGAGGCGCGGGCCGAGAACCGCGAATTGGCGGCACGGCTCGAAGCGGTCGCCGAGGCCGAACGCGACGCCGATCGGTTGCGCCGCCGGATCGAGACGCTCGGCGCCATGTGCGAGGAACTGCGCGAGGGGACGGGTGGGGCGTCTGCGGCGGCCTGCGAGGTCGCGGTCAATCCCGCGGCTTTTGGAGCTGCCGCACGATAGGCATTGCGTTTCTGATAATCATCCGCAATAGGCACTGCGAATGATTATCAGGAGCAGAAAATCGATGCGCCATGCGCTGCTTGCAACCGCCGCTTTCCTCCCCCTCGCCGTGCCCGCGCAGGCGACGCAAGCGCAGGACGTGGTGCCCTCCGGTGCGGAACGTGTGGAAGAAGAGCCTCCCGCGCCGATCGTCGTCACTGCCGCACGCACCAGTCTGCCGGTCACCGCCCTGCCGCTCACCGCCGAGGTGATCGACCGCGAGACGCTCGAACGGCAGGTCCAGATTTCCGGATCGGTGGTCGATGCGGTCGCCGCGCTCACGCCCTCGTTCTCCCCGGCGCGCCAGAAGCTGACCGGGCAGGGCGAGACCCTGCGCGGCCGCTCGCCGCTGTTCGCGATCGACGGCATCCCCCAGACCGCCCCCTTGCGCGACGGTTCGCGCGACGGCTTCACCATCGATCCCTTCTTCATCGACCGGGTCGAGCTGATCCTCGGCTCGAACGCGCTGCAGGGCATCGGCGGCACCGGCGGGGTCATCAACCAGGTCACCGTCTCGGCCCCGGCGGAGGACGGCTGGAGCGCGCGCACCATCCTTCAGGGCACCGCCGAGAGCGGCTTCGAGGGCGACGGCTTCGGCGGCAAGGCGGGGGCGCTGATTGCCAACCGTAGCGGGAATTTCGATGTCGTCATCGGCGCGGCATACGAGCGGCGCGGGGTCTTCCGCGACGGCGAGCAGCGCCGCATCGCGCCTGACGGCACGCAGGGCGACCTGATGGATTCGGATAGCCTCTCCTTCTTCGCCAAGGCCGGGCTCGAGCTCGGCGAGGGCGTGCGGATCGAGGCGATGGGCCAGCGCTTCCGCTTGCAGGGCGACGGCGATCTCGTCGCGGTCGCGGGCAATCGCACAGCCGGGCTTCCCGCCACCGCCGTCCCCGGCGCGATCGAGGGCGAAGCGCCCGAGAATCTCGCCGAAAGCCTTGCGCTGACCCTCACCGCCGACGATCTCGCGGGCGGCAGCTTGCGGGTGCGCGGGTTCTGGAACCGCACCGCCGATCTCTATGGCGGCGGCATCTTCTCGACCTTCCAGGACCCGGCGATTGCGCCCGAGGGCACGCTGTTCGACCAGTCGCGCAACATCAGCCGCAAGTGGGGCATCAACGCCAGCTGGGAACGCGGCTTCGGCCCGCTCAACCTCGTGCTGGGCGCAGACCTTCTGAACGATTCGACTGTGCAGGAACTCGCAGCCACGGGCCGCGCCTGGGTGCCGCCGACCGAATATCGCGCCATCGCGCCTTTCACGCAGGCGAACCTGAAGCTGTGGGACGGCAAGCTGCGGCTCGCCGGGGGCCTGCGCTGGGAGAACGTGCGGATCGAGATCCCCGATTACCAGACCCTGTGGTCCTACGGCCCGCAACAGGTCGGCGGCGGCAGCCCCAGCTTCGACCGCCTGCTCCCCAATGGCGGGATCGTGATCGAGCCTTCGCCGGGCCTGCGCGCCTATGCCAGCTATGCGCAGGGCTACACCGTCGCCGATATCGGCCGCATCACCCGCGGCATCAGCACGCCGGGCGTCGATCTCGACAACTATCTCGATATCGCCCCGGTGATCGCCGACAACCGCGAGGTCGGGGTCGAGGTCAAGCGCGGGCCGGTCGTCGCGAGCGCGACCTATTTCTGGTCGGACAGCGACGAGGGGCAGCGGCTGGTGCTGGTCGGCGACATTTTCGAGGTGCAGCGCGAGCGCATCGAGATCCAGGGCATCGAGCTCAACCTCACCACCGCCACTCCGGTGCCGGGGCTGCGGATCGGGCTGGGCTATGCCCACCTGAACGGCCGGGTCGATACCGATGACGACGGTATCGTCGATGCCGATCTCGACGGGGCGAATATCGGCCCAGACCGGCTCAACCTGTCGGCGGACTACACAATCGGCCCGGTGAGCCTGCGGCTGCAATCGCGCACGCATTTCTCCAAGCGTTTCGACGGCGGCGATCCGCGCAACGACTTCGGCGGCTTCCACCTGCTCGACGGCGCAGTGAGCGTGGCGACCGACTGGGGCGATATCACGCTGGCGGGGCAGAACCTGCTCGACAAGCAATATATCGACTACAATTCCGACACCCAGCGCCCCGCCGACAACCTGCGGTTCTTCGCCGGGCGCGGACGCTCGATCACGCTGGGCTGGCTCGGCCGCTTCTGATGCGCCGCGCGCTTTCGCTGCTGCATCGCTGGGCCGGGGGGCTGGTCGGCCTCGGGCTGGCGGTGCTCGGCGTGACGGGTGCGGTGCTGCTGTGGAAGCCGTGGTGGGTGAGCGTCGCGCAGGAGGCCCGCGCGCCCGGGCCGGACGAGACGCTGGCGATCATCGTCGCCGCCCAGCGCATCGGCGCGAATAACGTGACCTTGCCTTCGGCCGACTTCGGCGTCGCGCAGGCCGGGCTGCCCGGCGGCGGGGGCGCCTATCTCGCGCATGACGGCACCGTGCTGGCGCGCTGGCCGGACGCCTGGGGAAGGCCCGAGACCTTCCTGTTCGATCTCCACCACCACCTGCTGATGGGCGAAACGGGCGAGGTGCTGAGCGGCTGGCTCGGACTTGCCGCAATCCTGTTCTGCGTTACCGGCCTCATCCTGTGGTGGCCGACCCGCCGGACCTTCCGCCTGCGCGCCTTGCCCCCGCGCATGACCCGCCCCGCGATTATCCTCCACCACCGCGATATCGGCGCGGTTTTCGCGCTGCCGATCCTGCTTGCTGCGGGGACCGGCGCGCTGATGGTATTGAAGCCACTGGCCGAGGCGGTGCTCGCGCCGCTCTCTCCCTCCGCCGAAGTGGCCGCGTGGCAGGCACCGCCGCCGAAGACTGCCGAGGATGCGCCCACTGCTCAGCGTCCCGACTGGCCCGCGCTGCTCGCCGCCGCGCAAGCCCGCTTTCCCGATGGGGCGGTGCGGATCCTGTCATGGCCCAAGGCGCCCGGCGAAGCGGTCACGATCCGGATGCGGCGGCCTTCCGAGTGGCACCCCAACGGGCGCACCACGCTCCGTCTGGCGGCGGACGGCACCGTGCTTTCGGCACGCGACGCGCCTGCCGCGCCGCGTGCGCTGCGGGCGAGCCATGCGCTCTATCCGCTCCACTCCACCCGGATCGCGGACAGTGCGCTGGCGCTGCCCTTGCGGATCGTGATGACGCTCGCCGGAGTGGGGCTCGCGCTGCTGGGCAGCCTTGCGGTGGTGACCTTCTGGCGCGGGATGGCCCGCAAGCGCCTTTCCGCGAACATGACGGAGGTTAGTGTCGGATGATGCCGGCCCCGCCATCCTGCCTGCCGCGCGCTCGAGGCAGACCAGGAGGCGAACCGTGCCCATTGCAATCAACGGCGAGGACTACCCGCTCCCCGCAGACCCCCGCACCAGCCTGCTCGACTTCATCCGCCGCGAGGCGGGGCTGACCGGCACCAAGAAGGGGTGCGACCACGGGCAATGCGGCGCCTGCACCGTGCTGGTGGGGGGCGTGCGGATCAATTCCTGCCTCAGCCTCGCGGTCACCAATGATGGCGAGGAGGTGACCACCATCGAGGGGCTCGGCACGCTCGCCGCGCCGGCGGCGATGCAGATGGCGTTCGTCGCGCAGGACGCCTTCCAGTGCGGCTATTGCACGCCGGGGCAGATCTGCTCGGCCACCGCCCTGCTCGAGGAGGTCGCCGCAGGCTGGCCGAGCGATGCGACCGCCGATCTGGGCGCCGCGCCCGAGCTGACCGACGAGGAAATCCGTGAACGCATGAGCGGCAACCTGTGCCGCTGCGGCGCCTATGCCAACATCCTCGCCGCGATCCGCGAAGTCGCCGAGGAGGCGGCATGAGGCCCTTCGATTACCAGCGCGCGGAGCGGCTCGAACATGCATCGCAGCTCGCCGCGGATGCCGACACCCTGCCGCTTGCCGGGGGCACCAACCTCGTCGACCTGATGAAGCTCGAGGTGGAAACCCCGCAAACCCTCGTCGACATCTCGCGCCTGCCACTGCGGAGCATCGCCGAGGAGGGGGCAGGGCTGCGCATCGGCGCGCTCGTCACCAACACCGCCACCGCCGCCGACCCGCGGGTGCGCGCCGATTACCCGGTGCTGGCGCGCGCGATCCTGGCAGGCGCCAGCCAGCAATTGCGCAACCGCGCCACCACCGGCGGGAACCTGTGCCAGCGCACCCGCTGCTACTACTTCACCAATATCGACCAGCCCTGCAACAAGCGCGAGCCCGGTTCGGGCTGCGGGGCGATCGAGGGCATCGCCCGCATCCACGCGGTGCTCGGCACCAGCCCGCACTGCATCGCCACCTATCCCGGCGATATGGCGGTGGCGCTGGCGGCGCTCGATGCGCGCGTGGAGATCGCCCGCGAGAACGGCAGCAGCCGCAGCGTGCCGGTGCGCGATTTCCACCGCCTGCCCGGCGACACGCCCGAACGCGACAACGTGCTCGAACCGGGCGAGATCATCACCGCCGTGACGCTCCCCGCGCCGGTCGGCGGAACGCAGCTCTACCGCAAGGTGCGCGAACGCTCGTCCTATGCCTTCGCGCTGTGTTCGGTGGCGGCGCTGGTGGCGCTCGAGGACAACCGCTTCACCCGTGCCGACCTCGCCTTCGGCGGGCTCGCGCACAAGCCCTGGCACGATCCGCGCATCGCCGAGCTGCTGGTCGGCAGCGAGCCTTCGCTGGCGCTGTTCGACAGGGCCGCCGACCTTCTGCTCGAAGGGGCGCAGGGCTACGGCGAGAACGATTTCAAGATCCCGCTGGCGCGCCGGACGCTCGCCGCGGTGCTGTGCGAAGCGAGCGGGGTGGGGGCATGAGCGTGCATCTGAAACAGGACCGGCCCGACACGCGCAACGTGCTCGACAAGACCCGGCAGGGCGTGATCGGCGCGCCGCTGCCGCGCCCCGAGGGGCTGCTGAAGACCACCGGCACCGCCACCTATGCCGCCGAATACGCAGCCGAAGGCTGCCTCGAGGGCGTGCTCGTCACCGTGCCGGTGGTGCGCGGCGCGGTCACCGCGATCGACGAGGAGCAGGTCCGCGCCATGCCCGGTGTGGTCGCGGTGCTTTCGGACAAGCGCATGACCGGTCGCCCGGCGCAAGGCATGGCGGGCGAGGCGCCGTTCCAGCCCGCGCAGGAGGTGTGCTATTGGGGCCAGCCGGTCGCGCTGGTGGTGGCGCAGAGTTTCGAACAGGCGCGCGATGCGGCGAAGCGCCTCGTGGTGGAATGCCGCGGCGAGGACGCGCCGCTCGATCCCGCGGCGGTCGACGCCGAGGAAAGCGAAAGCACCCGCCAGGGCGATCTCGCCCACGCCATGGCCGAGGCCGCGCACAGCGTCGACATCACCGTCACCACCGAAGGCCACGCCTCGGCGGCGATGGAGCCGCACGCCGCGCTGGCGCAGTGGGACGGGGAGCGGCTGACGGTCCACGCCTCGCTCCAGATGCTCAAGTTCAACCGCGCCGAACTGGCGGATTCGCTCGGGCTGGAACAGGATCAGGTGCGGCTGCTTTCGCCCTATGTCGGCGGCGGGTTCGGATCGAAACTGGGGGTCAGCCAGGAAGTGGTCGCCGCTGCGCTCGCCGCGATGCAGCTGGGCCGCCCGGTGCGGGTGGTGATGAGCCGCCAGCAGGTCTTCCAGGTGGTCGAGCGCCGGTCCGAAACGCACCAGCGCGTGCGCCTTGCCGCCGATGCGCAGGGGCGCCTCACCGGCTTCGGCCACGAGGCGCGCGTCTCCAACCTGCCGGGCGAAAGCTTCGCCGAACCGGTGCTGCAATCGAGCCACCTGCTCTACGCGGGCGATAACCGGCTGCTGCGGCTTGAGGTCGCGCGCATCCACCGCATGACCGCCGGATCGGTGCGCGCGCCGGGCGAGGCGGTGGGGGTGCAGACGGTCGAGCAGGCGATGGACATGCTCGCCGCAAAGGCCGGCATCGACCCGGTCGAACTGCGCCTCAGAAACCTGCCCGACAAGCACCCCGAAAACGGCAAGGCCTTCAGCAGCCGCAAGCTTGCCGAGTGTCTCGAACGCGGCGCCGCGGCCTTCGGCTGGGAGGAACGCCCGCGCGCGCCCCGCCATACCCGCGAGGGCGAGTGGTGGATCGGCACCGGCATGGCGAGCGCCGCGCGGGTCCATTCGGTGGTCGAGGCCAAGGCGCGGGTCACCCTGCGGCCCGGCGGCACCGCGCTGGTCGAAACCGACATGACCGACATCGGCACCGGCACCTACGCGATCCTCGGGCAGGTGGCGGGCGAAATGCTCGGCCTCGCGCCCGCGGACATCGAGGTGCGGCTCGGCGACACCGAATTGCCCCCCGGCTCGGGCTCGGGCGGGAGCGTCGGCGCGGCCTCGTGCGGGTCCGCGGTGTTCCTCGCCTGCGAGGGGCTGCGCCGGAAGCTCGCCGAACGGCTCGGCATCAACAGCGACGACCTGACGCTGAAGGACGGCTTCGTGCGCTGGAGCGGCGGCGAAAAGGCGCTGCCCGAACTGCTCGGCAATGCCCCGCTCGACTGTGTCGGCCATTTCGAACCGGGGGATTCGACGCAGGACCTCGCCGTCTCCAGCTTCGGCGCCTTCTTTGCCGAGGTCGCGGTCAATCGCTGGACCGGGGAGACGCGGGTGCGGCGCATGACCGGCGCCTTCGGCTTCGGCCGGGTGCTCAACGCCCGCACCGCGCGCTCGCAATGCCTCGGCGGGATGACCTGGTGCATCGGCAATGCGCTGACCGAGAGCCTGCTGTTCGATCCCGTGGACGGCCACCTCGCCAATTGCGACCTTGCCGAATACCACGTGCCGGTGAACCGCGACGTGCCCGATTGCGAGGTGCTGCTGCTCGAGGAGCGGGACGCGGCGGCCAGCCCGATCCAGGCCAAGGGCGTGGGCGAGCTGGGCCTGTGCGGCGGGGCGGGGGCGATCGCAAATGCCATCCACGATGCCTGCGGCGCGCGGGTGTTCGCCTACCCGATGACCCCGGACCGGGTGCTTGCCGCCATGCCCGAAGGCTGAGCCGCCGCGCCGTTCGACCTTGCACCTTGCGCGTTTGCCCGCTTAGGCAGGACGGCAATCAGTGAGGGGAGAGCGATGCATGGCGGTCAGGCGGTGGATTTCATGGGCGGCGGTCGTGGCCTTGGCGGGCGGTTTGCCGCTTGCGCCAGCGCAGGCCCAGCAGGCTCCCGCGGCGCAGCTGCCCGCGCCGCTCGCCGCGCAGCTCGATGCCGAATATGACCACGTGATCGCCGACCTCGTGCGCATCGCCGAGACCCCCGCGCCGCCCTTCAAGGAGCAGGAGCGCGCGGCGCTCTACGCCCGGATGCTGCGCGATGCGGGGCTCACAGACGTCACCATCGACGAAGAAGGCAATGTCCTCGCCCTGCGTCCGGGGCGCGAGGAGGGGCCGGTCTTCGTCGTCTCCGCGCATCTCGACACGGTCTTTCCCGAAGGCACCGCGATCAAGGTGCGGGCCGAGGGCGACCGGCTGTTCGCGCCCGGCATCGGTGACGACAGCCTCGGCCTCGCCTCGATCCTCGCCTGGGTGCGGCTCATGGAGGCCAACCGCATCACCACCCGCCAGCCGGTGCTGTTCGTCGGCACCGTGGGCGAGGAAGGCGCGGGCGACCTGCGCGGGGTGCGGCACCTGTTCACCGAGGGCGCGTGGAAAGACCGCATCGGGTCCTTCGTCTCGATCGACGGCACCGACGCGGCGCGGATCGTCAACGCCGCGGTCGGCTCGCGCCGCTACCGCCTCGCCTTCAAGGGGCCGGGCGGGCGCAGCTACGGCGCCTTCGGGATCGTCAACCCAATGGTCGCAATGGCCGAGACGGTGCGCGGCATCTACGCGATTGACGTGCCGCGGGACCCCAAGACCACCTACGCGGCGAGCGTCGTGCATGGCGGCACCTCGGTGAACGCCATCCCCGACGAGGTGGTGCTCGAAATCGACATGCGCTCGGGCGCGCCCGCGGTGCTGGCGATGCTCGAGAGCAAGGTGCTCGCCGCTGCCGAGGCTGCGGTTGCGGCGGAGAACGCGGCGCGTTCGACCAAGCCGGGGACGATCACTCTCGATCCGCAGCTGATCGGCGACCGGCCGGCAGGACACACGCCTGCCGATCACCCGCTGGTCGAAGCGGCGCTGGCGGCCTCGCGGGCGGCGGGCTTCACCGCGCGGCTCGACGATTCCTCGACCGATTCGAACATCGCGATGAGCCTTGGCATCCCGGCGGTGACCATCGGCAGCGGGGCAGGAGGCGGCCGCAGCCACAGCCTCGAGGAATATCTCGCCATCGACCGCGCGCGCTTCGTCGCCGGGCTGTCGGTGGGGCTGGCGACGATTTTCGCCCACACCGGTGCCCGCGCCGACTAGCCGGTGGCGGAAAGCCGCGCGACTTCGGGTTCCGTCCCGGTCTCGGTCGCGGGGAGCATCGGTCGCAATTCGCCCGCCCGGCGGTGCTCGGCGGCGAACCACGCATAGGTGCGGCGCAGGCCCGACAAGAGGTCGGTGGTCGGCTCCCAGCCGAGCAGTGCGCGCGCCTGCGCGATGTCCGGACGGCGTCGGCGCGGATCGTCGGTCGGCAGGTCGCGGTGGGTGACCTCGATATTGTGGCCGAGGATCGTGCCGAGCGTCTCGACCAGTTCGGCGATGGTCAGTTCGGCCGGATTGCCGATATTGACCGGCACCAGCTCGTCCATTTCGGAGCGCATCAGCCGCACCAGCGCCTCGACGGTGTCGGCGACATAGCAGAAGCTGCGCGTCTGGGTGCCGTCGCCGTAGATCGTCAGCGGCTGCTCGGCGAGCACCTGGGCGATGAAGTTCGACACCACCCGCCCATCGTCGGCGCGCATGTGCGGACCATAGGTGTTGAAGATCCGCGCGACGCGCACCTCGGCGCGCCCGCTGCGCGCGAAATCGAAGGCCAGCGTTTCGGCGGCGCGCTTGCCCTCGTCGTAACAGGCGCGCGGCCCGGTGCAGCTGACATTGCCGCGATAGGCCTCAGTCTGCGGGTGGACATCGGGATCGCCGTAGACCTCGCTGGTCGAGGCGAGCAGGAAGCGCGCGCCCGCCTGCTCGGCGAGCCGCAGCAGCCGGTCCGTGCCGACGACGTTGGTGAGCAGGGTGTGCTCGGGGTCGGCCTGGTAGAGCACCGGCGAAGCGGCGCAGGCGAGGTTGTAGATGCGGCGGATGCTGCGCGCCTCGCGCATCACGGCGGTCGGCAGCGGCTGCGAAATGTCGCCGCGCACGAAGGTGAAGTTCGGATGATCGGCCAGCGCATCGAGATTGCGACGCCGCGCGGTCTGGAGGTTGTCGAGGCACAGCACCCGCTCGCCCGCGTCCAGCAGGGTGCGGCACAGGTGCGAGCCGATGAAGCCGGCGCCCCCCGCCACGAGTGTCAGGCCGTCGTGTTCTGTTATCATGCCAGTGCTCTCCCGTTGGCGATGCGTGGTGTTCTTTCCCCGTCTTGTCGGCTCATCGCGGCTTCGAGATCGGCCTCGAACTCTGCGGCGCGGTGTTCGGCGCTGTGATGGGCAAGCACCGCCCTGCGCGCTGCTGCGGCGAGCGGGGCAGCGGGCGCGTCAAGCGCGGCGATCACCTCCTCGCCCGATGCGGCAAGGATGATTTCGCGTCTCGGGCGCAGGATCGTCTCGATCCCGTCCCAGCGGTCGGAGATGATCGGCGTCCCGCAGGCCCCGGCCTCGAACAGCCGCACCGAGGGCGACCAGCCGGCGGCGATCATGTCGGCCCGCGTGACGTTGAGCGTGAAGCGCGAGGCGCTGTAGAAGGCGGCGTGGTCGGCGGGCGGGAGGTGCTCGATCCGCTCGACATTGTCCGGCCAGTCGATCTCCTCGGGATATTGCGACCCGGCCACCGCGAAGGCGAGGTCGGGCCGCGCGCGGGCCGGTTCGATCAGCAGCCGCTCGAGCGTCGGCTGGCGGTCGTCGCTATAGGTGCCGAGATAGGTGAGGTCCCAGCGCGCCGGAACGTCCTTGGGGGCATAGCGCGCGGTGTCGACCGAACAATAGAGCGCACGCGCCCTTTGCGCGCCGTATTCGTCTTCGAGCCGGTCAAGGGTCGGCCCGCCGGCGAAGGAGAAGTAGATATCGTAGCCCGGGATGAGGTTGGGCGAGAGATAGTCGCAGTCCCCGCGCTCGAGCCGCGCCAAAGTCACCGGCGTGTCGATGTCGTAGAAGCAGGTCAGCCCGCGCGCATGCTCCTGCACATAGGCGCCGACAGCGACGCCTTCGGGCACGTAGGAGCCGACCATCACCGCATCGGCCTGCGCGATCTCGTCGCGCCACTTTTCCAGATTCGCGACACTTTCGTAATAGGCGAGGCGGCAGAAATCGGGGTCGGGCAGGTCGCGGTGCGCGGCATACCACGGCACGTCGCGTTCGAGGAACAGCACCTCGTGTCCGCGTGCGGCGAAGGCGGAAAGCAGCGCGCGGAAGGTGGTGGCATGGCCGTTGCCCCACGAGGAGGAGAGGCTGAGGCCGAGAACGACGAGCCTCATGCCGTCACCTCGCGCGCCTTGGCGTGCAACCGGCGCAGCACGCTGTCGACCAGTTCGGCGCGCAATTCGTAGGTGTGCTCGCGCCGCACCCGTTCGCGCGCCGCGCGCCCGATTTCCTGCGCGCGCTGCGGGGTGAGCGATGCGAGGTGTTCGGCGACCTCTTGGCCGTCGCGCGCCACCAGCACCTCTCTGCCGGGTTCGAGGAACATGTCGATCCCCTCCCACGCATCGGTGATGAGGCACGCGCCCGCGCCCGCCGCCTCGAACACGCGGGTGGCGGGCGAGAAGCCGACCTCGGCCATCGAATCGCGCGCGACGTTGAGCACCGCCAGAGGCGTGCAGTTGAAGGCGTTGTGATCGCCCGTGCCGACATGGCCGATCGCCCGCACGTTTTCGGGCATCACCTTGTCCTCCCAGCCATTGCCGCCGATCAGGAAGCGCCGCTCGGGCAGCAGCGCGGCGGGTTTGAGGAAGAACTCCTCGACCCGCGCCTCGCGATCGGGCAGGCGGTTGGCGAGGAAGGCGAGATCGCTGGCGAAGCGCGGGTCGGGCTCGACCGGAAAGTGGGTCGTCACGTCGAGCGCGTTGTAGACCGGCACGCATTCCCTTGCGCCGAAGCCCTCGTAGGCTTCGACCACCGGCGGGCCGCCGCCATAGGTGAAGACGATGTCGAGCTCGGCCAGCGCCGCGCGCAGCGGATGGTCGGGATCGGCGCGCACCTCGTCGAGGGTCGCGGCGGCATCGACGTCCCAATAGACCTTAAGGGCATCGGGGCGCGCCTTGCGCAGCATCCCGTCGAGCAGTTCGTGATCGAACACGCCCACGCCGTTGGCCTTGACCACCACGTCGGCCTCGCCCGCCTCGGCGAGCACGCCCGACACGCCCTCCGGCGTTGCGTCATAGACCACCGAGCGCGCCCATTCGGGCGGTTCGATGTCGCGGTGCGCCTGACGGTCATAGGCGTCGGGCTCGTAGAAGGTAATGGCGTGCCCGCGCGCGGCCAGCGCGCGCAGGATGCCGCGATAATAGGTCGCAGCGCCGTTCCAGTAGGAGGACAACAGGCTCGATCCGTAGAAGGCGATTTTCATGCGGGCTCCGGGGTGCGGGGGGAGGCGGGGGCGGCGGAGGTGCCGACCAGCGCAAGCAGTTCGTCGACGCGGTGCGCGCAGGTGTGGCGCGCGGCGATGGTGGCAAAGCCCTGCGCCGCGAGTTCCGCGCCCATGGACGGGTCGGCGGCGAGGTCGGCGAGGCAGGCGGTCATTTCCTCGCCATCGCGCGCCACGAGGTAGTCGGTCCCGGGGCGGAACAGCCCCTCGGCATCGTCCCAAGGTGCGCAGATCAGCGGAATGCCGCAGGCGAGCGCCTCGAACACGCGTATCGTCGGGATGCCGGGCAATTGCTCGGCATAGAAGCGCCGGGGCACGTGAACGGTGGCCGTGTGGCGGGCGTAGATCGCAGGCGCGGTGGGGTTCGCCGCCCAGCCGCGGTAATGCGCGCCGTAGCGTTCGAGCATCGCCAGCGCCGCGTCGGGATAGCGCACCCCGTAGATGTCGAGCGGCATGCCCACCGCGGCAGCGGGGCGCAGCAGGAACTCGGCGAGCTCGTCGGACCTCTCGCCATCGCCCCAGTTGCCGATCCACACCAGCCCTTCGCGCGCGCGTTCCTCGGCGGGCGGGTGGAAGCGGCGCAGATCGGCGGCTTCGTGCCAGACATGGACTCGCTTGCCCCAGCCCGAGCCGCGATAGACCTCGGCGAGCGTCTCCCCGAAGGCGAGCACGCCGTCGTAGCCGCTGAGGTCGTAGGCGCGCATCTCTTCGGGTGCGCTCACCGCGCGGTGATGGGTGTCGTGGAACAGCAGCCGGAAACGCGCGCCGCGTTGCCTCAGGGTGCCGAGCCGCGCGACCAGTTCGGGCGCGTTCCACTCGTGGACGATGACGAGGTCCGCGCCCTCGACCAGCGCCTCGGGGTCGGCATCCTCGGCATAAATCTGCGGGTGGAGGCGCGGATAGGCATCGGCGAAGGCGGCAAGCCCGGCGCGCCCGTGATCGGCGACGAGGTTCGCGCGGCTCCACGCCCCCGCCGGCTCGTAGGCGCGGGCATCGTGGCCGCGCGCGATCAGCTCGTCGAGCACGCCGCGCAGGAAATGGGCATTGCCGTGGTTCCAGCACGAGGCGAGCGAATGGGTGAAATAGACGATCCTCATGCCGCGGCCTCCTTCGCCTGCGCGTCGAGCACCCTGCGGTGGACCGCCATGGTGGCATCGCCCATCGCCTGCACCGAGTAGCGGGCCGAGCGCATCCGCGCCTCGCGGCCGAGCTGTGCGCGCCACTCCGGCTCCTCCCGCAGCCGCGCGATCGCGGCGGTAAAGCCCTCGGCATCGTCGGGATCGGCGAACACCGCCGCGCCGTCCCACAGCTCGCGGAAGGTGGGGATGTCGGACAGCACCAGCGCGCAGCCCGCCGAGGCCGCCTCAAGCACGGCGAGGCCGAAAGGCTCGAACCGCGCGGCGGAAACGAACACCGGGCGGCGCGCAATGAGTTCGGCGAGCGCCTTGCCGGGTAGCGGGCCGAGCGCGACGAGGTTGGTCGGCGCGATGCTCTCGCCGTTCGGCCCGTCGAGCGCGCCCGCGGCAAGCAGGCGGGTGTCGATCATCCCCGCCACCCGGTCGAGCAGCGCGGCGTTCTTGGCGGGGTCCCACAACCGCCCGGCGGTCAGCACCGCGTCGATCGGCGGCGTGGCGGCGACGGGGACAGGCGGCCGGCCATTGTGCACCGCCAGCGGGCGCGCGGGGAGGCGGTAGGTCTCCTGCAACTGGGCAGCGAAGCTTTCGCTCGGGGCGATCACCGCCGCGGCAGCGATCAGCCCGCGGCGCACCATCTCGGGATGCCAGCCGAGCGCCGGGTCGAGCGGGCCGTCCCTGGCAGCCTCCCACCATGTGGCGATGCAGCCATGCGCGACCGCCACCACCGGCACCGGCCAGCGCGCCGCGCCCACCAGCGCGGGGGAGTTGCAATGGACGAGATCGGCGCCGCATTCGCCCGCCAGCCCGGCGAGAGCCCTTGCCGTGCGCGCGGCTTCGGTCTCGCTGTCGCACAGCCAGTCGAGCGGCAGGCCGGTCGCGGCCAGTTCGACGCCCGCGATGCTTGTCGCGGTGCGGCGCTGGTCGGCGTCGGGCTCCGGACCGATCACGGCGAGGGTGACGCGGTGGCCGGCGCGCGACAGCGCCCGGGAAAGGTCGATGGCGTAATGCCACACGCCGCCCACCGCATCGGTCGTCATCAGGACATTATGTCCGCTCCCCATCACGACACCTGCTCGGGCGAGCGGGCGGGGGCGGGGGCGGATTGCTTGCCCGCGCCCAGCCATTCGGCAAGGTCGGCAAGCCCTTCGCGCCAGGGCTTGCGCTCGCGCAGGCCGAGCGCGGCGGTCGCGGCGCGGGTGTCGGCGACGAACCAGCGCTGGTCGCCCGCGCGCCAGTCCGCATGTTCGACCTTGGGCGATTTGCCGGTGATCCTGCCGATTTCGTCGAGCACGCTGCGCAGGCTCACCGCGTTGTCCGGTCCGCCGCCCCAGTTGAAGGCACGCCCCGCAAGCGTGTCGATGCGTTCGAGCAGCGCGACATAGGCTTCGCAGGTGTCGGCCACGTCGCACACGTCGCGCACCTGAAGTCCGTCGCCATAGAGCGTGATCGTCTCGCCGCGCAGCGCGCGGATCAGGAAATGGGCGACCCAGCCCTGATCCTCGGTGCCCATCTGGCGCTGGCCGTAAATGCAGCTCATCCGCAGCACCGCGGCGGGCATGGCATAGCTGCGCGCATAGTCGAGCACGTATTGGTCGGCTGCGCCCTTGGAGCAGCCATAAGGCGTGTGGAAATCGAGCGGGCGGCTCTCGTCGACGCCATGCGCGGCAAGCCCGCGGTCGGCGGGGGTATAGCCCGCCTCGGTCCGGCGCAGCTCGACGTCGGCAAGATCGCCATAGACCTTGTTGGTCGAGGCGAAGACGAGCGGCGCGCCGGGACGGGCGTGGCGCAGCGTTTCGAGCAATGCGAAGGTGCCGGCGAGATTGATGCCGAAATCCTCGACCGGATCGGCGAGGCTGGTGGTCACCGCGACCTGCGCGGCGAGGTGCACCACGCCGTCGATGCCGCGCACCGCGCCCTCGATCCGGCCACCTTCGCGCAGGTCCGCAATCACCGGCTCGATCCGTTCGCCGTGGCGCTGCGTGAGCCACTGGAGGTTGCGCTCGACCCCGGGCCGCGCAAGCGAATCCAGCACCCGCACCCGGCAGCCCTTCGCGGCGAGCCGGTCGGCAAGGTTGGCGCCGATGAACCCCGCCCCGCCGGTGACGAGAATGCTGCTGTCTTCGCCGACCCTCATGCCACCAGCCCGCGCGCTTCGAGTTCGGCGCGCGCGCCCTCGGCGCGGTCCTCGGCGTCCTGGTCGGCGAGCCATTCGGCGAGATCGGCAAGACCTTCGCCGAAGTCCTGCCGTGCCTCGAAGCCCAGCACCTCGCGCGCCAGCGTGGTGTCGCCGTAGCAGTGGCGAATGTCGCCGGTGCGCGCCTTGCCGACGATCTCGGCCTCCATGTCGTTGCGGCCCATCGCCTGTGCGAGACTGCGCGCGACCTCGCGGATCGAGCGGTCCTGCCCCGAGCCGATGTTGAAGGTGCCGCCCGGCGCATCGGGGTGTTCGAGCGCCTCGGCAAAGCCGCGCGCCACGTCCGCGACGTGGACGAAGTCGCGGCGCTGCTCGCCGTCCTCGAAGATCATCGGCGGCTGGCCATTGAGGAGCCGCGAGGCGAAGATCGCCAGCACCCCGGTATAGGGATTGGAGAGCGCCTGACCGGGGCCGTAGACGTTGAACAACCTGAGGCAGGCGGCTTCGATCCCGTAGGGCGGGGCCATGATGTGGGTCATGCGTTCCTGCACGAACTTGCCGAGCGCATAGACCGAGGAGAGGTTGGGGCGCTTCCATTCGGGGGTTGCGACCGGCTCGAGCGGGCGGCCTTCGCCGTCGACCGGGTCCCACGCGCGCTGCCCATCGCGCAGGGTGCCGCGCGCCGCGTCCTCGACGAGGTTGCCCTCGGCGTCGCGGTAGAGGCCCTCTCCGTAAATGCTCATCGAGGAGGCGGTGACGATGCGCGCGACCGGATGGTCGATCAGCCGCTCCATCAGCACCGCGGTCCCGGTGTCATTGGTGGCGGTGTAGCGTTCGACCTCGTACATCGACTGGCCGACCCCGACTTCGGCGGCGAGGTGGACGACCTTGTCCGCGCCCTTGAGCGCGGCTGCCACCGCTTCGCCATCGCGCACGTCGCCGCGGACCAGTTCGACCTCCTGCGGCAGATCGGCGGGCCGTTCGCGGCCCGGGTGGACCTGTTCGATCAGGGCGTCGAGCACCCGCACCTCGTGACCGCGGCGGAGCAGTTCGCGGCACAGGTGCCGCCCGATGAAGCCCGCGCCGCCCGTAACCAGAATTGTATCGGCCAAATGGTTCCTCCCGATTGGATGCTTCTTCTTCAGCAGAGTTCCTAGTCGAAAGCGGGTGGTGACATACTAAAGCGGGATTCTAACTCAGGTTGCGCCGCTAGTGTCCGTCATATCGCCTTGTGATTGCAGTCTTTATAGCGAACAGACGATTCAAGGTCGGGCACTAATTCAGGTTTGAAACATGACAGCTTGAGGTGGGTGGCGAAGACCGCTTCTACTATCCTTGCAGCAGCCATCGGAGCGCAATGACAGCCACTATTCTATTCGTTCGCCATGCGGTTCATGCCGATTTGGGGCGCGTCCTGTCCGGACGTTCGGGAGACGTGCCGCTCTCCGCCGAGGGGAACGAGGGGGCGCGTCGCCTCGCCGCCCGGCTGGGGGCGGAACGGATCGACCGGATCGACACCAGCCCGGTGCGCCGCGCCCGCGAGACCGCCGAGGCGATCGGCGCGGCGCGCGGGATGTCGCCCGAGACCGCGGCGCCGCTCGACGAGATCGACTTCGGCGAATGGAGCGGCAAGGCCTTCACCGATCTCGAACCCGACCCGCGCTGGCGCGAATGGAACGCGCATCGCGGGAGCGCCGCGACCCCCGGCGGCGAGACGATGGCGGCGGTGCAGGAACGCGTGCTCGCCCACCTGCGCGAGGCGGCGCGCACCATGTCGGGCAAGGTGGTGGCGATGGTCAGCCACGCCGACGTGATCCGCGCCGCCGTGGCGGGCGTGATCGGCCTGCCGCTCGACCGCATCCTGTCCTTCGCGGTGGAGCCCGCCTCGGTGACGCGGATCGCCGCGGGCGAATGGGGCGAACGCCTGCTCACTCTCAACGAAAGCGGGAGCTGAGCATGGCCGACGCCGACGTGCAAAGCGGCCGTCTCTCCGCCGAACATCTGCGCGAGCGGGTGGAGGCGCTTGCCCCCTGGTTCCAGAACATCGACCTCGGCCATGGGATCACCACCGCGCCCGAGCATTTCCTCGGCGATTATCCCGCCTTCAAATACCGCCGCTTCGCCGATGCGCTGCCGCAGGACCTCACCGGCAAGTCGGTGCTCGACATCGGCTGCAACGCGGGCTTCTACGCGATCGAGATGGCAAAGCGCGGCGCCGACCGGGTGCTCGGGATCGACAGCGACCCGCGCTATCTCGAACAGGCGCGGCTGGCGAGCGATGCGCTGGGCTTCGGCGAGATCGAATTCGCGCAAGGCGACGTCTACGACGTGGCAGCGCTGGGCGAGACCTTCGACCTCGTCATCTTCATGGGGGTGCTCTACCACCTGCGCCACCCGCTGCTCGCGCTGGACCTCATCCGCGAGCACGTGGCGGGCGATCTGATGCTGTTCCAGACCATGCAGCAGGGCTCCTGCGAGCCCTATGACGCGCCCGCCGACCACCCCTTCCACAAGCCCGGCACCTTCGATCCGCCCGACTACTTCGACGATCCCGCCTATCCGAAGCTGCACTTCATCGAGCGCGAGTTCGCGCACGACTGGACCAACTGGTGGGCGCCCAACGCGGCCTGTTCGCAGGCCATGCTGCGCGCCGCCGGCTTCACCATCGAGGCGCAGCCCGAAAGCGAAGTCTATCTCTGCCGCGTCGCGCCCGTGCCCTATGGCGCGCACGGGACGATGGCGGCCTACCCCGCGAAAGGAGGCCCGCAATGATCGAAGCGGCGATGATCTGGAACGAGCCCAACAACAAGTCGCACTGGAACCCCGAACTCGATCCCGACTGGGCGATCTATGCCGACACGGTGATTCGCGCCGGGCAATCCATCGCGGCCATCAATCCCGATGTGACGCGGGTGCTGGGCGGGATGTCGCCGATCGACCCCTCGTGGGTGGAGAAGATGCGCAACCAAGGCGCGCTCGATCACGTGGATGTGGTTGCAGTGCACGGCTTCCCGCTCGACTGGAACCTGTGGCCGATCCATGCCTGGCCCGACAAGATCGCCGAGATCGAGGCGGTCGTTCCCGAAAAGCCCGTCTGGGCCACCGAGGTCGGCGTCGGCAGCTTTGGGGCGGACGAGGTGCAGGTCTTCGGGCTCGAACGCACCGCCGAACTGCTGATCGGCCGGGTGCCCAACATCTACTGGTATTCGCTGTTCGACCTGCCGCAGGAATGGGGCGCCGAAACCCGCCACCGCGAGGCCGAGGGGTCGAGCTATTACCGCCACTTCCACATGGGCCTGATCCGCGCCGACGGCACCCCCAAGCCCGCGCTCGAGGTCTATCGCCGCCACGCCGCCGAGATGGGCCTGATGCAGTGGTTCCACTTCCACGATCCCCGGCTCGAGGATGCGGTGCGGATCATGAAGGATCTGGGCGTCACGAAGCTGCGCACCGGGCTCAGCTGGGCCGACCGCTTCCGCGAAGGCGCGCTCGACTGGTTCGACCGCCAGATGGAGGCGCTCGCCGATTTCGAGGTGATGGTGACCTTCTGCTTCACCCCCGAACATCTCGGGGTCGAGGCGCATCACACCTCCTGCGCGCGCGACCCGCAGGGCTTTGCCGATTTCTGCGCCGAGATGATCGACCGCTACGCCCCCGCCGTCAGCGCGCCGGTCGCCGCCCGTGCCTGAACCCCTCACCCTGAAGGAGAGCGATATGCTGTCACCCCCCTCGCGCGCGATCAATGTTGCGCTGGTCGGCGTCGGCAATTGCGCCAGCTCGCTGGTGCAGGGCATCGCCCATTACCAGGACGGGGCGAACGACACGACCGGACTGATGCACCACGAACTGGGCGGCTACCGCCCCGGCGACATCCGCGTGGTTGCCGCATGGGACGTCGACCGCCGCAAGGTCGGGCGCGATGTCGCCGAGGCGATCTTCGCCGCGCCCAATTGCACCGCGCGCTTCTGCGACAAGGTCGAGCCGACCGGAACCAAGGTGCGCATGGGCCCGGTGCTCGACGGGATCGCGGCGCACATGGCGAACTATCCCGAGGAACGCAGCTTCGCCCGTGCCGACGCGCCCGAGCCGGACCGCGAAGAGGTGATCGACACCCTGCGCGAGGCCCGCGCCGACGTGCTGGTCAATTACCTCCCCGTCGGCTCGCAGCGTGCCAGCGAGTTCTATGCCGATTGCGCGCTCGAGGCGGGGGTGGCCTTCGTCAACGCGATTCCGGTGTTCATCGCCAGCGATCCGGTCTGGGCAGAACGCTTCCGCAAGTCAGGCGTGCCGGTGATCGGCGACGACATCAAGGCGCAATTGGGCGCAACCATCGTCCACCGCGTGCTGACCGATCTCTTCGCCAAGCGCGGAGTAACGCTGAAGCGCACCTACCAGCTCAACACCGGGGGCAATACCGACTTCCTCAACATGCTCGAACGCGAGCGGCTGGCTTCCAAGAAGATTTCCAAGACCGAGGCGGTGCAATCGGTCGCCGCCGAGCGCCTGGGCGACGAGAACATCCATGTCGGCCCGTCCGACTATGTCGCGTGGCAGAACGACAACAAGCTGTGCTTCCTGCGTATGGAGGGCGAGCTGTTCGGGGGGGTGCCGATGAACCTCGAGATGCGCCTGTCGGTCGAGGATTCGCCCAATTCGGCCGGGATCGCGATCGACATGATCCGCTGCGCCAAGCTGGCGCGCGACCGCGGGCTGGCGGGGCCGGTGCATCCCGCATCGGCATGGTTCTGCAAGCACCCGCCGCGCCAGATGACCGACGACGCGGCGCGCGCCGCGCTCGAACACTTCATCGCGCAGGAGCAGGGTTGATGACCCCGATGATGAAGGCCGCCGTGCTCACCGCCCCCGGCGAAATCGACCTTGCGCGCGTGCCGCTGCCCGAGCCGGGCGCGGGCGAGGTGCGGGTGCGGATGGAAGGCTGCGGGGTGTGCGCCTCCAATCTCGGGCCCTGGGCAGGGCCGGAGTGGATGGACTTCCCCACCCCGCCCGGCGACCTCGGGCACGAGGGCTGGGGGGTGATCGAGGCACTCGGCCCCGGGGTCGAGGGGCTGGCCGCGGGCGACCGGGTCGCCGCCCTCGGCCAGCGTTCCTATGCCGGGGCCGAGGTGGTCGCGGCCGAGCGGGTGGTGAAGCTGCCCCCAGCGCTTGAAGGCCAGCCCTTCCCCGGCGAGGCGCTGGGCTGCGCGTTCAACATCTTCCGCCGCAGCGACATTCGCGCTGGGCAAAGCGTGGCGATCATCGGGATCGGCTTCCTCGGCGCGGTGCTGACCCATCTGGCGAGCGCCGCCGGGGCACGGGTGATTGCCATCTCGCGGCGCGCCGAATCGCTGGCGCTCGCGCGGCATTATGGCGCGGCGGAGTGCATCACCATGGACGATCACTGGCGGATCATCGAGGACGTGAAGGCGATCACCGGCGACGCAATGTGTGAACGGGTGATCGAATGCGTCGGGAAGCAATGGCCGCTCGATCTCGCGGGCGAGCTGGTGGGCTTCGGCGGGCGGCTGGTCGTCGCGGGCTATCACCAGGACGGGCCGCGGCAGGTGAACATGCAGAACTGGAACTGGAAGGGGATCGACGTCGTCAACGCCCACGAACGCGACCTCGCGGTGCAATTGCGCGGCGTGCGTGAGGCGGTCGACGCTGTGGCGAGCGGCGGCTTCGACCCCGCGCCGCTCTACACCCACCGCTACCCGCTGGCGCGGCTCGGCGAGGCGCTCGATGCGACCCGCGACAAGCCCGAAGGCTTCGTCAAGGCGCTGATCGAGTTTGGGTGACGGTTACGGCATGACCCGTCCGCGCATCGGTTTTCTCGGCACCGGCTGGATCGGCCGCCATCGCCTTTCCGCCATCGCGCAGGACGGCGCGGCGGAGATCGCGGCGATCGTCGACCCGTCCGAGCCCTGCGCCCGGGAAGCCCAGGCGCTCGCTCCCGAAGCGGCGATCCTGCCGTCCTTCGAGTCGCTGCTGAGCGCCGGGCTCGACGGGGTGGCGATCGCCACGCCGAGCGCGCTTCACGCCGAACAGACGGTTGCGGCGCTCGAAGCCGGGCTGGCGGTGTTCTGCCAGAAGCCTCTGGGGCGCAATGCCGCCGAGGCGCGCGCCGCGGTCGCCGCCGCCGAGGCCGCCGACCGGCTGCTCGCGGTCGATTTCTCCTACCGCCTGACCGCCGCGGCGGCGGCGCTCGTAAAGCTGCTCGACGCGGGCGACCTCGGCGAGATCTTCGCCGCCGATCTGGCCTTCCACAACGCCTACGGACCGGACAAGGACTGGTTCTACGATCGCGCGCAGGCGGGCGGGGGCTGCGTGATGGATCTCGGCGTGCACCTTGCCGATCTGGTGCTGTGGCTGACCGGCTTTCCCGAAGTCGAGCGGGTCGCGGCGCGGCTGTTCGCGGGCGGCACGCCGCTCGAGGCTGGAAGCGAACGGGTCGAGGACTATGCCGCCGCGCAGTTCGATCTGGCGACCGGGGCGAGCGTGCAGCTTGCCTGTTCGTGGCGGCTCCACGCCGGCGAGGACGCGCGCATCGCAGTGCACCTCCACGGCACGCAAGGCGGCGTCTCGCTCGTCAATGTGGCCGGGAGTTTCTACGATTTCGAGCTGTGGCACCACCGCGGCACCGCGCGCACCCGGCTGGTCGCCCCGCCCGACGACTGGGGCGGGCGCGCCGCGGTCGGCTGGGCGCGGCAACTCGCCGAAGGGGGCGGCTTCGATCCGGCGGCGCGGCGGCTCGTCGATGTCGCCGCGCTCATCGACGCGATCTACGCCGCGGCGCGCTGAACCTGCTTCAGCGGCGGCGCAGCGCCAGCCCGGCGGTGCCCACCGCCAGCGCGGTCGCCCCGGCGGCGAAGGAAGCGAGCGGGTGACGGCGCAGCAGGCCATAGAGGCTGGTATGGCGCATCGTCTGTTCGCCGTAGATCTCTCCCCGGCCGCCGCCTTCGTGGAAGCCCTCGTCGGTGTTGACGCGCTTCGGCTGGTTCTTCGCCAGCGCCGTGGCGAAGAAGGCGCGCATGAAGACCTGGTCGGCAAGATCAGGCAGGAGGTTCGCGAACAGCGTCATCAAACGTCCCGCGCCGCCCAGGATCATGTCGCGGGTGGGGTGCTCGGCAGCGTGGCAGATGCCTTCCGCCACGATGTCGGGCGAATAGACCGGCGGCGGCACCTTGGCGCGGCCGCTCATGCGGTTGAGCGCGTGTTCGCCGAAAGGCGTGTTGATGCCCGAGGGCTGGATCAGCGTCACCGAAACCGGCGCCTTCTCGTGCATCAGTTCGAGCCGCAGCGAATCGATATAGCCCTTCACAGCATATTTGCTGGCGGTGTAGCTCGAGAGCACCGGCGAGGGCATTTCAGAGGAAATCGACCCGGTGGTGATCAGCGCGCCGCCATGCTCCTTGAGATGCGGGAGCGCCTCGGTCGCGCCGTGGACGACGCCCCAGTAATTGGTCTGGAACAGGCGGTGGTGGTCCGCATCGTCGAGGTCCTCGAGCGTGGCATAGACCCCGATGCCCGCGTTGTTGACCCAGGTGTCGAAGCCGCCGTGGCGTTCGAGCACGGTGGCGACGGCGCGGCGCACCTCGTCGCGATTGCCGACATCGGCGCTGATCGTGTCGCAGCGTCCGCCCTCGGCGCGGATGCGCTCGGCGGCGGCGGCGAGCCCTTCCTCGCTGCGGGCGATGATCACGACATTGGCGCCGCGCCCGGCGGCCATGCGCGCCGTGGCGAGGCCGATGCCCGAGGAACCGCCGGTGATGACGATGGTCTGCTGGTCCAGGGGCTTGAGATTCATGGCTATTCCTCGCTGTTGCCGGAAAAGGGACCGTCTGCCCGATACAGTCCCGGGGCGCCTTAAACTCGATCAGGGTGGGACGGGACTGCCTTCCGCTCGGGGTGCATTTGACACCTTGCGTGCCATAACCTAGCCCTGAGGCATGAACGCCAATGCCACCTCCGCTGCCGCTGCGCCGCTTGCCGATGGCCGGCGCGAGCGCGCGCGGTCGAGCCGGTCGCGGATTGTCGCGGCGATGCTCGACCTCGTCGGCGCGGGCGTGGTGGCGCCGTCGGCCTCGCAGGTCGCCGAGGCGGCGGGCGTGGGCCTGCGCACCGTGTTCCGCCACTTCGCCGACATGGACGCGCTCTACCGCGAAATGACCGAGGCGATCGAGGCGCGGGTGCTGCCGATCCTGCTGCGTCCGCCGCTTGGCGAGACCTGGCAGGCGCGGCTCGCCGATCTGGCCGAGCGGCGCGCGCAAATTTTCGAGACGATCATGCCCTACCGCATCTCGGCGAGCCTGCGGCGTTTTGAATCGCCCTATCTGATGCAGGACTACCGCCGGATGCTGCGGCTCGAGGCGCAGACGCTCGAGGCCTATCTCCCCGAAACCGTGAAGGCCGATGCCACCGCGGTGCAGGGGCTGGGGGTGATCCTGAGCTTCGCCACCTGGCGGCTGCTGCGCCGCGACCAGGGGCTGGGCGTCGAACAGGCGCGTGCGGTGGTGCGGCGGATGCTCGCCGATGCGCTCGCCGCGCTGCCACAGGATTGACGCTGGAGCGAACTAGTGACATTCATCATGCCAATAAAAGCGGGCATGGGAGAGAGGCCCTGAAAATCCTGCGCACCCCCGATGCGGCCTTCGCGCATCTCGCCGATTTCCCCTTCGCGCCGCACTGGTGCGAGGTGCGCGGCGACGCGAGCGGCACGCCCTTGCGCATCCACTTCGTCGATGAAGGCCCGCGCGATGGCCGCCCCGTGCTGATGATGCACGGCGAGCCGACCTGGTCCTATCTCTACCGCCACATGATCGGCCCCGTTGCCGCGGCAGGCTACCGCGTCCTTGCGCCCGATCTCGTCGGCTTCGGCAAGTCCGACAAGCCGGCCGCGAAGTCCGATTATTCCTACGCCGCGCATGTCGACTGGATGCGGCAGTGGGTCGAGGCGCTCGACCTGACCGGCATCACGCTGGTCTGCCAGGACTGGGGATCGCTGATCGGTCTCAGGCTGGTCGCGGCAATGCCCGAACGCTTCGCGGGCGTAGTGCTGTCGAACGGCGGCCTGCCCGAAGGCGGCCCCGCGCCGCGCGCCTTCGCGATCTGGCGGGCCTTTTCGAAATGGAGCCCGGTCTTCCCGATCGGAAAGATCATCGCCAAGGGGACGAAGCGCGGCCTGTCGGAGGGGGAAATTGCCGCCTATGACGCGCCCTTCCCGGACGCGCGCTACAAGGCCGGGGCGCGGATCTTTCCCGCGCTCGTGCCTTTCGCAGGCAATGTCGCGGTTCCCGACCAGCAGGCGGCGTGGCGCGTGTTCGATGCATGGGACAAGCCGTTCCTGTGCGCCTTTTCCGATGGCGACCCGATCACCCGCGGCGGGGAAAGCCGCTTCATCGGCCGCGTGCCCGGCACCGCGGGCCAGAACCACCGCACGCTCAGCGGCGGGCATTTCATCCAGGAGGACGACCCGCAAGGGTTCGTCGCCGCGATCCTCGAGGTCGCGGGCAACGGAGAGAACGCATGAACGTCACCAACCAGCTGCACCCCACGCCCGAACAGGCGATGGCCTTCTTCACCGGGGGTGACGATGCGCCGATGTGCATGGTCAACCTGCTGAAGTTTCGTGACAAGGCCGAATATGCCGACGGATCGGACGCCGACCTGAGCGGGCGCGACGCCTATCTGCGCTATGCCGCAGGCGTGGGCGCCTGCCTTGCCGCGGTAGGCGGCAAGGTGCGCTTCAGCGGCGCGGTGACCGGGCTGATGCTGGGCGAGGTCGAGGAACTGTGGGACATGGTGGCGATCGCCGAATATCCCTCGCGCAAGGCGATGATGGCGATGATCCAGTCGCCCGAATATCAGGCGATCACCATGCACCGCGACGCCGGGCTTGCGGGGCAGCTCAACATCTGCACGAAAGCCTCGCTCGCGTGAGGGCCTGGGCCAAGGCGGCGCTCGGCACGCTCGCGGCCCTCGCGCTGCTGGGCGGCGGGGCGTGGGTGTTCCGCACCGATCTCGCGCTCGCGCTGGTGCGCTGGCGCAGCGCGCAGGACGTCGCGCCCAACCGCCCGGTGCCCTGGCAGCAGGGGCCTGCCACCGCCGAAGCGCCTCCTGCCGAGCGTCCGCCCAACATCATCTTCATCCTGTTCGACGATCTGGGCATCAACGATCTTTCGACCTTCGGCGGCGGGGTCGCGGGCGGGCGGATCAAGACCCCGAACATCGATCGTCTCGCCGCCGAGGGGGCGATCTTCACACAGGCCTATGCCGGCAATGCCACCTGCTCGCCGAGCCGCGCGCAGCTGATGACCGGACGCTATTCGACCCATACCGGCTTCGAGTTCACGCCCACCCCGCCGGGCTTCGCGCGGGTGGTGTCGATGGTATCCGCAGACATCCAGCCGGACCGTCCGCCGGTGCTCTACAACGCCGAGGCCGATGCCGCCGCGCCGCCTTTCGAGGAGCAGGGCCTGCCGCCCGAGGAAGTGACCATCGCCGAGGTGCTCAAGACGCGCGGCTATCACACGGTGCATATCGGCAAGTGGCATCTCGGCAATTCCCCGCGCTTCCACCCGAACCAGCAGGGCTTCGACGAGAGCCTCAACATGGACGGGATGCTGCACCTGCCCGAAGACGATCCGGACGCGGTCAACGCGCATGTCGATTTCGATCCGATCGACCGCTTCCTGTGGGCCTCGGCGCATTTCGTCACCAGCTACAACGGCGGGGAGAAGTTCGCGCCGGGGGGCTATCTCGCCGACTACTGGACCGACGAGAGCCTCAAGGTGATCGCGGCCAACCGCAACCGGCCGTTCTTCCTCTACCTCGCCCACTGGGGGGTGCATTCGCCCCTGCAGGCGACCCGCGAGGATTACGATGCGGTGGGCGACATCCGCCCGCACCGCCTGCGGGTCTATGCCGCGATGGTTCGCGCGCTCGACCGCAGCGTGGGGCGGATCATGGCGAAGCTGGACGAGGAGGGGCTGGCGGACAACACGCTGGTGGTGATCTCGTCGGACAACGGCGCGCCGGGCTATGTCGGGCTCGACCATCTCAACGATCCGTTCCGCGGGGGGAAGGGCAATTTCTTCGAGGGCGGCATCCGCGTGCCGCTGTTCGCGCGCTGGCCGGCGCGGATCGCCCCTGCCAGCCGGATCGCGCTGCCCGTGGGGCAGGTGGACCTGATGCCGACCTTCGCCGCCGCGGCGGGCGCGGCCCTGCCGCAGGGCGTGACGATCGACGGCCGCAACCTCGTCCCGACGCTGACCGGAACGGGCACGCAGCAGGGCGCGGATGCGCCGCTGTTCTGGAACTCGGGCTATTACAAGGCGGTGCGCAAGGGCGACTGGAAGCTGCAGGTCAACGGCAAGCAGGGCAGGGAATGGCTCTACAACCTCGCCCAGGACCCGACCGAACGGCACAACCTCGCCGCAGCCGAACCGGACAAGCGCCGCGAGCTCGAGGCGCTGCTCGAAGCGCATCACCGCGGGCGCAAGCCGCCGCTTTATGCCAGCACCTTCGACATGCCGGTGTCGATCGACAAGAACCTTGCCGAGCCTTACGTGAAGGGCGACGAATACATCTACTGGCCGAACTGACGCGGGCGCCGGCGCGGGGCGGTCACGGGGCCGCACCTGCCGGCGCAGCTTCCGCCCTCTCTTCCACGAACGGTCCACACCCTCCGACGAACGACGGGCGCCTCGATCAGGTCGCTTTGGCAGCCTGCGAAAGCCGCTTTTCCTCGAACGCCGATCCGCTAGGATGCGCAGCGCAATCAGGGGGATCACCATGCTCGAACTGTCAGGTGTCAGCCACACCTATCCCAATGGCACGCGCGCGCTCGACGCCGTGACCCTGTCGATCCCCAAGGGGATGTTCGGGCTGCTCGGCCCCAATGGCGCAGGCAAATCGACGCTGATGCGCACCATCGCCACGCTTCAGGCGCCGACCGCCGGGAGCATCCGCTTCGGCGACATCGACGTGCTCGCCGAGCCCGACCGGCTGCGCCGCACTCTGGGCTACCTGCCGCAGGATTTCGGCGTCTATCCACGCATCTCGGCCCAGGCGATGCTCGATCACATGGCGGTGCTCAAAGGCATCACCGACAAGGGCGAGCGCAAGGCGGTGGTCGAGCATCTGCTGGGCCAGACCAACCTGTGGGCGGTGCGCGGCAAGGCGATCGCGGGCTTTTCGGGCGGGATGCGCCAGCGCTTCGGCATCGCCCAGGCGCTGCTCGGCGATCCCGAGCTCATCATCGTCGACGAGCCCACCGCCGGGCTCGACCCGGAAGAGCGCAACCGCTTCCTCAACCTGCTCGCCGGGATCGGCGAGAACGTGGTGGTGATCCTGTCCACCCACATCGTCGACGACGTCGCCGACCTGTGCCCGCGCATGGCGGTGCTGGCACAGGGGCGGGTGCAGCTCGAAGGCGCGCCGCGCGAATTGATCGCCTCGACCCAGGGGCGCGTCTGGCAGCGCACCGTCCCGCACACCCGGCTCGAGGAGATGCAGGCCGCGCACGAGGTCATCTCGCACCGCTTCTTCGCGGGAGAGATCGTGGTCCACGTGCTCGCCGACAGCCAGCCCGAAGGCTTCGCGCCGGTCAGCGGCGGGCTCGAGGACGTCTATTTCGCGACCCTCGCCGAAACGCGCCGCGCCGCCGCTCCAGCGCAAGCCGCGTAAGCGAGGGGGCCGACGCCATGCTCACCGCCCGCCTCGCCGCGTTCGAGATCCGCTACCAGCTGACCAGCCCGACCTTCTGGGTCTCGGTGGCGATCTTCTTTCTGATCGGCTTCGCCATTTCGGCCAGTTCCGAGGTCAATATCGGCACCCCGGGCGCGGTCCACGAGAATTCGCCCTATGCGGTCACCATCGCGCTCGCGCTGTTCGGGCTGTTCTACCTTTTTGTCATCACCGCTTTCGTCGCCAATGCCGTGGTGCGCGACGACACCACCGGTTTTGGCCCGATGATCCGCGCGACGCCGGTGGGGCGTTCGCGCTTCCTCGCGGGGCGGTTCCTCGGCGGACTGGCGGTGGTCACGCTCGGCTACATGGCGGTGCCGCTCGGCATCGCGGCGGGCGCGGCGATGCCGTGGGTCGATCCCGAGACGGTCGGGCCGGGCGGCTTTGCGACCTATGCGTGGCCGTTCCTGGTCATTGCCGTTCCCAATCTCGTCCTTTCCTCCGCGGTGCTCTTCAGCCTCGCCACGCTGACGCGATCAATGCTGGCGAGCTATATTGGGGTGCTGGTGCTGGTGATGGCCTACCTCATCGCCACTTCGGTGCTGGACAGCCAACCCCAATATCAGGACGCGGTGGCGCGCTTCGAACCGATGGCAATCGGCGCGATCCAAGAGGTTTCGCGCTACTGGACAGCGGCGGAGATGAACAGCCGGCTGATCCCGCTCGAGGGCAATCTGCTCGTCAACCGCGTGCTGGCACTGGTCTGGGCGGCGCTGTTTCTCGGCCTCGCCTGGGCGCGCTTCAGCATGACCGAGCGCGCGCCCTCCCGGTGGCGGCAAAAGCGCCTCGCCCGGCAGGCGACTCAAGCGGCCGAGGCCGAAACCACCCGCCCGCGCGCGCCTGCTGCAAGGGTGCACCGCAAGCTCGGTGCAGGCCACGCGCTTGCCAGCTTCCTGGTGCGGCTCCGGATGGAGACGCTGCTGGTGCTCAGGAGCCCCGGCCTCATCGTCCTGCTGCTGATCGGGGTGACGCTGACCGCGGTCAATCTCGCGCTGTCGAAGACCCAGTTCGGCACGCCCTCCTACCCGCTCACCGCCAACATCATCGGCACGGTGGTCGGCAGCATGAGCCTGTTCAGCCTGATCGTCGCGGTGTTCTATGGCGGCGAACTGGTGTGGCGCGAGCGCGATGTGCGGATCGGCGAGATCATCGACGTCGCCCCGGCGCCCGCCTGGGCGATCTTCGTGCCCAAGATTCTCGCGATCTTCGTGGTGCTGCTGCTGATGGCGTTGACCGGGATGAGCGCCGGGATCGTCTACCAGCTGATCAAGGGCGCGCCGAGCATCGACGCCGGGCTCTACCTCGTCTCCTACGTCCTGCCGCAGAGCATCGACCTGCTGCTGATCGCGGTGCTGGCGGTGGCTTTCCAGGTCGTCAGCCCCAACAAGTACATGGGCTGGGGGATCACGCTGGCGTGGTTCGTGGGTCGCATCTTCCTGCAGAACCTCGGCTATTCGAACATGCTCTACACGTTCGGCGCGACGCCGGGCGAGCCCCTGAGCGACATGAACGGCACCGGCGGCTTCTGGACGGGCGGGCTGTGGGCGCGTGCCTATTGGGGCGCGTTCGGGGTGCTGCTGCTGGTGCTGGCGCACTGGGCATGGCCGCGCGGGACGGTGACCGCGGTGTTGCCCCGCCTCAGGGGCATTCCGCGGCGCGTCACGGCCGCCTCGGGCGGGATCGCGCTGGCGGCGGTGGCGACGATGATCGGCACCGGGATGTTCATCAATTACAACATCAAGGTGCTCAACGAATACTGGACCTTCAACGAGCGCGAAGCCTGGTCCGCCGACTACGAGCGCAAATACCTCAAGTACGAGAGCCTGCCGCGCCCGGTGGTGACCGATGTCGCCTTCGACGTCGCGATCTACCCGGACGAGCGGCGGATGACGGTGACGGGGCATTACGACTTGCGCAACGACACCGGCGCGCCGATCCGGGAAGTGCACGTGCGCAAGGGTGCCCAGACGACCGAGTTCACCCGGCTCGACCTCGCCGGAGCGCGCCTTGCCAGCGACGACGAGCGCTTCGGCTATCGCATCTACCGCTTCGACACGCCGCTCGCTCCGGGTGCGACGACCCGGCTCGACTTCGCCTCGCAGCTGTGGCGGCGCGGCTTCGCCAATGACGGCGCGGCCACCGACCTCGTCGACAACGGCACCTTCGTGAACAACCGTGCCTTCGCACCCGTGATCGGCATGGACCGCAACGGCCTGCTGCGCGACCGCACCCAGCGCCGCCGCCAGGGCCTCTCCGACGAGCTGCAGGTGGCGCAGCTCGAGGACACCGCTGCGCAGCGCAACAACTACATCCAGGCCGACTGGGTCAATTCGCGCATCACCATCAGCACCGAGGCCGACCAGGTGCCGATCGCGCCGGGCAACAAGCTGTCCGACACGGTCGAGGGCGATCGCCGCATCGCGGTGTTCGCAAGCCCCGCGCCGATCCTCAACTTCTTCTCGGTGCAATCGGCGCGCTATGCCGTCGCCGAGGACCGCGCCGGCGATGTCGAACTCGCGGTCTATCACGATCCGCGCCACGCCTGGAACGTGCCCGCGATGCTCGCGGCGATGAAGACCGCGCTCGGCTACTACACCCGCAATTTCGGCCCCTACCAGTTCGGCTATGCCCGGATCGTCGAGTTCCCGGGCTACGCGAGCTTCGCGCAGGCCTTCGCCGGGACCATGCCCTATTCGGAGAGCATCGGCTTTGCCGCCGATGTGCGCGATCCCGAGAGCATCGACTACGTCTCCTACGTTACCGCGCACGAACTGGCGCACCAATACTGGGCGCACCAGATCGTGGGTGCGGACATGCAGGGCGGGACGCTGCTGTCCGAGACGCTGGCGCAGTACAGCGCGCTGATGGTGATGAAGCAGCTCTATGGCGAGGACAAGATCCGGCGCTTCCTCAAGTACGAGCTCGACCAGTACCTCTCCGGGCGCAAGTCCGATCCGATCGGCGAGCGGCCGATGATCCGCGTCGAGAACCAGTCCTACATCCATTACCGCAAGGGCAGCCTGGTGATGTACCTGCTCCAGCGCCGCCTCGGCGAGGATGCGGTCAACCGCGCGCTCACGCGCCTGCTCGACCGCTATCGCTTCAAGAGCGCGCCCTATCCGCGCAGCCTCGATCTCCTCGCCGAGCTGCGCAAGGAGGCGACCACGCCCGAACAGCAGGCGCTGATCACCGATCTGTTCGAGACGATCACGATCTACGACCTCAAGGCCAAGGCCGCCACCGCGCGCCGCAATGCGGACGGCAGCTGGACCACCCGTATCACCGTGGAGGCCGGCAAGTTCACCGCCGATGCCAAGGGCAAAGAGACGCCGACGAAGCTCGCCGAGCCGATCGAGGTCGGGGTGTTCACCGCGCGGCCCGGACAAGGCGCCTTCGACAAGGCGGACGTGCTGAAAATGGAGCGCCGCCCGATCGCCACCGGCGCGCAGGTGGTCGAGGTGGTCACCGCGAAGAAGCCTGCCTTCGCCGGGATCGACCCCTACAATTTCTACATCGACCGGGATTCGGAGGACAACCTCGTCGCGGTCGAGTGAGGCGCGGCGCTCAGCGGAAGCGGGCGGGCTTGAGGTCGTATCGGGCCAGCTTGTCGTAAAGCGTCTTGCGCGGGGTGCCGAGCAGCGCCTGAAGCTGCGTGATGTCGCCCCGGCAGCGGCGCAGCGCGTCCTCGAGCACGGTGCGCTCGAACTCCGCGACGATCTGCTGGAGCGGCCGCCCGCCCGCAACCGGGGTTTCCGCCGCGCCCTCTCCGGCGAGGCCCAGCACGAGCGCGCGGGCATAGGTGCCCAGCTCGTGCAGGTTGCCCGGCCAGTCGTGCGAGAGCACGTGCCGCCAGTGCCCTTCGCCGATCTCGGGTGCGGCGATGTCGAGCGCGCGCGCATGGCGGGCCACGAACAGGCGGAACAGCTCGGGCACGTCCTCGCGCCGTTCGGCAAGAGTCGGGAAGGCGATCTGCACCGCCCCGAGCCGGTGCCACAACGCCTCGCGCCCGGTCGCCGCGTCCTGGCCCGCCGGCCGGGCGATGACGATCCGCAGGTTGAGCCGCCGCGGCCGGTCGGCGCCGATGGCAAGCAGCTGGCGGCTCTCGACCAGCGCCATCAGTCGCGCGGTCAGCACCGGGCTGGCCGCCGCGATGCCATCGAGGAACAGCGTTCCGCCATTGGCGCGCTCGATCATCCCGGTGCGCGACAGGCCCGCCGCCGGGTCGCGCCCGAACAGCAGCAGCTCGGCATCCTCGTGGGCGAGAATCCCGGCGTCGACGGTGACGAAAGGCCGGCTGCGGCGCGGGCCGAGATCGTGGATCAGCCGCGCCGCGTGGCTCTTGCCGGTGCCCGGCGCGCCGGTCAGCACCACGTCGATCTCCGAGCGGGCCACCCCCTCGATCACCGAGCGCAGTCGCACGGCGGCGGGCGAGGAACCGGGGATCGTGCCCTGCGCGCCGCGTCCCGCCTCTTCGCGCAACCGGCGGTTCTCGAGCGCCAGCGCGCGGCGCTCGCTCGCCGCGCGGACGGCGCGCAGCAGGTCGGCCGAGGAGAACGGCTTGGTGAGGAAATCCGCCGCGCCGTTCTTCATCGCCTCGACCGCCATGGCGACATCGCCGTGCCCGGTGACGAGGATCACCGGCAGGTCCGGGTCAATTTCGCGGAGCGCGGCGAAGAACGCGATCCCGTCCATCCCCGGCATCCTGACGTCGCTCACCACCACGCCGGGGTAGTCCGCGTCGAGCGAGGCGAGCGCGGCGCGGGCATCGGGAAAGGGGGTGACCTCGGCGCCCTCGAGGCTCAGCGCCTGCATGGTCGCATCGCGCAGCGCAGGGTCGTCCTCGACCAGCGCGACCTGCAGCGGCAAGGCGGGCGGCGCGCTCATGCCGCGGGTATGACCATGGTGAAGCGCGCGCCCCCGGCGGTGTCCTCGTGGACGAGATCGCCGCCGAGCTGGCGCATGATGTCGCGCGCAATCGCGAGGCCCAGCCCGATCCCTTCGCTGCGCCCCGTCGCGAAGGGCTGGAACAGGCTGTCGCGCAGGTCGCGCGGCACGCCCGGGCCGCTGTCGGTGACCGAGAGGCGCAGTTCGGCGCCGTCCGCGGCAATGGCGAGCGCGATGGTGCCGCCTTCTCCCAGCGCCTGCACCGCGTTCTGGAGCAGGTTGACCAGCACCTGTTCGAGCTGGACATGGCGCGCCCGGACCCGCGCGGCGGCGGCGGCCTCGGGCGCGGGGAGGGCGAGCGCGATGCCTTTCTGGCGGAGCTGGTCGCGCAGCAGCAGCAGCGAGCCGTCGATGACCTCGGCGAGGGTGACGAGCCGCGGCTCTTCGGCCGTCCGACGGCTGAAGTGCAGCTGTTCGGCGGTGATCTCGCCGATGCGGCCCGCCAGCCCGGCGATCCGCGCGAAGTTCTCGGCGGCCTCGTCGCGGCGCTCGGCAGCGAGCAGGCGCGCGCCGTTCTCGGCATAGACCTGCATCGCGGCGAGCGGCTGGCGGATCTCGTGCCCCAGCCCGGCGGTGATCTGGCCGAGCGTGGCGAGGCGGTTGGCCTGCTGCAACTGGTCGCGCAGCATCGCGGTCTGGCTGGCAACCTCGGCCGCGGCGCGTGCCTGGCGCTGGCGCCGCCACAGGTAGGCGCCCGCCCCTGCGAGCGCGAGAAGCGCGAGCCCCGCCACTCCGGCGAGCCGCCCGTTGGCCAGCGCCACCGACACGCGCGGCGTCGGGTCGGCGAGCAGGTGCAGCTCCCAGCCGACCGGCGCGATCGGCTGGATCTTCTCGATCAGCCGGACCGGCGAGGCGGCACCCTGCGCGGCCTCGGGAAGCGCGAAAGGCTGCGGTTCGGCGACCCCGAAGCGCATCGCGTCGCGCGCCGGATCGCGTGGCTGCGCCCGTCCGTCACCCGCGGCGCGGAACCGCCAGTCGGGATTGCTGGCGAGCAGCACGATCCCGTCGGCGTCGGTGACGAACACCCCGTCCTCGGCGTTGCGCCAGCGCGCTTCGAGCCGGTCGAACTCGACCTTCACCGCAACCACCCCGAGCGGCGCGGTCGCGGGGCCGACCCGTTCCGCGAGGTAGAGCCCCGGGCGCCGGCTCACGGTGCCCAGGGCGAATTCGCTTGCCGTGCCATCGGCAAGCGCGCCGGAGAAGTATTCGCGAAAGCCGTAATTGGAGCCGATGAAGCTGTCGGGACGGTCCCAATTGCTCGCCGCCAGCGTGGTGCCCCTCGCGTCCATCAGGTAGATCGCCGCGGCATCGGTCTGTCCGGCGAGTGCGGCGAGGCGGCGGTTCAGGACGCGCTGGCGATCGCCGCCGCGCGCGGAGAGCAGCGCGGCGACTTCGGGATCGACGGCGAGCACGCGCGGCACGAGGCTGAACTTGTTGAGCTCGCTTTCCAGTCCCGCGGCGAGGATCGCCGCCTGGCTGGTCGCCGCCGCGCGGGTCTCGGCGAGCGCGCCGACCCGCACCGCCCGGTCGAGCCCGAGCATGGCCAGTGCCGACACGAGGAGCAGCGCCGCCAGTCCGATCGGCAGCAGGTGCCAGCGCCCCAGCCTGTGTTGCATCTTTCCCTCGCCCCCGCCCTCGAGCGGACTTGTGCGCTTTTCCGCAAAACAGGCAAGGTTTTTGTGCGGAAATCCGCACAAATTGTCACATCACTGTCGCCAAGTCGCTGATTTTGCTGTGTCTGCTCTGCCCATGCGATTTTCTTGCACGCGCCGCGCCGCTGGCTGATCCTCGGCCCCGGAGAGACAGGAGCCGGGGGAACCAGCGAGCGATGGGTTCGCACACTGCCACGAATGCGCCCGCCGATGCGGCGGCGAAGAAGCCGCTTTACCGCCAGCTGTATGTGCAGGTGCTCACGGCGATCGCGCTGGGCGCCGCACTTGGCCATTTCGCGCCCGAATGGGGCGTGGCGCTCAAGCCGCTGGGCGACGGTTTCATCAAGCTCGTCAAGATGATCATCGCGCCGGTGATCTTCCTCACCGTCGCGACCGGCATCGCCGGGATGAAGGACATGAAGGCGGTCGGCAGCGTTGCGGGCAAGGCCTTCGCCTACTTCCTGTTCTTCTCGACCCTTGCGCTGATCATCGGGCTGGTCGTCGCCAATGTGGTGCGGCCGGGCGAGGGGCTCAACATCGACCCCGCGACGCTCGATACCGCTGCGGTGGCTGGCTATGCCAAGACGGCCGAGGCGCAGTCGATCAGCGGCTTCCTGCTCGCCATCATTCCCGAGACCCTGTTCAGCGCCGTCACGGAAGGAAATATCCTCCAAGTGCTGCTGGTCGCAATCCTCGCGGGCCTCGCGATCGCGGCGACACGCCCGCACAGCGATCTGGTGATGGACGTGCTCGCCTCCTTCAGCGAGGTGGTGTTCAAGCTCGTCCACATGCTGATGCGCTTCGCGCCGATCGGGGCATTCGGCGCGATCGCCTTCACCATCGGCGAATTCGGACTGGGCTCGCTCGCCAGCCTCGCGGCGCTGGTGGCGACCTTCTATCTCACCTCGCTGCTGTTCGTGCTGGTGGTGCTGGGGGTGGTCGGTTTCCTCAACGGGTTCTCGATCTTCGCGCTGATCCGTTACCTGCGCGCCGAGCTGTTGCTGGTGCTCGGCACCTCCTCCTCCGAGGCCGCGCTGCCGAGCCTGATGGAGAAGATGGAGATCGCCGGTTGCAACAAGGCGGTGGTCGGGCTGGTGGTGCCGACGGGCTATTCCTTCAATCTCGACGGCACCAACATCTACATGACGCTGGCCGCGCTGTTCATCGCGCAGGCACTGGGGATCGAGCTGTCGCTGTCCGAACAGCTTGCGCTGGTGCTGGTGGCGATGATCAGCTCCAAGGGCGCGGCGGGCGTGACCGGGGCGGGCTTCGTGATCCTCGCCGCGACGCTTTCGGTGGTGCCGAGCGTGCCGGTCGCGGGGATGGCGCTGATCCTCGGCATCGACCGCTTCATGTCCGAATGCCGCGCGCTCACCAATTTCATCGGCAACGCGGTGGCGACGATCGTGGTGGCGCGCTGGGAGAACGGGCTCGACCGCGAACGGCTCACCGCCGCCATGGCCGGGAGGCCGTTGCCGCTCGAGGCCGAGGACATCGAGCGCCACGAGCGCAGCGGTTCCGTCGGCGAGACGGCCGCGCGGGTGCTGGAGAAGACCCCGTGATCGCGCGGCGCGGCCTGCTCGCGGGCGGCATGGTGCTGGCGCTGTTCGCCGGTGGCCTGCCGCTGCCCGCCCTTGCCGCCGCCGCGCCGGAGGAAATCCTGCTGTGGCCCGGCACACCGCCCGGCAACGGCAGGGTCACCGGCCCGGAAAAGATCGGCACAAGCGGCGCGGGCAAGGGCGCGGTCTCCAACGTCTCGACCCCGCGGATGCGGGTCTATCGTCCGGCGGTTCCCAACGGCGCGGCGGTGCTGGTGGCCGGCGGGGGCGGCTATTTCCGTATCCAGCTGCAGAAGGAGAGCACCCCGGCGGCCGAATGGCTGCGCGCGCGCGGCTTCACCGTGTTCGAGCTGATCTACCGCCTGCCCAACGACGGCTGGGACGCGAGCGCGCCGTTCATGGACGCGCAGCGCGCGATGAAGATTATCCGCACCCGCGCGGGCGAGTTCGGGGTCGATCCGGCAAGGATCGGGGTGATGGGCTTTTCGGCGGGCGGCCACCTTGCCGGTTTCACCGCCTACCAGCCGGACCGCGCGTTCTATGCAGGCGCCGACGCCTACGAACACGTCTCGGCGCGGCCCGATTTCGCGGTGCTGCTGTTCCCGGTGGTGACCCTGCGCAAGCCCTACGACACGACGCGCACACGCCGCGAGATCGTCGGCGACAAGGCGAGCGCCAAGGCCGAGGCCGCGTGGTCGCTCGACACCTGGGCGAGCAAGGACGCGCCGCCGACCATCATCTTCGCCGCCGCCGACGATCCCACCACGCCCCCCGGCCACGGCATCCTCCTGTTCGAGACCCTCGTCGCCGCCGGGGCGAGCGCGGAGCTGCACCTGTTCCGGAACGGCGGCCACGGTTGGGGTCTGGGCACGGCCGAGCAAGTCATCAGCCAGTGGCCCGCGCTGTTCGAACATTGGGCGCGGTCGCTGAACATCATCGAAAAACAGGGAGAATGAACATGTCGACAAGGCTTCTGGGCAGGCTTGCCCTGATGTGCGGGAGCAGCCTCATCGCCGCGACCGCCGTGCACGCGCAGGAGGCGGCCGCGCCGACCCCCGCCGAGGTGCAGGAACCCGAGCGCGAGATCGTCGTCACCGGGACCCAGATCCAGGGCGCGAAGATCAACGACGTGCTGCCCGTCACCGTGGTCGACGAGGTCGACATCCAGAACATCGCCGCGACTTCGGGCGACGAACTGTTCCGCGCCATCCCCCAGGCGGGGGCGGTCGCCTTCAACGAACAGAACGATGTCACGTCGAACAACGCGCGCGGTGATGCCGCCTCGATCAACCTGCGCGACCTTGGCACGGGCAACACCCTGCTGCTGATCAATGGTCGGCGCATGGTGCTGAACCCGGGCTTCCAGACCGAATTGCTGGTGCCGGTGGTCAGCCCCGACACCAACGAGATCGCACCGGGCTCGGTGCGCCGCATCGAGGTTCTGCGTGACGGCGCTTCGGCCATTTACGGCGCGGACGCGGTGGCGGGCGTCGTCAACACCGTGCTGCGCGGCAACCGCAAGGGCGGCTTCGTCGAAGGCGAGTTGCGCCTGTCGGACGGCACCAGCCTCTATTCGACGCAGATCAACGGCGGCTATGGCTTCGACTTCGCCGAAGGGCGCGCGAACCTGACGGTCTATGGCGGCTATTTCTACGAGAACGGCCTGCCATCCTTCCAGCGTCGCTATTCGGCCGATGACGACAAGCGGCCGCTGGTCGTCGGCACGCCGTTCGAGGACGATTCGCAGTTCAACAACCGCAACACCTTCGGGCCCTTTGGCCAGTTCGACATCCAGATCACCAACAACAACCAGACCCCGATCCGCGATGACGACTTCTATCTCCAGCCGTCGACCTTCCCCGGCTGCCGCCTCGATTTCGGCAACGGACTGTGCGCCCGCAACGGCACCACGCCGGACACGGCGGTGCGTTACAACCGCGCCTACGGCACCACGCTGATCAGCGAGAAGACCCGCATCAACGCGGCAATGCTGCTCAACTACGAGTTCAGCAGCAATGTCGAAGGCTATTTCGAGGGCTCTTATTACCGCTCCGAAAGCAGCCGCAACATCACCCCGGCGGCGATCCTCAGCGCGGTGCCGGTGGGGATTTCGCGCAATGCCTACTGGAATCCGTTCGGCCCGGTGACCTTCCCCGACGGCACGCCCAATCCCAACCGTCTGCCGGGCACCACCATCCCCGCCGGCGGGGCGGACATCATCATGGAGCGTTACCGCTTCGTCGACGCCGGCAACCGCACGGTCGACGTGGACAAGGATTCCTATCGCCTGGTCGCGGGCCTCAAGGGCAATTTCGGCGCATGGGATTTCGACACCGGCTTCGTCTATTCGGAGGCCAAGAGCACTGATCTCGAAGGCAACCGCGTCTCGCTGACGCTGTTCCAGCAGGCGGTGAACCAGTCCACGCCCAACGCCTACAACCCCTTCAACGGCGGCTGCGTGACCGGCGATCCGGGGGAGGGCGATTGCACCCCCAATCCCGCCAGCGCGATCGATCCGTTCCGCATCAGCGTCTACCGCAAGGGCGGCACCAGCCTGGCGCTGGCCGATTTCAAGGTCAGCAACAGCCGGCTCTTCGGTCTGCCCGGCGGCGACGTCGGCATCGCGGCAGGGATCGAGTGGCGGCGTGAAACCTTCTATGACGACCGCGATCCGCGGCTCGACGGAACCATCACCTGGACCGACAGCGTGATCCCGGGCGTGTCCGACGGCAGCGACGTGGCGGGCACCAGCCCCTCGCCCGACACCAGCGGCGCACGGCAGGTGTGGTCGGCCTTCGCCGAAACCTTCGTCCCGCTGGTGAGCGAGGACATGGACATTCCGCTGGTCGAGGCGCTCAACCTCCAGCTCGCCGGCCGGGTCGAGCACTTCGCCGACATCAAGGAAACCGCCGTCGTTCCGCGCGTCGCGGCATCGTGGACGGCGATCCCCGGCGTGACCTTCCGCGGTGCGTGGTCGCAGGGCTTCCGCGCCCCCAACCTCGTGCAGGTCAATGACGAGGGCACCACCCGCTCGAACACCCGCGACGACTTCGTGATCTGCCAGGCGCAGGTCGAGAAGGGCATCATCTCCGATCTCGGCGTGTGTCCGGGCGCGGGCGTGATCAGCTTCCGTTCGGGCACCGACCAGCTCAAGCCGGAAGACAGCACCAGCATCAACCTCGGCGTCGTGCTCGAACCGCGCTTCATCCCCGGCCTGACGCTGACGGCGGACTACTGGCGCGTCAAGCAGAAGGGGCTGGTGGGCACCTTCGGCGACGACAACGCGATCGCGCTCGACCTGCTGCGGCGGCTCGCGGGCGGCTCCAACCCCAATGTGGTCCGCGCCGATCCGACGCAGGAGGAACTCGATCTGTTCGCCGGGACCAGCCTTGCGCCGGCGGGCGAGATCCTGTTCGTCAACGACCCCTATCTCAACCTCGACAGCCGCGTGTCGAAGGGGTGGGACTTCGGGCTGTTCTACAACCTCCCCGATTTCGGCGCCGGCAAGATCCGCCTGCGGTTCAATGCGGCGCGGCTGGAAAGCTTCGTCCAGTCCGCCGGGACCGACGGGCAGGAACTGCTCGACGGGATCGCCGCCGGCGTGCTGCCGCCCGAAGTGGTGGTCGGCGGACTTGGCGAACTGCTCGAGATCGACGGGCGCCCGAAATGGCGCTTCAGCGGCTCGGTCAACTGGGGCAGCGGACCGATCGACCTGTCGGTCTTCGCCAACTATGTCGGCGAGGTGTGGAACACCAGCGTGACCCGCGACGATCCGATCGTCTCGGACGATCCGAACGCGAACTTCTACCGCGTCGGTGACATGTTGACGATCAACACCGCCTTCACCTTCACCATCAAGACCGACGGGCCGCTCGACGGAACCCGGCTGCGGGTGGGGGTGAACAACCTGTTCGACAAGGACCCGCCGCTTGCGGACGAAACCTACGGCTATCTCAGCGCGCTGCATTCGCCGCGGGGCCGGACGGTCCGGTTCGAAATCCGCAAGAACTTCTGATGCGGGTGAGGCGCACCGCGCTCGCGGCGCTGCTCGCGCTGGGGGCGGGCGCATGGACGGGGGCGGTTGCCGAGGCGCCGCTCCCGCCTCCCTCGCTCGAGGCGGCGGCGGTGCCGGTGGCGGTGTCGGCGTCCTGCCGCACCGCCGATGCCCTGCTCGCCTTCGATTTCCCCGGTGCGGCGCCATCGGCCTGCACGGTCGCCGGCGAGCGCGCCTTCGAACTGCTGGTGACGCCCGAGCATGCGCCGCCGATCAACCCGAGCCCGTGGTACGCCTTCCGCTACGAGGCGGACGGCGCCGCGCCCGTCACCGTCACCCTGCGCTACCTCGGCGGCCGGCACCGCTACCCCCCCAAGTGGAGCGCGGGTGACGGGCACTGGACCGCGCTGGCCGCCGAGCCGACCGCCGATGGCACGGGCGCGGTGCTGCACCTTCCGCCGGGCCGCGGAATCGTCGCCGCGCAGGAACTCCTGACGCCCGAGACCACCCGCGCCGACCTCGCCCGCTGGAGCATGGCGAGCGGAGCGCAGGTGTTCACCCTCGGCTATTCGCATGACGGCCTGCCGGTCGAGGCGATCCGGCTGGGGCGCGCCGATGCGCCGAGGCTGGTGATCCTGCTCGGCCGGCAGCACCCGCCCGAGGTGTCCGGCGCCATCGCGATGCGCGCCTTCGCCGATACGCTGGCGGCGCGCGCTGGGGACCTCGGCGACGTGCAGTTCTTGGTGGTGCCGATGCTCAATCCCGACGGCGTCACCCGCGGGAACTGGCGCGCCAATCGCGGCGGCACCGACCTGAACCGCGACTGGGGCGACTTCACCCAGCCGGAAACGCGCAGCGTCAAGGCGTGGCTCGATGCGCTTCCGGCAGGCGTGCGCCCGGTGCTGATGGTCGATTTCCACTCGACCCGCACCAACCTGTTCTACGTGCAGGGCGACGAGGCGAGCGAGGGCCAGCAGCGCTTCCTCGCCGCCTGGCTGGGCGGGCGCGAGCAGGCCTTCGCGGACTATCCCTTCACCATCGAGCCGCGCAACGCCAACCCCGGCAGCGGTACGGCGAAGAACTGGTTCTTCGAAACCTATGCGATCCCCGCCTATACCTACGAGGTCGCCGACGAGGCCGACCGCCCCGCCACGCGCGCCGCGGCCCGGGCTTTGGCCGACGGGCTGCTTCCCGCGCTCGGGGCACTCGGCGACTGACGCGGCAGCGCGGCGCTTATCTGCCAATATACGAAACAGAACGGTTTCGAAGATATATTGAATTTTTCTAAGGGACGGCCTTTGGCTAGACACCCGTCACGCAACCCCGACAGGCGAAAGGGCGCGAGGATGGACACAGCCAGTCACCAGCCGGAAGCGGCACCGCGGCCGCCCTCGGCGCGCATTGCCGCGGGCGCCGGACTGCGGGTGGTCGGCAAGGGCCTGCGCCTCGCCGCGCGGCTCGGCGCCCCCGATGCGGACTGGGAGCACGCGCTGGCGCGGCTGCTCGGCTGGCTCGGGATCGCGGCCGAGCCGGGCGGCAGCGCGGCGCTGCACTTCGCGCCGTGGGCGCCGGTTTTCCCCGCTGCCTTCCGCGATGGCGGCGCCGGGCTGCCGGATGCCGATTGGGCGGCGAGCTATCTGTTCGATCACGGGCAGGGCAGCGCCGGGGCGGGTGTGCTCGACCTCGTGCTGATGTCCGCCCATCCCGGCAGCGGTGCGGCGAGGCCGGGCACGCTCGCGGCGATGATCCGCGCAGCACGGGCCGAGAGCCGCACGCGCATTGCGCTGGTTCAGCCCGCCGACGAGGCAGGGCGGACGGCGAGCGTCGCCCGCGCGCATGCCAGCGCCGGGGAGGGCGCCGCGCTCGACGTCCTTGCCATCGAAGAGGCGCTCGCCGGGCTTTCCTCCCCGCGACCGCGCTGGGATGCGCTGATCGTCAGCCCGCAGCTGCGGAGCGCCGTTTTCGCGCGGCTCGCGCAGGCAAGCGGGATCGGCGCGCCCTGGCCGATGGTCTGGCACGGCTGCGCGGGCGCGGTGCGGATCTGTGCCGAGAGCGCCGCTGCGCACGGCGCCCCCCTGCCGCTCGACGCGCCGCTGCTGGTGCAGGCGCTCGCGCTGGCACTGCGGCAGGCGGGATTGGGCACCGCCGCGCGCGACCTTCACGAGAGCGCAGCGCAGCTGCGCGAGAGCGGGGTGGTCACGCCCGCGCGCGGCTCGCGCGCGCCCTATGTCACCTCTATCGCGGATGCGCGCTTCGTCGAGCTGGTCTGCGCCGGGACGACCACCGCGCGCCGGGCGCCCCCGCGATGGCGCGCGCTGCCCGGCGCAGCCGCGCGCCGCACCGGCGCCGCGCCGCGCCTCGCACTCGTGCATTCCGACCTCTCCGCCAACCGCTGAAGAAAGGGCACCCCCCGTGCCAAGCCGAAAGATCGTCGCCACCGAACTGGCCCATGTGCTGCGCCAGATCTCCCATCCCGACCGGATCCGCCTGCTGCTCAAGCTGCAGGCCGGAGACCTGACCGTGAACGAGATCGCCGAGGCGCTGGAAATCCCCGCGACCCGCGTTTCGCAGCATCTTGGCGTGCTGCGCGCCATCGCGCTGGTCGAAACCGAGGCACGGGCGCAGCAGCGGGTCTATCGCCTCGCCCAGCCCCAACTTGCAGCGTGGCTGATCGAGGGGATATCCTTCGTCGCGCACCGTCTCGGGCGCGCCAGCGCGAAGGACATCGCAATGGCCAAGGACCTCTGGCAGCAGGAAGGCGCCGACCGGGCCGCCTGACCGCCCCGTCAGCAGGCGTGGCTGGCGAGCGCGGCGGAGGCGAGTTCGCCCGCGTAGCGTTCCTCGACCGGAACCCACGTGCCCGCCGCCTCGTCATAGGCGGAGACCTGCCCGGACTTGATGTCATAGACCCAGCCGTGCAGCTGCACCGCCTTCTGCGCCAGCGCGACCGCCACCGTCGGATGGGTCTTGAGGTGCTGCAATTGCAGGATGACGTTCTGTTCGAGCAGCATCCGCATCTTGGCTTCGGGATCGAGCCCGGCGCCGAGTATCTCGACGATGTCGACCGCGCCCTGCGCATAGCCGAGCCATTCGCGCACATGGGGCAAATTGGTGAGGCCCTCGCGGTTCATCGCACCCTTCATCGCCCCGCATTCGGTGTGACCGCAAACGACGATGTGCGGGATCTGCAGCGCACCGATCGCGAACTCGATCGAAGCGGTCATCCCGCCGGTCTGGTTGGTGTGCGGGGGCACGATGTTGCCGGCGTTGCGGCAGATGAACAGCTCGCCCGGATCGGTCTGCGTGATCATCGCGGTTTCGATGCGGCTGTCCGAGCAGGTGATGAACAGCGCCTCGGGACTCTGGCCGGTGCTGAGCCGTTCGAACAGTTCCTGCTTTTCGGGAAAGACCTCGCGCTGGAACTTGATGACGCCGAGGGCGAATCGCGACATTGGGGCAATCTCCTGGCTGGCAACCCTGCCGGCGCCGGCTACAATCTGCGAAGACACGCAGTTTTCGAGACTTGCAGCTATGCCCTTGCTTCCCCGTGGTCAAGCCGCGCCCGACGCGTTCCGGCGCGTCCCCGCCCCGGCGTGCTTGCATTCCTGCAAGAGAGGATGCGAAACCGCAGACTGCACAGGAGGAAGTTCATGACACGGCCGAGCGCGCACCCCGACGATCCGCATTACGTCCATCGCACCGGCTGGCTGCGCGCGGCGGTGCTGGGGGCGAATGACGGGATCGTGTCGGTCGCCTCGCTGATCCTCGGGGTGGCGGCGGCGACACCCGAGACCGGCCCGATCCTGGTCGCCGGGGTGGCGGGGCTGGTGGCGGGCGCGATGTCGATGGCGGCGGGCGAGTTCATCTCGGTCTCCTCGCAGCGCGATTCCGAACAGGCCGACATCCGCCGCGAGAAACTGGCGCTGAAGCAGACTCCCGAGCAGGAACTCGCGGAACTGGCGCAGATCTATCGCGAGCGCGGGCTGAGCCACGAGACCGCGCAGCGCGTCGCGCGCGAACTGTCCGCCCACGATGCGCTCGAAGCCCATGTCCGCGACGAACTGGGCCTCGCCGATCACCTTGCGGCGCGCCCGCTTCAGGCGGCGGCCGCCTCGGGGGCGACCTTCAGCGTGGCGGCGGCGGTGCCGCTGCTGGCGGCGTGGCTGGCGCCTGCGGGGAGCATCGTCACGATCGTGCTGGTGGTTTCGGTGTTGACGCTGGCGCTGCTCGGCGCGCTCGGCGCACGGGCAGGCGGCGCGCCGCTGGTGCCCGGCACCTTGCGCGTGGTCGGCTGGGGCATCTTTGCGATGGCGGTCACCGCCGGGATCGGTTCGCTGTTCGGCGTGAGCGTCTGAGCGCGGCGCGGGCCTGGGTCGTCTTTCCCATGGCCCCGCGCGTGCGAGGCTGCTAGTCTGACCCCATCAGGCAACCGGGGAAGGATGCAGTTCGTGGCGATCGACTTTAGCGTCAACGGCAAGCCAGTGAGCGTCAAGGCCGAGGCCGACACGCCGCTGTTGTGGGTGCTGCGCGAGGATCTCGCGCTCACGGGAACCAAGTTCGGCTGCGGCATCGCCGCGTGCGGGGCGTGTTCGGTCCATGTCGACGGGCAGCTCACCCGCTCGTGCAGTGTCCCTGTCGGCGAGATCGCCGGCAAGGCGGTCACCACGATCGAAGGCCTGAAGGACGCCGAGGGCACCCTTCACGCGGTGCAGCAGGCGTGGATCGACGTGCAGGTGCCGCAATGCGGATACTGCCAATCAGGCCAGATCATGGCCGCGGTCGCGCTGATCGCGCGCACCGGCACGCCTTCCGACGCGCAGATCGACGAGGCGATGACCAATATCTGCCGCTGCGGCACCTATCCGCGGATCCGCACGGCGATCCTCGCCGCGACCGGGCAAGCGGCCCGGGCCACGGCCGAGCCCGTGCAGGGAGAGGCATGATGGCGGATAATCCCAATCCCAATCTCGACGACACCCAGGCCGCTCCGGCTGAAGCACCGGCGAAGCGCAAGGGCATCAAGCGCCGACTCTTCCTCGTCGGCTCGGCGCTGGTGGTCGGCGGCGGCGCTTTCGGCGTCTACTGGTCCGACAGCAGCGCGCGCGCGCGGGCTCGCGAACTGACTACCGGCGAGGGTGAGCACAATTTCCTGTCGTGGATGAAGATCGCCGAGGACGACACGGTCACGCTCTATTCGCCGCATATCGATTTCGGGCAGGGGACGCACACCGCGCTCGGCCAGATGCTCGCCGACGAGCTCGACGCCGATTGGGACAAGGTCACGGTCGAACAGGCGCCCTCCGACGTCGCCTTTTCGAATACCGCGCTGGTGCAGGGCTTCCTCGGTGACATGACCGGCTATCCCGGCGTCATCAACGCGCTGCCCGCCGCGGTGATGGGCATCCTGGCGCGCCAGCAGAAGGTCCAGATCACCGGCGGCTCCTCGGCGGTGCGCTTCACCGGGCAGAGCGGCATGCGGGTGATCGGTGCGGCGGTGCGCGCGGCGCTGATCGCCGAGGCCGCGGACCGGCTCGGCGTGCCGGCGGGTGAGCTGACGACCGCCGACAGCAAGGTCACCCACGCCGCCTCGGGCCGCAGCTTGCGCTACGGCGAACTGGCGGCGGGCGCGGCGCAGCGCTCGCTCAGCGGCGATCCGGTGCTCAAGCAGCGTAGCGAGTGGAAGCTCATCAACAAGCCGGTGATCCGGCGCGACATCCCTGCCAAGGTCGATGGCAGCGCGGTCTACGGGATCGACTTCACCCTGCCCGAGATGCGCGTGGCGACCATCGCCGCCGCGCCGGTGCGCGGGGGCAAGCTGGAAAGCGTCGAGGAGGCGCCGGCGCTGGCCGTGGCCGGGGTCGAGAAGGTGGTGAAGCTCGACGATGCGGTGATCGTGGTGGCAAAGGGCTATTGGCAGGCGCTCAAGGGCCTCAACGCGCTGTCGCCCAAGTTCACCGACGGCGGCAATGGCGCAATGTCAACCGCCTCGATCTACGCCGCGCAGGACAAGCTGCGTGAGGGCGGCAAGCCCGACAACGAGGCGGGCGCGGGCGATGTCGATGCCGCGTTCAAGGCGGCGGCCGACGGCGTGATCAGCGCCGATTACCGCGTCCCCTTCCTCCACCACGCGATGATGGAACCCTTCGCGCTCACCGCCCGCTTCAAGGACGGCACGCTCGAGATGTGGGGGGGCTTGCAGGACCCGATCGGCGCGCGCGACCGCGCCGCGAAGGCCGCCGGGCTCGACATGGAGAAGGTGGTCTTCCACCCGATGATCATGGGCGGCGGCTTCGGCCGGCGCTTCCCGCCGATGACCGAGATCATCGATCAGGTGGCGCTGCTTGCCAAGGAGGTGCCTTACCCCGTCAAGCTGATCTGGAGCCGCGAGGAGGAGGTCCGCCACGGCACCTATCGCCCGCAATCCTCGGGCCGGCTCTCCGCCACGCTCGCGAACGGCCGCATCGCCGCCTGGCGCAGCGATTACGTGCAGGGTGACAATGCGGAAGGCGAGGTCGGCTTCATCTACGATGTGCCCGCGACCTCGCGCCGCCACTTCGCCTACAGGTCGAACCAGAACGACGGCCCGTGGCGCTCGGTCAACTCGACCCAGCACGGCTTCTACAACGAGAGCTTCATCGACGAACTGGCCCATGCCGCGGGCGAGGACCCCTTCGAGTTTCGCCGCAAGCACCTCCCCGAAGGCTCGCGGCACCGCAAGGTGCTGGAGACGGTGGCGCAGCGTGCGGGCTGGGGCACCCCGCTTCCCGAGGGCGTCGGGCGCGGCATCGCGATCGTCGAAAGCTTCGGCACGATCGTCGCCGAGGTGATCGAGGCCACCGTGAAGGACGACGGCAGCCCCAAGGTGCTCAAGGCCTATGCTGTGGTCGATTGCGGCACCACGGTGAACCCCTTGAACGCCGAGGCGCAGATCATGGGCGGCATCATCATGGGGCTGTCCTCCGCGATCGGCGAGGCGATCACGCTCGACAAGGGTGCGGTGGTGGAGAGCAACTTCACCGATTACCACCTGCTGAAGCTCGCCGACGCGCCGCCGCTGATCGACGTGCACTTCATCGAGAGCGACGCGACGATGGGCGGGATCGGCGAACCCGGCCTGCCGCCGGCTTCCCCGGCGCTCGCCAACGCGCTGTTCGCCGCGACGGGCAAGCGCATCCGCACCCTGCCGCTGCTCCAGCAGGCCAAGGCATAAGTTGGAGGGCTGGGCGGCGCTGATCCTCGCCGCCGGGGCGGGGCGGCGCTTCGGCCCAGGCGGGCAGGGCCACAAGCTGCTGGCGGACCTCGCGGGCGCGCCGGTGATCCGGCGGACGGCGCAAGCGGTGCTGGCGGGCGGCTTCGCCGAGGTGCTGGTCGCCACCGGTGCCGATCACGCAGCCATCGCCGCGGCGCTTGAAGGCCTCGCCTGCCGCATCGTGCCCGCACGCGACTGGGAGGAGGGCATGGCCGCCAGCCTGCGCACAGGGCTCGCCGCCCTCGGCACGCAGGAGCGGGGCGTGTTCGTGTTTCTCGGCGACATGCCGCTGGTGCCGGTCGCGCTCTGTCCCGAGCTCGCCGCGGCCGCCGAGACGGCGGGCTATGCTGCGCGTCCGCGGGTCGGCGGCGTGCCCGGGCACCCCGCGGCCTTCACCCGCGCAGCGCTCCCCGACCTCGCGGCGCTCACCGGCGACAGGGGCGCGGCGGCGCTGCTCAGGGGGCGCACCGCAGGCGTTGCCTATCGCGAGACCGAGGCGAGCGGCGCGGTGCTCGACATCGACACGCCCGCGGATCTCGCCGCCGCCGAGCGGGCGTGGAAGACCATCGCCACCTCGGCGACCAGCGAGAGCGCGATCTCGCGCGGAGCCTTGCCGAAGCCGTGAAGGCCGATGGGCGCGTGGAGGCGCGCAATCGCCGCCTCGCTCACCCCGTGCCCGCGCAGCCGCGCCAGCCGCGCATCGAGCCGCGCGCGCGCGCCGATCGCGCCCACATAGCAGGCATCGGAGACCAGCGCCGCGGCAAGCCCGCGCTCGTCGTCCTCGCGATCATGGCTGAGCACTGCGACAGCGGTCCAGCGGTCGATCCCGACAGCGGCGAGCGCCGCTTCCGGCTGCCCCCGGTGATAGGCGATCCCGGCGAAAGGCGGCGTCTCCGGGCCGCCGGGGGCGATCAGCACCACCTCCATCCCCGCCTCGCGCGCCATCGCGGCGGCGGCGAGGGCTGTCGCATCCTCGCCGACCAGCATGAGCCGCAAGGCGGGTTCATGGAGGCGGGCGTAGCGGTCGCCGTCCCACGCGAAGGCGGGCACATGGTCGGCAGGGGTGACCCGGCGCGTCGTTCCGTCGCTCTCCCACAGCACCGGGCGGCGGGCGGTGTGCGCCTCCAGCAGCGCGTCGACGGCCTTGTCCTCGGCAGCGACCGGCTCGACCAGCACGTCGATCGCGCTGCCGCAGGCGAGGCGGATGTCGATCCACGGGCTGCCCTCGCCATAGCGCAGGCGCCGCGGGCTCCCCTCGGCAATGGCCTCGCGCGCATGGCGGGCGACGTCGGCCTCGATGCAGCCGCCCGAGAGGAAGCCCCAATATTCCTGCGCCGTCACCAGCATCTGCGCGCCCGGCTCGCGCGGGGCCGAGCCTTCGACCGCGACCAGCGTGGCGAGCGCAAAGGGCGCGCCAGCCGCCCGAACCTCTGCGAGCGGTGGCCGGATGTCGTCGACGGGAGCGGTCAGTCGCCAGGCGGTCATGCGCGCTCTGCTAGTCCCCCGCTCCGCCGCGTGCAATCGCCTTGGCCGGTGGCCAAACGACGCAGGCGTGCTATCCAGCGCACAAAAGGGGGAGATGATCCGATGCGCCTGCTTGCCCTGTTGACCGTCCTGCTGGCCCTGTTTGCCGCCCCGCTTGCCGCCGAGGACGCCGCGGCTGACGGCGGGCGCTTCCTCGAATACGAGCGCGTTCCCGCCGCGGGGCTCCCCGACCAGCGCCTGACCATCTGGCTGCCGCCGGGCTACGATGCCTCGGACGCGCGCTATCCGGTGCTCTACATGCACGACGGGCACAACCTGTTCGATCCCGCCAAGTCCAACTTCAACAAGGTCTGGGCGGCGGACAAGGCGATGCTGTCGGAAGTCGCGAGCGGCAAGATCGAGCCGCACATCATCGTCGGCATCTGGGCGCCGGGGCGGGACCGCTACCGCCAGTATCTCCCGCGCAGCGCCTATGACGCGGCGAGCGCCCCCTTGCGCGCACAGATGGACGCGATGGCGGGCGGCGAGGTGATCTCGGACCGCTACCTCGACTGGCTCGCGGGGCCATTGAAGTCGTGGGTCGACACAAGCTTTCGCACCCGGCCGGGCCGTGACGACACCGCGATCATCGGGTCGAGCATGGGCGGGCTGATGAGCTGCTATGCCTTCCTCGAGCGGCCGCAGGTGTTCGGCCGGGCGGGCTGCGTCTCCTCGCACTGGCCGGCGATCGATCCCGCCGTGGCGGAGGCCGACAATCCCGAGTTGAAGGCGCTGTGGGACGGCTGGTTCGCCGCACGGCTGGGCGAGCCCGACGGGCGCCGGCTGTGGATGGACCACGGGACCGCAACGCTCGATGCCAATTACGCCCACTATCAGCAGGTCGTCGACGCGCGGATCGCGGCGGAGGGCTGGGTGAAGGGCCGCGACTGGCAGAGCAAGGTCTACCAAGGCGCCGAGCACGAGGAGAACGCCTGGGCGGCGCGGCTGCCCGAAATTCTCGATTGGCTGCTGGCGAAGGACTAGCGCAGCGCGCAGGCCTCGCGCGCCAGTGTCTCGACCGCCGCCTTGTCGGGCGCGCCCTTGGGCGAGACCCAGCTGCCGCCGACGCACAGGACGGGGTCGAAGGCCAGCCATTCGCGCGCGTTTTCAAGGCTGATCCCGCCGGTCGGGCAGAAACGGACATGGCCGAAGGGCGCGGCAAGCGCCTTCAGCGCGGGCAGGCCGCCTGCCGCCATCGCCGGGAAGAACTTGAAGCGGTCGAGGCCCATGTCCAGCCCGCGCATGATGTCGCCCGCATTGGCGATGCCGGGAAGGAACGGCACGCCTGCCGCGATCGCCGCCTTGCCCAGCGGCTCGGTGAGGCCGGGCGAAACGATGAATTTGCTCCCCGCCGCGAGCGCGGCGTCGAGATCGCGCGGATTGGTCACGGTGCCCGCACCGACGATCGCGCCCTCCACCTGCTTCATCGCCCGGATCGCGCCCAGCGCGGCGGGCGTTCGGAGCGTGACTTCGAGCACCCGCAATCCGCCCGCGACCAGCGCCTCGGCGAGCGGGACGGCGTGCGCCTCCTCCTCGATCACGATCACCGGGATGACCGGGGCTACGCGCATGATGGCGTCGATATTCATCACAGTCCCCCCGTGGCCAGCATTGCGGACGCGCCTTGTTCGGCCCCGTCGGCGAAGCGGCGCATCATGCCGAACAATTCGCGCCCCGTGCCGAGGTTCTCGTGCGGATCGGGCGCTGCATCGCGGGCGGAGAGGTCGGCGGTGGTGGAGAGTTCGCCCGTCACCGCGCAGACCTTCACGACATCGCCGTCGCGCAGCCGCGAAAGGGGGCCGCCGCCAAGGGCCTCGGGCGTGCAGTGGATCGCGGCGGGCACCTTGCCCGATGCACCCGACATGCGCCCGTCGGTGACCAGCGCGACCTTGAACCCGCGGTCCTGGAGCACACCGAGCACCGGGGTGAGCTTGTGGAGTTCGGGCATCCCGTTGGCGCGCGGGCCCTGGAAGCGCACCACCACCACCACGTCGCGGTCGAGCTCGCCCGCCTTGAAGGCGGCAGCGACGTTCGGCTGATCCTCGAAGACGCGGGCGGGGGCCTCGATGGTCCAGCGTTCGGGATCGACCGCCGAGGTCTTGAAGCAGGCGCGCCCGAGATTGCCTTCGAGGAGCCGCATCCCCCCGTCGGGGCGGAAGGGCGCGGAAACCGGGCGCAGCATGGTGTCGTCGCCCGAGGGGCCGACGTCGCGCCAGACCAGTTCCTCGCCGTCCAGCCCCGGCTCCTTCGCGTAGTCGGCAAAGCCGCCGCGCCCGACCGTCAGGATGTCGCCATGCGCCAGCCCCGCCTCGAGCAGTTCGCCGATCACGAAGCCCATGCCGCCCGCGTTGTGGAAGTGATTCACGTCGCCCGAGCCGTTGGGATAGACCTGCGCGATCAGCGGGACGGCGGCGGAGAGTTCGGAGAGGTCGTTCCAGTCGAACATCACCCCCGCCGCGCGCGCCATCGCGGGCAGGTGGATCGCGTGGTTGGTCGAGCCGCCGGTGGCAAGCAGGCCCACGGCGGCGTTGACGATCGCCTTTTCGTCCACCACGCGGCCCAGGGGCCGGTAATCCTCGCCCTTGCGGGTGATCTCGGCGACCCGGTGCACCGCCGCGCGGTCGAGCGCCTGGCGCAGCTTGGTGCCGGGATTGATGAAGGCCGCATTGGGGATGTGCAGCCCCATCATCTCCATCATCATCTGGTTCGAATTGGCCGTGCCGAAGAAGGTGCAGGTGCCCGGCGAGTGATAGCTTTTCATCTCGCTTTCGAGCAGTTCGGCGCGGGTCGCCTTGCCTTCGGCATAGAGCTGGCGGATGCGCTGCTTTTCCTTGTTGGGAATGCCGGTCGGCATCGGCCCGCCGGGCACGAAGATCATCGGCAGGTGGCCGAAGCGCAGCGCGCCCATGAGGAGGCCGGGGACGATCTTGTCGCAGATGCCGAGCAGCAGCGCCCCGTCGAACATCGCGTGGGATAGGGCAACCGCCGTCGACAGCGCGATGACGTCGCGGCTGAACAGCGAGAGCTCCATGCCGGTCTCGCCCTGCGTCACCCCGTCGCACATGGCGGGAACGCCGCCCGCGACCTGCGCGGTGGCGCCGACCTCGCGGGCGTGGATCTTGAGGCGTTCGGGGTAGCGGTAATAGGGCGCGTGGGCCGAAAGCATGTCGTTATAGGCAGTGACGATGCCGATGTTGGGCCCGCGCCCTGCGACCATCGCGCCCTTGTCGTCCTCCATTCCGGCATAGGCGTGGGCGAGGTTGGAGCACGACACCGCCGCGCGATCCCCCATTCCGTCGGCCTCGCGCGCGATGAGGTCGAGATAGGCCTGGCGGCTCTCGCGCGAGTTTTCGATCACCCGCTGCGTGACCCGGTGGAGGGTGTCGTTGAGGGGCTTGCTACTCATGCCACGTCACTCCGTCGCGTTCCGCCAGTGCGATGGCCGCACTCGGCCCCCAGCTGCCGGCGGTGTAGGTGCGCGGCGTCTGGCCGTCCGCCGCCCAGCCCGCGCGGATCGCGTCGATCCACTCCCACTGCGCCTCCACCTCGTCGCGTCGCACGAACAGGGTCTGGTCGCCTTCAACCAGATCAAGCAGCAGGCGTTCATAGGCGATCCGCCGCACCGCGCCCGAGAAGGCATCGGGCATGGCGATATTGAGCGGCACCGCGCGCAGGCGGATGCCCTCGCGGTCCAATCCGGGCACCTTGGCCATCAGCGAGAGGGTGATGTTCTCCTCCGGCTGGATGCCGATGACGAGGCGGTTGGGCTGCATCGTCGCGCCGCCCCCTTTGCTTTTGGGCCCCGCGAAGATCGAGTGCGGCACGCAGCGGAACTGGATCACGATCTCGGTGACGCGCCGGGGCATGCGCTTGCCGGTCCTGAGGTAGAAGGGCACGCCCTTCCAGCGCCAGTTGTCGACATGGGCCTTGATCGCGACGAAGGTCTCGGTGTCCGAGGGCTTGCCGAGTTCCTCGTCATAGCCCGGCACCGCCTGCCCGCCGATCGCGCCCGCGCGATACTGGCCGGTGACGGTCTCGTTCGAGGCCACGGGGCGCAGTGCGCGCAGCACCTTGACCTTCTCGTCGCGCACCGCGGTCGCGTCGAAATGGGCGGGCGGCTCCATCGCCACCAGCGCGAGCAGCTGGAGCATGTGGTTCTGCACCATGTCGCGGATCGCGCCGGCATCGTCGTAGAAGGCCACGCGCCCTTCGAGGCCGACGGTCTCGGCCACGGTGATCTGGACGTGGTCGATGTGGGCGGCATTCCACAGCGGCTCGAACATCAGGTTGGCGAACCGCAGCGCCAGGAGGTTCTGCACCGTCTCCTTGCCGAGATAGTGGTCGATGCGGAAGATGCGGTGTTCGGGGAAGGCGCCCGCGACCGCGTCGTTGATCTCGCGGCTGGTGGCTAGATCGGTGCCCAATGGCTTTTCGAGGCACATCCGCACGTGCTCGCCGGTCAGCCCCGCCGATTGCAGCCCCTTGATGGTCGGCCCGAACAGGCTCGGCGCGGTCGAGAGGAAGATCGCGAGGCCGCGTTCGGGCGTGCCGACCTTCCCGGCCAGCGCGTCATAGCCCTCGAGCGTGGTCGCATCGAGCGGCTGGTAGGCGAGGCGGTTCATGAACTCCGCCATCCGCCCGCGCCGGTCTGCGGGCAGATACTTCTCCAGCGCCGCACGGGCGAAGTTGCGGTATTCGCTGTCGCTCATCTCGCTGCGCGCGGTGCCGATGATCTTGAGATCGGGGGCGAGCAGCCCGTCGGCATCGAGCGCGAACAGGCTCGGCAGCAGCATCCGCTGGGCAAGGTCGCCGGTGGCTCCGAACAGCAGCAGACGATCGGCGGTGAAGCTCATGGCAAGACCCTTTTCCCTCGTGCGCCCTACCTAGGCGCAAGGGGGCAACCCTGCCAGCTTCGCGCATACTTATTCAACCCGGATCGCGCCGGGTGCGGCGCCATCGCAGGCGTCACGCCAATCAGGCAGGCTTGCGGGCGAAGATGCCGAAACCCGCTATGATCGCATAGCATGCCGCCGGGAGCGCCAGCGCGACGGCGAGGCTCGTCGCATCGGCGAGCGCGCCGTAGAGCGGCGGGATGATCGCCCCGCCGGCGATGGCGACGTTGATGATCCCCGATCCGTCCGCCGCGCGCGGTCCCAGCTTCTCGCAGGCGAGGCCGAAGATGGTCGGGAACATGATCGCGTTCATCAGGCCCACCGCCAGCAGCGAATAGCCCGCGACGACGCCGGTCGAGTTGGCCGAGATCAGGATCAGCGTGATCGCGCCGGCCGCCACGGTGCTCAGCGTGAGGCCGGGGCTGACGAAGCGCAGCACCGCCGAGCCGATGAAGCGGCCCACCAGCGCACCGCCCCAGTAGAGCGATATCAGCTTGCCCGCGTCCTGTTCGCCAAGCCCGAGCACGTCGGGCTGCATCAGGTAGCTGACGATGAAGCTGCCGATCGCGACTTCCGCGCCGACATAGAGGAAGATGCAGGCCGCGCCGTAGCCGAAGCGGGGGCGCTTGAGCAGCGCAAGACCGTCCGCAAGGCTGGTCCGCTCGTGCTTCTCGCCCTTGAGGCGGTTGCGGAACAGCCACACCACGCCCGCGACCACGGCCAGCGCGGCGGCAAGGCCGAGATAGCCGTGGACGATCGCCTGGCTCTCGGCGGTGCGATAGGCGGCGAGCTGCGCGCCGGAAAGCTCGTCGGCGGACACCTTGGCAAGGCTGCCGAGGATCAGGATCGCCCCGACATAGGGGAACAGCGTGGTCCCCGCCGAATTGAACGCCTGCGCGAAGGTCAGGCGGCTGTGGGTGGTGCGTTCCGGCCCGAGCAAGCTGATCAGAGGGTTGGCGACGATCTGCACCAGCACCACGCCGGTCGCCAGCACGAAATAGGCGAACAGGAACATCGGGAAGAGCGCGGTCTGGCTCGCCGGAATGAACATCAGGCAGCCCGCCATCATGGTGACGAGGCCCGCCACCGCGCCGCGCATGTAGCCCAGCCGCTTGACCAGCCGCGCGCCGGGGATGCCGACCACGGCATAGGCGATGAAGAAGCAGAACTGCACCAGGCTCGCCTCGAAGAAGTTGAGTGTGAACAGCTCCTTGAGCTTGGGGATGATGACATCGTTGAGCGAGGTGATCCCGCCGAAGATGAAGAACAGCGCGAAGACGAAGGCGTTGAGCCCCGGCGCATCGACCTGCGGACCGTGCTCCTCGATCGGCTGCGGATCGGTGCTGCTTGCCAGACCGGGTGCCAACGCCATGCTCTCTCTCCCCTTACCCGACCGTCCCGAGGTGGTAACGTTCTCAAGACGCCTCTCATGCTGCAATGCGCGTTCCGTTTGCAATATGCCAGTGCGAATAGGAATGCACGGGCGTGCTTGCGCGCGGATATCAACAGGCCGTAGAGGACTGCCGATGAGCGGGGGATCACGCAGACGACCGACATCCTTCGATGTGGCGGAGCGGGCGGGCGTCAGCCAGCCGACGGTCAGCCGCGCCCTGTCGGGCTCGCCCGCGATCGCCGAGGCGACCCGCCGCCGGGTGATCGAGGCGGCCGAGGCGTTGGGCTACTTCGTCGACGAGCGCGCCGCGCGGCTGCGGCGCGGATCGACCGGCACGCTCGCCGTGGTGGTGATCTGCCGCGAGGGCGACAGCGCCTCCTCCATCAATCCCTTCGCCTATGCGCTCTTGGGGAGCGTTTGCGTCGCCGCCTCGGAACGCGGCTTCGAGACGCTGGTGAGTTTCCAGGCGCGGGAGGGCGACTTTTTCGGCCATTACCAGGAACAGGGCCGCGCCGACGGGCTGGTGGTGATCGGCACCACCACCAACCAGGCGGCGTGGGAGTATTTCCGCAGCCTCGAGAGCGAAGGCCGCAAGGTCGCCTATTGGGGCTCGCCCTTCGAGGAGCTCGAATGGGTGCGCTCGGACAACCGCGCGGCGGGGCGGCTCGCGGTAGAGCACCTGCTGGCGGCGGGTTACCGGCGCCCCTGCTTCCTCGGCGCGCTGAACACGCCGCAGGTGCAGTTCACCGAACGCTACGAAGGCTATGCCGAAGCGATGCGCGCGGCGGGGCGCGAACCCTGTCTCGCGCCGACGGTCAACGCCGCCACCCGCGAGGAGGAAGGCCGCCGCGCGGCGCGCCGCCTGATCGAGCGGGGGGAGAACGTGGACGCCATCTTCGCCGCCTGCGACGCGATGGCGCTGGGCGCGATCGAGGCCTTCGCCGCTGCCGACATCGCGGTGCCCGGTGCGGTCGGAGTGATGGGTTTCGACGATCTGGTCGCCGGGCGCTTCAGCCGTCCGCCGCTCACCACCATCGCCCCCGACCCGGCCGAGGCCGGCGCGGCGCTGGTCGAGGCGGTGCTGGGCGAGGGCGGCGAGGCACGCAGGCGCGTGCCGGTGAGCCTGATCGTGCGGGGCAGCACGGCGCGCTAGTTAACCGCGCTACGTTTCTGCCCCCCTCCCTCAAGGGAGGGGAGAAGAGGGTTCAGTCCTCACCAATCAACCATGCGCCCCGAATTCGTTGGCGATGGCGGTGGAGATGCGCAGGCTCAGCTCCTGCGCGCGCGCGATGGGGGTGATGAAATCGCGCGCGATAGCACCGTAGCCCTCCTCGCCGCCGTCAGGATAATCGGAAGGCTCGTCGAGCGGGAAGTCGCGCGGGCCCGGCACCCGCACCGGGAAGGCGCGGCGCAGCTGGGCGAGCGCCTCGTCCACCCGCAACGTCAGCACCATCTCGATCACGTCGCGGCGGCTGATATCGTTGGCGCGGCTGAAGGCGGGGACGGCGACCACCTTTAAAAACATGTGCTGGAGCAGCGCGAGGCGTAGCGCCTGCAGCACGCCAATGCGGCGCCGCACGTGCTCGCGGTGTTCGTCCTGCGGGTCCGCGGGCAAGAGGTCGGTGAGCTTGTGGAACTTGAGCGCGTCGATCCTCAGCCGCGAGGCGAGCCGGCGGAACACCCCTGTCCGGTCGTCGCCGACGAGATACTCGGCGAGGCTCCCGCAGCTTTCGGCGAGGTGATCCTCGGTGCCGCGATAGGTGCGGCTTGCCCAATAGGCCGAGTTGAACAGCTCCCCGAAAGCCGCGACGGTCTTGATGCTGGCGAGCGCATTGGAGGCGCGGGCCAGGCGCATGATCTGCCGCCCGCGCGGGCTTTCGGTGAGCAGCGCGGCGAGCTCCTCGCGGTTGGCATCGGCGGCGCTGCCGATCCCGGCGATGACGTTCACCGGATAGCCCAATTGCTGGAGGATCGCGTTGTGCGGGATCGCGCGGATCTGCCTGAGGCTCATCTCGCGGTCGGCGTTGATGTCGCTCTGGCGGCGCGAAACACGGCTGCCGGTGGGGTTGAGCAGCCCCAGCCCGAAGGCCGTCACCGCCCGCGCATAGGTGCGGCTGGCGAGGTGATCGCCCTGATGCTCCTTCACCGCCCGGTAGAAATCGAGGCTGAGATCGGTGCGGTGATAGAAGGGATCGGCGGGCGCGGCGAGGTCGGCCTCGGCGGGTCGCGCCTCGGCGATGCGGGTGAGGGTGGCGAGCGCCAATTCGGGGGTGGCGAAGAACAGGTAGCCGTCGCCGCCCTGAAAGCTGACCTCGGGTTCGAGCCTTATGCCCGCCCGCGCAAAGCGCCGCCGCGCCCAGGGGGAGAGCGGCCATTCGAGCCGGTCGCGGAAAGATGCCGGATGCGCCCCGCGGCCCATGCTCTCGCCATGGGTGTTGAACACCAGCGCGGCCACGTCGGCAAGGCCGTTCGCCGCCATCGCCTCGGCAAGGCGCCCCTGAAGGCGCTCGATCGCGAGGCTCGCGGGAATCTGCCCGACAAAGCGCCCGGCATCGGAAAAGCCGGTCTGCACCGCCACCCGCCCGCGCGCTCTCGCGTAGTCGCGATAGGCGGGCTCGGCGAGCAGCGCGTCGAGGATGCGCCCGCCGTGCTCGAGCGCGGTCTCGGTCTCGAACAGCGGCGAGACATCGACCTTGTCCTCCACCCCGAACAGGCGCGCGAAATAGAGCGCGGCGAGCACCGTTGCGGGCTGTTCGCACTCGGCCACCAGCATCCGGATCGGCGCATCGGCATCGATGTGCTTCAGGATCTGCGCCATGGCGATGAACTGGCGGATCGCGGTCGAGCTTTCGGTCGCGAGCGCGGCGAAGTTGGTGCGCAGGGGCGCTGCGTCCTCGACCATGCGGCGCAGCGTGGCGAGCGCGCCCTTGCTGGCGAGGTCGATGCTCTCGCCCTCGGGCAGGCGGCGGCGGATCGCGTTGTGGAGCTGCTTGGCGTTCACCCGGAAATGGATCCAGCCCATCCCCAGCCCGTCGGCGCGCATGGCGGCGGCGAGGGTGAGCAGCGCGGTCGCGCGTTCGGGCGCGGCATCGGCGGCCTCATCCTCGAGTGCGGCGATTATCGGGGTGAGCGACAGCAGGTTGTCGGCGCTGTGGGTGGTCAGGCGGTTGGCCGCCTCGGCCAGCGCCTCGGCGGAGGAGAGATCCTGCGCGAAATCCGCGGCCCGCGCCTCGGCGAAGGCGGTCGCAGGGCGGAGCGTTTCGAGCAGCTTGTGGCCTGTGTCGATCGCTTCGAGCTGCGCGGTGTAGCGCGCCAGCCTTGCGGCCTTTTCCGACAGGCGGAAGGCGATCGAGGTGTGCCAGCCGATATCGGTGCGCCCGTCCATGTCGTAGCCGACCCAGCTGGCGAAGCGGAACGGGAGGGGGCGCAGCTTGCGCCAGTCCTCGGGCCAGCGTTCGTGCGCCTCGGTCAACAGCCTTGCGACGATCACGTCGCGCGCGTCCTGGGCGCGGGCCATCGCGGCCATCGCCTCGCCGTGTTCGAAGGCGAGCGTGACCGCAGGGCGCTCGGCGGGCGCGGCGCAGGCGGTCTCGTCGATCTCCCCTGCCGCCGAGGCCGCTGCGGCCACCGCCGCCGCCTGCGCGGGGGCGAGCAGGAAGGTCGGGTGCGCGGTGAACACGGCGTGGAGCTGCGGGCGTTCCCAGCGCGCCGCGAAGGCGTCGAAATCCTCTCCCGGCTCGGCCAGCGAAGCTGCGCCGGCAGGTGCAGCGAGCAGCCGCCGCAGCCGCCCGGCGCGCGTCTTCAGCCCCTCGCATTCGAGCGCGGCGACGAGGGCCGCGAGGTCGTCAAGGCTCGTCTCGCCGCTCTCCAGCGCGCGCGAGAGGTCGAGCGAGAGCTGGAACACCGGATTGAACAGCGGCGTCTCGCGGGTGCGCTGGTGCAGCTCGCCCAATCGCGCATCGAGTGCCGCGATGCTATTCATGCCGTCTCTCCATGCTCGGCGACGAAGGCCGCCGCCGCGCCGAACAGGCCGGGCTGCGGGTGGACGATCAGCTTGACCGGGATGCCCGCCATCAGGCTCTCGAAGCGGCCCTTGGCCTTGAACCGCTCGGCGAAGCCCGAGGCGAGCAGCGTCTCGCGGATGCGGTAGCCGAGCCCGCCCGCGATCACCACGCCGGCAAAGCCGCCCTGCGCGAGCGCGATATCGCCTGCGACCGAGCCCAGCGAGAGGCAGAAGCGATCCACCGCCGCCGCGGCGAGGCTGTCCTCGCCGCTGGTGCCGCGGGTCCAGATGTCGATCGCGTCGGGTTCGGGCACGGTGCGGTGCTCGAGCGCGGCGAGCGCCTGAAAGATGTCGACGATGCCGGGGCCGGCCACCACCCGCTCGACCGAAACGCGGTTGTGGCGGCGGCGCAATCGGGCGAGGATCGCGTCCTCGATGCTGTCCAGCGGAGCGAAGTCGATATGCCCGCCCTCGGTCGCCTGCACGCGGTAGGTCTTCCCCGAACGCCACAGATGCGCGACGCCGAGGCCGGTGCCCGGGCCGAGCACGGAGATCGTCCCGTCCTGCCCCAGCGGCTTGTCCGGGCCGGCGAGGTGCAGGAACTGGTCGTCCCCGGCGCGCGCCACGGCATGGGCGACCGCAGCGAAATCATTGACCAGCGTGTAGTGCTCCACGCCCAGCTTCTCGCGGATCAGCGCGGGGCGGATGATCCACGGGTTGTTGGTGAAGCGGATCACCGGATTGGGGTTGCCGGGGCTGCCGACCGGCCCGGCAATCGCCATGCTGACCGCCGGGGGCAGGGTGCCGCCCTTGCGCGCCCGAAAGGCCTCCCATGCGGTCTGGAAGCTGGCGTGATCGGCGGTGTGGAGCGTTTCCGGCGCGTCGAGGCTGATCGCGCCATCCTCGCCGATGCTGGCGATGGCGAAGCGCGCATGGGTGCCGCCGATATCGACCACCACCAACTGGCGCATCACGTCCCTCCCGTCGTCGATTGCATTGGGGAGGGGGTGTAGCAGGCAGCGCGCGGAATTCCACGCGCCGCATATGTATTCAAGTCTTGGTGCGCGCCTGACGCGCCCTTCCTCGAGCAGAGTCCACCGTCGATCCTGGCCATGATGGGCGGTGTGCCGCTCGGAGCATTTTGGCGTGCGCGGATTCTCTCTTGCGAATGATAATCATTTCCTTCAAAGACCGCGGGACTTGCCAAGGCACAGCGACAGATCGGCTCCTTTCCCATGAAAAACACCCTCAAGCTCTGGACTCACCTCGGTATCGGCACGGCGCTGGCCGGGGGCATGCTCGCCGCCTGCAGTGGCGAGAATGGCGGCGAGGCAGGCGGCGAGGGCGCCGATACCGCCGCGGTGGCGCCGGGCGGAACCGTGCTCGGCTCGGGCGGCGGCGAGGGCGGCGAGGGCGAAGGCGCCGCGACCGCCGGGGGCGAGGGCGAGGGCGGCGTCGCCGTCAACCGCGCCGACACCGACCCGGTCGTCTATGGCAGCGCGCTCGCGGTAACCGAGGCGCATGTCATCGCCGCGCACGATGCCTTCGCCGCCGGGCAGACACAGGCCGCGGCCGAGATGTTCGCCCACCCCGCATCCGAAGTGCTGGTCGCGATGGACCCGGTCTTCACCAAGCTCGGGGTCAAGGATTTCAAGCCCTTGCTCCTTGCCGCGTCCGATGCGGTGTTCGACGGCAAGAGCGCCGCCGAGGTCGACCGCCGCTACGAGGCGATCATCGCCGCGCTGCGCGCCGCGGAACAGAAGGCGCCGGCCAGCGACGCCTCCGATGCGGCAGTCGCGACGGGGGTGATCGCCGACCAGATCGAGCGCGCCAGCACGATGTACCGACAGGCCGGCAAGAGCGACGGCTACGAGCCCTATCTCGACGGCTACGGCTTCTTCAAGTCGGCCCAGACCACCTTCAACCGCAAGGCTGAGGCGATCGAGGCGAGCGAACCGGAGGCCCATGCGCGCATCAAGGAGGCGCTCGCCCTGCTCGCCAAGGCCTTCCCCGGCGCGACCCGCCCGGACAAGCTGACGGTCGAACAGGGCGCGCTTTCGGCAGCCTCGTCGCGGGTGATGCTCGCCGCGGGGAGCTGATCCGCCGGGGGCGTCGCGGCGGGGCGCGGCGCGCTTGTGCAAATGCGACAAAGTGGCGCCTCACCCCCTTTCGGGTGTGCTGCGCGCTTGTTTTTGCCGCCTGCCGCTGTAGGGTCGCGCACCGAGACTGAGGGGTCGTTCGGAAGAAGGCGGAAGACAGCGGCGAGTATTCGCCGGACCTGCCGTTTTCGCCGGAATTGCAGGGTGCCGTGGGGGACTTGGAGCGGTCTCGCCCCGGCCAGAACCGTGTTGGGGGGGAAATTGCCGGTCGATCAACGAGAGCCGCAAGGTGGTGCACGCGCGGATTTGTCCGTCGCCCGGTTGCCCCGCGTCCCGCGCCACGCGCCGATCCGCTGGAGCGCGCTGCTGCTCGCGGGTCTCGCCATGCCGCTCGCCCCCGCCGCCGCGCAGGTGCAGCCGCAGGTCACCCCGCCCAATCGCACCGATCTCATCCCGCCCGAGCTGCGCCGCGAAGAGAGGCGCCCGACGCTGACCATCGACGGCGACATGGAGCGCCCGCCCTGCGCGCTGGACCGGCCCGAATTCGCCGACATCCGCTTCACCATCAAGGGTGCGCAGTTCGATGGGCTCGAGCGCGTGCCGGGCCTCTCGCTCGATGCCGCGGTAGCAGATTACCGCGGGCGCGAGGTGCCCGTATCGGTGCTGTGCGACATCCGCGCAGAGGCCAACGCGATCCTGCGCCGCCAGGGCTATCTCGCCACGGTCGAGATTCCCGAGCAGAGCCTCGCCGACGGGGTGCCGGACTTCCGGGTGCTGTTCGCGCGGCTCGCCTCGGTGCGGGTGCGCGGCGATGCCGGCCCGTCGGAAAAGCTGGTGGCGGGCTATCTCGAGAAGCTCACCCGCGCCGATGTCTTCAACACCAACGAGGCGGAGCGTTACCTGCTGCTCGCCGACGACTTGCCCGGGCTCGACGTGCGCCTGTCGCTGCGCCCGGCGGCGGGCGGCGCGCCCGGCGATCTGGTCGGCGAGGTCGCGGTGCTGCGCCAGCGCGGGGCAGTGGATGCGACGGTCCAGAATCTCGGTTCGCGCGCCATCGGGCGCTACGGCGGGCTGCTGCGCGGCGAGGTCTACGATCTCACCGGCCTCGGCGATCGCACCGCGCTGGCGGTGTTCAGCACGCTCGACTTCTCCGAACAGCAGACCGTGCAGCTGGCGCATGATTTCCGGGTCGGCAGCGAGGGCCTGCGCTTCGGCGGCCAGCTGACGTGGAGCACCGTCAACCCTTCCGTCGGGCTCGCCGGGTTCGACGTCCAGTCCGAAACCTGGTTCGCGAGCCTTTCGGCCAGCTACCCCCTGCAACGCAGCCGGCGGCACAGCCTGTTCGCCGAAGCCGGCTTCGACTATGTCGACCAGAACGTCGATGTGAACGGCGCGGGCCTTACCCGCGACCGGGTACGGATGGCCTTTGCGCGATTGGCGGGAGACCTTGTCGATCGCGATTCGCTGCTGCGCGCCGGGGGCTACACGCCCTACGAGCCGAAGTTCCGGCTGCGCTACGCCGCCGAGGTGCGACAGGGGCTCGACATCTTCTCGGCAAGCCCGGATTGCCGGCCCAATCTGCTCGGCTGCCTGCTCGGCAGCGTCCCGCCGAGCCGCATCGAGGCCGATCCCACGCCGCTGCTCGCGCGGGTGACGACCGGGGTCGAGTATCGTCCCCAGCCCAAGCTGACCTTCGCGCTCGACACCCAGGCGCAGCTCACCGGCAGTCCGCTCCCGGCCTTCGAGGAACTGGCCGCGGGCAGCTTCTCGATCGGACGCGGTTACGATCCGGGTGCGGTGCTCGGCGACAGCGGCGTGCTCTCCGCGCTCGAGCTGCGCTACGGCTCGCGCGTTCCCGAGACACTCGGCGGGTTCGCGCTTCAGCCCTTTGCGTTCAGCGATTTCGCGATCGTCTGGAACCGCGATCCGAGCCGCCGTCCGGGCAATCCCGACAAGCTGTGGTCGGCGGGCGGGGGCCTGCGGGTCGCCTGGGGTTCGGGCCTGCAAGGCGACTTCGCGGTCGCCGTGCCGCTCGAACGTCCCGACCTCGCCGCCAGCAAGGGCGATGTGCGCTTCCTGTTCTCGCTGACCGCCCGCCTGTTCCCGTGGAGATATTGAGATGACCCGCTCGTTCCGGAACCGTTCGCGCCTGCTGGTCGGCTGCGGCAGCGCCGCGCTTGCGCTGGCGCTCATCATCCCGCAGCGCGCCGAGGCGCAGGCGATCAACGCCAGCGGCAACGTGACGCTGGGCTCTGCGACCATCGACGCGACGGTGCCCGGCCAGACCACGGTCAGCGTCTCCACCCGCACCGCCGCGATCGACTGGACCCCGGCCGAGGACAATGCCGGCAACGCGCTCGATTTCCTGCCGACCGGCACCACGGCGACTTTCCAGTCGAGCGGCGGGGTCACCGATTTCGCCGTGCTCAACCGCATCCTGCCCTCCACCAACGGCAACATCGTGGTGATGGACGGGACGGTGATCTCGCGGATCATCGACGCCACCGGCAACCCGGCGCCCGGCGGGTTCGTGGCGTTCTATTCGCCGACCGGCATCCTGATCGGTAGCAATGCGACCTTCGATGTCGGTCAACTGCTGCTGACCACGCTCGACACCAGCCCGACGAACTTCCAGGCCTTTGTCGAGAACAATGCCACGCTGGCGCTCACCGGGCAGCCCGGTTCGATTGCCCGGGTGCAGATCGATCCCGGCGCGCAGATCACCGCGACGCCGGAAAACTCCTTCTTCGCGGTGGTCGCCGCGGACATCGAGATGCGCGGCAGTGCGCAGATCAACGGCAGCCATGCCTATGTCGCGGGCGAGGTGGTCAATCTCAGCTTCTCCAACGGCCTGTTCGACATCACCGTGCCGGTCGGCACGGCGGCGGGCGGGCAGGTGCTGACGATCGACGGCGCGGTCGGCGGACCGTCGAGCAACGGCGCGGGCGACAACCACATGATCTACGCCGTGGCGGCGGCGCAAAACGATCCGATCAGCATGCTGCTGCGCGGCAATCTCGGCTTCGACCCGGCGCAGAGCGCAGGCATCGTCAACGGCGAGATCATCCTGTCGGCCAATTACAACGTGTCGGGCCGCACCGTCGACGGCGGCTCGATCAGCAACGGGATCGACGCTGTCTTCGCCGGCAATTCGGCGCTCTCCACGGTGCGTGCCGACATCTTCCTCGAGGATTTCACCGCCACCAGCAGCCTGCTCGCGATCGGCACCCATGCCGCGCAGGTTGCGGCGGCGGGCGGCGCCAGCTCGGTCGCGGGCAATCTGCTGGTGGTCGGGCGCGAGGCTGCCAGCGTCAGCGCCAGCAACGGGCAGAGCCTCACCGTCAGCGGCGACGTGCTGGTCTCGGCGCAGGATTACGGGGTGGTGAGTTCGAGCCTGCAGACCCTCGACGTGATCAACGCGCAGGGCGGCACCGCGAGCCTCGAGGCCTCGGGCGGCGGCGCGATCACCATCGGCGGCAACGCGCTGGTCGCAGCCGATGCCTTCGCCGGGGCGGATGATATCGCCCGCATCGCGGGCACGGCGCAGGGCGGCACCGCCCTGCTCGGGGCGACCGCCGGGACCCTCGACATCACCGGCTCCGCGCGCGTCAGCGCGCGCGGGGTGGGCACCACGGTGCAGGACATCCTCACCGGCGCCGCGGTGCGCGGCGGCACGGCGCAGGTCTTCGTGCGGCAGGGCGGCGGAGTGACGCTGGGCGGCAATCTCGACCTTGCTGCCGACGCGGTGGCCTCGCAGGGCTCGCAATTCGGCCCTTCGAGCGTGTCGGACGCCTTCGGCGGCGCGGCGCTCATCACCCTGTTCGACGGCGGCGGAACGCTCGGCGTCGCCGGCAGCGCCAGCGTCGTCGCCGACGCGCGCGGCGGGGATTCGAACGGGGGCGGTGCCGGCTCGATCGGCGATGCCGGCGAGGCTGTCGCCAATATCGACGGTGCGGGCATCATCGACATCACCGGCAACCTGTCCCTCTCGGCGGAGGGACGCGGCGGGACCAATGTCGGCGGGACCGGCGGGCTCGGGCTGGGCGGTCGCGCCTCGGCGTCGACGTCGCTCGGGGGCGGGATCGCGGTCGGCGGCAGTTTCGCTGCCACGGCGACCGGGACCGGCGGCATCGGCCAGAGCGGCGGCGACGGGCTGGGCGGCATCGCCGGCGCCAATGCGCTCACCGGCACCATCGCCATCACGCTCGGCGCGAACGCCACCGCCGACGGCAACGGCGGCGGCGCGTTCTTCGGCTTCGGCGGCGACGGCGGCAGCGGGCGCGGCGGCAACGCCTTCTTCCAGGCCAACGGGACGCTGACCGAGACGGCCTCGGTGATCATCGGCGGCGATGCCTTCGCCTATGCCCAGGGCGTGGGCGGCGACGGTGGCCAGGGCGACGGCCAGGCGATCGGCCCCGGTCGCGGCGGCGACGCCTTCGGCGGCGAGTTCACCGTTTCCAACCAGGCCGATCCCGATTTCGGCGGCGGCGCCTACCTGCTCGCGGGCGGCGACAACGGCACGCTCAGCATCGCCGGCTTCGCCTTCGCGAGCGCCTCGGCCTTCGCAGGCTACGGCGGGAGCAGCGGCGGCAATGGGGTGGGCCTCGGCGGGCTGGGCGGCGAAGCCTTCGGCGGCCTCGCGCAGGTCGGGCTGGCGCTGCTCGGGCTCGACGGCTCGGTGGGTCAGGGCTCGGCCAGCTTCGGCAACCTGTTCGCCGAAGCGAATGCCTTCGGGGGCAGCGGCGGCCTGACCTTCGATTTCTCGACCGGCGACGGCGGCGATGGCACCGGCGGCGGCGCAGTGCTGACGGTGCGCGCCGGGACGGTCAGCGCGGACCAGATTTCGCTCGAGGCCTCGGGGTTCGGCGGCGGCGGGGCGCAGGGCGGGATCGGGACCGGCGGGACGGCGGCGGTGTTCGGCAGCCTCGATGGAAGCCTCACGGCGGGGCTCCTCACGATCCGCGCGCTCGGCTTCGGCGGCTTCGGCGGCATCGACGCCTTCACCCCCGGCACCGCGGGCGACGGCATCGGCGGCGATGCCGAACTCGATGCGCAGGGGCTCACGATCCAGGTCAATGGCGATGTCGAACTCGATGCGAGCGGCATCGGCGGCAACAGCAACACCGTCGCCGCGAACGGGCTCGGCGGCACCGCGCGGCTCGGGGTGCTCGGTGCGGCGCCCGGCGGGCTCACGGTGACCGGGAACGCCGCGGTCGCGGCCCACGGCTTCGGCGGAGGTGCCGACAGCGGACCGGGCAGCGCTGCGGGCAACGGCACGGGCGGCACCGCCTCGCTCGAGGCGCAAGGCGGCGGCACGGTGAGCCTCGTCACGGCGCAGGTCATGGCGAACGGCTTCGGCGGCGAGGGCGAGATCCCGGGTTTCGAGGCTGGCGACGGCGCCGGTGGAACCGCGGCGATCATTGCGACCGGCGCGGGAAGCCAGCTCACCATCGCCAGCAACACCACCAATGCGCTCACCAACCAGGAGAACTTCGGCGCGATCCTGTCGGCCAGCGGGGTGGGCTCGCCCGCCACCGGGGGGAGCGGCGTGGGCGGCTCCGGCAGCGGCGGGACCATCACCCTGCGGGCCGCGCAGGGCGCGAGCCTGACCCTGCCGCTCGACTCGCTGGGCGATCCCGACAGCGTCGGCGCGATCCGCCTCTACGCCACCGGCATCGGGGGCGATTCGGAAGTCGACGGCGGCAGCGGCGGCTCCGGCAGCGGCGGAATCGGCCTTGCCGAGGCCGACGGGGGCACGGTGCTGATCGGGCAAACCGAATTCGCGGTCTTCGGCCGGGGCGGTTCCTCGCTCGAGCCGACCCGCAACATCGCCGGCGGCAACGCCTTCGGCGGGACGCGGCAGATTCGCGTGCTCAACGCGGGCACGCTCACCCTCGATCAGCTCGCCGGCGCCGTCGGCGGGTTCGGCGGGGACGGCTCGGGGACCGGCGACGGGGGCGATGCGGTTGGCGGCAACAATCTCGTCGAGGTCATCGGCGGCACGCTCAACGTCATCGGCACGCTTTCGCTGACCGACGATTCGACCGGGGGCGACGGCGCGACGGGCGGCGATGTCTTCGCCAATGGCGAGGCCGGGCTGGTCGGTTTCACCGCCGACCAGGCGACCATCAACTTCACGCCCGTGAACGGCGCCACCGGGATCGTGCTCGGCGGTGTCCATCAGGGCGGCGCCGGCGTATCGCGCGGCGGCAATGCGCAAGGGGCGGCCGTCAACCTCTCGATCAATCAGACCGACATTTCCGACGCCCTGATCGAGGTCAATCCGATTGCGCTGGGCGGCGATGCCTCGGCCGCGGACGGGATTGGCGGGGATGCGACCGGCTCCGCGGTGACGATTGGCGTGACCGCTTCGCAGTGGACCCTTGCCGGCGAGACGCTGTTCGCCGCCGATGCGCGCGGCGGGGCGGGCGGCGGCTCCGGGGGAACCGGGGGCTCGGCCACGTCCGGCACGCTGGATGTCGTGTTCACCAATTCCACCCTCGCGCTGGTGACGGATCCCAACGGTGTCCCCGGCACGCTGCGACTGCGCTCCGAGGCCGATGGCGGCGCGGGCGCGACGGTCGGCAATGCGACCAGCGGCCGGGCCGCGCTCACCCTTGCGGACAGCGCCATGAGCGGCGCGCAGCTCTCGATCGAGGCGCGCGGCTTTGCCGATGGCAACAGCGCCCAGCAGACCGGGGCGACGGCCTCCGGGGGCGATGCGCAGCTCGTCCTTTCGGGCTCTTCGGACCTTGCTCTCGACCTCATCGAGATCCTCGCCAACGCACAAACCTCGAACGGCGGAACCGCCTTGGCCGGCACCGCCTCGCTGGCGGTGACGAGCGGCAGCACCGCCAATGTCAACGCCACCGACATCACCCTTGTCGCCGACGCGTCCGGGGCCGACCCGTTTGCGCAGGCCAACGTGGCCGGGCAGTTCTCGGTCGATGTCGGGGGCGGCTCGGTGAACACCACTTCGCTGTTCGTCTCGGCGCTCGGCAGCGAGGCCAATACGGACCTTGCGCCTTCCGAACTGATCGCGGTCGGCGGCAGCCTCGCGATCGGCGGCACGCTGACCGCGCAGGCGATCGACGACATTCTGGTGCGCACCGGAGGCGGCGGGATCATCGGCGGTCCGAGCCTTGCCAGTCCCACAGCCGATCTTCTCGTCACCTCTGAGGGCACGATCCGCTTCGAGGGCGACAATGACAATGCGATCGGCTTCGGCGGCGCGAGCATGCGCCTTGCCGCACGCGAGATCGACATCACGCAGGGCGCGCGGATCGGCGCCGGCGTGGTCGAAATCACGTCGCTCGACACGCTGAACACGGCCATCATCGGCGGCACCACCGACGAGGCCGGCTTCACTCTCACCGACGCCGAGGCGCAGCGCATCGATGCGGGCGAGTTCTCCTTTATCGCCCCGTCGATCGCCAGCAACGATCCGAACCTGCCCGACATCCTGATCCGCGACGTCACCGCCGCCGGCTCGCTCGACGACGGCACCTCCACGATCCGCATCTTCGCCGATCCGTTCGACGGGATCGTGCGGGTGGAAGGCACCGTGACCTATGGCGCGACCGCTGCGACCGATCTCCTCGCCATCTCGGCGCGGCGCATCGAGGTGGTGACGCCCGGCGGTATTCGCGTGCAGGACCTCGCCGGCAACCCCGGCGGCATCCTCTCGCTCGACGCGGGCGATATCTGGGTCGCGGATGCCGGCACCATCGCCCAGCTGCAGGCCGACCGCGCCTTTGCCGGACGCGACGCGCTGCTGGCGGTTGCGCTGGCGGGGAGCGACGATCCGCTCGGCTACCTGCGCGGCGGCACGGTCGACCTGGCCGTCGGCGAGAGCCTGCTGGTGCGCAACACCGGCATCGCCTTCGAAGGCGGCGGCATCCTCGTCGGCGACGGCGGGCTGTCGATCGCGGCGGGCACCTCGGGGCAGCAATCGGGGCCGGGCAGCACGCTCGACGTCTTCGCCTATGGCCGGCGCCGCGCGCCCGACGGCAGCTTCGTGCTGGGCGCGGCGTTCTTCGACGAGGTCAACTTCAACCGGGTCGCGCCGGGCGGCACGCTCTATCTCGATGCCGCGGCCTTCAACGACTGCATCATCAACACCGGCGTGTGTCCCGAACCGCCGCCGCCGCCCGAGCCGCCCACCGAGGTGCCGCCGCAGATCAACAACCCGACCGTGGTGGTGGACCCGGTCACCACCGGCAGCGAGCCGCCGATGAGCAGCGAGGAGGAAGAGGAACGCTTCGGGATGGACTTCCCCGAGCAGCCCGACGCGCCGCTCATCTCCGAAGACCCGCTGCTCGACGACCCGGTGACGAGCGGCGGCGACGCCTCGCTCTACTCGGACGGCCAGACGCCGCCTGCGGGCGGGAAGGACAAGTGACATGAGCAGCCTTCGCAAGCCGATCCGCCCTGCGCTCGTCGCCGGCCTCGCGCTCGTCCTCGCCGCCGTGCCGGCACTGGCGCGCACGCCGGAGCAGACCTCGTTGAGCCTGCGCGACACCTTCCCGATCGGATCGAACGGGCTGTGCGAGGCGCAGATCCTCGCGCCCGAGCCGGGGGCGGGGCTGTTCGACCGGCGCTATTCGGTGATCTGCCGCGATGCGGCGATGCCGGTCGGCACGCTGTGGGTGGTGAAGGGCGAAGGGGCGGATGTCGCCCCGGCGCGCTTCGCCGGCGATGATGCCTCCTGCGCTGCGCCCAGGGAGGCTGCGCCCGAGGTGCCGGGCCTCAGCGACACGCGGCGGCTCGCCTGCGCGCGCGCGGGCAGCATCGTGCGCAGCGACCTGCTGCTGGCCAGTCGCGGCGGGCGCACCTATGCGGCGAGCGGCCTGTCCGCCTATGCCAAGGCGCTCGAGCTGGGCCTTGCCTCGCTCGCCAACGACCGGGTGATGCCCGGCGAGGTCGAGATCCCGCTCACCAGCGCGACCGACGATCTCGCCTTCGCGCGCCAGCAGGCCGAGGCGATCTCGGCCGACCAGGCGCTCGTCGAAGCCTATCGCCGTAGCAACGCGGGCAAGTTCGCCGAGGCGGCGGAGTTCTTCGCGGTGTCGTCCGGAGCGCTCGCGGGGCAGGGCGCGGCCGAGGCGCGGCTCAACGAGGCGCTCCAGCAGTCGAATCTCGGCAACTTCACCGAAAGCCGCCGGATCTTCGCCGAGGCCCGCGCGGGCAGCAGCGCCAGCCCCGTGCTGGCCCGCCTGCAACGCAATTACGAGGCGATGGACGCGCTCAACCAGCGCAAGCCCGAGGCGGCGCTGGCGATCCTCGACGCACCGCTCTCGGCGAGCTTCGATGCCGCCGAGGAGCTGCGCCAGATGCGCCTCGGATCGACGCTCGCGACCCAGCTGGCGAGCGAGAACGAGCGCGTCACCGGCAGCTTCAGCACTGCGCTGACCCCGCTTGAGCGCGCCCGGCTGCTCGACGGCCAGCGCGCCTATCTCAAGGCCACCACGCTGCGCCTGCTGGGCCGCACCGCCGAGGCGGAAGGGCTGCTGCGCGAGGCCGAGGCGACCTTCGCCGAAGTGCGCGAGGGGCGGGTGGTCTCGGTCGCCTGGCTGCGCGCGCAGGTGCTCGGAGAACTGGCCGAGGTCGCCGAGCGCCGGGGTCAGCCGGGCGAGGCCGAGCGGCTCCACCAGCAGGGCATCGCGCTGCTCGCGGCGACCTATCCCGGCGCACCCGTGCTCGACAGCGCGCGCGCCCAGCTCGCCGGGTTCTACGCCCGCGCCGGACGGCGCGAGGATGCGCTGGCGGTCTATCGCGAAATCGTCGGCGGGGCCGAAGGACGCGCGGCGCCTTCGCTGCGCAATCTCATGACCCCCTATTTCGCGCTGCTGACCGACGGGGGCACCCCGGCTCCGCAGGCCGCGGCCGACCTGTTCGCGGCAAGCCAGTTGCTCCAGCGCCCCGGCCTCGCCCAGACCCAGGCGGCGCTTGCGCGCGAGCTTTCGGGCGGGAGCGACGAAGCCTCGCAGCTCTTCCGCACCGCCACCAACCTCGCCCGCGCGATCGAGCGCCAGCGGGTGGCGCTGCTCGACCTCGAATCGCTTCCCCAGCCGAGCGCCGGCCAGAGTGCGCAGGCCGCCGACCTCAGGCAGCGGCTCGACCAGCTCCAGCTCCAGCAGGCCGAGGTGCTCGAGAAGCTCGCCGCCTATCCGCGTTATCGCGCGGTCAGCGAGACCGCGATCGACCTCGCCGAACTGCAGGCCAGCCTGCAGCCGGGCGAGGCCTATGTGAAGCTGGTGACGCTCGACCGGGATGCCTACGTCCTCTATGCCACCGCCGATGCGGCCACGGTGTGGCGCGCGGATGCGACCCCGCAGGAGCTCGATGCGCTGGTCGGCAAGATCCGCGAGAGCATCGCCGTGGTCGAGGGCGGGCAGGTGCTCACCTATCCCTTCGACATCGCCCGTGCGCGCGAACTCTACGTGCGCCTGTTCGCGCCCGTCGCCGGGCAATTGCCCAGGCTCACGCACATCATCTTCGAGCCCGACGGGGCGCTGCTCAAGCTGCCGATCAACCTGCTCGTGACCGACGACGCCAGCGTCGCGGCCTACAAGGCCCGGCTCGCCGGACCCAAGCCCGACGAATACGACTTCCGCGGCACCGCCTGGCTCGGACGGACCGCGCAGATCAGCACCTCGGTGGGAGCGGCGGCGTTCCGCGACGTGCGCAAGGCGCGTCCCTCCGATGCGACGCGCGCCTATCTCGGGCTCGGCGAGAACCAGCCGATCGGCAATGCCACCCCCGCGGCGGCGCGCACGCGGGCGGCGCTGGAGGGCGGCGACCGCTGCCAGTGGTCGCCGAACATCTGGTCGCACCCGGTCAAGGCCGACGAACTGCGCAGCGCCGCGCAGCAGCTCGGCGGCGGCTCGCGCGTGCTGACCGGCGCGGCCTTCACCGACGTGGCGATCGAGGCGCTGCCTGACCTCGACGACTACCGCATCCTGCACTTCGCCACCCACGGCCTCGTCACCGCGCCGCAGCCCGAATGCCCGCTGCGGCCGGCGCTGCTCACCAGCTTCGGTTCGGATCAGGCATCGGACGGCCTGCTCAGCTTTGCCGAGATCTTCGGGCTCAGGATCGATGCCGACCTCGTGATCCTCTCGGCCTGCGACACCGCCGGCAGCGCCACCGTGGGCGCGACCCGCGAGGCAGGCGTGACGAGCGGCGGCGAGTTCGCGCTCGACGGGCTGGTGCGCGCCTTCGTCGGCGCGGGCGGGCGCACCGTGCTCGCCAGCCACTGGCCGGTTCCCGACGATTTCGACGCCACCGGGCGGCTGATCTCCGGCCTGTTCGCCGCCGATGGCCGCGCCACCGCCGAGGCGCTGCGCCAATCCCAGCTCGAGCTGATGGACGACGCCGACACGTCGCACCCCTTCTACTGGTCGGCCTTTGCGGTGGTCGGCGACGGCGCTGCCCGCCTCGGGCGCTGACGCGAGGCGGGGGCGCCGATGAACGGTCCGATGGAGCGCGCCCCTGCGGCGGCGGGCCTGCTGCGGCGCGGCTGGCGCAACGTGCGCGAGGCGGGCGGGGTGCAGCTGTCCGCGAGCTTCCTGGTGCTCTGCCTCGCGGTGTTCATCGCGCGCTACAGCTGGGTTTTGCCGGGCGGCGAGCCGACCCCGCTGACCAGCGAGGCCGAGCGCGCGCTCTATGACCTGCGCGCCTATTATGCCGCCGATCTCGTCGACCAGGACCCGCGCGTCGTCCTGGTGGTCTATACCGACCAGACGCTGATCAACGCCCGCAAGCGCTCGCCGCTCGATCGCGGGATGCTGGCGCGCACGCTCGCCAATCTCGATGGCATGGGCGCCAAGGCGATCGGGATCGACATCCTCTTCGACCAGCCGCAGGACGAGGACGACGAGCTGGTCGCCGCGCTGCGGGCGATGCGCACCCCGGTGGCGGTGGCCTATGCCAATGTCGCGACCAATCCCGACGACCTGTTCTACGAGCAGCAGCAGTTCCTGCAGGCGTTCCAGGCGCGGCTCGCGGGCAGCCGCGCCCAGCCGGCGAGCATCCGGCTCGACAACACCTTCGGCGCGACCCGGGTGTGGCCGAAGATCGTGCCCGGCCTGCCGCCGCTGCTCGGGCGCGAGATGCTGGCCGAAGCCGGCGAGGCGCGGCCGGCGTTCAGGGGATACGAGGGCGCGATCGACTATCGGCGCCAGAAGTTCGTCGACGCGCCGCTGTTCGCCTCCTTGCAGATCGACCTTTTCGCCGATCCCGACCCTGAGGTCCTGCCGTTCCTCGCCGATCAGATCAAAGGCAAATATGTGCTGATCGGCGGCGACATCGTCGACTACGACCGCGTCGAGACGACCTTCACCTCCAAGACCGGCGAGGTGCCGGCCGGGATCGCGGTCCATGCCGAGATCATCTCGCAGATGCTCGACAACCGCTATCTCGCGCCGATCCCCTCGTGGGTGCTGTGGACGATGGCGGTGCTGGTGGTGTTGAGCGCCGCGCTGACCGCGCTGCTCGAATGGCCCGCGCGGCGGCTCGCGCCCTTCCTCGTCGCGCTGGTGCTCGCGTTCATCGGCATCCCGGCCTTCCTGCAGGTGCGCAATGTCGACACCTACGGCCTGCCCGCGGTGGGCTGGCTGGTGGGCTGGGTGATCGCCTTCGCGGCGGTCACCGCCGCGGCGCGGGTCTCGGGCGCGGTGCAGCGCAATTTTGCCACCGGGGCGCTCGGCAAATACATCCCGCGCGACATCGCCCAGGCGATCATCGACAAGCCCGAGCTGCTCAGCCTGGGCGGCGAGAAGCGCGCGATCTTCGTCATGTTCAGCGATCTCGAAGGGTTCACCAAGATGAGCCACGCGATCGCGCCGGAGATGGTCGCCAAGCTGCTCAACCGCTATCTCGACCTGCTCAGCCAAGTCGTGCTCGACCACGGTGGGGTGATCGACAAGTTCGTCGGCGACGCGGTGGTGGCCTTCTGGGGCGCGCCGATCAGCCGTCCCGACGACGGCGCGCGCGCGGCGCGGGCGGGCTATGCGCTGTGGCAGGCGGGCGAGGCCTTCCGCGCCGAGGTGGCGGCGATGGATGGAAGCCTGCCGCCCATCGGCAAGACCCGCGTGGGGCTGCACTACGGCGAGGCGGTGATCGGCAATTTCGGCGGGGCGACGCGCATCCAGTACACCGCGCTCGGCGATTCGATGAACACCGCCGCGCGGCTCGAAGCGGCCAACAAGGCGCTCGATTCGAGCGTCATGGCGAGCCGCGAGTTCGCCGAGGCCTCGGGCCTCGACTGGTGGCGGCGGATGGGCCGCGTGCGGCTGCGCGGAAGGGCGCGGCCCGTCGACCTGTTCGAGCCGGCGCCCGATTTCCCGGAAGTCGACCGCGCCGCGCTCGCCGAGGCCTGCGCGCTCGCCATCACCGACCGCACGGCCGCGCTGCGCATCGCGCAGGCGGTCGCGGATCGACATCCGGATGATTCAGCCTTGCGTAATCTGGTAAAGCGGATGCAGGAATTGGACGAGGGAGGAACCTATGTTCTCGGCTAGACTGACACGCGCCCTGCGGGCGCTGACCTTGGGAGGCGCGGCGCTGGCGCTGCCGGCGGCGGCCATGGCGGGGGTGGTGGTGAAGTCCACCGGCCCTTCGTCGACCGCCTATCCCGTCGGCACCAAGATCGACGACGATGCCAGCATCACCCTGAAGGCGGGCGACGTCATCACCGTGTTGACATCGGACGGCACCCGCGTGATCAAGGGCGCGGGCACCTTCCGCGTCGGCGACCGCCCGCAGGTCGCGACCGACCGCTTTGCCTCGCTGACCCGCAAGCGTGCCGCCACCCGCGTGCGCACCGGGGCGGTGCGCGGCGAGACGGACGAGGCGGTGACCAATCCGAGCCTGTGGTATGTCGATGTCACCCGCTCGGGCACGGTGTGCCTTTATGATCTCGCCACGGTGCGCCTGTGGCGGCCCGGCGCGCCCGACACCATCACCTACCGCATGTTCAACCGCGAGAACGGCGCCTCGGTCGATGTCACCTTCGACGAGACGGTGACGGTCGCCGCGCTCGATCCGACGCGCCTGCCGATCGTCGAGGGCGCGCCCTACACCATCACCGGGCCCGACAACGCGACCAGCGCGCAGGTCAGTTTCGTGCTGCTCGAGGGCGATTTCGAGACGCCCGACACGCTCGCCGAAGCGCTGATCGCCAAGGGTTGCACGGTGCAGCTCGAAACCCTTGCCAACTCGCTCGAGGCCAGCGCCGAAACCGCCGACTGAGCGGCGTTGGCGCAAACCTGGCCCGCGGTCCGGGGGCGGGGGGAAAGCGGCGATTGGCTGTTGCATCGCCGCGCCAGTCTTGGGACAAGGGCGGCAGGGATCGGGCTTGCGGGGGAATCGGCGGCGGCTTGCGGGCCGGTTGCTGCGCCGGCAAGGCCTGGCGGCGGGCATCTCGGGGGGGATGGAATGAGGGACATTCTGGCGAAGCTGATCGCGGGGCTGGGCCGCAGGCCGCAGGCGGTGCGGCTGCTGGCCGCGCTCGCGCTCGCCGCGCTCTATCCCGCCTCCGGCGCGATCGGCAATCCGACCTTCGAGGGCGTCGCCACCTGCGCAGGTTCGACCTGCCACGGGCGCGCCGAGGGCAATGGCGCGGTGGTCCGGCAGGACGAGATCGCGACCTGGCAGGAGCCGTCCAGCCAGAGCGGCGCGCACTCCCGCGCCTTTGCCGTGCTCGGATCGCGGCGCGGTCAGCAGATCGCCGCCAGCCTCGGCCTCGGCAATGCGCAGGCCGCGCCGGCCTGCCTCGGCTGCCATTCGACCTACGCGCCGCCCGCCCAGCGCGGCGCCCGCTTCGCGCTGTCGGACGGGGTCGGCTGCGAAAGCTGTCACGGCCCGGCGGGCGGCACCTGGCTGGCGGAGCACTATGCGCTCCCCGCCACCCACGCGTCCAATGTCGCCGCCGGACTGACCCCGCTCGACGATCCCCGGACACGCGCCGGCGTGTGTCTCGATTGCCATTACGGTTCCGCGAAGCCCGGACAGTTCGTCACCCACGCGATGATGGCGGCAGGCCACCCGCGGGTGTCCTTCGAGCTCGACCTGTTCAGCGCGCTCCAGCAGCACCACGATGTCGACGCGGACTACGTTGCGCGCAAGGGCAGCCCGGATTCGCTGCGGCTTTGGGCGGTGGGGCAGGCCGAGGCGGTGCGCCGTGCGACCGCGCTCTATGCCCAGCCGAAGTTCCAGATGCAGGGTGCCTTCCCGCAGTTCTATTTCTACGACTGCCACTCGTGCCACCGCACCATCGCCGACGGGCCGGAGCGCAAGCTGACCTTCGAGACCAACCCGGCCCGCCCGATCCCCTTCGGCAACCCGCCCTTCAACGACGAGAACATCATCATGCTTTCCGCCGTCGCGGGCGCGCTTGCGCCCGGCGAGGCCGAAGCCTTTCGCGCCGCGGCGCGCGACTTCCACAAGGCGATGGGCGCAGGTCCTGCCGAGGCGCGCGCCGCCGCCCAGGCGCTCGGCCAGCGCGCCGACCGGCTTTCGGGTGCGCTCGCCGCGCGCGCCTATGGCAATGGCGACGCCTTCCGGGTGATCGCCACCATCGCCGGCGAGGCGACCGCCCCGCGCTTCACCGACTATGCCGGCTCGGTGCAGGCGGTGATGGCGATCGACACCCTGCTCAACGCGCTGGTGCGCGAGGGCCGTGTCACCCGCGGCGCGGCCGCCGGCATCCGCGGCGACATCGCCCGGGCCTACAAGGCGGTCGAGGAACCCAACGCCTATCGTCCGGGCGCCTTCCGCGCCGCGCTGAAGTCTGCCGCCGGCGCGATCGGAAGGCTGCAATAGCGATGCGCGCGGGGGGCACCACCGGCTGGCTCGCGGGCGCGGCGCTGCTGCTCGCCTCCTGCGGAGGCGGCGGTCCGTCGTCCAATGGCGGCGCGACCGGCGGCGTCACCCCGCCGCCGACCCCGCCGACCGCCGGGAATCTCTACGCGGTCCCCGCCGCCGAGAGCCTCTCGGCCGCCGATGTCGGCAAGGTGATCGCCCAGGCCGCCGCCGAGGCGCGCGCCCGCAACGCGGCCGCGACCATCGCGGTGACCGATCGGGTCGGCAATGTGCTGGCGGTGTTCGCCATGCCCGGTGCCAGCGCCACCGCTACCATCCCCGGCGCGCCCAACGGCGATGACATCGACGTCCAGGGCCTGACCATCCCGAGCGCCGGCGCGGCCATCGCCAAGGCGATCACCGGCGCCTATTTGTCGAGCGGCGGCAATGCCTTTTCCAGCCGCACCGCGAGCATGATCGTGCAGGAGCATTTCCCGCCCGCCCCGACCACCGCCGGGCTGGAAAGCGGCCCGCTGTTCGGGGTGCAGTTCAGCCAGCTGCCGTGCTCGGACCTCGCGGCGCGTGCGGGGGACGGGCTGATCGGGCCCAAGCGTTCCCCGCTCGGCCTCGCGGCGGATCCGGGCGGTTTCCCGCTCTACAGGAACGGCGTGGTGGTGGGCGGCATCGGGGTGATCGCCGACGGTGTCTACGGCTTCGACCCCAATGTGCTCGACCGCGACAATGATCTCGACGAGGCGATCGCGCTCGCCGGCACGATCGGCTTCGAGGCGCCGGTGAGCATCCGCGCCGACCGCATCACCGCCGACGGAACGAGCCTGCGCTACACCGACATCGAATATCCGCAGATCGGCGATGTTGCGGGAGCGAGCTTCGCGGGCACGGCCGGTGCGCTGGTGCCGGTGACCGGTTACTACGCGGGCGCCGCGCTGCTGGCGGGCAGCGCCTATGGCACCGAGGCATCGGGCATCCGGCCCGCGGCGGCCTCGGAGTTCGCGATCCGCGACGCCTTCGTGCTGTCGAACGGGGCAGGGGCCAACCGCTTCCCGATCCGCGGCGGGACCGATGCGGGCGACGTGGCTTCGCCCATCACCGAGGCCGAGGCGCGCGCGATCCTCGAGGAAGCCTTCGGCGTGATGAGCCGCGCGCGCGCGCAGATCCGCAAGCCGCTCGACAGCCGCGCGCAGGTGACGATCAGCCTCGTCGACACGCGCGGCCGGGTGCTCGGCATCGTGCGCGCGCCCGATGCGCCGATCTTCGGGATCGACGTCAGCTTGCAGAAGGCGCGCACCGCCAATTTCTTCTCCGCGCCCTTCGCCGCGGGAGAGCTGCTCGCCGCGCCCGGCGAGGTGCCCGAGTTCGTCCAGCGGGTGCGCAGTTTCCTCGGCGATCCGCAGGCGCTGACCGGCACCTTCGCCTTCGCCGACCGCTCGGGCGGGAACCTCTCGCGCCCGCATTTCCCCGACGGCGAGGTCGCCCAGCCCAACGGCCCGCTGTCGCGTCCGATCGCGCAGTTCAACCCCTTCTCGACCGGGCTGCAGAGCGCGCTGGTGCTCGGCAACCTCGCCGATCACCTCGGCTTCGTGACGGGCGCGAGCGCGACCGACACGCCGCGCGCCTGCACCGGGCTTCCCGCGGTGGCCGCCGGCAATCCGCGGCTCGCCAACGGCATCCAGATCTTCCCCGGCTCGGTCCCGGTGTTCCGCGGCGGGCAGCTGGTCGGCGGGCTCGGCGTCTCGGGCGACGGGATCGACCAGGACGACATGATCAGCTTCCTCGGCCTCCACAACGCCGGTGCGCGGGTCGGCGGGGTCGGCAACGCGCCCAAGGACATCCGCGCCGACAGGATCGTGGTGCAGCTCGGCAGTCGCCAGGTGCGGCTGCGCTTCGTCAACTGCCCCTTCGCGCCGTTCCTCGATGATCCGGCGCAGAACGTGTGCGAGGGGCTGTGACATGACGCCGCTCCTGACCGCGCTGCTACTCGCCCAGACCGCTCCGCCGCCGGCCGCGACGCCCGATGAACAGGCGCAGGAGACACCCCCGCAGGACTGGGAACAGGACGTGCCGCCGGTCGATCCCGAGATCATCGATGGCCGCGAGCGTCCCGGCTACAAGGCGCCGCTGCCCGACAAGGTCGATCAGGAGAACCAGGGCGCGGTCCGCGCTCCGCCGCCGCAGGCCTTTCCCACCGACCAGATCCCGATCCCCGACCGCTGGCGGCTGATCGAGAGCCTCGGGCTGGTCAAGGAGAAGCTGCTCGATCCCTACAACCAGAACACCTACAAGGGCGACCGGCCGATCAACCGCGCCAAGGTGCCGTGGCTGCCGATCAAGGGCGACGACTGGTTCTTCGTCGCCAACCTGATTTCGGATTCCGTCTACGAGCCGCGCACCTTCCCCACACCCGTGGGTGTCCAGACCACCGAAGACCCCGACCGCACCGACGTGTTCGGCCACGATTTCAGCCAGGTCTTCAGCCAGACCTTCATCGCCGGCTTCGCGCTGCTCAAGGGTTCGACCACCTTCAAGCCGCCGAGCATCGAATACCGCCTGACGCTTGCCTACAACGTCAACTATGTCGACGTGCCGGAGCGCCGCGTGCTGTTCGTCGAGCCGTCGCGCCCCAGTCACCGGCTCGACCAGTTTCTCGGCGTGCAGGAAGCCTTCGTCGATTACCACTTCGGCCAGTTCGATACCGAAAGGTTCGACTTCATCTCGGTGCGCGCGGGCATCCAGCCGTTCCAGTCGGATTTCCGCGGCTTCCTGTTCAACGACCAGCAGTTGGGCGTGCGCCTGTTCGGATCGCGCGACAACAACCGCTTCCAGTTCAACCTCGGCGCCTTCTGGCGGCTCGAGAAGGACACCAACAGCGGCCTCAACGCGATCCTGCGCAGCCCCCGCGACGATCTGGTGTTCGTCGCCAATGCCTATCGGCAGGACTTCCTGATCCCCGCGCTGACCAGCCAGATCACCGTGGTCTACAACCGCAACCGCGAGGCCGACGACGTCCAGATCGACACCAACGGCTTCCCGGTGCGCCCGGCGCTGCTGGGAACGCTGAGGGGCCGCGAATATGATGTCGCCTATCTCGGCTACAATGTCGACGGTCGGCTGGGCCGGGTGAACCTGACGGGAAGCTTCTACTGGGCGCTCGGCGAGGACCGGAACAGCTTCTTCACCGACCGCCCGGCCGATATCGACGCGCAGTTCGCCGCGGTCGAAGCCAGCTATGACAAGGACTGGATGCGCTTCCGCCTTTCGGGCGCCTATGCCAGCGGCGATTCCGATCCCTATGACGACAAGGAGGGCGGGTTCGACGCGATCTTCGAGAACCCGGTCTTCGCGGGCGCGGACACCTCCTACTGGATCCGCCAGACCATTCCCTTTGCCGGCGGGGGCCGCGCGATCGCGGTCAACGGGCGCAACGGCATCCTCAATTCGCTGCGCTCCTCCAAGGAGCAGGGGCAGAGCAACTTCAACAACCCGGGGCTGATGCTGCTCGGCGCGGGCGCGGATTTCTACCTCACGCCGGAGCTGCGCGTGTCGGCCAATGCCAACCATCTGTGGTTCGAGAACACCTCGAACCTTCAGGCGCTGCGCAACGAGGGCTCGATCCCCAAGGACATCGGCTTCGACCTGTCCGCATCGGCGATCTGGCGGCCCAAGGCGACGCAGAACATCGTGGTGCGCCTGTCCGCCGCGTCATTGCTCGCAGGTGACGGCTTCCGCGACCTGTTCGACAATCTCGGGGGACAGAAGGAATACTTCTCCGTCCTCGCCAACCTGGTGCTGTCCTACTGATGCTGACCCTTGCCCGCCCGCTCCTTCGCCATGCCGCGCTGGTTCTCGCGGCGCTGGTCCTCGGCATCGTGCTGTTCGCCGGTGCGCCGATGGCCGCGGACAAGGAAAAGCCGGTGAAGCGCGATTACAGCCGCGTGATCGCCCCGCCCGCGCCGGTCCGGCAGTCGATCGCGGCGATGGAGGCCAAGTCCGAAGGCTGCAACTCCTGCCACGTCAAGTCCGATGCGCCGACCATGCACGTCACCCCCGCGGTGCGGCTGGGCTGCACCGATTGCCACGGCGGCGATGCGAGCGTGCGCGGCAATGCCGAGCTGCCGCACGACCACCCCGATTACGTCGCCGCGCGCGACCGGGCGCACGTGCTGCCCAAATATCCGGACAGCTGGCACTTCCCGTCCTCGGCCAATCCCAAGCGCTCCTACGCGCTTCTCAACCGCGAGGCGCCCGAGTTCATCAAGTTCGTGAACCCGTCCGATTACCGGGTCGCGCGCGAGGCCTGCGGGGCGTGCCACGTCCAGGCGATCGAGAGCGCGGAACGCTCGATCATGGCGACCGGGGCGATGCTGTGGGGCGGGGCGAGCTACAACAACGGCATCCTGCCCTTCAAGAACTACCTGCTGGGCGAGGCCTATACCCGCGAGGGGCTGGCCGCCAAGCTGACCACCCCGGGCGCCGCGCCCGACGGCACCCTATCCGAAGCCCAGAAGGCGCGCGGCGTGCTCGGGGAGCTCTATCCACTGCCCACCTGGCACGTGATCCCGCCGGGCGACATCTTCCGCGTCTTCGAGCGCGGCGGGCGCACCATCAATTCGCAGTTCCCGGAAATCGGCCTGCCCAACCCGACCGGGCAGATCCAGCGGCTCGAGGAGCCGGGGCGGCCCGATCTCAAGCAGTCGAACCGCGGCCCCGGCACCGGCCTGCGCGTGGCGATCCCCGCGCTCAACATCCACAAGACGCGCCTCAACGATCCCTTCACCTGGTTCATGGGCACCAACGACCAACCGGGCGACTATCGCCATTCGGGCTGCGCGAGTTGTCATGTGATCTACGCCAACGACCGCGAGCCGCGCCATTCGCTGATCTATGCGCAATACGGGCGGGACGGGCAGACGATCACGGTCGACCCGACCATCGCCGACAAGATCGAGCACGCCGCGGGATACGCGGAAAAGACGGCCGGCCATGGTGCGCTCAAGGAACCCGGGCACGATGATCGCGAGGATCCCGGCGCGCATCCCGACGACGGCACGCTGACTATCGACGGGCAAGTGAAGGAGAAGGGCCACCCGCTCCAGCACGTCTTCACCCGCGCGATTCCCACCAGCCAGTGCATGAACTGCCACATGCACCAGCCCAACATCTTCCTGAACTCGTTCCTCGGCTACACCATGTGGGACTACGAATCCGACGCGCCCGCGATGTGGCCTGAAAAGCAGAAATACCCCACCGCCGAGGAGGTGCGCGCGATCACCGACCGCAACCCCGAAGGCGCCGCGCCCAAGGGCAAGTGGGCAGACCTCGACTTCCTGCGCAACGTCTACGATCTCAATCCGCAGCTCAAGGACACCCAGTTCGCCGACTATCACGGCCACGGCTGGAACTTCCGCGCGATCTTCAAGCGTGACCGTGACGGCAACCTGCTCGACGCCGATGGCAAGATCATCGACCCCGACGATCCCGAGAAATGGCGCCGCAAGGGCGAGGGCAAGTTCGTCGAACCCGGCACCAACCCGGGCAAGGCGGTGCACCTGATGAGCATCCACGCCGAGGTCGGGATGCAATGCGCGGATTGCCACTATGAACAGGACAGCCACGGCAACGGGCTGATCTACGGCGAGGTGGCGAACGCCATCGAGATCGGCTGCAAGGATTGCCACGGCACCGCCGATGCCTATCCGACCCTGCGCACCAGCGGCCCCGCCGCGCCGCCCGAAGGCCACGACCTCGCCCTCCTGCGCAATCCCGACGGCCAGCGCCGCTTCGAATGGGTTGAAGGGCCCGACGGACGGCGCAAGCTGCTGCAGCGCTCGATCGTCGATCCCAAGCTTTCCTGGGAGGTCAGCCTCGTCAAGGATTCGGTCGATCCCGACAGCCCGCGATTCAACGCCAAGGCGGCGCGCGCCAAGCTGATGAGCCGCTACGGCGCGGAAACCGGCAGGTTCGAGTTCGGCATCGGCATCCCCGAAGGCGAGCGCGCGCACCGCGAAGGCGAGATGGCGTGCTTTACCTGTCACCTCTCGTGGACCACCTCCTGCGGCGGCTGCCACCTGCCGATCGAGGCCAACTGGAAGACCAAGAGCCACCGCTACGAGGGCGGCGAGACGCGCAACTTCGCGACCTACAATCCGCAGGTCGCTCGCGACCAGATGTTCCAGCTCGGCAGGCACATGACCACCAAGGGCAGCGAAATCGCCCCGGTGCGCTCGTCATCGGCGCTGGTGCTGTCATCGACGAACATCAATCGCGAGCGCATCTACGTGCAGCAACCGCCGATTTCCGCAATCGGGTTCTCCAGCCAGGCCTTCGCGCCGCACTTCCCGCACACGGTGAGGAAGACCGAAACCAAGACCTGTTCGGACTGCCACCTGTCCGACAAGGACGACAACAACGCGATCATGGCGCAGCTGCTCTTGCTCGGGACCAACTACGTCAATTTCGTCGGGCTCAACGCCTGGACCGGGCTGGAGGGCGGGTTCCAGGCCACCCGCGTCACCGAATATGACGAGCCGCAGGCGGTGATCGGGTCCTACCTCCACCGCTATGCCTATCCCGATTACTGGCGCATGCATGTCGAGGACAATGGCCGCGAGCTGAAGAACTGGGTGCGCGGGCGTACCTTCGACAAGGACCTGTCGGGCGAAACCCACCCGTTCGAGGAATTCGTCAACGTCCACGAAGGCACGCCGGGCCGCGTCGGCTGTCTGCAGCTGCGCGGCGAATACATGTATGTCGCCGAGGGCAAGGGCGGCTTCGTGGCCTATGATGTCGCCTCGATCGCCAACAAGGGCGTGTCGGAACGCATCCTCAAAGGGCCGTTCTCGCCGCTCGGCCACGACACGCAGGTCAGGACGAAGAACGCCACCTGCATGGCGCTGCCCACCAACCAGCCGATTGCCCCGACGCGCAACACCGCGGCGATGCGCGCAATGAACCAGGAACAGGCCTTCCTGCCGATCTACAACTACGCCGCGGTGACCGATGCCGAGGAGGGCCTGATCCTCGTCAATATCGATACGCTGGCAGACGGCGAATTCCGCAACAACCAGCTGAAGCGCAAGACCTTTGCCGATGGTTCGGACGCCTGGAACCCGGACGGCGTGCTCACCGGTGCGCGGCATATCGTGCTGGCGGGCGAGATCGCCTACATCACCGCCGACAAGGGCCTGGTGGTGGTCGACCTCGCCGATCCCGACAGGCCCCGGCTCGCGGCGGTGCGTCCCCTCACCGATGCGCGGGCGAGCGCGATCCAGTTCCGCTACCTGTGGGTCTCGGATGCGGACGGGGTGAAGCTGTTCGACGTCACGAACCTGCGCAACCCCGTCGCGGTGCCGCAGGCAACCGTTCCGCTCGCCGACGCGCGCCGCATCTATGTCGCGCGCACCTATGCCTACGTCGCGGCGAAGAAGGAGGGGCTGGTGATCCTCGACGTCAAGAACCCGCTGGCGCCGCGCCTCTACCAGAAGGTGACGCTCGGCGGGCAGCTCGACGATGCCGAGGACGTGATCGTCGGCTCCACCAATGCCTCGCTGTTCGCCTATGTCGCCGATGGCAGGAACGGGATGAAGGTGCTGCAGCTCACCAGCCCCGACAGCCAGCGCAATTTCTACGGGTTCTCGCCCGCGCCGGTGCCCGAGCTGATCGCCTGGGCGAAGACCCCGACGCCGGCCATCGCGCTCTCCAAGGGCCTCGACCGCGACCGCGCGGTGGACGAGACCGGCGGGCAGATCGCGGTGTTCGGCCGCCTCGGCGCGCGGCCCTTCACCCGGCCCGAGATGGAGCGGCTGTTCATGACCCGCTCGGGCGTGCCGTGGAAGGTCTCGGACGCGGTCGACATGAGCCGCTGGGTGGGCGTGGCGCCGCAGACCCCGCTGCGGAGCGCCGCGGCGCGCTGACCGGCGCTATTCGCGCTCGGCGAACATGCCTTCGATCATCGGCTGCAGCCCGGCGTGGAAACGCGCCAGCACCTGCCAGTCGCCGACCCGCTCGTAATGCGAGACCAGCGTCTCGCCGTCCCAGCGATGCAGGGCATAGGTGGGCGGTTCGGTGGTGATGAGCTCGCGATTATCGGGCGCGTCCTTGTCGATCGGGGTCAGATCCATCGCCACCAGCGGCGCGACCGAGGGCGTCACCCCGAGCGGGATGCCGGCAAAGCGCGTCGAAATCTGGCGATGCAGGTGTCCGCAATGGATCGCCAGCACCTGGCTCTGTCCGGCCAGCGCCTCGTGCAGGCGCAGCATCCACGGCTCGTCCGGCGCCGGGTCCATCCAGTCGATCCCCGCGACCACCGGGGGATGGTGCATGAAGATCAGTGTCGGGGCATCCGGAGCGGCGGCGAGGGTATCGGAAAGCCAGCGCGCGCGCGCCTCGCAGAAGGCCCCGCCGTGGCGCCCATCCTCGAGCGTGTCGAGACAGATGATGCGCAGGCCGAGCGGCGCCTCGACGACATAGTGCAGGAAGCCGCCCTCGGCGGGGGTGACCTGCGGGAAGGCGCCGAGCAGCCCGGCGCGGCTGTCGTGATTGCCGACCAGCGGGACCACCGGGAAGGGGCAGGCTTCCAGCAGCGCGGCGGTCTTGGCGAAGCTTTCCGCATCGCCGTGATCGGTGATGTCGCCCGAGAGCACCAGCATGTCGGGCAGGTTGGGGCCGGTCAGCAGGCGATCGAGCGTGGCGCGGAAGCGGATGAGGTTAAGTTCCTCGGGGCGCTCGTCGGGGGCGAAGCCGACATGGATGTCGGTCATCTGCGCGATCAGCACCGCCCGCCGTGATGAGACGCCCCCGCCCATCGTCACCTTCTAGCTCGCGCCAGCACCGCGGCAAGCGTGGTTTTGTCAGGCTCGGAAAGGGGGCGGTAGTGCGGATCGCGCGGCGCGGCCTCGGGCAGCCACTGGCCGGCGGGGACGTGATAGGCATGGCACATCGCGCAGTCCGAGGGGACGATGGTCTTGGTCTTCACCGCACTCGCGCCCAGATGGCACTCGCGGCAGCTCTTGAGATCGGGGATCAGGAGGTCGCTTGCCGCCTTCGAGGTGTCCGCCGCGTGGCAATCGGTGCATTCCTGCTTCCTGTGCGCCGCGTGGGTGAAATATCCCGTGGTCAGGAAGCGGTCGGGCAGGTTCACCGGCATCAGATCGGGACGCCCCGCTCTGGTGGTGGGCAGGTGGCACTCGGTGCACACACCCCCCGGCAAGAGCGCCCTCGTGAGGCCGATGAAGTCGCGCACCGGCCGCCCGAAATCGGCGGCATAGGTCCCGCCGCGGGCGAACTGTCCCGGGCGCGAGCGGCCGCTGACCGGCGCCGCATGCGCGCCCCTGCCGATGCGGGCGAGATCCTCGGCGAGGTGCTTGACGCTGCCGTGGCGCAGCTTGCTGAATCCGCCCCCGGCGGTGCGGCCCGAAACGAGGCTGTGGCAGCTCTCGCAGGCGTCTTCCATCTCCACCGGCTTGAAGGCGGCCTTGTCGGCGGTGAGGACATGACAATCCTTGCATTCGAGCGGCGCGCCGTAGCGCGTCAGGCTCACCGCCATGCGCGCCGCGCCGCCGCGCGGGTCCATGTGGACGTCGTGCGGGAACTTGAGCCCGCTTTTCTCCACCGGCCTGGAGCCGGGCGCCGCACGCACCGGGCTTGCCGCGCCGAAGCTCGCGAAATAGGCTGGGCGGAACTGCGGGTGCGCCTTGCCGAAGTCATGCGCATCGGCGAGCTTCGTGTCCGCGAGACGGCTATCGAGGTCCTTGTGGCAATCGCCGCAGAAGGCCTCGCTGCCGGCTTTCTGGCGCAGCGGCCCCTCGTGCTCGGTATGGCAGGCGACGCAGCCGAGCGGGCCTTCCTTGCCGAGGCTCTCCGCGATCCGCCACTGCAATGCATCCCCGGCGGACAGCGGTGGCATTCCGGCGGCAAGGCGGTTCGCCTTGGCATGCGTCCCGGTGTCCTTGTGGCACGAGAGACAGGCCTCGTCCTGGACGCTCACGAAGGGCGTGACGTGGCAGCTTTCGCAGTTGTTCTCGAGGCTGTGATGCCGGAGCGAGAGCGCGCCGGGGCTCCAGGCGGCATCCATCACCACCTGCCCCGGGGTCCTGCCGGTCGGGTCGGGCTTGGCCGGGGTGCGCAGCAGGTTGCTGGCGACCGGCACCATCAGCAGCGCCAGCAGGATCACGCCTGCGAAAATCCAGCTCATCGCCCGTTTGGAGGGGAGCACGCTGGCGAGCGCGAAGCCGCGCAGTGCGTCGCCCTTGCCTTCCTCCGCCGCGACCTGGCGGATGGTGACGGCGAGGGTCCCCCCATCCTCCTCGGCCACGGTCAGGCGCGCCGCGCCCAGCGCGATCTCGCCCCCGGTGCGCGGGTCGATCACCCCTTCAGTGACGCTGCGCCCGTCGAGACCGAAGCCGAGCGTGCCGAGCGCCGCGACGGCCAGCGTGCCGTCGTTGCGGAGCACGATCCGGATGTGGTGCTGCTCGACCGCGAGATCGGGCAGGTGGACGTCGTTTTCGGCGGCACGGCCGACGCTCAGAGTGTCCCGTTCCACCATCCGCTCGCGGATGATTTCCCGCCCGGCGGCGGTGAAGTCGATGGTGCGGATCAGGAAGGCCACGATCCGCTCCTCACCAGTAGAAGAACACGCTGATCACGTGCGCGGTGAGCGCGGCGATCAGGGCGATAGTGAGCGGGATGTGGACGAACAGCCAGATTTCGAGCGCGGCACGGATGCGCAGCTGCCCGCGGATCTGGGCAAGCTGATCGCGGCGCTTCTCGAGCAGCGCGACGACGCGGGCCTCGGCCTCGGAGCCGCGGCCCAGCCCCTTCAGCGCGCCCGCGGTGGCGCAGCCGGGGTAGCGCCCCGTGAGCCGCGCCAGCGCGCCGCCGTGGAACACGTCCTGCCCCAGGGCGGCGATCACGAGGTCGGCCTCGGCGCGGTCCAGCGGCTGCGCGGCGCTTTCGAGCTGGCGGTCGATCGCGGTCAGCGCCTCGAGCATCTGCGCGCGGGTCATTTCCTTGCGGTTGGCCGAAAGGCTCGCGGGCAGGGTGGCATAGGCGACCACCCCGTAGATGCCGGTCGCGATCACCAGCAACATCAGCACATAGGCGAGCGTGTGGACGTTCCAGCCCACCTGAAAGCCGGTGTGGAGCGTGGCGATGACGATCAGCGACAGGCCCAGATAGACATGGGCGCTGGTCCACGCCTTGAGGCTCCACGCTCCCGGATTGATGCGCCGCTTCCTCACCCCGAGCAGCGAGAGCCACACGATGAGCAGCAGCCCGATCGTGCCGAGGGTGTAGCCATACCAGCTGCCCCCGTTGGGGCGCGGCTGCTGGTCGATCATCAGATAGCCTGCAATCGCCGCACCGCTCAGCGCCAGCGCGATCCACAGCCAGCGGAAGCCCTTGTGCTTCAAGAAGCTGACGTGATCGGAATCGCGCCGCCGCTCGTCCTGCGTGAACCGCCCCGTTCCCCCGGCCTTGGTCGCCATTATTCGACGTCCTCGGTCAGCTTGGTGAAGGTCAGGAACTTGTCGGGACTGACGCGGATCGCGGCGCCGGTCGGGCAGGCGCGCACGCAGGCCGGGCCCCCGTCGATGCCGGAGCACATGTCGCACTTGATCGCCTGCTTGGCCTTGGCCGCGCCTTCCTGCTCGGCGGCCTTCTTGCGCCAGCTATAGGGCGCCTCGCCGGGGCCCGGGCCCTTGCCGAACAGCATCCACTGGAGCAGCGAGGGCTTCTTGGGCGGCTTGGCGTCCATGCGGATCACGCCATAGGGGCAGTTGCGCTGGCAGTTGCCGCAGCCGATGCAGGTCTCGTCGATGAACACCTCGCCGTCCGGCCCGCGCTTGATCGCGTTGGGCGGGCAATCTGCCATGCAGTGCGGGTGCTCGCAGTGGCGGCACGAGGTCGGCACGTGGAGGTGCGCATAGGTGCGCCCCGCCTCGCGGTCGAGGCGCGAGAGCCCGTCATGGCTGTCGGCGCAGGCTTTTTCGCAATTGTCGCAGCCGATGCACAGCTTCTCGTCGATGAGGAGCACGTCGGTCGCCTCGCCGATGCCGTTGTCGACGAGGAAGGCGGCGGTCTGGGAATACATGTCGACGACGCTGGAAAAGCTGTCCTTCTGCCCCTCGATGAAGGCGTTGGTGGCGCGGCGCCCGGCCATGTCCTGCAATGCCCGTTCGCGCAGGGCGGGATTCTTGTCCAGAAGCGCGAGGAAGCCTTCGCCCGGCAGGCGGATCACCTCGGACTTGATCGCGGCCTTGACCGTCGCGGTGCGCGCCGAGCCGTCGATCACCGCCATCTCGCCGAAATAGGAGCCTGCGGGCAGATAGGAGAGGAACACCGGGCGCTCGCCGATCTGCTTCTCGACGATCATCGAGCCGCGGCGGATGATGAAGATGTCCTTGTCCTCGGCCCCTTCGGCGACGACCACCTCGCCTGCGCGCTTCTCCTCGACCCTGGCCGCGTCGACCAGCGGGGCGACATCCTCGCGCGTCAGGCCCGATCCGAACATCTGGAGCAATTGCCGCTCGATCGAGATGCGCTCGATCGCCTTCTTTGCCGAGGGCACCTGCGATTGCAGCTTCAGCGCGGCAAGGCGCGAGATTTCGACCACGATGGTGTCTTCCGCCGCGCGGATCGTCGCGCCGCGGCGGCGGCCGGAGATGAGACCCACCTCGCCGAAGATCGAGCCCGCCTCGATGGGGATGGTGATCGACGGGTCGGCCGGGTTGACCTCCACCGCGACCGAGCCGCTGGCGATGCCGAACAGCGAGGAGCCGGGGGCGTTGCGCTCGAAAATGACCTCGCCCGCGCGGAAGAACTTCGCCTCGGAATCGAGCATGAACTCGCGCATCTGCAAGGGGTTCATGCCATTCAGGATCGAGACGTTGGCGCGCAGGAACTCGAGCCATTCGTCGGTGCTGCGCTGGCCTGGCAGGTCCTTGAACTTCTCGACGATGATCGGCTCGTCGGCGGGCTTCAGATCAGTGTTGCCGTTGATGAACTCGATGACGTCGTAGCCCTGGTTCATGCAGTGCTTGATGAGCGGGTAGCCCGCCAGCGCGCCGATCACGAAGATGCCCGGCGCGGTGCTCTCGAACACCGGCGACAGCTTGGGGAAGGCGCTGCGGTCCTCGGACGAGAACGCGATGCCGCATTCCTCCACGAACATCCGCGGCGGGGCCGAGCCGATCCGGGCGATGATGCGGTCGCAGGGAATGCGGATTTCGCCGTCGCGGGTGGTGAGCGTGATGAAGCCGGGCTCGATCGCCTTCGTCTCACTCTCGGTGCGAATGGTGAGCTTGCCGGCCTCGTGATCGGCCATCAGCGCGCTGACATTGGCGGGTTTGGCGGTGGCGAATTCGGTGCCGCGGTTGAGGATCGAGACGGTGTTGCGCTGCGCCGGGTCCTCGGCAAGGCCGCGCGCGTTCTCGATCCCTGCGTCCCCGGTGCCGACGATGACGATGTGCTCGTCGACATATTCCGCCGGATCGTCGAGCTGGTACTGGACGTGCGGCAGGTCCGCGCCGGGGCAGCGCATCCGGTTGGGATTGCCCTGCGTGCCGATCGCGAGGATGACGTTCTCCGCCATCACCACCTCGCCATTGGTCAGCTCGATCGCATAGGGCGGGGCGTGGCGCTGCACCTCCTTGACGGTTTTCGTGCCGTCGCGCGCGCGCATCACGATCTGCTGGACGCTGCCGGCAATCGCCTCGCCCGTGCCGCGGATCGCCTTGGCCTCGGCCCTGTATTTGACGTTGACCTTGTGGCCCGCGATCTGCTCGTCCCAAGTGCCGAGGATCGTCTCGCGCTTGCCCGCCTCGAAATCGATGTCGGAGCGCAGCACCAGGTTCGAGGGCGTCGCCATGACGTGCTTGCCCTTCTGGTACTTGAAGATCGTGTCCGAGAGGTGATCGGTCTTCTCGAGCAGGACGTGGCTCATTCCGAGCGCCGCGGCGCGCGCGGCGGCGCTGAGCCCGGCCGGACCCGAACCGATGATCGCGACCTTGAACGTCCCGCTCACCTATCCCCCCCTACGGATAGATTGCACCCTCCCGGTCACCATAATCGAATGCGCCTTCGATGCCAGAGCGAATTGCCCCCCTGTCCCCGCGATGCTAGCGGAGGCGCCATGGACAGGACGGAACAACAGGGCGCAGGCGGCACGCAGAAGGCGGGCTGGATCCTGCTGGCGACAGCGCTGGTGCTGGCGGCCGGATCGATCGGCTTCAATATCTATGAAGGCTCGCACGGCACTGTCGCGGCGCCGGCCGCGGGCGAGGGCGAGGGCGAGCCGACCATCGAACAGCTGCGCGCGGCGGCGGAGGCGTCATCGGGCGATGCTGCGCGGTGGAGCGACCTCGGCTTCGCCCAGTTCCAGCGCGGCGAATATGCCGAGGCGGCGAAGGCCTATCAGCGCGCGGTCGCGCTCGCGCCCGACGAGGCGGTGCTGCATTCGGCATTGGGCGAGGCGCTGGTGATGGCGAGCGCGCGCGATCCGCTCCCGCCGGAGGCGCTCGCAGCCTTCGAGAAGGCGGTGGCGCTCGATCCGAAGGACCCGCGCGCGCGCTATTTCCTCGGCGTGAAGAAGGACATCGACAAGGACCACGAGGGCGCGATCGCCGCCTGGCTCGACCTGCTCGCCGACACTCCGCCCGGCGCGCCGTGGGAAGCCGACCTCGTGCGGACGATCGAGCAGGTCGGGCAGATCAACAAGATCGATGTCGCGCCGCGGCTCGCCAAGGTCCAGGAAGGCCGCACCCCGGCGATGGCGCTCGGGGCCGCGCCGGCCGCGCCCGACGTGCGCGGACCGAGCGCCGCCGAGGTTGCCGCGGCGGGCGCGATGACCCCGAGCCAGCAGCGCGAGATGGCGCAGGGCATGGTCGCGCAGCTGGAACAGCGGCTGCAGCAGAACCCCGGCAATCTCGACGGCTGGGTGATGCTGATGCGCAGCCGCATGACGCTCGGCGAACCGGCCAAGGCGAAGGCCGCGCTGGAGGCTGCGGTCAAGGCCAATCCGGCGGAGGCCGCCGAACTGCGGCGGCAGGCGCAGGCGCTGGGGATCGGCTAGGGCCGGCCGGCAGCTTTCGGGATCATGGCGAGCGCCACGCGATGACGGGAGGTGGGTGGTTTCCGGACAGCTCTCCGCTATGAAGGCGGGGTGGAGATTTCAGCGCGCCTCTTGATTATTGCGACATCACTGCTCCTTAGCGGATGCGGCCGCAATCTAGGTTCCTATGGTCTGGAGACGGTCGGAGTGACTTCCGATGTCCCCATTCCTTCCGAAACGGCGGCGCACTACGGTGAGTTCGTCGAAGTCATACTAAGCTCGAACACAAGCCTCACAGCGATCTCTGAGGAACTCGATGCCGTCTATGTAAATGCGGACTTCTGCCCACTCCGTGACCCTAATGGTGTAATCACATTCGGACCATTCGATGATCGAGGACTCGATCTGAGTCTGCCATCTGCAGCCCCAGCTATGCAGCCGGAAAGCGATGGCAGGTTCCGCTATAGGATTTACCTACCCATTGCTTACCGGGCAAAGCAAGCGACACAGCCGGGTCAAATCCAGCTTCCGACCTATGATTTGCGAGATACGGAGCGTGACCTCTGCCTGCAGCTTTTCGCGCCAGGATACAACATCAGCCAATCACGCTCGGACATCATCAGAGTTCCAGCCTCGGTCATCTCCGAGGCACAGCGGCGGGCAACTCCTCCCTAGGTTCCGTTTTGGGGTCGCTTCCGGAACGGCAGCTTTAGGCGCTGCCAGGCCGATAGGGGACGTCTGCCGCCCGTTTCCTACTCCCGCTTGCACCGCTACACCTGCCCATCAATCCGCTCTTTCTCATCCTTGCAATCCCGTCCCGCGCAGGTTTGTCGCGCAAGAAGGGGCCCCGCTCTCCTGTCAGTCAAGCACCGGAATTCCGGAGCAAACAACTGATTTCTAGTGATAAAGATGAAAGGGGTCTGCTTGACAGGGTGTCAAGTTTGTCAAGTGGCGCACCGGCGTTCCTGCAGACAGCCCCCCGCGCCCGGTCGGGAGCGGGGGGACCGATTGTCCGGCACACCGGTCCTTGCAGAAAGGCCTACACCACCCCGAAGGCCAGCATCGCGTCGGCGACCTTCTTGAAGCCCGCGATATTCGCGCCCTTCACGTAGTCGACATAGCCATCGCCCTGGTCGCCATAGGTGATGCACTTTTCGTGGATGCCTTCCATCAGCTCGGTCAGCATCTCGCCGAGCCGCGCGTGGTTCCAGCTGATGCGCTCGGAGTTCTGGCTCATCTCGAGGCCCGAAACCGCCACGCCGCCCGCGTTGGCCGCCTTGCCCGGCGCGTAGAGGATCTTCGCGTCGTGGAACACCTTCACGCCCGCGAGCGTGGTCGGCATGTTGGCGCCTTCCGACACCGCCATGCAGCCGTTCTTGACGAGCGCCTTGGCATCGTCCTCGTCGAGCTCGTTCTGGGTCGCGCAGGGCAGGGCGAGGTCGCAGGTCACGCCCCACGGCCGGGCGCCGTCACCATGATAGGTCGCGCCCTTGAACGCGTCGCAATATTCGCTGATCCGCCCGCGCTTGACGGTCTTCAGGTGCTTGACCCAGTTGATCTTGTCCTGGTCGATGCCCTCGGGATCGTGGATGAAGCCGTCCGAATCCGACAGGGTCAGCACCTTGCCGCCGAGCTGCACGATCTTCTCCGCCGCGTGGGTCGCGACATTGCCCGAGCCCGAGATCACCGCGCTCTTGCCCTCGATGTCCTCGCCCTTGTGGCGAAGCATCGAACGCAGGAAATAGACCGCGCCATAGCCGGTCGCCTCGGGCCGCATCTGCGAGCCGCCATATTCGATCGCCTTGCCGGTCAGCACGCCTTCCCAGCGGTTGGTGATGCGCTTGTACTGGCCGAACATGTAGCCGATCTCGCGCCCGCCCACGCCGATGTCGCCGGCCGGCACGTCGGTTTCCGGGCCGATGTGGCGGTAGAGTTCGGTCATGAAGCTCTGGCAGAAGCGCATCACCTCGGCATCGGACTTGCCCTTGGGGTTGAAGTTCGCGCCGCCCTTGCCGCCGCCCATCGGCAGGCCGGTGAGCGAGTTCTTGAAGGTCTGCTCGAAGGCGAGGAACTTCAGCACGCTTTCATTCACGCTGGGATGGAAGCGGATGCCGCCCTTGTAGGGGCCGATCGCGTTGTTGTTCTGCACCCGCCAGCCGCGCTGCACGCGGATGTTGTGGTTGTCGTCCTCCCAGCACACGCGGAACGAGACGATGCGGTCGGGCTCGGCGATGCGGCGCAGGATTTGCGCCTCGTGATACTGGACCTTGTCCTGGATGAAGTCGAAGATGTCCTGCGCCACCTCCTGCACCGCCTGGACGAATTCCGGCTGGTGCGGGTTGCGCTTCTTCACCCCTTCCATGAACTGGTTGAGGTCGACGTGATCGGTAACGGCCATGATATTTCCCCCCCAAAGTTGAACGCTGCGCCCGATTGAGACTCCGGCTGTTTCGGTCGGCCGGACTATCTGCGCAAAGCCCCGGCCATGCAAGGCACAAGGCGGGCGGCGGGGGAAGCGATCAGATGGCGGAACTGAAGCGCCGCTGGGTGGCCGCGCGATAGGTATCGAACAGCGCGGCGATCACCCGGGCATAGGGCAGGCCGTCCGGCAGGATGCGCAAGCTTTCGCCCGACAGAGCGGCCAGCCCGCGCGCGGCGAAGGGGGCCAACCGGTCCCCGAGGTCGGCGAGCATGCAGGGCGACAGCCGCGCCTCGCCGCGGCACAGCAGCGCCTCGATGACCTCGCCGCGCAGCCGGTCGCGGCCCGATCGGACGATGCCGTGCCGCGCCGACAGCAGCCCTTGTGCCGACAGCGCCCGGTAGCGTCCGTTGTGCTTCTCGTTCTGCGCCAGAAGGTCGGGAAAGCCGCTGATCGCGGTCGCGCCCATGCCGATCAGCACCTCGGCCGGATCGTCGGTGAACCCCTGGAAATTGCGCCGCAGCTGGCCCTGCCGCGTGGCGCGGGCGAGCGGATCGTGGGGCAGCGCGAAGTGATCGAAGCCGATCGCATCGTAGCCGCGCGCGGTGAGAAACGCGTGCGCATGGGCCGCCATCGCGAAGCGCGCCTCGGCGCCGGGCAACGCCGCCTCCGGGATCATGTTCTGCCGCGCCACGAGATGCGGGACGTGGGCATAGCCGAACACCGCCACGCGGTCCGCGCCGAGCATCCGGGTATGTTCGAGGCTGTCCTCGAGATCGACCTCGGTCTGGTGCGGAAGACCGTACATCAGGTCGAAATTGAGCGAGGTCACCCCGCCCGAGCGCAGCCAGTCGACGCTGCGGCAGATCATCGCCAGCGACTGCTCGCGCCCGATCGCCTTCTGGCAATGCGGAGCGAAGGTCTGCACCCCCATGCTCGCCCGGGTGATGCCCACCTCGCGCACCACCTCGCCCCAATCGGCGGTCAGGCTGCGCGGATCGAGCTCGATCGACCATTCGGGGGCGCATAGCGGGAAGTGATCATGCAGCGCCTCGACCAGCGCCAGGAATTCGTGCGTCGCGATGGCGTTGGGGCTGCCGCCGCCAAAGGCGATGCGCCGCACCCGTGCGCCCTCGGGCAGCAGACTCGCCACGGTCGCGAGTTCCTGATGGAGCGCGGTGAGATAGGTCTCGACCCGCTCGCGCCGGCCCGAAGCGCCGGTGTTGCAGCCGCAATAGTAGCAGATCTTCTCGCAGAACGGGATGTGGAGGTAGAGCGAGACATCCCCCGTCGCCGCCGCGATCGCCTGCTCGACGGCGCTTTCCTCCAGCGGGCCGAAATCGGCGGCGGTGGGATAGCTGGTGTAGCGCGGCACCGGCGTGGCGAGGAGATCGGGGTGATAGGTCCACATGCAGCGGTTAGACCGCGCATTGCCTCAAGCGTCTTTGCGCGAGATCAAATCCTGCGCTTTCCGCGCTCGCGGCAGGTCCCGGCGTGGCACCCTTGCGGGTGGCACTTGCCGTCGTCCTCGGGGGTCTTGTCGTCACCCAGCGGAATGGTGATCGTCCCGCCGTTGCACAGGCTGGCGGCGAGGGTGCGGTGGGTGGCCGGCAGGGGTCCGATCATCACCGGAACCAGCGCGGCGAGCGCAAACGGCAGGGCAAGGCTCACGGCGCGTCCCCTTCCGGTCCTTCGTCCTCGATCAGGATGCGCGCGGCGGCACCGTCGAGATCCTCGTATTGCCCGTCCTTCATCGACCAGAAGAAGGCGGCAAGGCCCATCAGGCCCATGCCGAGCGCGATCGGGATGAGGAAGGCGAGCCCGGTCATGCGCCCGCGCTCCGGGCGAGGCGCAGCGAGTTGGCGACCACCGCGAGCGAGCTCACCGACATGGCAATGGCGGCGATCAGCGGCGTGACGAGGCCGGACAGCGCTAACGGTACCGCGAGCACGTTGTAGGCAATCGCGAAGGCGAAGTTCTGGCGCACGATCCGCATCGTCGTCCGCGCCACCCCGACGGCGAGCGCGACCGGCATCAGCGCCTCGCCGATGAACACCGCGTCGGCGGCCTGCTGGCTGGCGTCGGAGGCGGTGCCGGGCGCGATCGAGGCGTGGGCGGCGGCGAGCGCAGGTCCGTCGTTCAATCCGTCGCCGACCATCAGCGGGCGGTGACCTGCGGCCTTGAGCGCCTCCAACGCGGCAAGCTTGGCCTGCGGGCTGGCACCGGCCTGCGCCGCGATACCGAGCTGCCTTGCGACCGCTTCGACCGGCGCTGCGCGGTCGCCCGACAGGATGCTTGCGGTGATGCCCTGCGTCTTCAGGGCGGCAAGGGCTTCCGCAGCGTCGCCGCGCAGCGGGTCGGCAAAGGTGATGGTCTGCACCCGCTCACCGATCCGCAGCCGCGTCGCGAGGCCCTGCGCCGCGTCATCGGGGCGTTCGAGCGCGACGTCCACGCCCTGCCAGCGCCCGGCGATGCCCTGGCCGCTCGCCTCGTGGACCGCGGTGACCGGGGCCGGTTTGGCCCCCTCGCGCAGCAGCGCGGCGGCGAGCCCGCGGCTCAGCGGGTGGCGGCTCGCCTGCGCGAGGCCGAGCGCGACGCTGCGCGTTTCATCGTCCAGTTCGCCGATCTCGGCGCGCGGAGTCCCGAGGGTCAGCGTCCCGGTCTTGTCGAACAGCGCGACATCGCATTCCGCGAGGCGTTCGAGCGCGCTGCCGTCCTTGACCAGCAGGCCCCGGCGCAGCAGCGCGCCGCTCGCCACCACCTGCGCCGCAGGGACGGCCAGCCCCATCGCGCAGGGGCAGGTGATGATCAGCACCGTGATGGCGATCACCAGCGACTGGTGCCAGCCCGCACCCGCCACCATCCACCCCGCGAAGGCCAGCGCCGCGAGGCTGTGCACCGCCGGCGCATAGAGCCGGCTGGCGCGGTCGGCGATGCGCACGTAGCTGCTGCGCGATTGGCCCGCCTCGTCCATCAGCCGTGCGATCTCGGCGAGCGCGGTCTCCTCGGCGACCTGGGTGAGGCGAATGCGCAGCGGCGCGGCGAGGTTGATCGTCCCGGCGTGCACCATGCTGCCCGGCCCGACCGGCTCGGGCGCGCTTTCGCCGGTGAGCATGGCGTTGTCGATCGTGCTGTGGCCCTCGATCACCTCGCCATCGGCAGCGAGCGCCTCTCCGGCGGCGACCAGCACCAGCATGCCGGGTTCGAGTTCGCGTGCGTCGATGCGGCGGATGCTGCCGTCCGGGCCGATCACCCCGGCGCTTTTTCCCATGCGCCCGAGCAGCGCGCCGATCCCGGCGCGGGTGCGGTCACGCATCACCGCGTCGAGCGCGCGCCCGGCGAGCAGGAAGAACAGCAGCATCACCGCGCTTTCGAAATAGGCCTCGCCGCCCCCCGCGACGGTTTCGTAAAGGCTCAGTCCGGTGGCGAGGATCACCCCGATGCTGATCGGCACGTCCATGTTGGTGCGGCGGTGCCGCAGCGCCATCCACGCGCTGGCGAAGAAGGGCCGGCCGGCATAGGCGATCACCGGCAGGGCGATGAGCGCCGAAAGCCAATGGAACATCGCGCGGGTCGCGCCCCCCGCGCCCGCCCAGACACTGACCGACAGCAGCATGATGTTCATCATGCCGAACCCCGCGACGCCTAGTGCGCGGGTCAGGCGCCTGCGTTCCTCGGCCTCGATCCCCAGCGGGTTGTCGGCAACGGCCTGCGCCTCGAAGCCGAGGTCGCGCAGGGCATCGGGCAGCGCCTCCTCGCCAAGCGCCGGGTCGTGGCGGATCGCCACCCGCTTGGCCGAGAAATTGGCGCGCGCGGCGGCGATGCCGGGTTGCCTCGGCAATTCGCGCTCGATCTTGGCTATGCACCCCGCGCAGCGCATCCCCGGAACCGTGAAGCGGGTGGTGACGAGCGCCGCGTCGGGTTCGGCAGCAGAGGCGGGGGCGGGGGCGTTCACGGCAGCTCGCTTTCCCCGGCCCAGTGCTTGCCATCGGCGGCGATCGCGATGCGCATCGTCCAGCGTCCGTGCGCGACCGCTTCCCTGGAAAGCCAGCGGCCATTGCCGTCGGGGGCGAAGGTCAGCGCGGTGAACTGGTGCGCACCGAGCGGACGGCGCAGGTGTGCGGTGATCCGCGCCCCGGCCGGGACGCCGGTGGTGTCGAGCACCACGCGCCCGTCGCTGCGGCGATGTTCGGGGCGCACCTCCCAGCCGAGCGCACGCGCGGCGGCGGCCTTGTCGAGCCAGGCATTGAAGTTCTGGCTGGCGACGTAGGAGTTTTCCACCACCACGCCATGAAAGCCGCCCACCGCCTGGAACGCCATGAACAGGTTGACCGCGATGACGATGCCGAAGCCGCCGACGAAGATCGCCAGCATGTGCCGACCGGTGAATTCGCTGCTCTTGCTGGCCATCAATCGTCCTCCGGCATGGCAAAGGTGGTTTCGGCTGCGTCGCGCTCGCCTTCTGCATCGAGCGCGGCGAGGCGGAAGGTGAAGCTCTCGGCTTCCTCGCCGCGCGGGAGCATCACGTAGGCGCGCACCACCTTCGTCTCGTTGGCGGGCACGTCGACGACGAGGCGCGGCGCGGCATCCTCGAAGCTGACCGCCTCGGTCCACATCACCGCGCCTTTCGGCAGGCCGGCGAGCGCCACCTCCATCTTGCGCGGGCGGGCCTCCATGTTGCGCAGGCGCAGCGTGTAGGCGTTGCGCACCGAGCCGTCCTTGAGCAGCATGAAGGGCGGGTTGCGATCCGGCGAGACGGTGATTTCGGTATGGCTGCGGGTGCCGAGCGCGAACAGCAGCGCCGCCCCGATCGAGGCCCAGACCCCGAAATAGAGCAGGGTTCGCAGCCGCAGCAGCGCCTTCCAGGCAGGCTGCGGCGGGGCGCCGGCAGCCTCTGCCTCGCATTGTTCGAGCGTGGCATAGTCGATGAGGCCCCGGGGTCGGCCGACCTCCTTCATCACTCGGTCGCAGGCGTCGATGCACAGCGCGCAGGTGATGCAGCCGATCTGCTGGCCTTCGCGGATGTCGATGCCGGTCGGGCACACCGCGACGCACATGTTGCAGTCGATGCAGTCGCCGAACTGGTCGGGGGCCTTGGCTGCCTTCTTGACGCTGCCGCGTGGTTCGCCGCGCCAGTCCTTGTAGGTGACGATGAGGCTCTTCTCGTCGAGCATCGCGGTCTGGATGCGCGGCCATGGGCACATGTAGACGCACACCTGTTCGCGCATGAAGCCGCCCAGCCAGAAGGTCGTGCCGGTCAGCACCGCCACGGTCGCATAGGCGACGGGCGCGGCATCAAGCGTGAAGACATCGTGCGCGAGGGTCGGCGCGTCGGCGAAGTAGAGAATCCACGCGCCGCCTGTGAGCAGGCTGACGAGCAGGTAGACCGACCACTTGGCCGCGCGGCGCGCGATCTTGGACGCGGTCCAGGGCGCCTTGTCGAGGCGGATGCGCGCGTTGCGGTCACCGTCGAAGAAGCGGTCGATGTGCTGGAACAGGTCGGTCCACACGGTTTGCGGGCAGGCATAGCCGCACCACGCCCGGCCGACCGCGCTGGTGACGAGAAACAACCCGATCCCCGCCATGATCAGCAGGCCCGCCACGAAGTAGAATTCGTGCGGCCAGATCTCGATGTCGAACATGTAGAAGCGGCGGTGGGCGAGATCGACCAGCACCGCCTGATCGGGCGCGTAGGGGCCGCGGTCCCAGCGCAGCCACGGGGTGACGTAGTAGATGGCGAGGGTGACCACCATCACCAGCCACTTGAAGCGGCGGAAGGGACCGTCGATCCGCTTGTTGTGGACCGTCTTGCCCTTCTCGTAGAGGCTGCTGCCCATGAAGCCCTCGCCGGCCCCGGCGGAAGCCTTGTGCGGCAGGGCCGCGCCGGTGGAAGAGGGCTGAAGCGCCGCCCCCCAGTCCCGCGGTGGGTCCGCGGGCGGCGGGGTGCGTTCGAGCTGCTTGTTGTCAGCCATCGCTGTCGGCCTCGGGCGCTTGTGCGACCTTGCCTTCCGGCGCGGTTGCCGTCTGCACGGGTGCGGGATCCTGGCCGCCGCCGCGCGAGTGGACATAGGCGGCGAGCATCTTGATCGTCACCGGATCGAGCCGCCCCTGCCACGCCGGCATGACGCCATGGCGGGGTTTGAGGATCTGCTTCTTCACGTCCGCCTCGGTCCCGCCGAACAGCCAGATCGCATCGTTGAGCGCAGGCGCGCCCAGCGCGGGGGTTCCGGCGCCGGTGGGGCCGTGACACGCCGCGCAGTTTTCGGCGAAGAGCTGCGCGCCGGCGGCATTGTCCTTCGCCTTGCCCGATAGCGACATGACATGCGCCGCCAGCGCGTCCACCTGCGCAGGTTCGAACATGGTGGCGAAGGCGGGCATGAAGTTGACCCGGGTGGCGTCCTCGCCGTCCCAGCGCACCCCGTGGGTGATGGTGTACTGGATCTCGCTCAGCGTTCCGCCCCAGATCCAGTCGTCGTCGTTGAGGTTGGGGTAGCCAGGCGAACCTGCCGCGCCGGCACCGTGGCACTGCACGCAGTTGACCTTGAAGGCCGCCGCGCCCCCGGCGATCGCCTGGTTCATCAGTTCGGGCGAGGCGGGCAGTTTCTCGATATCGGTCGCGGCGATCTTTTCGAACACGCCCTGGCGCGCGGCATCGGCGGCGCTCATCTCGCGGGCAAGGTCGCCGCGGCTCGACCAGCCGAGCGTGCCCGCACTCGCGCGGTCAATCATCGGCCAGGCCGGGTAGAGCACGACGTAGACCAGCGCCCAGGCGATGGTCGCGTAGAAGGTGTAGAGCCACCAGCGCGGCAGCGGCGTGTTGAGTTCCTCGATGCCGTCCCACTCGTGTCCGACGGTCTCGGTGCCGGTGGGTTGGTCGATCCGCTTATTGGACATCGTCGTCATCCTTGAAAATCGAAATACTGGCCGCTTCGACGTTGCGGGTCCCGCCGGGGCGGAAGTGCCAGAGGCACAGCACCAGATAGAGGGCGAAGATCACCGCCAGCCCGTGGGCGTCGGCGAAGTGGCGGAGCTGGTCGTAGAGGCTCACCGGCCCTTCTCCTCGGCGAGCGCCTCCTGAGCGGCGGCGCTGTTCACGTCGACCAGCGTGCCGAGCATCTGGAGATAGGCGACCAGCGCATCCATTTCGGTCACCCGCGAAGGATCGCCGTCGTAATCGCGGATCTGCGCCTTGGGATAGCGCGCGGCGAGATCGCCCGCGTCTGCCTCGGGATCGGCCTGCGCCATCAGGTCCTTGGGCGCCATCTGGATGTCGATGTCGCTGTAGGGCACGCCCACCCGCTTCAGCGCCGTGAGGGTCGCTGAAGGATCGGGCACCTTCAAGTCGGTCTCGGCGAGGAAGCTGTAGTTGGGCATGATGCTCTGCGGCACCACCGATCGGGGCGCTTTCAGGTGCTGGACGTGCCAGGCATCCGAATAGCGCCCGCCGACGCGCGCGAGGTCCGGCCCGGTGCGCTTGGAGCCCCACTGGAAGGGGTGGTCGTACATCGATTCCGCGGCGAGGCTGTAGTGGCCGTAGCGTTCGACCTCGTCGCGGAAGGGGCGGATCATCTGGCTGTGGCAGACATAGCAGCCTTCGCGGATGTAGATGTCCCGGCCCGCCTGTTCGAGCGGGGTGTAGGGACGCATCCCCTCGACCTTCTCGATGGTGTTGTCGATCCAGAACAGCGGGGCGATTTCCACCACCCCGCCGATCGCCACCGTGACGAAGGTCGCCGCGGCCAGCAGAGTGACGTTCTTCTCGAGGCGCTTGTGGCCTTCGAAAGGTTCCTTGCGGTTGTGCTCGGTCATTGTTCGCGTTCCTTCTCGCCGGGCGTCATTCGGCCGGCTGGGCGGCGGGTTCGGGGAGGATCGGGCGGTCGGCGGCCGCGTCGTGGGCGGTGTCGCCCATCGGCGCCTCGACACGCTGGTGACCGAGGATGGTCATCCAGATGTTGTAGGCCATGATGACCGCGCCCGAGAGATACATGAGGCCGCCCACGGCGCGCAGGACATACATCGGGTGGAGCGCCGCGACGGTGTCGACGAAGCTGTTCACGAGGTAGCCGTCCGAGCCGTATTCGCGCCACATCAGCCCCTGGGTGATGCCCGCCACCCACATGCTCGCGGCGTAGAAGACGATGCCGAGCGTCGCGAGCCAGAAGTGCCAGTTGATCATCCGCAGGCTGTAGAGGCGCTGCTTCTGCCACAGGCGCGGCACGAGATAGTAGACGCAGGCGAAGGTGATCATCCCGTTCCATCCCAGCGCGCCGGAATGGACATGGCCGATGGTCCAGTCGGTGTAGTGCGACAGGCTGTTCACCGCCTTGATCGAAAGCATCGGCCCTTCGAAGGTGCTCATTCCGTAGAAGGCGAGCGCCAGCACCATCATGCGGATGATCGGATCGGTGCGGACCTTGTCCCAGGCCCCGTTCAGGGTCATCAGGCCGTTGATCATCCCGCCCCAGCTGGGCATCCACAGCATCACCGAGAACACCATGCCCAGCGTCTGCGCCCAGTCGGGCAGCGCGGTGTAGTGGAGGTGGTGCGGGCCGGCCCAGATGTAGAGGAAGATCAGCGACCAGAAGTGGATGATCGACAGGCGGTAGGAATAGACCGGGCGCCCCGCCTGCTTGGGCACGAAGTAATACATCATCGCCAGGAAGCCCGCGGTCAGGAAGAAGCCCACCGCGTTGTGGCCGTACCACCACTGGGTCAGCGCGTCCTGCACGCCGGCGAAGGCGGAATAGCTCTTCGACCCCAGGAAGCTCACCGGCACGGCCAGGTTGTTGACCACGTGCAGCATCGCGATGGTCACGATGAAGGCGAGGTAGAACCAGTTGGCCACGTAGATGTGCGGTTCGTGGCGGCGCAGGATCGTGCCGACGAACACCGCGAGATAGGCGAGCCAGACCACCGTCAGCCACAGGTCGACATACCACTCGGGCTCGGCATATTCGCGGCCCTGCCCGATGCCGAGCAGGTAGCCGGTGGCCGCCAGCACGATGAACAGCTGGTATCCCCAGAACACGAAACGCGCCATGGCGGGGAAGGCCAGAGTGGTGCGGCAGGTGCGCTGCACGACGTAGAAGCTGGTCGCCAGCAGCGCATTGCCGCCGAAGGCGAAGATCACCGCGCTGGTGTGCAGCGGGCGCACGCGTCCGAAGTTGAGATAGGGCTCGAAATTGAGCTGCGGAAAGGACAGCTGCGCGGCTATGAACACGCCTGCCAGCAGCCCGGCAAGGCCCCAGAACATCGTCGCGATCACGCCCCAGCGCACCACGTCATCATCGTAGCGCGACGGTCCCGGCGGCATCCGGAAGATGCTCTGCGCCCGGGCGAGGGGATCGTAGGTCCCCAGTGTCGCGATAATCAGGATCACCGCGACAAGCGCGACGATGCCCATGTGGATGGCAAAACCCCTTTCGGGCGTGAGCGCGATGGCGCTGATGGCTGCGAGCAGGACAAGCGCCCACGCTCCCAGCCGCTTAACGACTGCTTCCATTGTCTGTGTTCCCTTCCGTCGGCCCGCCCTAGCGCGCCCCCGTGATCCCTGTGTTTGACGAAGATCAAAACCGCGTCAGTTTTCCGGTGTCATGCTCGCTTGACTGCCCTGTCGCCCGGCGATCCTGGCGAGCGCCGCGACGTCGGGTAGGGCGACTTTCGAGCGGCCCTCGGTCGCCACCAGACCCGCCTCGCGCAGCTCGGTGAGCTGGCGGCTGACGGTCTCGATGGTGAGGCCAAGACTGTCGCCGATGTCGCGGCGGCTCATCGGCAGGGCGAAGGTGCAGGACCCTTGTGTGCAGCCCGCCAGCCGCTCCGCCATCGAGACGAGGAAGTCGGCGATCCGCTGCTGCGCGGACTTGTGCCCCATCTGCATCATCCGCGTGCGGCTGCGGTGGAGCGCCTGCAGTGAGCGCGCCAGCACCGATCGCAGCACCGCCGGATCGGTTTGCGCAATGTCGAGGAAGTGCTCGGCCGGGAACACCGCCAATTCGCAATCGGTGAGCGCCACGAGCCGGAAGTTGCCCCAGCTTTCGACCGCGCTCTGGCGCAGCACCGAGATCATGTCGCCCGCGAAGTGGAACGCCAGAACCTGCCCCCTCGGCGCATCGGCGAGCGGCTGTGCCGCGAGCTTCGCGGCGCCGCTGGCGATGTGCACCAGCCGGTCCTCCCGGGGATCCGGGTCGAGCGCCTCGCCCTTGGGAAGATGCAGGCAATAGCCGATCGCGCACAGCCGCGCCGCGACCGGATGGGCGTCGGTTCCGGGGGGCAGGGCGGCACGGAAGGCCGCCATGCCGTCTTGCCTGAATGTGGTGCCGATGCTTGCCATGATGCATGCGGCAATGGGCCGGGCAAGCGCAAAGGTCTTTGATTCCGATCAATGAGCGGTCCGCAGCCGCGCGGCTATCGGGCGGTCACAGGCAGCAAGCACCTGGGTCGCGGAGGGCGACCACTGCTGCCGATGAGGACTTGAGAAAAATGAAGACCTTTCTGATGCTTGGCGGTGCAGCTCTGGTGCTGGCCGCGACCCCGGCGATGGCCGAACAGGATACCGACCGCGCCGGTGACATCCAGGTCAAGGTGCTTGGCACGGCGGTGCTGCCCGACGGCAAGATCACGTCGGTCAATGTCGACCTCGTCGGCCTTCCGGCGACCACCCAGACCAAGGCCAACGACAATTTCGTGCCGACCATCGCGGTCGAATACTTCCTCACCGACTCGCTCTCGGTCGAGACCATCGCGGGCGTCACCCAGCACGATGTCGACGCGGTGGCGGGGCTGCCGGGCGCGGAACTCGTCTCGGACGCGCTGCTGCTGCCCGCAACGGTGACCGCCAAGGCCCACTTCGATCTCGCCGGAGTGAAGCCCTATGTCGGGGCCGGGGTCGCCTATTTCATGTGGCTCAAGGACAAGCCGGGGGCTGCCACCCTGCCGCTGGGCGTGACCGATACCGACCTGTCGGACGAATTCGGCTTCGCCCTGCAGGCGGGCGTCGATGTGCCGATCGGCGACAAGGGCTTTGGCCTGACATTCGATGCGAAGCGCTACTTCATCGACACGACCGCGCGCTGGTATGCCGGCAACACGCTCGCGATCGAGACCAAGCACAAGCTCGATCCCTGGGTGCTGAGCGCAGGCGTCGCCTACCGCTTCTAGGCCGGCGCATCGCAGCCGGTTGCGACAACCCCGCCGAGCGCCCCTCGGCGGGGTTTTTCGCGACCAGCCGCCGTGACCTTAGATCTTTGTCTCGCAGGGCTGCGGCGTGTAGCAGACGGGAAAACAGGAACGAAGGAGGGAGAGTCGTCATGAGTCACGCCGTCAAGCGGCCGCAGGCACAGACCCCAACCCATTGCACCCCCGAGCAATACGCGGAACTCTACCGCCGCTCGGTGGAAGCGCCCGATGCCTTCTGGCTCGAACAGGCCAAGCGGCTCGACTGGACGCGCGCGCCCACCCTCGGCGGCGACTGGTCCTTCGATCCGGTGGCGATCAAGTGGTTCGAGGACGGCACGCTCAACCTCTGCCACAACGCCGTCGATCGCCACCTTCCCGAGCATGCCGATCGCCGCGCGCTGATCTTCGAGCCCGACGATCCCGCCGCTCCGAGCCGCACGCTCACCTATGGCGAACTCCACCGCGAGGTGGTGCGCATGGCCAATGCGCTGAAGGCACTGGGCGTCAAGAAGGGCGACCGGGTCACGATCTACATGCCGATGATCGTCGAGGGCGTCACCGCCATGCTCGCCTGCGCGCGGCTGGGGGCGATCCACTCGGTGGTTTTCGGCGGCTTCTCGCCCGAGGCGCTCGCCGGGCGCATCGAGGATTGCGGCAGCCGCTTCGTCATCACCGCCGACGAGGGCCTACGCGGGGGCAAGCACGTGCCATTGAAGGCCAATGTCGATGCCGCGCTCGCGCTTGCCGCACATGCGACGCCGGTCGACGGGGTGCTGGTCATCCCCCACACCGGCGGTGCTGTCGCCATGCAGGAAGGGCGCGACCACTGGCTCGCCGATCTCGCCAGCGACGCCGATTGCCCGTGCGAGGAAATGGCCGCGGAAGACCCGCTGTTCATCCTCTACACCTCCGGATCGACCGGCAAGCCCAAGGGCGTGCTCCACACCACCGGCGGCTATGGCGTGTGGACGGCGACGACCTTCCACTACATCTTCGACTATCAGCCGGGCGAGGTGTTCTGGTGCACCGCCGATATCGGCTGGGTCACCGGACATTCCTATGTGGTCTACGGTCCGCTGATGAACGCCGCGACCGCGGTGGTGTTCGAGGGTGTCCCGAACTATCCCGACCATGGGCGCTTCTGGGACGTGGTCGACAAGCACCAGGTCAACATCATCTACACCGCCCCCACCGCAATCCGCGCGCTGATGCGCGAGGGCGATGCCCACGTCACCAGCCGTTCCCGCGCATCGCTGCGCCTGCTGGGGAGCGTCGGCGAGCCGATCAACCCGGAAGCCTGGCGCTGGTATTTCGACGTCGTCGGCGAGGGCCGCTGCCCGGTCATCGACACCTGGTGGCAGACCGAGACCGGCGGCTGCATGATCACCACGCTGCCCGGCGCGCACGACATGAAGCCGGGGAGCGCAGGCCTGCCGTTCTTCGGCGTGCGCCCCCAGCTGGTCGACAATGATGGCCACGTGCTCGCGGGCGCCGCCGAGGGCAACCTGTGCATCACCCATAGCTGGCCGGGGCAGGCGCGCACCGTCTACGGCGATCACGAAAGGTTCGTGCAGACCTATTTCAGCACCTATGCCGGCAAGTATTTCACCGGCGACGGGTGCAAGCGCGACGCGGACGGCTATTACTGGATCACCGGCCGGGTCGACGATGTCATCAACGTCTCGGGTCACCGGATGGGCACGGCGGAAGTCGAAAGCGCGCTGGTGCTGCATCCCAAGGTCGCCGAGGCGGCGGTGGTCGGTTATCCGCACGACCTCAAGGGACAGGGGATCTATTGCTACGTCACGCTCAACGCGGGCGAGGAGGGCGATGATGCACTGCTTGCCGAGCTGAAGCAGCAGGTGAGGAAGGAAATCGGCCCCGTCGCCACGCCCGACGTGGTCCATTTCACCGACGGGTTGCCCAAGACCCGTTCGGGCAAGATCATGCGCCGCATCCTCAGGAAGATCGCCGAGAACGAGTTCGGCTCTCTCGGCGACACCTCGACGCTCGCCGATCCCTCGCTGGTCGAACGGCTGATCGAAGGCCGCAAGAACCGCTGAGGCCCGAATGCGAAAGGGCCGCCGGAGCGCGAACTCCGGCGGCCCCTCATGCCGCATTCCTGCGGTGTGAAATCAGCCTTCGCGCTGGCCGGTCAGCGGCATCGCGCCGAACGCGCCGGCGTTGACGGTGCCGGTCAGCTGGTCGCCGTTGACGGTCGCCTCGCAATCGAGGGTCATCGGCATCGGCACGGTCATGTTCATCTTCCAGGTCAGCGTGTCGCCGTCGATCTTGCCGTCGACCACGTCCATCGAGCCGAGGCTGCCGACCAGCGAGCCGGTGAAGCTGTCGCCTTCGCCCGGAACGACGGTGAAGGTGCCGTTCTGATCGCCCATCGGGCTTTTGACCACGGCCTTGTAGGTACCTGCAACAGACATAATCCAACTCCTTCTTGACGCCCGGCGCCGATTTGGCCGGGCTGGGGAACGTCGGTGTGGCAGGACCCTCCCGGCCACGCGAATGCCAACGCTATTTACACTGATGTCAGCGCGCTTCAACCGAATTCCCGGTCCAAGCGCGCTGCATCCGGGCTTACTTGCCCGCTTCCATCTCGCGGACCTCGATCGGCAGCCCGAGGCTTTCGAGCTGCGGCTTGACCTTGGACGCATCGCCGACCACGACCCACACGAAATCGTCGACATCGAGCGCGGCGCGTGCCGCGGCGTCGAGCGATTCCTTGGTCTGGTTCTCGTAGCGGTCGACCAGCGTCTCGTAGTAGTTGTCCGGACGCCCGTAGAGCGCGAGGCTCTGCATCGCGCCGAGCACCGCCGGCGAGGTTTCGAAGCTGCCCGGCAGCTCGCCGATTTCGGCGGCGACGTTGCGCTTCAGTTCCTCGTCGGTGACGCCCTTGGTGGTCAGGAAATCGCGCGTCTCACGGATCATTTCGGCAATCGAATCGCCGGTGCGGTCTGCCTGCACCCCGCCACTGATCGCGTAGACCACCGCATTCTCGTAGGTCTGCGGCCCGCCGCGCACGCCGTAGGACCAGCCCTTGGTCTCACGCAGGTTCATGTTGAGCCGCGCGAGGAAGTTGCCACCCAGCGAATTGTTGGCGTTGGTGAAATCGACCCACGCCGGATCGCGCGCATCGAGATCGGTGCGCTCGGCCCCGAGAATGAAGCTCTGCGGCGAGTTCGGGCGGTTGATCAGCACGATCCGGCTGCCTTCGGGCCGGTCGGCTGCAAGCGCGCCGAAGTCCTTGGTCCCCTTGGCCGTCGCCGGGGCCGTCCAGTCGCCGAAGGCGCCGTTCAGCGCGGTGACGATCTCGTCGAGCGGCTTGTCGGAGATGACGAAGACTTCGCCATTGTCCGGGCGGATCCAGTGCTCCTTGAAGGACAGCAGGTCGTCGCGGGTGATGCTCGACACGCTGTCCAGCGTCGCCACGCCGCCATAGGGCGAACCCGCGCCGAACACCTCGCCGCCGAGCGTGCGATAGGCGATGCCCTGCGGCGAACGCATCTGCGCGCGGATGCCGGTGAGGGTCTGCGCCTTGACGCGCGCGAGGTCGGTCTCGTTGAAGGCCGGCTCGCGGATGACCTGCCGGAACAGATCGAGCGAGGGCGCAAGGTTGGCGGTCAGCGCCGACATGGTGAAGCTCGACCGGTCGGCGCTGCCGCCTGCCGAGATCGCCACGCCGAGCCGCTCGCGTTCCTCAGCGATCTCCTGCGAGGTGAGCATCTTGGTGCCTTCGTCGAACAGGCCCATGGTCAGCGACTGGAGACCCTGCATGTCGCTCGGATCGGCGGCGCTGCCGGCGTTGAAGGACATGGTGACATAGGTCGCCGGCACCGCGTCGCGGTGCGCGTAGGTGACCTTCATGCCGTTGGCGAGGGTGGCGCGCTGCAGCTCGGGGAAGTCGAGCTTGGCGACGCTGTCGATCGGCGGGGCGGGGCGCACCTTGGAGACGGTGATCGTCTCGGCGCTGCGGTCGCGCTCGGTGGCGTTGTCGTCATCGGTCTTGACCGAGGCGGCCTCTTCATAGGTCGCGTCGCGCTCGCCGGGCTCGAGCACCACGGTCAGCGCCGGACGGGTCATCCACTTGGCGACCGCCGCCTGCACCTCGGCAGGGGTGAGCGTGGCGAGCTCCTCGAACTCGCGGGCGTAGAAATCGGTGTCGCCGGCGAGCACCTTGCCGGTGGCGAGGGTCTGCGCCTTGCCGCTGAAGCCGCCGACCTGTTCGAGCCCCCGGATCGTGCGGGCGAGATCGCTGGTGACCGCGCGGCGGACCTCGTCCTCGGTCGGGCCTTCGGCGATCAGGCGGGCGAGCACGTCATCCATGCGCTTCTCGAGCGTGGCGAGTTCGACCCCGTCCTTGAGCGTCGCGCCCATGGTCAGCATGCCGACACGCTGGAAGGTCGAATTGCCCGCCGACACGCCGACCGCGAGCTGCTCGTCGCGCACCAGCGTCTCGTCCATCCGGCTCGACGAGAGACCACCGAGGATCGCGGCGCCCACGCCGAGCGCGATCGCGTCCCTCCCGGTGATCCCCTCGACCGGCCAGTAGCGGGTCACGCTGGTCGCGGCGACCTGGTCCTTGAAGACCTTGCGCACCGGCGCGGCGAGGGTCGGGACGGGGGCCTGCGCCGGATCGTTGACCGGCCCGCGATCGATCGTCCCGAAATACTTCTCGACCAGCGGGCGCGCCTCGGCCGCGGAGATGTCGCCGGCGAGCACCAGGGTCGCGTTGTTGGGACCGTAATTTTCGCGGAACCACGCCTGCACGTCGGCCATCGAGGCGGCATCGAGATCGGCCATCGAGCCGATCGTCGAGTGGCGATAGGGGTGGCCTTCGGGGAACAGCGTCTTGAGGACCTCGTAATAGACGAGGCCGCCCGGCTGGTTGTCGCCCTGGCGCTTCTCGTTCTGCACCACGCCGCGCTGGTTATCGAGCTTCTCCTGCGTCACCGCGCCGAGCAGGTAGCCCATGCGGTCGCTTTCCAGCCACAGCGCGCGTTCGAGCGCGGGGCGGGGGACGGTCTCGAAATAGTTGGTGCGGTCGAACCAGGTGGTGCCGTTGTAATCGGTGGCGCCCATCTCGGCGAGATACTGGAAGTAGTCCGCCGGGGCATTCTCCGAGCCGTTGAACATCAGGTGTTCGAACAGGTGCGCGAAGCCGGTTTTGCCCTTGGGTTCGTCCTTGGAGCCGACATTGTACCACACGGCGACGCCGACCACGGGGGCCTTGCGGTCCTCGTGGACGATCACGGTGAGACCGTTGTCGAGCTTGAACTCCTCGTAGGGAATCTTGACCTGGTTCACCAGCGAGGTGAGGTCGGTGGTGGCGTGCTGCGACGCGGCGGGGGCGTGGTGGTCGGCCAGCGCCGGGGCCGCCGGAACGGCAAGCGCGAGGGCGAGCGCGGTGAGGCTCGCGGCAGCAAAACGATGGGTCATGTCAGTCTCTCCGGTTGCGTCTTTTCGAAAGGATGAAGGAAACTTCAGCGGGCATTGCTCACTCTCTTGCGGCTGCCGGCATGCGCCAGAACGTCCTCGCGCCAGAAGTGGACCGGCTTCAGCCGGTGCTCGGCATAGAGCGGCATCTGGTCGGTGTAGTGCGGGCTGTCGGGCCGCGTGGTCGCCGCGCCGAAGGGCTGCACCGAACGCGAGAACACCGGCTTTCCGGGCTGCCATTCGATCCACATGATGAAACTGTCACCGTGCTTGAGGCTGAGCCGCCCGTCCTCGTCGACGTCCCAGCTGGTCGCCGCGCGCAGTGTGTCCGAGCCGCCATCCAGTGGCAGGTCGACATCGCCCTGCCGCAGCCGCAGCAGGTCGGCCATCGGCGGATCAAGGCGGCCGAAATGGGTCATCAGGTGACCGCTCGCCTCGGCCAGTTTCGCGGCCACGTCGGGGAAGGGCTTGTTCGCATAATCCGCCGACATGAAGTCGCGGATCATCAGCAGCGCGAGCGCATCGGCCGGGCCCTTGCCGTCGGAGTTGAAATCCCAGGACAGCAGCAGGTCGCGCGCCTTGGCGAGCTGGCCCTCGGCCTTCATCGCCGCCAGTTCGTCGAACAGCCGCGCGACATAGCCCGCGCGCTCGTAAGCGGTGTCGTACTTGATCCGCTCGAGCGCCTTCCGGTCGAGCACGCCCGCCGCGCTCAGCAGATCGTAGGCGCGGCGCGAGCGGTTGGTCTGCTTGAGTTCGATGCCCATCACCGGCGAGAACGCGCGCGGATCGAGATCGCTCCCGCCCCCGGCGGCGGTGAAAGGTGTGTTGTTCGAATTGTAGAGCCAGCCCGACGCCGGATTCACCAGCTTGGGCAGTTCGGCATAATCGACCGCGCCCTTCCAGATCAGCGCCGACTGGTCGCCGGGCAGGATGCTGCGCCAGTCCGCCTTCACGTCCTCGGGCCGGTCGGGGATCGCGGCGTTGTAGACATAGGCGATGTTGCCGGTTTCGTCGGCATAGATGAAGTTGGTCGAGGGGATCGCCATGCGCGCCAGCTGCGCCTGCCACTGTTCGAGGCTGGTCGCCTTGTTGAGACGGTAATAGGCATCGAGCTGGTCGAGCCGCCCGATCCCGCCGTAACGGATCGCGAAGGCGCCGCGCTCGTTCTTTATGACCGGGCCGTGGACCGAGCGCAGCACCTCGCGCCGCACCGGCAGCACCACCGGGCCGAGCTTGACCGGCAGCGTCACCCATTCGCTTTCGAGGTCGCGCCACTGCCCGTCGAGCTTGTAGCGCGTGCCGGTGTCGTCGAGTTCGAGCTGGTAGACGTCGATCATGTCCGGCGTGTTGACCGTGTTGGTCCAGCCGAGGTGCTCGTTATGGCCGAGGAAGGGGTAGGGCGATCCCGGGAAGTTCGCGCCCGCGAAGTGCCAGCCCTCGCCGCTTTCGACGACCAGTTCATACCATGCGACACCGCCGCGTAGCGGCTGGTGCGAGTTCGAGATCAGGGTGGTGGTGCCGCCGCCCTTCTGCGGCGCGACCGCGAAGGCATTGGAGCCGAGATCATCGCCGTCCTCGCCCACCGGCAGGACCAGCGTGCGGTGCGCCTGCGGGGGGGCGGATTTGCCCAGGGGGCCGGCGACCGGCTGGGGCGGGCGCGGGAAACCCGGGATGTCCGGTCCGTGCTCGCGGCGCAGCTCCTCGCCCGCCACCAGCGGGCCGATCACCGAATCGAGCCCGAAGAAGAACGGCTGGCGCAGCGCAAAGCCCGCCGCCACGTCCATCCCGTTCACCGGGAAGAGGTTGGCGAGCTTCAATTCCTGCGGATGCTGTTCGGCATATTGGTTGAGCCCTGCGGCATAGGCCTCGAACAGCGCGCGGGTGTCCTCGGGGAGCTTGGGATATTCGCGCTCCGCCGTGCCGCGCGCGTCGATCAGGTGGTAGACGTAATCGACCTTCGCACCCTCCTCGCCGGCGATCGCGCCGTAGCGGCCGCGCGACATGGCGACGACGTCCTGCAGCGTGGAGAAATCGTCCTCGGCATGGGCGATCGCGACCCCGAAGGCGGCATCGGCATCGGTCTTGCCGTAGATGTGCGGCACGCCGAACTCGTCGCGCACGATTTCGGCCGAATAGGTGCGGGCCTTGGGCGGATTGGCGGCGCTCGCGAAGAACGGCTCCCAGGTCGCCAGCACCGTGAAAGCCAGAACGCACACGGCCACAAGCGCAATTGCGCCGCGCTTCAACCACTTCATGTCGGATTTCTCTCCCAAATCGCGCGGGCGCTTCATCGCTTGGCGCCGAGGGAAGGTCAAGGCTCTCGCGCCCCTTGCCTTGCGCCACCCGCGAACCCACCTAGCCGGATAACACACCTGCGCCGACTTTTTTGCAGGCGGTTATTGTGTTGCCAATGTGCAACACTATTTGAGCAGGGAAACCTTTGGAGGGGTTTGACGACATGAATCTCGAGAAGTTCACCGACCGCGCAAAAGGCTTCCTGCAGGCCTCCCAGACCGTCGCGATCCGCCTCAATCACCAGCGCATCACCCCGCTGCACCTCTTGAAGGCGCTGCTCGAGGATGGCGAGGGCATGGCTTCCGGCCTCATCCAGCGCGCCGGCGGACAGCCGGGCCTCGCCGCGAGCGCGGTCGATGTCGGCCTGTCGAAGATCCCGGCGGTCACCGGCAGCGGCGCGCAGGCGACCCCGGGCCTCGACAATGACGCCGTGCGGGTGCTCGACAGCGCCGAACAGCTCGCCGAGAAGGCAGGCGATTCCTACGTCACGGTCGAGCGGCTGCTGACCGCGCTGGCGCTCGCGCCGGGCGCAGCGGGCGAGGCCCTCAAGGCCGCCAGCATTACGCCCCAGTCGCTCAACGCCGCGATCGAGCAGCTGCGCGGCGGTAAGCGCGCCGACAGTGCCAGCGCCGAGAGCACCTATGACGCGATGGAGAAGTTCGCCCGCGATCTCACCAAGGCGGCGCGCGACGGCAAGCTCGACCCGGTGATCGGCCGCGACGAGGAAATCCGCCGCACCATCCAGATCCTCGCCCGGCGCACCAAGAACAATCCCGCGCTGATCGGCGAACCCGGCACCGGCAAGACCGCGATCGCCGAAGGCCTCGCGCTGCGCATCGCCAATGGCGACGTGCCCGACAGCCTCAAGGGCCGCACCCTCATGAGCCTCGACATGGGCGCGCTGATCGCGGGCGCGAAATATCGCGGCGAGTTCGAGGAGCGGCTGAAATCCGTGCTCGACGAGGTCAAGCACGCCGAGGGGCAGATCATCCTGTTCATCGACGAGATGCACACCCTGATCGGGGCGGGCGCATCCGAAGGCTCGATGGACGCCTCGAACCTGCTGAAGCCCGCGCTCAGCCGCGGCGAGCTGCACTGCATCGGCGCGACCACGCTCGACGAATACCAGAAATATGTCGAGAAGGACCCCGCGCTCCAGCGGCGCTTCCAGCCGGTCTATATCGAGGAGCCGACGGTCGAGGACACGATCTCGATCCTGCGCGGCATCAAGGACAAGTACGAACTGCACCACGGCGTGCGCATCACCGACGGCGCGATCGTGGCCGCGGCGAAGCTGTCCGACCGCTACATCCAGAACCGCTTCCTGCCCGACAAGGCGATCGACCTGATGGACGAGGCGGCGAGCCGCATCCGCATGGAGGTGGAGAGCAAGCCGGAGGAGATCGAGGCGCTCGACCGGCGGATCATCCAATTGAAGATCGAGGAACAGGCGCTGCAGAAGGAGACCGACGCGGCTTCCAAGGACCGCCTCGTCGCGCTGCGCGAGGAGCTGGCAAACCTCGAACAGCAGTCATCCGAACTCACCACCCGCTGGCAGAACGAGCGCGACAAGATCGAGGCGGAAGGGCGGATCAAGGAGAAGCTCGACGCGGCCCGGCTCGAACTCGAACAGGCCCAGCGCACCGGCGACCTCGCCAAGGCAGGGGAGCTGTCCTACGGCACCATCCCCGCGCTCGAGAAGCAGCTCGCCGAGGCCCAGAGCCAGAGCGAGAACGCGCTGCTGCGCGAGGAAGTGACGGAGGAGGACATCGCCGGGGTCGTCAGCCGCTGGACCGGCGTTCCGGTCGACAAGATGATGGAAGGCGAGCGCGAGAAGCTGCTCGATATGGAAAACATCCTCGGTAAACGCGTGATCGGCCAGGCCCAGGCGATCGAGGCGGTGTCGAAGGCCGTCCGCCGTGCGCGGGCCGGTCTTCAGGACCCGAACCGGCCGCTCGGCAGCTTCCTGTTCCTCGGCCCCACCGGCGTCGGCAAGACCGAGCTGACCAAGGCGCTCGCCGGGTTCCTGTTCGACGATGACAGCGCGATGGTGCGCATCGACATGAGCGAGTTCATGGAGAAGCACGCCGTCGCCCGCCTGATCGGCGCGCCTCCGGGCTATGTCGGTTATGAGGAGGGCGGGGTGCTGACCGAGGCCGTGCGCCGCCGCCCCTACCAGGTGGTGCTGTTCGACGAGGTCGAGAAGGCCCATGCCGACGTCTTCAACGTGCTGCTCCAGGTGCTCGACGATGGCCGTCTGACCGACGGGCAGGGCCGGGTGGTCGACTTCTCGAACACGCTCATCATCCTCACCAGCAACCTCGGCAGCCAATATCTCGCCAACCTGCCCGACGGCGCGGATGTCGCTTCGGTCGAAAAGGACGTGATGGACGTGGTGCGCGGGCATTTCCGGCCCGAGTTCCTGAACCGGCTGGACGAGATCATCCTGTTCCACCGGTTGGGCCAGGAGCACATGGCGCCGATCGTCGAGATCCAGGTGAAGCGGGTCCAGAAGCTGCTCGCCGACCGCAAGATCACGCTCGACCTCACCGATGCGGCGCTGCGCTGGCTCGGGCGGGTGGGGTACGACCCGGTCTACGGCGCGCGGCCCTTGAAGCGGGCGGTGCAACGCTACCTTCAGGACCCGCTCGCCGAGATGCTGCTCGAGGGCAAGCTGCCCGATGGCGCGACGCTCCATGTCGACGAGGGCGACGGGCAGCTGACCATGGCGATTCGCTGAAATCGCGCCGGCTGATGGAGCCTTCGTCAGCCGTGTAATATTATAACTTGCACCTGTCACAACAGGGAAGCGGGCGGTTTGTTGCGTGCAGACCGCCCTTTCTTTTAACAATCGTAAAGGCACAATCTAACAAAGTTTCGGCGCTGCCCCCGTGGCACCCCTGAATGTGGGATTAACGCAACACCGCGCGGAAAATCGCGGGCTTGCCTCGGGGTGCTTTGACATCAAACTTTCGCTATTGCACAAAACGGTCACTGCGGGGACCGAACAGGGCAACAATGAGACGCACGCCTGCCACATGGGGCATTTATGTGGCGAAGCGGCGTGTGTTGCTAGCACTCTGACGTCTCCGGTTAGGGCAACTGGAGTGATCATGAAGAAATTTCGCAGCAATTCGATCAAGGCGCTCGTCTTCTCGGCCTCGGCGCTGACCTTTGCCATCGCCGGTCCGGCGCTTGCGCAGGATAGCGACAAGGAGCAGGACAAGGGTCCGACCGGCGTCGTGACCAACGACGAAGAGGTCGATGTCACGACCAGTGCCGATGGCGAACCCGCCCAGGGCGGCACCATCACCGTCACCGGCTCGCGCATCTCGCGTCCGGACACCTACAGCTCGATCTCGCCGCTGCAGATCCTCGAGACGGAGACGCTGCAGGACACCGGCCAGTTCGATGCCGCCGCGATCCTCCAGCAGACCGAATCCGCTGCGGGCACCCAGATCGATGCGACCTTCCAGGGCTTCGTGCTGAACAACGGTCCGGGTTCGCAGACGCTCGACCTGCGCGGCCTCGGCGCCGACCGCACGCTGCTGCTCGTCAACGGCCGCCGCCTCGCTCCGGCGGGCGTGGAAGGCGCGCCGACCAATCCCTCGATCAACCTCATCCCCTCCTCGCTCGTGGCGCGCTACGACCTGCTGCTCGACGGTGCGTCGTCGGTCTATGGTTCGGACGCGGTCGCGGGCGTGGGCAACATCGTGCTGCGCAAGGACTTCGACGGTTTCGAATTCCAGGCGAGCGGCGATCTCAACGAGATGGGGGCCGGCAACGACTGGCGCGTCAGCGGCGCGTGGGGCAAGACCGGCGCCAACTGGAACTTCGGCATCGGTGCCGAGTACCAGAAGCGCGATGCGGTGACCTTCGGCGACCGCGACTTCATGAACGGCTGTAACCGCAACTACGAAATCGACTCGAACGGCAACATCCGCACGCTCGGCATTTCGGACGATGCGAACACGCGCGTCGACAGTGGCGGTACGATCGGCGAAGTGCCGACTGAGTGCACGATCGATGCGGCGGTCCGTCGCATCATCCCGAACAGCCCGCTGTTCTACAGCTCGATCTATTATGACGAGACCGTCTTCGCGAGCACGGGCCAGGCCGGCAACAGCTTCATCCCGTTCTTCTCGGACGCCTTCGACGCCTTCGGTCTGCCGCGCGACGACAACGGCGACGGCCTGCTCGATGTCAACTTCGGCGAGGTGACCCGCAACGGCACCGACCTCAGCCCGACGTTGATCAGCGGTCAGGACCTCTACAACGTCATGGCCTACGGCGAGTACACCTTCGACGGGGAATGGGGCATCACGCCGTTCTTCGAAGCGAACTATTCGCGCGCGGAAGTGTCGGCCCGCAGCCGCCAGCCGCAGCTGTTCCCCTACGTGCCCGCCACCAACCCCTTCAACCCGTGCAACATCGCCAACAACGACTGCGGCGATGCGAACAACCTGTTCGACGGCCTCTACACCTTCGCGGGCGGCGCCTTCGCCCGTCCGACCGGCCGTTCGTACACGGTCCGTCCGGTCGTGGGTGTGAGCGGTGACCGCAACGTCGTCGAGACGGTGCAGGAACAGTATCGCGGCGTCTTCGGGATCAAGGGCAACCTGCCGTTCATCGACTTCGGCGTCGGTAACGACTGGACCTTCGAAGTCTCGGCGAGCTACTCGCGTTCGGAAGGGACCTCGTCGCGCATCGGGATCCGCAACGATCGCCTGGCGCTTGCGCTCGGCATGGACCCGACGGTCTCGAACGCCACCGGTCGTGCCACCACGGTCAACCTCGCCGGCGGCCCTTGCGCCACCAGCGGGTTCGCCAATCCCGACAACCTGCAGCCCGACGTCGTGCCGGGCTGTGTGCCGGTGAACATGTTTGCGCCGAGCCTCTATCAGACCGCGGTCGGCGACTTCGCCACCCCGGCGGAGCGTGACTACCTGTTCGACTCGCGCGATTTCGACACGCGTTACGAACAGACCATCGCCTCGCTCTACCTGCAGGGCAGCCTGTTCGAGCTCGCCGGCGGGACCGCCAAGGGCGTGATCGGTGCCGAATATCGCAACGACACGCTGACCTCGCTTCCGGACGTCGTCGCTTCCGAGGGCCTGTTCTTCGGCTTCTTCGCCGACCAGGGCGCCAAGGGCAGCAAGAACATCTACGAAGCCTTCGGCGAACTCGACCTTCCGCTGATGGCAGGCGAAACCCTCGTGGAAGACCTGCGGGTCAACCTGTCGGGCCGTATCACCAAGGACGAGTTCTACGGCACCAACGGCACCTACTCGCTGAAGTTCGGGTGGAAGCCGGTCGAACAGCTGCTGTTCAAGACCAGCTACGGCACCTCGTTCCGTTCGCCGAACCTGCGCGAGCTGTTCCTGGCCGGTCAGTCGGGCTTCGGCGGCATCACCGATCCCTGCGCGGTGCCGACCAATGCCTACGCGCCGCTCAACGGCGGCTACCAGCAGTCCCAGGACACGCGTGACCTGTTCGTGCTTGAAAACTGCCGTCGCGAAGGTCGCGACCCCACCCGGGTCGGGACCGACGGGACCAACACCGTTCAGGTGCCGAGCGTGGAAATCACCTCGGGCGGCAGCTTCGACCTCGATCCGGAAACCTCGACCTCGATCACTGCGGGCGTGTCCTTCTCGGAGACCTTCGGGCCGATCGATGTCGCGCTGAACTTCAACTACTACGACATCAAGGTCAAAGGCGCGATCGCCGAACCGACCGGGCAGTTCGTCGTCAACCAGTGCTTCCTGCGCGACGACGGGGTCCGTTCGAACTTCTGCGACTCGATCCAGTACGACACCGATCCCGCTTCGCGTCAGCTGATCACCGACGTGTTCGCCGGCTTCGTCAACATCAACCAGGAAGCGGTCCGCGGGATCGACCTCAACGCCAACTTCGGCGCTTCGGTCGCTGCGTTCGGCAAGGATGTCCGGCTTGGTCTGGATCTGCGCGCCAACCACCTCATCCAGCGCGACTCGATCTTCCTGGACGATGTTGGCAACCCGATCACCGACAGCCAGGCGGGCGAATTCGGCTTCCCCTACTGGACCGGTCGTGCGGTGTTCACCGCCCGCGTCGACAACGTGACCTTCAGCTGGCAGACCCGCTACATCGGGCGCACCGAACAGGATCCCGCCGGGATCGATCCGCTGTCGGATGCCTTCGGTCGCGGTCCGGACGGACAGCCCACCGGCTTCATCGGGAACACCTGCCTCGGCAACGGGTCGGGTAGCAACGATCCGGTCACCGGCGAGTTCATCCCTGACGGGATCGTCCAGGGCGACGGCGTGTTCTGCCGCGACATCGGCTACGCCAACGCCTACTTCGTCAGCAATGCCTCGGTGCGCGTCGCCTTCGACGACTTCACCATCCGCGTGGGTGTGACGAACATCTTCGACCGCGATCCGCCGCTGATCGACACGAATGAGGTGTTCGGGATCAACAACATCCCGATCGGCAACGGCTATGATCTCAACGGTCGCGAGTACTTCGCCTCGATCGTGGCCAAGTTCTGACACCGACTGTAAAGTCACATCAACAAGGGCGGCCCCATACCTCGCGGTATGGGGCCGCTTTGCTGTGTGGATGCCGCCCACGGCGACTGAGGCCACCGACCCTTCGCCGGGGGCGACGACTGGCTTTCCTTGCGCCGCGTTCCCGCTAAACAGGCGCCATGAACAAACCCCGGATTATCGAGGCAATCGAGCAACTGCAGGCCGGCCGGCGCGACCTCGCGGTCGACCTGCTCCACGCCGAGCTCGAACATGGGCCCGCCTCGGGCGACCGCTTCGCGAGCCTCGCGCGGCTCGCCAAGGAGATCGGCGAGATCGGCATCGCCATGGAGGCCCTGCGCCGCCACGCCGCCGGACGCCCCGGCGATCTCGAGGCGCAATTGCGCTTCTGGGGAGAGCTGGTCGAGCATGGCCGCACCGAGGAGGCGCTGGCGCTGGCCGAGCGCCTGCCGGAGAGCATGGCGCGCCATCCCTCGATCGCCCATTTCCGCGGCACCGTGGCCAGCCAGGGCGGCGATTTCGCCGAGGCCGAGCGCTGCCTTAGGATCGCCATCGGAGCGGGGTTCGCGCCGCAAAGCTGGCATGCGCTGGCGATGATCAAGAAGTTCGCTCCCGGGGATCGCGATCTCGCCGCGATGGAGGCCCTGCTGCCCCACGCGCGGCAGGCGGGGGGAAGGGCGCTCGCCATCTTTGCCTATGCCCTGGGCAAGGCCTACGACGACTGCGGCGATCTCGATCGTGCCTTTGCCCTCTACGACGAAGGCGCAAGGGTCCGCGGCCGGGAAGAGCCCTACGAGCCGGAAAAGGCGCAAGCGGCGACCGAAACGCTGATCCGCGAGTTCTCGGCGGAGCACCTCGGCCAACTTGCGCCCTCGCGGGGGCCCGATACCCGCGCGATCTTCGTGACGGGGCTGCCGCGCTCGGGAACGACGCTCACCGAGCAAATCCTCACCGCCCATCCGCTGGTCGGCGATGGCGGCGAGATCAACCTGTTCCGGCCGGTCCTGACCTCGGCGGTCGGGATCGGGTACGACAGGGCGCTCGCCTACCAGCGGCGGCTCCCTGACGATCCCTGGGGTCGGCTCGGCCGCGCCTACGAGCGGGTTCTCGACGTGCGTTTCGAGACGGCCGGCAGGGTGGTGGACAAGACCCTGCTGCAGTCGCACCATCTGGGCCTGCTGCTGCACACCTTCCCCCAGGCGCGGGTCATCTGGCTGCGCCGCAATCCGGCCGATGTGGCGCTGTCGTGCTATCGCACATACTTCGCCACGCCGATTCCCTGGACCTGGTCGCTGCGCGACATCGCCCATTTCATGCGGCTGGAGGACCAGCGCTACGCGCATTGGAGCCGGCTGTTCCCCGACCGCATTCTGACGCTGCCCTACGAGGAACTGGTGCGCGATCCGGCTGACTGGGTTGCCCGGATCGCGGCCTTCGTCGGCCTTCCGGCGGACGAGAGGATGCTGACGCCGCATCTCCAGAAGCGCGCGGTGCGCACGGCCAGCGTTGCCCAGGTTCGTGCGCCGATCGGAACAGGCGCGATCGACCGCGCCGCGAGATACGGCGATCTCCTGCAAGAGTTCCGGGCCGCCTACGAGGGCGGCTGAAAGCGCGGGCGGCGGCGCCTTGCGCCGCTCACGACAGGCATAAAAAAGGGGCCCCGGCTGACCGGGGCCCCTTCTTTTCGCATCGTGCGAGGTCGGGCTTAGAAGCCGACCCGCAGCTGGAGACGAACCGCACGCGGCGACTGGTAGCCGGTCGCGAGGCGATAGGTGTTGCGCGGGGTCCCGTTGTTGAGGGTGCCGCGCTCTTCGAAGTCGAGCTGCGCCTTGCTGTTGAAGACGTTGAACACGTCGAGACGCAGCGAGGCATCGAAGTCCACCGGCAGCTTGAGAACGGCCGACACGTCGAACTGGTAGAGCCAGTCGCTCGAGAACTGGCTCGCGCGCGGAGTGCTCTGCAGCGTGGTGGTGGCGCCCGGTCCGGGGAACGGGTTGCTGAAGGTGAAGCCAGGGGTATTGGGATCGCTGATCACGTTCCCCTGATCGTCGACGTTACAGAAGAAGCCTGCCGCACCGTAGGCGCCGGCGAACGGATCGACCAGACGCGGCACGCGCCCGATACACCCGAACTTGCGGGGCGAGGTGACCTGGGCGTTGAGGCCCAGGAGCAGGAAGTCCGTAACTTCGTAGGCGCCGTAGAGCTTGAAGTTGTGGGCGCGGTGGTTCGGCAGGAAGCCGAACGAGCCCACGGTGAAGCCCGGCTGGTCGAAATCGGTCGTGATGCCCGAGTCGTCCTGGCCGTTGTCCGACTTCACGCCGCCTTCGATGTTCCCCTTGAGGCTCGAGTAGGTGTACGAACCCGAAAGGCTCCACTTGCCGTCGAACTCGCGGTCGACGGTGAGGGTGATCGCCTTGTAGGTGCGCTTCGCCTTCGGATAGCCGAGGTCGGCCGCCGAGAACTCCACGGTCCGCAGGGTCGATTCACCATTGACCGGATCCGACAGGGTGATCACCGCATTCGAGCCCGGGTTGATGAGCACGTACTGGTGGAAACCGGACCAGATCGGGCTGCCGCTGGCGGTGTTGCAGTCGAGGCCGTTGGTATCGCAGTAGTTCTGCACCGCGGCGTCGATCGCAGCGTCTTCCAGCGAGCGGTTCAGCGAACGGTAGGTGCCGTAGAGGCCGACCTTCCAGCGATCCCCGAGGCGCACTTCGCCGCCGAGGATGTACTCGTCGACCGACTGCGGCTTGAGGTTCTGGGCAACCAGCGAGTCGGTCGGGTTGGCCGTGCCGTCGCTGATGTTTTCGCAGTTCCGCACGCCGTCGTCGAAGCAGGCGTCCGCCCCGGCGAAGAGCAACGGTGCGCCGACGATCGGAACGTTGTTCGCGTCCAGACCGGTGAGCACGTTGTAGCGGGTGAGGTCGAATTCCGCACCGGCGAGACGGATGTTCGTGTTCGACGGGATCGGCAGGAAGTAACGACCGAACGAACCGTAAAGCTTGGTCCGGGCATCGCCGAAGATGTCGAAGGTGAAGCCGAGGCGCGGACCCCACTGGTCGCCCGATGCGTAGAACACGTCACCGTCGGCATTCTTGTTCACGAAGCGGTCGTTACGCAGGCCAAGCTGCAGCTGCAGACGGTTCTCGAAGAGGTCCCAGCTGTCCTGGATGTAGAACGCTTCGTTGGTCGTGCTGAAGTTGCCGCCGTTGATGAAGGTACGGGCCGAAACGTAGGTCGTCCCCTCCGGTGCGAACTGGTCGTTCGGCCCGGCGGTGAAGATGTTGTAGGCCACGTTGCCCGTGTAGGACGAGGTGTTGGTCGAGGTCAGCTTCTCGTTGTCGTAGCCCGCCCGGAAGTGGTGGCTTCCGAGGAAGTTGACATAGAGATCGACGTCGAAGCGATAGAACTCGCGTTCGTCGCGGGCGATTTCGATGATGTTCGACGGGTTCGCGATCGACTGCGGAGTCCCCGAACGGTTATCGATGACCAGCGGCGTGACGGTGTCGCTCGGGAGCGTGTTGTCGCGCAGCTTGCTCTTCCCGTAGGCCGCCGAGAAGGTCAGCCAGTCGGTGAAGTTGCCGGTGTAGCGGCCGACATAGTTCTCGCTGCCGTATTCCAGAACCTGCGACGAGATGAAGTCGCTGATCTGGTCGGTTTCCGGATCGTAGTCGAACGACCGCGTCAGGGTCGAACCTTCCGAGTTGAAGTAGGTCGCTTCGAAGTGATGCCCGTCGAACGGGATGAAGTCGACCTTGCCGCCCCAGAACGGGTCCTTGGTCGTGCTGAGGTCGTAACGGCTGGCGGTGGCCACACCGTTGGCGGTCGTCACGTCGCGGTGGTTGTAGATGCCGTAGAAGAACAGGCGGTCCTTCCAGATCGGGCCCGAAAGCTGGACGATCGTGTCGAAGCGCTCGAACTTGTCGAGGCTGTTGTCGATGAACAGCGAATCGCCGGTCAGCGGGTTGCGGGTGTCCGGGCTGTCGCTGCGCAGCGAGTCCGGCTCGTAGTTGAACAGCAGCGAGCCGTGGAACTCGTTCGAGCCCGACTTGGTCACCGCGTTCACGAAGCCGCCGGTCGCCCGGCCGAATTCGGCCTGATAGCCGCCGTTCTTGACTTCGACGGTTTCATAGAAGTCGAACGGCACGGTCGCCGAGCCGAGACCCTTGCGGAAGTCGGTGACGTTGAGGCCGTTCACGAAGTACTGGTTTTCCGAGACCGAGGAGCCCGAAACCGACGACAGGTTGCCGAACGCGGAGTCGCCCTGCGCGGTGCCCGGCGACAGCTGGATGATCGAGGTCAGGTCGCGGCCCACGGGAACGCGGGTGGCGAGCTCGGCGACGTTGACGACGGCGCCGGTGGTGGTGCGGCTGAAGTCGATCACCTGCTGGCGACCGGCGGTCACGACGATTTCACCGCCCGAGGCTCCGCCCGCGGGAACCAGGCTGAACTGGTTCGCGGCGCTGCCCGCGTTGAGCGGCACGCCGGGGTCGGTGAAGGTCTCGTAGCCTTCGGCGGTCACGGTGAAGGTGTAGGAACCGGGCGAGATCTGCGGAATGCGGTACGAGCCCGAGCTGTCGGTCTTGACGGTGCGGGTGGTGCCCTGGTCGTTCGATTCGATGGCCACGGTGGCCCCGGCGATCGGGGTCCCGTCGGTGCTGACCACACGGCCCGTCGCGGTGACGTTGGTGTAGTCCTGGGCTGCGGCTTCGGTCGCGGTGAGGGTGGTGACAGCTGCCCCCACGCCCATCAGCGCGATCACCTGAAGCGCCGATCCTGCGCCGAGGATCCGCTTCGAGAATTTATTGAGTGCCATTGAGTTCAAGTCCCTTCACTGTTTCTGGCTGCAAACGCTTATCGGGGGATGCGTCTCGGAAGGCCGGGCGCGCGGAAAGCTGAAAAGTCGACGACCCCTGACGGGATCGCCGCTCCGTGCACGCAGGCTGTATGATCCGAGGCTCAACTCCCTATGTTTGCCCCCAGTCTTGCGGTCCACGGGTCCGAGCGCGCCAATCCCTCGCGTTATCGGCCGTGGGCTGCGGGGTTTCTGATGGATTTGACACACCGACCGCAATGGCAAAGCGACTGCTTCGTGATACTTTTCCCGCGCATGTCACCTTTGTGCAACATGCTGGTTCTGCCTCGGGACGACAGCATTTCGCGTTGCTCGCTTGACGCCCCACGGGTCGCTGCTAACGCTTACGCAAACGGAAACCTTGTTGGAGAGAGAGATGAGCACTGCCTACATCGTCGAGGCCGTCCGCACTGCCGGTGGGCGGCGCGGGGGGCGTCTGGCCGGGGTCCACCCGGTTGACCTGCTGGCGAAGTCGCTCGACGCGATCGTCGATCGCAGCGGGATCGATCCGGCCGCGGTCGAGGACGTCATCACCGGCTGCGTCACCCAGGCGGGCGAGCAGGCGATGCAGGTCGGGCGGATGGGCGTGCTCGCCTCCAAGCTGCCGCGCTCGACCCCGGCGGTGACGATCGACCGGCAGTGCGGCTCCAGCCAGCAGGCGATCCAGTTCGCCGCGCAGGCGGTGATGAGCGGGACGCAGGACGTGGTGATCGCCAGCGGCGTTGAAAGCATGAGCCGCGTGCCGATGGGCTCCAATGCCACCTTCCACATGAAGGAGGGCCTCGGCCACTACATGTCGCCCGAATTGCAGGCGCGCTATCCCGGCATCCAGTTCAGCCAGTTCATGGGCGCCGAGATGATCGTCAAGAAGCACGGCTTCACCAAGGAGGATCTCGACCGCTTTGCGCTCTCAAGCCACGAGAAGGCGATCGCCGCGACCAAGGGCGGCGCGTTCGAGGCCGAGATCGTGCCGGTCGCAATCGAGACGCCCGAGGGCACACAGATGCATACGGTCGACGAGGGCATCCGCTTCGACGCGACGCTCGAAGGCATCGCGGGGGTCAAGCTGCTCTCGCCCGACGGCGCGATCACCGCGGCCTCGGCGAGCCAGATCTGCGACGGTTCTTCCGCCGTGCTGGTGGTGTCGGAAGCGGCGCTGAAGGCCCACGGCCTGACGCCGATTGCGCGCATCCACAACCTGACCGTCACCGCGGGCGACCCCGTCATCATGCTCGAAGAGCCGCTCTTCGCCACCGACAAGGCGCTCGAGCGGGCGGGCATGAAAATGGCCGACATCGACCTCTACGAGGTCAACGAGGCCTTCGCCTCCGTCCCGCTGGCGTGGCTCAAGCACACCGGCGCCGACCCGGACAAGCTCAACGTCCACGGCGGGGCGATCGCGCTCGGCCACCCGCTCGGCGCGAGCGGCACCAAGCTGATGGCGACGCTGGTCCATGCGCTCAAGCGCCACGGCAAGAAATACGGCCTCCAGACGATGTGCGAAGGCGGCGGCGTCGCCAACGTCACCATCGTCGAGGCGCTTTGATCCACCCCCATCCGAGAGGAACAATAATGGAAGTTTCAGCCAACACCCCCGCCGTCGTCACCGGCGGTGCCTCGGGCCTCGGCGCCGCCACCGCGCGCGCGCTCGCCGCGAAGGGCGCCAAGGTCGCGATCTTCGACATGAACGAGGAGAAGGGCAACGCCATGGCCGCGGAAATCGGCGGCGTGTTCTGCAAGGTCAACGTGACCAGCGACGAGGACGTCGACGCCGGTTTCGCCAAGGCCCGCGAGGCCCACGGGCAGGAACGCATCCTCGTCAACTGTGCAGGGATCGGCAACGCGATCAAGACCGCCAGCCGTTCGAAGGAAGACGGCTCGATCAAGCACTTCCCGATTTCGGCCTTCGACTTCGTGATCCAGGTGAACCTCATCGGCACCTTCCGCTGCATCGCCAAGTCGGCCGCGGGCATGCTGACGCTCGATCCGCTCGACGAGAACGGCGAGCGCGGCGCGATCGTCAACACCGCGAGCGTCGCGGGCGAGGACGGTCAGATCGGGCAGGCGGCCTATTCGGCCTCGAAGGCGGGGGTGATCGGCATGACGCTGCCCATCGCGCGCGACCTGATGAACGAGGGCATCCGCGTGAACACCATCCTGCCGGGCATCTTCGACACGCCGCTGCTCGCCGCCGCGCCGCAGAACGTGCGCGATGCGCTGGCGGCCTCGGTGCCGTTCCCCAAGCGGCTCGGCATCCCCACCGAATATGCCAAGCTTGCCATGTGCATGATCGAGACCGGCTATTTCAACGGCGAGGACGTGCGCCTCGACGGCGCGATCCGGATGGCCCCTCGCTAATCGCGAGGGGTGGCCGGATGGCACCCCGCTAGATTTTGCGCGAGATCCGGGCGAGACAGGCCGTCCGCTCCTTTTCCGGGGCGGGCGGCTTTTTCGTGTCCCGTCAGCGCCGCTTTCCTACCGCCCGGCGCGTGCATAGGCTCTCCGCCATGTCGCTTTTGCGCGCCTTTCCTGCGCTCTTGCCCCTGTCAAAATCGCGCGCTTGGGCGAGGCTTGTTTTCGTGTTCTGGACAGTGTCTCATGTGTCTCCAACACGGGCCCCGAGGCCCGGATACGAGAGAGAGCCGGCATGACCGAATACACCCAGATCATCGTCACCAAGGCCCATGGCATCGCGACGATCACGCTCAACCGCCCCGACAAGATGAACGCCTATACGAGGACGATGGGCGAGGAGATCATCGCGGCGATGGACGATATCGACGCCGACGATTCCGTGCGTGCGGTGATCTTCACCGGCAGCGGCGAGCGCGCCTTCTGCGCGGGCGCCGACCTGACGCCGGAGGGCGGCGGACACGTTTTTTCCGATCCGACGGAGGTCAAGGACCTCTCCGACCCGCGGGTGCGTGACGGCGGGGGACTGCTCACGCTGCGGCTGTTCGAATCCAAAAAGCCGCTGATTTCCGCGTGTAACGGCGTTGCGGTGGGTGTCGGCGCGACGATGCAGCTCGCCATGGATATCCGCCTTGCCGCCAGCCACGCCCGCTTCGGCTTCGTCTTTGCGCGGCGCGGGATCGTGCCGGAGGCGGCCTCGAGCTGGTTCCTGCCGCGCATCGTCGGCATCAGCCAGGCGCTCGAATGGTGCTACACCGGGCGGATCTTCGATGCCGCGGAGGCGAAGGCCGGGGGGCTGGTGCGCTCGATCCACGCGCCCGACGACCTGATGATCGCCGCGCGTAGTCTCGCCACCGAGATCGCCGAGAACACCTCGGCCATCTCGGTCGCCATGACGCGGGCGATGATGTGGCGGCTGGCGAGCGCCGATCACCCGATGGAGGCGCACAAGATCGACTCCAGAGCGATCTACCGCCTCAGCCGCGGGGCCGACGCGAAGGAGGGGATCGCGAGCTTCCTCGAGAAGCGCAGGGCCATGTATCCCGGCAAGGTCAGCGCCGACATGCCCGATTTCTACCCGTGGTGGGACGAACGATCCTATGAGTGAAGAGGGGGAGGGGCGCCCTGATGAGGGGCGGCTGGCCGGGTTCCTGCCCTACCAGCTGTCGATCGCCTCGAACGCGGTCAGCGACCTCGTCGCTCAGCGCTACCGCAAGCGCTTCGCGCTCAAGGTTCCAGAATGGCGGGTCATGGCGGTGCTCGGCGATACCGGCGCGATGACCCAGCGGGCGCTGACCGCGGCGACGGTCATGGACAAGGTCGCGGTCAACCGTGCCGTCAAGGTGCTGGAGCAACGGAGCCTGGTGGCGCGGGTTCCCAATCCGGGCGACGGACGCTCGCACCTGCTCGACCTGACGGGGGAGGGGCGCGCCATCCATGCCGAGGTCATGCCGCTGGCCCTCGCCACGGAACGCGAACTGCTCGCCGGTCTTGCACCCGACGAGGTCGCAACACTGCGGCGGGTGCTCGGCGCCCTGCGCGAGCGCGCCCGGAGGCTCGACGTGCGCGCCCCGTGAGGGTGCCGATGAGGCAAGAGGGGCGCAGCCCTCGCGGGTGCGCCCCTCTCACGGTGTTCGCGATGGCTCGGCGACTAGCCGCCGCCGCCGCCCATGGCGCCGTTCGGGCCGAGCAGCGCATCGGAGATCGAGCAGGCCGCCGGGCCGAGGATGACGATGAACAGCGTCGGCAGGATGAACAGGATCAGCGGCACGGTCATGATCGCCGGCAGGCGCGCGGCCTTCTCCTCGGCGCGCATCATGCGCTCGTTGCGGAACTCGGCCGAGAGCACACGCAGCGCCGAGGCGAGCGGGGTGCCGTAGCGTTCGGTCTGGATCATGGTGGTGACCACGCCCTTCACCGCTTCGAGGTTCACACGATAGGCGAGGTTGTTGAAGGCCATCTTGCGTTCGTTGAGGAACGAGAGTTCGATCGCCGTCAGAGCGAATTCGTCGCCCAGCTCGGGATAGGCGCGGCCCAGTTCCTTGGCGACGCGGTTGAAGGCGGCGTCGACCGTCAGACCGGCCTCGGCGCAGATCACCAGCAGGTCGAGCGCGTCGGGGAGGCCCTTCTGGATCTCCTTGGTGCGCTTGGAGGCCTTGTTGCTGAGGTAGATTTCCGGACCCTTGTAGGACAGGAACACGACCATCGCGAAGGCGCCCAGCCGGGTCATCGGGCCCCAGTCGGGGAAGTACTCGATGCCGTAGATCATCAGCGCGGCGAACGCGCCCAGCACGATCGGCAGGATCGCGCGCGCACCGATGATGAAATAGGCCAGTTCCTTGTTGCGATAGCCGGCATGGGCCAGCTTCTGCTGGATGACCTTGATCTGGCTGTCCTGCAGGACGTTGAGTTTGCCGAGGTTTTCCTTGACCTTGTCGGTCGAGTTGCTGCGGCGCACCAGGCGCGTGCGCTTCTTGCTCGAGGAGGTGACGATCCCCGCCTTGAGCTGTTCGCGCCGTGCTTCGAGCACCTTCACGCGCTTGGCCATGGGATCGCGGATGGTCACCGCCGCGTAGATGGCGAGCACCATCGCGAAGGCTGCGAGACCGGCGAGCACGGTCCCGACCATGATCACGTCGAATCCGAGCAGCGTGGGGCCGGTGGGTTGGTCGATCATCGCTCAGGTTCCCGGATCAGATTTCGAAATTGACCATCTTGGCCATGATGAACACGCCAATGCCCATCCAGCACAACCCGCCGAGGCCGGCGACGATCAGGCGGTCATCGGTGAAGAATCCGCCGATATAGTGCGGGTTGACCCACGAGATCAGGCCGAAGACGATGAAGGGCAGCGAGCCGACGATGTAGGCCGAAGCCTTCGATTCCGAGCTCATCGCCTTGATCTTGAGCTTCATCTGGGCGCGCTTGCGCAGCACGTCGGCGAGGTTCGACAGCGTTTCGGCAAGGTTGCCCCCGGTCTCGCGCTGGATCGCGAGGGTGATGGTGAAGAAGTTGAACTCGGGGATGCCCAGCCTGTCGGCGGTGTCCTGGAGCGAGTCCTCCATGGTCTTCCCGACCTTGATGCGGTCGACGATGCCGCGGAACTCGATGCCGACCGGGCCGGGGACTTCCTGCGCGACCACGCCGAGCGTCTCGGTCACCGGCAGGCCGGAGCGCAGACCGCGCACCAGCAGCTCGAGCGCATCGGGGAACTTGCTCACGAAGGCATTCGTCCGCTTGCCGATGAAGAAGCCGACGACCAGGTGCGGGATGCCCGCTCCCACGGCCGCACCGATCCCCAGCGACAGCAGCAGCGCGCCGCTCTGGATGAAGATCAGCACCGCGATCGCCAGGGCGAGGCCGACGGATGCGTAGATGTAATTGGACACCGTCCAGCCCTTGCCGGTGCGGTTGAGCCGCACCGCCAGCGCCTCGATGCGCGAACCCGAGCCGGCAACCTTGTAGGCCTTGGGCTTGCGTGCCGCGATGGCGCGCTTGAACTGCGCGTCGACCTTGGCATCGACGCTTTCCGAGTGGCGGTAGCGCAGCGACTGCATCCGGCGCTTCTGCGCCTTCGACGCGCCCGACCCGGTCGCCAGCAGATAGCCGACGACAAGCACGGTGAAGATCACCAGGGTGATGAGCAGGGTTTGGAGAAAGTCCATGCCGTTGCGTCCTGCCTTGTGCCGCCGACCGGCGGCGCGCGTTCACGTTGGCGACCGGGCGGAGCGCCGGACGGGGACCCTCGGCCCCGCGCCCGGCGCGTCCGCTCGGCGCGTCTCAGTCTGCCGCCTCGGTTTCGGCCTTCGACTTCTTGGCGAGCAGCGCCTTGAAGTCGAACCCGCCGAGCAGCGATTTCTTCTCCTCGCCGCCGGCGGCCAGGTCGTCGATGTTGGCGCCGATCACGCGGTCGGCGATCTGGCGGATCGCCGCCGTCGCCTTGCTCGCGCGGTTGGCATCGACGAACACCTGGCCAAGCTTGGCCGCGTTCGAGGCCGCCTTGATGTCGTAGGGGATCACGAAATCCACCTTGCGCTCGATCGAGGCCTCGAAATCGGTCTTGCTGATCTCGGCGAGGCTCGGCTGGACCTTGTTGGCGACGATCATCGGGTGAGCGTGCGCCGCGTTGGTCTTGAGCCACGACAGGATGCGGATCGTGTCGCGCGCCGAGGCGAGGGTGAGCTCGCAGGTCAGCAGCACGAGGTTCACATCCGCCATCAGCTGGGGGAAGTTGATCAGCATGTTGCGCGGCAGGTCGATGACCGTCATCTCGAAGGCCTGGCGGAACTCGTCCTCCAGCTGCACGAAGGCCGCCCCGTCGGTCATCAGCGGCTGGCTGATCGGGGCTTCCGCCGACAGGATCGACAGGTTGTCACCGGCGCGCACCATCGCGCGTTCGATGAACAGCGGGTCGATGCGGCTCGGGTTCTCGATCGCGTCGGTCAGGCCGCGGCCCGGCTCGAGATCGAGCGCGAGCGCGCCGGTGCCGAAATGCACGTCGAGATCGAGCAGTGCGGTCGGCGACTTGTGCTGCTCGCTGAACAGCCAGGCGAGCGAGGTCGCAAGGGTCGAGGCGCCGACCCCGCCGCGGGTGCCCACGACGGCGGTCGAGATGTGGCGCTTGGCCGCATCGGCATCGCCGCCCTTGGGCGCCATGAACACCGCCAGCGCCTGATTGAGCGAATCATGGACCGCCTGCGCCGAAAGCGGCTTGAGCAAGTAGTCGTGGATGCCGCTCGCGAGCAGGTCGCGGTAGAGGCGCACGTCGTTGACCTGGCCGATGGCGATCACCACCGTGCCCGGCTCGCACACCTCGGCAAGCGCGTTGATGTCGTTGAGCGGATCGCCGCTTTCCGATAGGTCGACCACGAGGATGGCCGGCGAGGCGCTGACCGAGAGCGATTGCACCGCGTTGCGCAGCCCGCCCTTGTTGCACTTCTCCGGCGCCCAGCCGAGTTCGACCACCACCGGACGCAGCACGTCGAGGGCGTTGTCGTCGCAAATATAGGCTGCGAACGGATCACGATTGCCGGGCAAGCCCGATTTCCAGGGAGCGTTCATGGCTCAGTTACCTCCTCCGCCAGCGCCGCCGCCACCGCCGGCGTTGGCATCCTTCAGACCGCCCGCACCCGTCGGCGCGGCATCGCGCAGGGTCGCGATCGCCTTGTTCGACGTGGCGATGACGGTTTCACCCGAGCCCTTCTTGCCCTCGAGCAGGTCCTGCGGATCTGCGACCATCGCGGCGAGGTTGCTGTTCACGGCACAGCCGTAGTTGGGGCTCATGGCGTTGTTGTAGTTCATGTCCGATTTCGCCGACCAGTCGGGGCAACCGGGCACCGAGGCGCTCGCACGGGTGATGACCACGCGCGCCTGCCCCGGCTGGAGCATGCCCGCAGTGACCGGGGCGGCGTCGCTGATCATCAGGCCGTAGCGCGCGGCGAGGTCGCGGATCGCGCTTGTCACCGCCGGGTTCTGGCCCGGGTTCTCGATCGCGATCCGATCGCCGTAGCGCAGGTCCATCGTCTCGAACCAGCCGTTGAGACGCTGCTGTTCGGAGATCGGCAGGCCCGCGGGGCTGGTGTTGACGTCGAGCGTGAAGTTGGCGCGCTCGACCACCGGCTGCTTGGTGCTGTAGAGGCTGGAATTGGTCGGCATTCCGCCACAGCCGGCAAGGGCCAGGCCCAGCGTGAGCGCGACGGCGAGCCGGGGCGCGAAGCCCGCCCGTTCCGCCAGCGGTTTGTGTCGTGCAACAGGCATCATACTCACCTTTCTCACGTTAGAGGCTGAAACCCGGGGTCGCGGCAGCGGCCTCGCGTTCGTCCTTGCGGTTCTTGCGGTCGGCACGGCGCGGCTTTTCCGGCTGGGTCGGCACGATTGCCGCCGGATCGGCCTCGCTCATCTGCGGACCGGGAGCATCCGGATTGGCCGAAGTCGGACCGGGGCGCGCATCGCCCGAGACACCCGCGTTGTTCTGGAAGCCGAGGAACTCCTGAAGCTCGCTCGCCGAGCGGTAGCCGTCGGTGGGCAGCTTGATGTCCTTGGCGTCGACCGGCTTGACGAGATAGGGGGTGACGATGATCACCAGCTCGGTCTCGCCGCGCCGGAATTCGCGGCTGCGGAACAGGTTGCCGAGGATCGGCACGTCGCCGAGGCCCGGAGCCTTGTCGAGCACGTTCTGCGAGTTGGCGCTCATCAGCCCGGCGATCATGAAGCTCTGGCCCGAACCCAGCTCGACCGTCGTTTCGGTGCGGCGGGTGGTCAGCGCCGGAACCTGGAAGCCGTTCAGCTCGATCGAGCCCTGCGTCGAGAGTTCCGACACTTCCGGACGCACCCGCATCGAGATGCGGCCGTTCGAGAGCACCGTCGGGGTGTAGGCGAGGCTCACGCCGAACTGGCGGAACTGCACCGTCACCTGGCCAAGGCCCTGGGCGATCGGGATCGGGAACTCGCCGCCCGCGAGGAAGGTCGCGGTCTCGCCCGAAAGCGCGGTGAGGTTGGGTTCGGTGAGCGTGTTCACGAGGCCGAGACGCTCGGACAGGTCGAGCGCACCCAGCATGTCGATGCCGAACAGCTTGCCGAGGCCCGAGATCGTGGTGCCGCCCTTGGAATCCACCGCCGGGCCGGGCACTTCGGTGCCGTCGGGCAGCACGAACTTCGCCTGGGCGACCGTGTTGCCGACGCCGAGCGGGCCGTTGACGCTGTATTCCGAACCGCCGATCGGGCGGCCGGTGCCGACCCCGAAGCGGAAGCCGCTCGAGCCGTCGAACGTGTTCAGATTGCCGCCGATCGCGCGCAGCAGCGAACGGCTGACCTCGGCGATGGTCACCTTGAGGTTGACCTGCAGCGGGGTCGCGGTGCGCAGTCGGCTGATGACGTTGGCGTCCTCGCCGAGGAAGGCCTGGACGAGGCGCTCGGCCTCGGCAGCATCCTCGGGCGCACCGACAGTGCCGGTCAGCAGCACGGTGTTGGTGCCCATGGTCGCCACGTTGATCTTGGCATCGGGCATGGCCAGCGCCAGCATCTGGTCGACGCTGCCGATGTTCGAGCCGACCCGGATGTTGGCCGAGAAGATCACATCGCCGCGTTCGTTGCTGGCATAGATGGTCGTCTCGCCCCCGGCGCGGCCGAAGACATAGAGCTGGCGCTGCGACTTGATCTGCACGTCGGCGACATTCTCGTCGGCGACGAACACGTCGGACATGGTGCCGGGCACGGTCACCAGTTCGCCGCGGCCGATCGACAGCACGATCTCCTGGCTGGGCTTGACGACCTGCTGTGCGGTCGCGGTCGCGGTCGGCAGGGCTGCGAGCGGCGCGGCCATGACGGCAGCGAGCAGCAGCTTGGCTTTGAACTTCGATTGCATTGCGCAGCTCCCCTCGGGCTTGCCTGTGGACCGCTGCTTGCGAAGCGGCCGGATCGGATTGCTCATGACCATGTCGATTCCCCTCAGAAGGTCACGGTCGAGCCGGCGACGGGCAGGGTCTGCCCGGCCTTGCGCACCGCGTCGGCCTGGCCGCGGACCATGCCGCCGACCGCGGCCTGGCTGCTCACCGGGGTTTCCTCGGTGGACTTGCCGCGGGTGACGCGCACGCTCGGACCCTTGTAGACCGGCTCGTTGTTGAGCTTGGCGGACACGCCGGGCGCAGGCGGGGTGTATTCGGCCTGGCGGCTGCCGCCGTCCTGCGCGGGGATGGTCTTGCGCTGGAAGCGCGAGACATCGCCGCCGGTCACGAAGGTCGTTCCCTTGTCGATCGGACGCTCCATCGCCGCCTTGAGGAGCTTTTCTTCCTCTTCGGGGGTGGCGTTGGCCGGGATGTCCACATCACCAGCGGCGATCGCCTTTTCGAGCTCGGTGTCGTTGTCGGCCAGCGAGCGCAGCGCGAGGCTGAGCGTCCCGATGGTCTGGGCGACGGCGACCTTCTCGGCGATCTTCGGCGTCACTTCGAGCGTGACGGTGCGGAACGCGTTGACCACGGTCTTGCCGTTCTCGTCGGTGGTGGTTTCGGTGGTCTGGTCGGTGGCCAGCACCCGCAGGTTGCGAATCACGGTCTCGGCCGCCTTGAGCGACGGCCCGTCGCCGTCGACGGTCTGGGTCAGCACCAGGTCGACGCGGTCGCCCGGGAAGACGAAGCCCGCGACGCCGGTCATCGCCGACACCGGAACGGTCACGGCACGCATGCCCGGCCCGAGCGCGGCGGCGAGGAAGCCGCGGTCGCCCGGGCTCACCAGGGCGCCCTGGGTGACGGGCTCGCCCGCGGTGATGGGGTAGCGCACAACTGTGCCGAGCAGCTTGTTCATGTCGGCCTCTCCGTCGATGAAGTAGGCGTCCTTGACCAGCTCCTCGGGCCAGGGCTGGAAGCCCAGGGCGTCGGCGGTGATGATCGTGCCCGCGGTCAGAGCCCGCTTCGCCACCAGCACGCGCGGGCCCGTGGGCTGCGCAGCGGCTTCGGCTGTGGGGGCTCCGCCTCCGGCGAAGATGCTCCGTGCGGCAAAGGCAGTTCCGATCGCGATGATCAGAGCGCCGATCAGCAGAACCAGTTTCTTCCTATCCATGGCTGAAATAGCCCCCTCGTAATCGCCCTTGGTTGGTTAGCGGGCAGGTATGGTTGCGATGGGTAAGCCCCGACTGGTTAAAATCGGGTTCACGCCGCACGAGCCGCTTGCGCGGCCGCCGGAAGATAGTTGACGGCGAGCACCCACAGCCCGCCGAAAGCGATGGCGACGCCATAGGGAACCGCGAGACGGTCGCGCTGTCGGCGCATCACGTGCCACATCCCCATGACGATGGTCAGCACGCCGCCGGCGAGCGCCATGACGATCAGCAGCTGCATGAAGAACATCGGCGGGATCCACAGCGCGAGGACGGTCAGCAGCTTGACGTCGCCGCCGCCCATCATCTTGAGCGCGAACAACCCGGCCAGCAGCGCGAAGGCGGCGAGCGCCACCCCGAGCTGGATTGCCACGTCCGGCCACAGCGCAAGGCCGCTCGACCACCAGAACAGCGGTGCGCCGAGCGCGATGGCGCCGTTCAGCCAGTTGTCGATCTGGCGGCGGCGAATGTCGGTGAAGGCAGCGAAAACCAGCGCGATTGCCAAGGCAATCAGCAGCCCGTAGTGGATGGTGTCGATCATCGTCGTGCCCCCGCAGCCGCCCCGCGCTCCATGCGCGGCAGGCTTCGAGGGTGCAGTGCTACAGTCTTATGCTTACCAAAAAGTAACCACGTCCGGAGGCTTCCGATTCCCGAACAGCGCGAGGAAAGGGCGATCGATCGCCGGGCCATCCCCCCCGCGGCGCGCGAGAGCCGGTGGCACGCGGCCGATGGCCATGCGCTGCGCCGCATCGATTGGCCCGGCAGCGGCGAGGGCGGCGCGCGCGGATCGATCCTGTTCATGCCCGGGCGCGGCGATGCTTACGAGAAGTATCTCGAGACGCTCGAAGGATGGCACCGTGCCGGCTGGCGCGTGACCGCGGCCGACTGGCGCGGGCAGGCGGGATCGGGCCGGCTCGGCAAGGACGCCGTCACCGGGCACGTCGAGGATTTCGCGATCTGGATCGATGATCTGGCGCGGTTCTGGAAGGACTGGGTTGCCGAGACGCCGGGACCGCACGTGCTCGCCGGACATTCGATGGGCGGGCACCTGGTACTGCGCGCGCTGGTCGAGAACCGGGTCAGCCCCGATGCGGTGGTGCTGAGCGCGCCAATGGTTGCTGTCGTCGGCCCGCCGCTGCCGCTTCCGGTGCTGCACGCGGTCGCCAAGGCGATGTGCGCGCTCGGCGATCCCGCCCGTCAGGCGTGGAAATGGAGCGAGAAGCCCGGTGAGATGCCCTCTGCGCGTGCAGCCCTGCTCACCCATGACGCGGACCGCTACGCCGACGAATTGTGGTGGCGCGAGCATCGCCCCGAACTGGTGATGGGCCCGGCGAGCTGGCGCTGGGTGGAGCGCGCCTATGCCTCCGCGCGGCGGCTCGCGGCGCCCGGCGCGCTCGAGGCGGTCGGCGTGCCGGTCCTGATCCTCTCGACCAGCGCCGACAAGCTGGTCAGCCACCCGGCTGCCCTCGATGCCGCGCGCCGCCTGCCGAAAGGCGAGATGGTCGCCTTCGGCAACGAGGCGCGTCACGAGATCCTGCGCGAGGTCGATCCGGTGCGGGACCGCGCCATGGCCGCCATCGCCGAGTTCCTGGACCGGGTGGCGCCGCGCAGGTGACCTGGGATTTTGCCATCATCGGGGCCGGCATGGCCGGCGCGAGCCTTGCCGCCGAACTCGCGGCCCACGCGCGCATCCTGCTGCTCGAGGCGGAGGACGCGCCGGGCTATCATTCCACCGGCCGGTCGGCGGCGTTCTGGGAGGAGTGCTATGGCGGGCCCGGCGTGGTGCCGCTGACACTCGCCTCGGGGCCATACCTGCGTGAGCACGGTTTCCTGACGACACGCGGCGCGCTTTACGTCGGCCGCGCCGAGGATCGCGCCGCGATGGATGCTTTCGTCGCCAGCTTTGCGGGCACGGGCGTCACGATCGAGCGGCTCGGTCGCGAGGGGCTCGTCGCCCACGTGCCGCAGATGAACGCCGAATGGTGCGACGCGATCCACGAGCCGGCCTGCGCGGATATCGACGTCGCAGGGCTGCACCAGCACTACCTCGCGGCCGCGCGGCGCGGGGGCGTGGAACTCGCCTGCCGCGCGCGGGTGAGCGGGCTCGCGCGGGAAGGCGAGGGCTGGCGAATCGCGACCGAAGGGGGCGCGCAATATCGCGCCGCGCGGGTGATCAACGCCGCGGGCGCGTGGGCCGACACGGTGGCGCGGCTCGCCGGCGTAACCCCGCTCGGCATCCGTCCGCTGCGCCGCACCGTGGTGCAGCTGCGCGTCGACCCCCCTGCGCCGGCTGACCTGCCGCTGGTGCTCGACATCGGCGGGAGCTTCTATTTCAAGCCCGATGCCGGGCGGCTGTGGCTGAGTCCCCACGACGAGATTCCCGCAGAGCCGGGCGATGCCGCGCCCGAGGAGATGGATGTCGCGCTCGCCATCGACCGCTTCGAACGGGCGACCGGGTGGCGTATTGCCGCTCTCGAGCGGCGCTGGGCGGGGCTGCGGAGCTTCGCGCCCGATCGCCTGCCGGTCTATGGTCCCGATCCGGGGGAGCCGGGCTTCTTCTGGTTCGCAGGCCAAGGCGGCTTCGGCATCCAGACCGCGCCTGCCGCCGCGCGGCTTGCTGCGCAGTTGGCGCTCGGCCTCCAAGCCGATGCGATGACCGCGCGCATCGATGCCGCGGCCTACGCCCCGGCACGATTTCACGGGTCGCAGCCGGCACAAACGGCCTAGCCAAGCGCGCGGCGATCTGCCACCTTCCTAACCTGTGTTAAGCGCAAGGAGAGGTTGAGCGATGGCCCACAAGTTCGAAATCTACAAGGACAAGGCCGGCGAGTTCCGGGTGCGGTTCAAGCACAATTCGGAAGTGATGTTCTCGACCGAGGGCTACAAGAGCAAGGCCAGCGCGCAGAACGCCATCGACTCGATGAAGAAGAACGGCCCCGAAGCGCCGGTCGAAGACAACAGCTGATTTTCCGGACGGCGCGGCCCGGCGGGCGCGGCTTCAGCCCCCGGTTGCGCCGCGCGCCGCTTCCGCGCTGGCGAGGGCATCGACCCGTTCGTTTTCGGGGTGCCCGTTGTGCCCGCGGACCCAATGCCATGTCACGTCGTGCGGCTGCGCGGCCTCGATCAGGTCGTGCCACAGGTCGGCGTTCTTGACCGGCTTCTTGCTGGCGTTGACCCAGCCATTGCGCTTCCAGCCGTGGACCCACTTCTGGATTCCGTCGAGCACGTATTTGCTGTCGGAATAGAGATCGACCTTGCACGGCTCGATCAGCGCGTTGAGCCCGCGGATCGCGGCGGTCAGCTCCATGCGGTTGTTGGTGGTCTCCGCCTCGTGACCGGAAAGTTCCTTCTCGTGACGTCCCATGCGCAGCAGCACGCCCCAGCCGCCCGGACCGGGATTGCCCTTGCACGCGCCGTCGGTGAAGATCTCGACCTGTTTCATCGGGGTGCCCCTAGGGCCGGCGCGGGGCATCAGGCAAGCAGCCGCGCGCCCGCGGCGTCGTAAAAGCGCCACCGCTGCGCGAATTGCATCGGGTCCTTGCGGGTGACGAGCGCGTCCTCGGGGGTGTCGAGCCAGTCCTCGGCCCGGCTGGCGACGAAGCGCAGGGCGGCGCCCTTGGCGATATCCGGGAACAGCGCGCGCTCGGCGGGTTCGAGCGGGCGAACGCTCTCGTAGCCTTCGACCAGCGCCCTGCCGAGGTCCGCGCGGTAGCGGTTCGCTTCGTCGAAGCACCACGCCGCATGGGTCACCGCGAGGTCGAGCGCCATCGGGCCGGTGCAGGCGAAGTAGAAGTCGATCAGCCCGGTCACCGTGTCGCCCAGCATCAGCACGTTGTCGGGGAACAGATCGGTGTGGGTCTGTGACACCGGCAGCCCCGACAGGTCGAGCGCGGCCGCCGCGCGGGCGTGGCCGAGCATTTCGGGCAGGGCCGGATCGATGCTCGCCAGCCGCGCCGCGCCGCATGCCTCGAGGATCGCGGCATTGGCGGCGAAGTCCATCGCATTGGGGCGCGTGAGCGGAAAGTCCCGCGCGGCGAGATGCAGCCGCGCCAGCACCGCACCCATCGCACGCGCCTGCGCCGCACTCGGCCTGGTGGGCGACACGCCGGGCAGGAACTCGATCAGCGCGGCGGCCTTGCCGTGCTCCATCCGGTAGGCCGCGCCCGCGCGGTCGTGGATGGTGCGCGGCACCGGGCAGCCCTTGGCCGCCAGGTGATCGAGCAGCCCGAGGAAGAAGGGCAGGTCCGAAAGCGCGATCCGCCGCTCGTAGAGCGTCAGGATGAAGCGTGTGCCCGAACCCCTTGCGCCGCCCGAGCTCCCGGTAGTCTCGACCAGCCAGTTCGAGTTCGAGACGCCTTCCGCGATGCCCTTGGCCGAGACCAGTTGGCCGACATCGTAATGCGCGATCAGCCGGGCGAGGTCCTCGGCCCCGAGATGGGTATAGACCGCCATGCTGCCCCCTGCAGCGCCCTTGCGCCTATTCGGTGAGCTGGCGGGGCAGCTTGAACACCATCTTCTCCTCGGCGGCGGTGATGGTCTGCTCGCGGATCGGGCGATGGCCGGCGAGCGCGGCGACCACCTCGCGCACGAGGATCTCGGGTGCCGATGCCCCCGCGGTCAGACCCAGCGTCTCGATCCCCTCGAGCCAGGCGAAGTCGATCTCGCTGGCGCGCTGGATCAGCTTGGCGGGCGTGCCGAGCCGCTCGGCCACCTCGACCAGTCGCAGCGAGTTCGAGGAATTGGGCGCGCCGATCACCAGCACCAGGTCGCAGTCCTGCGCCAGCTCCTTGACCGCCGCCTGACGGTTCGAGGTGGCGTAGCAGATGTCCTCGGCGCGCGGGCCGGAGATATTGGGATAGCGCCATTCGAGCGCGGCGATCACCTCGGCGGTATCGTCGACCGACAGGGTGGTCTGGGTGAGATAGGCCAGTTCCTCGTCCGAATCGAAGGGCAGCTTGTCGACGTCCTCGATGGTCTCGACGAGGGTCATCTGTCCCGGCTCGACCTGGCCCATCGTGCCGATCACTTCCGGGTGGCCTTCGTGGCCGATGAAGATGATGTGGCGACCCTTTTCGATCTGGCGCTCGGCCTGGCGGTGGACCTTGCTGACCAGCGGGCAGGTGGCATCGACATAGAGCAGCTTGCGGCGCTTGGCCTCCGCCGGCACGGCCTTGGGCACGCCGTGGGCGCTGAACACCACTGGCGCATCGTCGGGCACCTCGTCGAGCTCCTCGACGAACACCGCGCCCTTGGCCTTCAACTGTTCGACCACGTATTTGTTGTGGACGATCTCGTGCCGCACATACACGGGCGAGCCGTAGCGTTCGAGCGCGCGCTCGACGATCTCGATCGCCCGGTCGACCCCGGCGCAGAAGCCCCGCGGCGCGGCGATCAGCAGGTTGAGCGGCGGGCGCGCGGCGGACCCGGCGTCGGGCGCGGCGGCATCGGATGCAGGAAAGGGCGCGTTCATGTCTGTCCCTCTAGCGCTTTGCGGCGCGTCTCGCTAGGGCATGCATGCGCGGCCTTGCGCACCCCACGGATCCGCTGTTCGAGGACGGTCTTTCAATGATGTTTCGCACCCGTGCCCTTCCTGTGATTGCCGCCGTCGCCGCGCTGGCGGGTTGCGCCAAAGAGGGCGAGCTGGTGCTCGACCAAGGCGTGGGCATCACCTCGGTGCTGACCACCTGCCCGGCCGTCGGAATCCCCGACTACACCGGCGATATCACCACCTTCCGCCCGGGCGAGGACCGCAGCACCGCCAGCCTCGATGTGACCGCGGCGATGACCGACCTTCGTTCGACCTGCAACGACAGCGGCGATCAGGTCTACACCGAGGCCACCTTCGAGGTGCACGCGCGCCGCACCGACACGCGCGGTGCGCGCAGCGTGACGCTGCCCTATTTCGTCACCGTTCTGCGTGGCGGCAGCGCCGTCGTCAGCAAGCGGGTCGGCGAGGTCACGCTCAGCTTTGCCGATGGCGAGGAGCGCGCGGTCGCGACCGCCAAGGCGGGTTCCTACGTCAACCGCGCCGATGCCTCGCTGCCCGATGACATCCGCGAGAAGATCACCCGCAAGCGCCGCGCGGGCGATGTCGACGCCGCGCTCGACCCGCTCGCCGATCCGGACGTCAAGGCGGCCATCGCCCGCACCCGGTTCGAGATGCTGCTGGGCTTCCAGCTCACCGAGGACCAGCTGGCCTACAACGTGAGGCGGTGACCGGTCGCTCCCTTCCGGAGCCGTCGACGCCGCATTCTGCTTGAAAACCGCGCGAGTCCCCGCGAATGCGGGGGCCTGTCCAAGAAGGCTCCCGCCTGTGCGGGGGCGCACAGGTATAGCATGACCGACACCACGACCCTCTATGCCGCCCATGCGGCGCTGATCGAAACCGTGCTCGACGCGCTCGTCGCGGAGAACGTGCTGCCGCAGGGCACGTCCTACGCCAACGTCACGCTCGAGCCGCCGCGCGATCCGGCGCATGGCGACCTTGCGACCAATGCGGCGATGGTGCTCGCCAAGAGTGCGGGCACGAACCCGCGCGCGCTGGCGGAGCGGATCGTCGCGAAGCTCGCTGCCCAGCCGGGCATCGCGGGGGCCGAGATCGCCGGCCCCGGCTTCATCAACCTGCGGCTCGAGGCCGGGGCGTGGCTCGGCGAATTGCAGGCGATTGCCGCGCTGGGTGCGGATTACGGACGCTCGGTGATCGGCGCCGGGCGGCGGGTCAATGTCGAATATGTCTCGGCCAACCCCACCGGACCGATGCACATGGGCCATTGCCGCGGCGCGGTGGTGGGCGATGCCCTCGCCACGCTGCTCGAATGGGCCGGCCACCAGGTGATCCGCGAATACTACATCAACGACGCGGGCGGACAGGTCGATGTGCTCGCGCGTTCGGCGCATCTGCGGTATCGCGAGGCGGTCGGCGAGGATATCGGCGAAATCCCGGCGGGACTTTACCCGGGCGACTATCTGAAGCCCGTGGGGGCCGCACTCGCGCGCGAGCTCGGCGACCGTTTCAGGAATGCGCCCGAGTCCGACTGGCTGCCGATCTTCCGGGCCGAGGCGGTGAGCCGGATGATGGACCTCATCAAGTCCGATCTCGCGCTGCTCGGCATCCACCACGATGTATTCGCCTCGGAAGCCGCTCTCCAGGCCGCTGGCAAGCCCGAGGCCGCCGAGGTCTGGCTCCGGGCGCACGATCTCGTCTACGACGGGGTGCTCGAGGCGCCCAAGGGCAAGGCCCCCCCCGAGGACTGGGAACCGGTCGAACTGCCGCTGTTCCGCTCGACGCGCTTCGGTGACGACCAGGACCGCCCGATCAAGAAGTCGAACGGCGCATGGACCTATTTCGGCGCCGATCTCGCCTATCACCTGCAGAAGGCAGAAGGGGCCGACGAGCTGATCGACATCTGGGGTGCGGATCACGCCGGCACGGTCAAGCGGATCAAGGCCGCGGTCGCAGCGCTGTCCGAAGGGCAGGGCCGCGCGATCCCCTTCGACGTCAAGCTGGTCCAGATGGTCCAGCTGATGCGCGGCGGCGAGCCCGCCAAGATGTCCAAGCGCTCGGGCAATTTCATCACCATCGCCGATATGGTCGAGGAAGTGGGCAAGGACGTGGTGCGCTTCACCATGCTGACCCGCAAGCCCGAGGCGCAGATGGAGTTCGACTTCGAGAAGGTGGTCGAAGCTTCGAAGGACAATCCCGTCTTCTACGTGCAATATGCCCATGCCCGGATCCGCTCGACGCTAAGGAAGGCCGCCGAGGCCGGCTTCGCACCGTCCGACGCGGCGCTCGACCGGCTCGGTGCCGAGGAGCTCGACCTCGTGCGCCGCGCCGCGCAGTTCCCGCGCGAGATCGAGGCCGCGGCCCGCGCGCGCGAACCGCACCGCATCGCCTTCTACCTCTACGATCTCGCTGCCGATCTCCATTCCTTCTGGAACCTCGGTAATGACCGCGTGGAAAAGCGCTTCATCGTGGAACAGGATGCCGAGGTGACCGCGGCGAGGCTTTTCCTCGCGGCGGCAATCGGGCAAGTGATCCGCAATGGTCTCGGCGTGCTTGGCGTCGAGGCGGTCGAGAGCATGTAATCGCCGGGGGGCGCGAGGTTTCGTCATGATCGATGCCGAATACGAGGAACTGGATGCGGACGACGGCGAGCTCGATCTCGCCGACACCGACAATCTCCCCTGGCTCGAATCCGACGCGGACGAAGAGGACGCGGGCGGGCTCGACATGATGCAGCTCGTGGGCTTCGTCGCGCTGTTGCTTGCGCTGCTTGGCGCAGTGGTGGGCGCAGTGTGGTATGTCTCGCACAGCACCGCGACCGGTGACGTCGTGGCTGACGGCAGCGTGATCCCCGCCCCCGAAGGACCGATCAAGGAACGCCCCGAGGACCCGGGCGGCAAGACCTTTGCCGGGACCGGCAATCTGGCGCCCGTGGTGGGCGAGGGCGGGAAGCCCGACGCCGTGGTGGCCGAGCCCGATGCGGCGCCGGCGACCAAGCCCGTGCCCGTCGCCTCCGCATCGCCCGCCGCTGCTCCGGCTGCGGACACCGCCGGAGTGGGCGTCCAGCTTGCCGCCTATTCTTCGCGCTCGCGCGCCGAACAGGGCTGGACCGATCTCACCCGTCGCACCGCGACGCTCAACGGCGTCAAGCACCGCGTGGTCGAGGGCAAGGTCGACATCGGCACGGTCTACCGGCTCCAGGCGATTGCCGCGACCCGCGCCGAGGCCGAGGCGCTGTGCACCGCGCTCAAGTCCGACGGGCTCGATTGCCAGGTCAAATAGGCCGCCCGGCGGGCGCTTTTCCCCGTTGCGGATGCTGGTGGCGCTTGCCTGACGCGGGCGGGCCTGCGAACCTTGGAGCATGATTCCGGCGATCTTCGGCCTCAGCGGCGCGCATCTCACCGCCGACGAACGCGCCTTCTTCCGCGAGGCCGATCCTGCGGGCTACATCCTGTTCGGCCGCAACTGCGTGGACCCCGAGCAGCTGCGCGCGCTGACCGACGATCTCAGGAGCATCCACGGGCGCGATCACCTGCTGGTCTCGATCGACCAGGAAGGCGGCCGCGTCGCCCGGCTGCGCCCGCCGCACTGGTCGGCCTATCCCGCGGGAGAGGCCTTCGCGAGGCTCTATGACATGGCGCCGGCGAGCGCGATCGCGGCGGCGCGGGCCAATGCCACCGCGATGGCGCTCGAGCTGTCGGCGATGGGCATCACGGTCGATTACCACCCGCCGCTCGATCTCAGGGTGCCCGGCGCCCACGACGTGATCGGCGACCGCGCCTTCGGGGCCGAGCCGATGCAGGTCGCGGCGATCGGGCGCGCGGTGCTCGAAGGGCTGGCGGCAGGGGGCGTCACCGGCTGCATCAAGCACATGCCGGGCCATGGGCGCACCGATGTCGACACCCACAAGGCGCTGCCCACTGTCAGCGCCGGGTCCGAGGAGCTGGAAGCCGACCTCGCCCCGTTCCGCACGCTTTCCCATGCGAAGATCGGGATGACCGGCCACCTGCTGTTCCCGGTCTGGGATGCCGAAAACCCGGCCACGCTTTCGCCCACCATCATCGCCGAGGTGATCCGCGGGAAGATCGGCTTTGAAGGCCTGCTGCTCACCGATGATATCGACATGGAGGCGCTGGGCGGCACCATTCCCGAACGCGCCGCGCGCGCCCATGCGGCGGGGTGCGACGTCGTCCTCAACTGCTGGGCGAAGATGAAGGACATGGAGGGCATCTGCAACGTGCTGCCCGCCATGTCGGAGGCGACTTCCGCGCGGCTCGATGCGGCGCTGGCGGACACCCGGGTCATCCCCTCGCTCCCGGCGGAACAGGGCGCGTTTCTCGCCAGGCGCGAAGCGCTTCTGGCGCTCGCGGGGACAACGGCATGAACGCGCCTGAGGAGCCTTTCATGTTCCCGCCCGAATCCGCCAGGGCGGATAGCGATGCGCTCTATCTCGCGCTCGACGGGTGGGAGGGGCCGCTCGACCTGCTGCTCGACCTCGCGCGGCGGCAAAAGGTCGACCTGCGCCAGATCTCGATCCTCGCGCTGGTCGACCAATATCTCGGCTATATCGAGCGCGCTGGGGCGCTGAAGCTGGAACTGGCCGCCGATTACCTCGTGATGGCGGCGTGGCTGGCCTATCTCAAGTCGGCGCTGCTGCTTCCGAAGGAGGAGCAGGAGGACCCTTCGCCAGAGGAACTCGCGCTGCGCCTGCAACTGCGGTTGCAACGCCTCGGCGCGATGCGCGAGGCGGCGGCGCGGCTGATGGGGCGCGACCGGATCGGGCGCGACGTGTTCCTGAGGGGCGCGCCCGAGGGCCTCAGGACCGATCGCAAGACGGTGTGGCGCAGCGACATGTTCGCGCTGATCCAGGCCTACGGGCAGGTCAAGGCGCGCACCGCCCCGCGCATCTACCATGTGGCCAACCGGCCGGTGATGACACTGGACAGCGCCCTTGAAAGGGTGTCCGCGATGCTCGGCGTGACGCTCGAATGGATGGAAATCCGAGACTTTCTGCCGCCCCATGCCTCGCCCGAGCTGAAGCGCTCGGCGCTCGCATCGAGCTTTGTCGCGGCCCTCGAATTGGCCAAGCGCGGCACGGCGGAGCTCGATCAGGAGGGCACCTTCGCCCCCTTGCGCATCCGGCGTCTGAAGGCCGGCGCCGCGGCATGAGCGATCAGCCCGGCACGCTCGAACGCGCTGTCGAGGCGACTTTGTTCGCCGCCGAGGAGCCGATGAGCGTCGAGGCGCTCGCCGCGCATCTCGGCGGATTGGAGCCTGCCGAGGTGCGCGAGGCCCTGTCCGTGCTGCAGAGCCACTACATCGCGCGCGGCATCCACCTCGTCGAGCGGGGCGGGCGCTGGCATTTCGAAACCGCGCCCGATCTTGCCCATCTGCTGCGCCGCGAGAAGGAACAGGTGCGCCGTTTGAGCCGCGCCGCGACCGAGGTGCTCGCGATCATCGCCTATCACGAGCCGGTCAGCCGCGCGGAGATCGAATCGATCCGCGGGGTGCAGACCAGCGCAGGCACGCTCGACGTGCTGATGGAGGCGGGCTGGGTGCGTCCTGCGGGCCGCCGCGAGGTGCCCGGCCGTCCGGTGATCTACGCCACCACGCCCGATTTCCTCGACCATTTCGGGCTCGAGAGCCGCCGCGACCTGCCCGGCATCGACGAATTGCGCGCCGCCGGGCTGCTCGACCCCGTCGACGAGGCGATGGAGGCGGCGATGGGCGGAATGGGGCGCTTCGACCCGGATGATGACGCCGACGATGCGACCGACGCGGACGAGGATGACGGCGAGGACGAAGGTTTCGCGCTCCCCTGACGTTGGCACATTCGTCGCATAGCGCCTTCAGGCGGGTGGCATCGCGGCGCCAAGGCTCCTATATAGGGGTCACCACCAAAGAGAGTCTTCCCCATGAATGTCGGTATCTGGCAAATCCTCATCGTCGCCCTCGTTGTCCTCGTGCTGTTCGGGCGCGGGCGAATCTCGGAAATGATGGGCGATTTCGGCAAGGGCATCTCGAGCTTCAAGCAGGGGATGAACGAAGGGAGCGACACCGCGCCCAAGGCCCGGATCGAGCCCCCGGCCGCCGCGCCCACCTCGGCCGAGTCGCCCGCGCCTGCCGAAAAGAACGACACGACCGGCGCGTGATCGCGCCTTGAAGGAGGCGGCAGAGCCGCTCCAGACATGTTCGATATCGGTGCCGGAGAACTGCTGGTCATCATCATCGTCGCGGTCGTCGTGATCGGGCCGAAGGACTTGCCGCTGGCGATGCGCACCGCAGGGCGCTGGATCGGCCAGATGCGGCGCGTCTCCGCCCATTTCCGCTCGGGCATCGACGCCATGGTGCGCGAGGCCGAACTGGAGGAAATGGAAAAGAAGTGGAAGGCGCAGAACGAGGAAATCATGCGCCGCTCCGCCGCCCTGACCGAAGCCGAGGCGGGCACCCCGGTGATGACCGGCCCGCCCCCGACAGACGCGGCACAGGATGCGCCCCCTGCGCCCCCTGCGCCCCCGCCCGCTTCCCCCGACGCGCCGCCCGTCGCTCCCGCGACCAGGCCGCTCGCGCAATCTCCGGCGCCCGAGCCGGCCGCGAAAAGCGACTCCGATGTTTGAGATCAAGGATCTCGACGAGACCCGCCAGCCGCTGCTCGACCACCTGATCGAGCTGCGCACCCGCGTCATCCGCTCGCTGCTGGCGCTGGCGGTGGGCTTTGCCGTGTGCTTCTACTTCGCCGACGAGATTCTCGGCTTCCTCGTCTGGCCGCTCGAACGCGCCTTTCCCGAAGGGCAGGGCCAGCTGATCTTCACCCAGCTGCCGGAAGTGTTCTTCGTCGAGCTGAAGGTGGCGCTGTTCGGCGGCTTTCTCGTCAGCTTCCCGGTGATCGCCAACCAGCTGTGGGCCTTCATCGCGCCGGGCCTCTACGCGCGTGAGAAGAAGGCTTTCCTTCCATTCCTGCTGGCCACGCCGGTGCTGTTCCTGTCGGGCGCGGCGCTCGCCTATTTCGTGGTCATGCCGACCGCCTTCACCTTTTTCCTCGGCTATGGCGGCATGGCGGGCGACCTGAAGCTGCAGGCTCTCCCGACCGCGGGTGACTATCTCAACCTTGTGATGCAGTTCATCCTGGCGTTCGGAATCACTTTCCTGCTGCCGGTGCTGCTGCTGCTTCTCCACCGTGCCGGGATCATCACCCGTGCGCAGATGGCCGGCGCAAGGCGGTACGTGATCGTCGGCATCTTCGCGCTCAGTGCGGTGGTGACCCCGCCCGATCCCGGCTCGCAGGTGATCCTCGCGCTGCCGCTGCTCCTGCTGTTCGAGGCATCGCTGCTGATGATGCGCTTTCAGGAAAAGGCCGTGGAGGCCGAGCGCGCGGCGCAGCAGTCGGCCGAGGAGGCCGAAGGACAGGCGGCGGAGTAGTCACTCCCCGCGCACCTTCACCCCCCCGATCCACACGCCAAAGATCTTCGTTTCGCGGATCTGCTCGGGCGAGCTGAACAGCGGGTCGCGGTCGACCAGCAGGAAATCGGCGCGCTCGCCCGGCAACAGCCGCCCGAAACGCCCTTCGGCAAACTCGGCGAAAGCGGCATCTGCGGTGTATCCGGCAAGCGCCTGTTCGCGGCTCACCGTCTCCTGCGGGAACCACCCGCCGAAGGGCTGGCCATTGGCGTCGGTCCGGCTGATTGCAGCGGCCATCCCGGCCCAGGGATCGGGCGGCTCGACCGGCGCGTCCGAGCCGAACGCCAGCCTTCCGCCGGCATTGAGGACGCTGCGCCACGCATAGGCGCCGGCGAGCCGATCCGGCCCCAGCCGCGCCTCGGCCATCAGCCGGTCGGAAGTCTGGTGGAGCGGCTGCATCGAGGCGATGATCCCGTGGCGCCCGAGCAGCGGCAGGTCCTCGGGATCGACGATCTGCGCGTGCTCGATCCGCCAGCGCCGGTCGCCGTCATAGGTTTCAGACAGTTCCTCGATCGCCGAGAGCACCTCGGCATTGGCGGCATCGCCGATCGCGTGAACCGCGGTCTGGAAATTGTCCATCGCCGCGCGGCTCATCAGGTTGCGAAGCTGCGCCGGGGTGAGCAGCGGCAATCCGTGGGTGGCGTGATCGTCGGCATAGGGCTGCTTGAGGTTCGCTCCGCGCGATCCCAGCGCCCCGTCGAGATAGAGCTTGATCCCGCCCATCCTGAGCCGGTCCTCGTAAAGCCACGGGGTCGGCGCGGAGCCGGCGACCAGTTCGAGCGTTTCGAACGCTCTGGCATAGGACACGATGCGGATTGCAAGGCGTCCGCTGTCCCCGGCGCGGCGAAAGGTCGTCCAGTCGGCGAGCTGGGTGCCCATGTCGGCGACTGCGGTGACCCCCTTGGAAAGGAACACCTCCTGCGCCTTGGCGAAGGCGAGGTCGCGGTCTTCGGGCCGCGGCGGAGGCACGACCTTGGCGACCAGCGCATTGGCATTGTCGACGAACACGCCTGCAGGATTGCCCTGCGCATCGCGGATCACCTTGCCGCCTTCCGGATCGGGGGTCTTCGCGGTCACCCCTGCGGCCGCGATCGCGAGGCTGTTGGCCCAATTGGCGTGATTGTCGGCGCGTTCGAGCCACACCGGACGATCCGGCACCACCGCGTCGAGCTCGGCGGCGGTGGGGAAGCGCCCGAGGCCCCACTTCTCCTGATTCCAGCCGCGCCCGAGGATCCACGGGCGGCCGGGGTTGGCGTCGGCGAAGGCCTTGATCTTCGCCAGCGCATCCTCGAGCGAAGTGGTATCGCTGAGATCGAGCGTCAGCGCCGCGAAGCCCACGTCCATGACGTGCACGTGCGCGTCGATCATGCCCGGCAGCATCACGCGGCCCTCGCCGTCGAGGCGGTAGTCGACCCGCGGGCGCTCCTCGCCGCGTTGGAGCACCGCGACCACCTTGCCATCATCGTCATAGACGAGGCCGGTAAAGCGTAGCACTTTCCCGTCCTCGCCGATGGTCACGCCGTCGACATTGTCGACCAGCGTGTCGGCGAGCGCGGGGGCGGCGAGCGCGAGCGCCGAGGCGGCGGCAAGCGCGGCGGGGAGGGTGCGAAGCATCGTCATGAGCTGAGGCCCTAATGCCAATCGCGCGCACTGCCAATCCAAAGACGAGGCCGGCGCGCGGCACGCATTTCTTGGCGCACGCCGCACTCTTTCGAATTGCCCTTGCCGCAACGTAAGGCTAGCGCGGCGCCCATCATGAATGCATCCGCCACTTCCGCCGCCGCTCCGGTTCGCGCCACCCCGGCCGACCTCACCATCGACGATGTCCGCGCCGCCGCGGCTCGGATTGCGGGCGCGGTGGTCGAAACGCCGATGATGCATTCGATCACGCTGTCGGAGATCACCGGCGCGGATATCTGGCTGAAGTTCGAGAACCTGCAGTTCACCGCCGCCTACAAGGAACGCGGGGCCTTGAACGCGCTGCTCCAGCTCTCCGATGAACAGCGCGCCCGCGGCGTGATCGCGGCCTCGGCGGGGAACCACTCGCAGGGCCTGTCCTATCACGGCACCCGGCTCGGCGTGCCCGTCACCATCGTCATGCCGCGCACCACGCCCACGGTGAAGGTGATGCAGACCGAAAGCGTCGGCGGCAAGGTGGTGCTGGAAGGCGAGACCTTCGACGAGGCCTATGCCCACGCAAGAAAGCTCGAGGGCGAGCTTGGTCTCACCTTCGTCCACCCCTTCGACGATCCCAAGGTCGCTGCGGGGGCGGGGACGGTCGCGCTCGAGATGTTCGCGGTGAAGGACGATCTCGACTGCATCGTGACCCCGATCGGCGGGGGCGGCTTGATTTCGGGCATGGCGACGGTCGCCAAGGCGCTCAATCCGGCGATGGAGGTGGTCGGCGTGCAGGCGGCGCTGTTCCCGTCCATGTTCGACCGGATCAAGGGCGAGAACCTGCCCTGCGGCGGCGACACGCTGGCCGAAGGCATCGCGGTCAAGCAGCCGGGCGATTTCACCGCGCAGGTGATCGCCGAAAAGGTGGACGACATCCTGCTGGTCGACGAGCCCGCGCTCGAAAAGGCGGTCGCGCTGCTGCTCCAGATCGAGAAGACAGTGGTCGAGGGCGCGGGCGCGGCAGGGCTTGCCGCGGTGCTCGAGAACCCGGCGCGCTTTGCCGGCAAGAGCATCGGGCTGGTGCTGTGCGGCGGCAATATCGACACCCGCCTGCTCGCCAACGTGCTGCTGCGCGACCTCGCCCGGCAGGGGCGGCTGGCGCGGCTCAGGATCACCCTGCAGGATCGCCCCGGCGCGCTGTTCAAGGTGATGCGCCTGTTCGACGAGCACAACGTCAACATCATCGAAATCTATCACCAGCGGATCTTCACCACGCTGCCTGCCAAGGGCCTCATCACCGACATCGAATGCGAGGCCCGCGACGCCGAACAGGTCGAGCGGCTGGTTGATGGTCTGCGGGCCAAGGGCTACGCGGTGCAGCTCGTCGAGCTCGGCTGAGGGCAGCTGCGGGAGAATTGCGCCGTTTCCGGCGCGTTTTCTGCGACAGGTCGTGCTGGGCGCGACATTATTCGCACCGATTCATGGTTAAGGGACTTTTACCGCGGGGCTCCTGCAGGCATAACCTTACTTGCAGGTTAAGACTGCGTGATTCACTCCAGAGAGGACTGAGCCCCCCAAAGTGACGGCACCAATCCGCTTCCCCCGGTTCTTCGTGACCAGCCCGGCTCCGTGCCCCTATCTGCCGGGTCGCAGCGAGCGGAAGGTGTTCACCGAGCTCAAGGGCCCGCACGCCGAACAGCTCAACGAGGCATTGGGGCGGATCGGCTTCCGGCGCAGCCAGACGGTCGCCTACCGCCCATCCTGCCTCGATTGCCAGGCCTGCGTTTCGGTGCGGGTGGTGGCGGGCAGTTTCCGCCCCTCGCCGAGCCAGAAGCGCGATCTCAAGCGCAACGACGACCTGATCGTCACCGAGTGCCGCCCCTGGGCGACCGACGAGCAGTTCGCGCTGCTCGCCCGCTATCTCGGCCAGCGCCACCCCGATGGCGGCATGGCGGCAATGGACGAACTCGACTACGCCGACATGATCGAGCACACCCCGGTGAGCAGCGTGGTCACCGAGTATCGCGAGCCCGGCGCCAACGGCAAGCCGGGGCGCCTCGTCGGCGCCTGCCTGACCGACCGGCAGGGTGACGGGCTGTCGATGATCTATTCCTTCTACGAGCCCGATCACCCTGAGCGCGCCGGCCTCGGCAATTTCATTATCCTCGATCATATTCGCCGGGCCGCGGCTGAGGCATTGCCCTATGTCTATCTGGGTTACTGGGTCGAAGGCAGTCCGCGCATGCAATACAAGGTTCGCTACCGCCCGCTCGAGCGCCTGACGCGCGAGGGGTGGCAATTGATGGACCCCGATGAACAGCACCGGCTGATCGCCGCGGCGACCGCGCCGCGCCAGCCGCAGGACGCGTCGCTGGCCGGCGCCCGAGGCAAGGATGGCCAGCCCGTCAAGTTTCCGGGTAGTTGAGCCGCGCGTTTTCCTGAGACAGGCTGTTCTCCTTGCGGCAAGCGCGGGTCCCGCCGCGCTCATGCTGATGGCCCAGCCGATCGCGGCGCAGGAAGCTGCGGCGAAGGACGCGCAGGCAGCCTCCGCCCCGCAGGACGCGCAGGAGGACGCCTCGGCGAGCGAACCCGCGCCGCCCGCGCAGCCTGCGCCGGTGCCGCCCTCGCTCGACGAACTCATCCCCCCGGCAGCGGTCGACAACCCGCAGGATTGGGCCGTGCAGGGCGTTGCCGACCCTGCGCCGGTGTCCCCGGCAACGCCCGCGGTCTCTCCCGACTTCGCCGAAACCGGCACTGATGCGGAGCAGGAAGCGCCCGCCTTTCTGCCCGAACCACCGCCCGGCCTGCAGCCTGCGCTCGATGGCGCGTTCGCCGATTTCTCGCTCGACATTCCCGAGCCGCTGCCGACCGATCCCGAGGTCGAAAACCTCGCCGGGATCGCCGCGCCGATGCTGGACGAGATGCCGGAACTCGACGACGTCAAGGTCGGCGAACGGCTGGTGCTCGGCTTCCCCGCGGCCGAGGGCGCCTTCCCCGAACGCGGCGCGTTCATCGACCGCTTCCGCGCGCTGTCCACCCTGCGCGAACTCGACGGCGACGAGGACACTCTCCCGCAGGTCGCCGCCCGGGCGCGCTCCGACGAGGAGCTGCTCAGCGAAATCCTGCGCACCTATGGCTATTACGATGGCGAGGTGGTGCGCCAGCTGTCCGGCGGGCGCCGCGGCGATGACGGCGCGGACGGCAGCGCCGCCACCGAGCCGAGTGTACGCTTCGACCTGCTGCCGGGACCGCGCTACAGCTTCGGCACCATCGATCTCGGGGCCTTCGCCGAGCTGCCGCAGCCCGACTACGGACGCCTGCGCGACGCTTTCGGCATCCAGCCGGGCGACCCGCTCTATGCCGACCGCATCGTCGAGCAGGAGACCGAGCTGCGCGTCGCGCTGGGCGAAAGCGGCTATCCCTTCGCCGAGATCGGCGATCCCTCGCTCTTGATCGACCACGCGCGGGAGGAGGGCGACCTCACCCTGCCGGTGACACCGAACGGGAAGTATGCTTTCGCCGGGGTCAACAGCAGCGATCCCAAGTTCCTTTCCAGCCGCCATCTCCAGCGCATCGCCCGCTTCGAGGACGGCGACATCTACCAGCAGAGCCTGGAGACCGACCTCAGGCGCGCGATTCTCGCCACGGGGCTCGTCTCGAGCGTCACGGTCACCCCGCGCCGGGTCGCGCCGCCCACGCAGGGCGAGCCCGGCGAAGTGGCGCTCGATGTCGACATGGAGCGCGCCAAGGTCCGCACCATCGCCGGGGCGATCGGCTACGGCAGCGAGGACGGCTTCAAGCTCGAGGGGCGCTGGGAGCACCGCAACTTCTTCCCGCCCGAAGGCGCGCTGCGGCTGCGCGGGATCATCGGCACGCGCGAGGCGCTCGCCAGCGTCGGGATCCGCCGCAACAATTTCCGCGGACGCGATCAGGTGCTGACCGCCGATCTCTACGCCAGCGACATCACCACCCAAGCGGTGGATTCGCGCGGCTTCGGTCTGCGCGCGACCTTCGAGAAGGTCTCCAACATCCTGTTCCAGAAGCCGGTCAGCTGGCAGCTCGGGGGCGAGCTGCTCTACACGGACGAGCGCAACCGGCTGCTGCGCACTGCGCCCGGCGTCACCCAGCCGCGCCGCACCTACCTGATCGGGGGACTGTTCGGCAGCATCACGCTCGACCAGAGCGACGACCTGCTCGATCCCACCACCGGCTACCGCACGACGCTGTTTCTCGCGCCCGAAGTGTCGCGCTCGCAGGGAAGCGAGACCTTTTACCTGCGCGCCCAGGCCGACGCGAGCTACTATCAGTCGCTGGGTTCGACCGTGCTCGCCGGGCGGGTGCGCGCGGCGACCATCCAGGGTGCGCCGGCCTCCGACATCGCGCCCTCGCGCAGGCTCTATTCCGGTGGCGGCGGATCGGTGCGAGGCTACGGCTTTCAGGGCGTCGGCCCGCGCGATGCACTCGGCAACCCGATCGGCGGGGCGAGCCTCGTCGAGCTCTCGCTCGAGGCGCGCATCCAGACCCCGCTGTTCGACGGGGCGCTGGAGGTGGTGCCCTTCGTCGATGCCGGTTCGGTCGGGCGCGGCTCGACGCCGGACTTCTCCGAGGTGCGCTACGGCGCAGGGGTGGGCATCCGTTACAAGACCGGCTTCGGCCCGATCCGCGTCGATGTCGCCACGCCCATCAACCCGGGACCCTTTGACAGCCCGGTGGTCGTCTATGTCAGTCTCGGGCAGGCGTTCTGATGGCGGCGGAAGAGGACCTTGCCCCCGCCGGCTCGGAGCCGGTCGAGGATGCCCCGAGGCGCCGCCGGCGGCGGGTATGGGGCAAGCGGATCGGCTGGGCGCTGGCGCTGCTGGTCACCCCGTTCCTGCTGATCGCGGGGTTTCTTGCCACCCCGATCGGCAAGCGCTTCATCGCCGACCAGATCGCCGCGGTGGCCCCCGCATCGGGCTTGCGTTTCAGCGTCGGGCGGATCGAGGGGGATGTCTATCGCACTGCGCTGCTGCATGACGTCAAGGTCAGCGATCCCAAGGGCGTGTTCCTGACCATCCCCGAGGTCGCGCTCGACTGGCGGCCGCTCAACTGGCTGTGGAGCGGGCTCGACATCCGCGAGGTGACCGCGCGGCGCGGGCGGCTCAGGCGTCTTCCCGAACTGCTCCCCGGCGATCCGAACGCGCCTGTGCTTCCCAATTTCGACATCCGCGTCGACAAGCTGGAGGTCGACGATCTGGTGCTCGCACCCGGCGTGGCGACGGACGAGGCCGAGCGGGTCGATGCGCATGCGCAGGTCGATATCCGGCAGGGCCGGGCGCTGGTCGATCTGAAGGCGCAGCTCGGTGCGCGCGACCGGATCGCGCTGCTGCTCGATGCCGAGCCCGACGGCGACCGGTTCGATCTCGCCGCCGATTACCGCGCACCGGCCGGCGGTGTGCTGGCGGGGCTCGCCGGGTTTACGGACGGCTACGCCGCACGCATCGCCGGGGACGGGACATGGCAGCACTGGCGCGGCACCGCGGTGGCCCGGCGTCTGCCGGTCTCTGCGAAGCCCGGTGCGAAAACCCCGCCGGTTGCCGCATTCCAGATCAGCAATGATGCCGGCAAATACGGCATTCTGGGTCAGCTGCACCCCGGCCTTGCAGGCGATGACTTGGTCGCGCGCGCGGTGGGCGATACGGTTTCGCTGGCAGCAAGCTTCACGCTCGACAATTCGGTGGTCGAAGGGCGCAGTGCGCTCATCACCCGCGGGCTCGATCTGCGTGCCGCGGGGGTGGTCGACCTTGCCGACAATGTCGTCGATGGCGCGCGCACCCGGCTGACGTTGCGCGATCCGGCGCTGCTGGGGCCGGACGTTCGGCTCGAGGACGCGGCGCTTGCCGCCGATCTCGAAGGGCCGTTCCGCGACCTCGGGATCGATCACCGCCTGTCGGTCGGTCGGCTCGTGGCCAGCGGCGTGAGCGCACGCGGGCTCGTGCAGGAGGGGCTGGCGCGCTATGACGGGGAGGCGCTGTCGGTGCCGCTGGCTCTCACCGCCGAGCGGGTCACGACCGGCTATGCCCTTGCCGACCCGCGGCTCGTCAACGGGCGGGTGACCGGCGATCTGGTCTACGACCTTTCGCGCAGCCTCATCACCGCAGATGCCGCGCACATCGTCTTTCCCGGTCTCGAGGCGACGCTTGCGCTGCGCGGCGACATCGGTGCGGGCACCTATGCGCTCTCCGGCCCGGTGAGCGCCCGCGGCTTGAAGGTCGAGGGTGCAGGCGTGGCGAACGCCACCGCGAGGATCGCCGCGCGCTTCGGTCCCGATGTGCCGTGGAGCCTCGACGCGAAGCTTTCGGGCACGCTGGCACAGGTGAGCAACGACACGCTTGCAAGCCTCGCGGGCGAGCGCATCCGCTTCGACGGAGCGATGGGCGTCGGGGCGGCGCGGCCGCTGGTGCTGCGAAACGTGCGGATCGACAGCCCGCGCCTCACTGCCAGCCTCGATACGAAGGTCGAGGACGGGAACACAGTGATTGCGGGAAGCGGCCGGCAGACCGATTATGGGGCCTTCACGTTCGACGCGACGCTCGCCGATGACGGGCCGCGCGGCGAACTGGTGCTCGCAAGCCCCTATCCCGCCGCCGGTCTCAAGAACGTCCATGTCGCGATAGCCCCGAGCGAGGACGGCTTCGCTCTCGACGTGTCGGGGGGCTCGTTGCTCGGGCCGTTCGAGGGGCAGCTGGACCTGATCCTGCCCGAGACCGGCCCGACCCGCGTCGCGATCGAGCGGCTCGAAGTGTACCGCACCGACGTCACCGGCGCGGTGGTGCTCGGCGATGCGGGGCCTTCGGGCGATCTCGCGCTCAGCGGCGGCGGGGTGGATGGGACGCTCGATTTCCGGCCCGGCCAGGGTGAAGCGGTGGCCTTTGACGTCGACCTCGCGCTGCGCAACGCGCGTTTCGGCGGGGCGACCCCGATCGCGGTCACCCGCGCCGATATCGCCGCCAAGGGCAGCTTCGGCGGGGGCGACACGGTGATCAGTGCCGATGTCAGCGGTCGCGGGTTCGAATATGGCGGGCTCTATCTCGCCAGCTTCACCGCCGATGCCGAGATCGCCGGCGGGCGCGGGACCGTCACCGGCGGGATCGCCGGGCGGCGCGAGGACCGCTTCGCGCTCAACTTCGATGCGCGGTTCGCACCGGAGCGCATCGCGGCGGTCGCGCGCGGCAGCTATGGCGGGACGGCGATCACCATGCCGCGCCGCGCGGTCCTCACCAAGACTGCCGAGGGCGGCTGGCAACTCGCCAAGACCCAGGTGGGCTTCGGCGGCGGCTACGCCATCCTCGAGGGCACGCTCGGCGGGGAGAGGACCGAATTCGAAGCCAAGCTTGCCAACATGCCCCTGCGGCTGCTCGACATCGCCGGGGCGGACCTGGGGCTGGGCGGACAGCTTTCGGGCATCATCGACTACAGCCAGACGGGCGCTGCCGCCCCGACCGCGCGGGCGCGGATCAAGATCGACCGCTTCAGCCGCGCCGGGCTGGTGCTGTCCTCGAAGCCGGTCGGCGTGCTCGGGGTGATCGACCTCAACGCCGAGCGGCTCACCGCCGCCGCGCGGCTCACCGAGGACGGGGACCGGCTCGGCGACATCGCGTTGCGGATCACCGATCTGCCCGCCGGAAGCGGCATCGCCGACCGGCTGATGAACGGGCGGCTGCGCGGGCGACTGATGTTCGAGGGGGCGGCCGAGACCCTGTGGCGGCTCGCGGCCATCGAGGCCTTCGACCTGACCGGCCCGCTCACCGTCGCCGCGCGCGCCACCGGCACGCTCGCCGACCCGCGCATCGACGGCACGCTGGCGAGCGACGACCTCACCGTCTCGAGCGCACTCACCGGGACGCGCATCACCGGGGTCAGCGCGCGCGGGCGCTTCGCCGGATCGCGGCTCGAGCTCACGCGCTTCTCCGGCGCGACCGCGGGCGGCGGCACGGTGAGCGGCAGCGGCACGGTCGACCTTGCCGGCATGGGCGCGGGCCGCGGGCCGAAGCTTGACCTGCGCGCCGCGGCCAAGGATGCGCGGCTGCTCAACGCCAACGGGCTTGCGGCGACCATCACCGGGCCGCTGCGGATCGTCTCCAGCGGCATCGGCGGGACGATCGCCGGGCGTGTGAAAATCGACCGCGCCAGCTGGGCGCTGGGCACCGCGGGCGAGGACATGGCGTTGCCCCAGATCGCCACCCGCGAGATCAACGGCGAGGACGGCCGCGCGCGCGAGACCGTGTCGGGCCGCGATGCGGCGTGGCGCTATCTCGTCAATGCCTCGGCGCCGAGCCGGGTCAGCGTCAGGGGGATGGGGCTGGACAGCGAATGGGGCATCGACATCGCGCTGCGCGGCACGGTCGACGATCCGCGCATCGGCGGCAGCGCCCGGCTGGTGCGCGGTGCCTACACCTTCGCCGGCACCCGCTTCGAGCTCACGCGCGGTCGCATCCAGTTCGACGAGAACGAGCCGATCGATCCGCGGCTCGACATCCTTGCGGAGACCAGCCGGAGCGGCACCAATGTCGACATCGCGATCACCGGCAATGCGCAGTCACCCAACATCAACTTCTCCTCCGACCCGGCCCTGCCCGAGGAGGAAATCCTCGCGCGGCTGCTGTTCGGCGGATCGGTGACCTCGCTTTCGGCGACCGACGCGGTGCAGCTTGCCGCGGCGATCGCCTCGCTGCAGGGCGGGGGCGGGGGGCTCGACCCGATCGGCCAGCTGCGCCGCTCGATCGGCCTCGACCAACTGCGCATCGTCGGTGCCGACCCGCTGATCGGGCGCGGCACCGGGGTGGCGCTCGGCAAGAACATCGGGCGGCACATCTATGTCGAACTGGTCACCGACGGGCAGGGTTACAGCGCCACCACGGTCGAATACCGGATCACCAGCTGGCTCTCGCTGCTCGGCACGGTCTCGACGATCGGCCGCGACAGCGTGCTGGCCGAGGTCAGCAAGGATTATTGAGGAACACGCGCTTTACGCGCTGCCGCTCATGTAGAGCTCCGCCTCGGCAGCGCGGCGGCGCACGAGTCCCTTCATCACCCGTCCGCCCGCGCGGTTCCAGCGGGCGAATTCGCCTGCGGCGGCGGCGAAATCCCCTGCACGGTGGCGCGCGGTCAGCGTGGCGCGGGCGATCGCTCCGGTGTTGTAGTGGAAGCTGACGAGGGCATCGAACTGCGCCTGGCTGGTCGGCGCGTCCCCGATGGCGGCGGCGACCTCGGCCGCGTGGCGTTGAAGATCGGCGAGGAGCCGATCATCGCACTGTGCCTGGGTCCAGAGCGTGTCGGGGCCGATGGTCTCCCCCGTGCTGTCGTCGCGGCCCGTCGCACCCCAGCCGATTGTCCAGGGCGCCCCGCCCGTGCCCGGATCGGGATAGGCAGCGATCATCCCGTCGGGCCGCAGCCGGGCGCACCCCTCGAACCGCTTGATCAGCGCGAGTCCTGCCTCCCCGACGCTGCGGGGTGGTGAAAGGCGCCCGGCTGCCGATGGCACGCAGGCCATTTCGCCCTGCGTCTCAGGCGCCACCGGGTGAGCGTTTTCAGGTGCAGTGCGCGCCGGCGACAGCAGGCGGCGCAGGAAGGCGAAGAGTGGCGGATCGGAACGCGGCATCATGACAGGGCACCTCGCGAAAGGGTCGGACGAGGCGCGGGAATTAGGCAGGTTCCGCGCCAGTAGGAAAACGAAGAATGCATGCCGAGTGCTTCGCAGGGCGACCGCTTGTAAAGAGCTCTTGACTGACAAGAGGTCTTTACAGTAAAGGACTCTTGTCAGCCGCCGAATCACTTCCCGGAGGCAGGCACCGCCAGCAACCGTTTCAACCGCAGAGTCGCCAACCGTGGAAAACCACCTCAAACACTTCCGCGAACAGCACGGCTGGAGCCAGGGCGAACTCGCCCGCCGGCTGGGGGTCTCGCGCCAGACGATCAACGCGGTCGAGACCGACAAGTATGATCCTTCGCTGCCGCTGGCGCTGCGCATGGCGCGGCTGTTCGGCGTCAGCGTGCCCGAATTGTTCATCGATCACTGGGAGCCCGAAGCATGATGAGCGAGAACCAGACCTCCCCCGCCAGCAAGATCATCCGCAAGCTGGTGATCCCCGCGCTTGCCGGCGGCCTCGCCGGCTTCGCCGCAAGCTTCGCACTGATGCGCTTCATCGACAGCGAGGCCATCGGCGGCTTGAGCAAATCCGCGACCATCGCCGCGCTGGTCGGCGTGCTCTATGCCGTCATCGCGCTCGGCATATTGATCGGCACCGCCAGTCCGGCGCTGGGCGCACGCTTCCTCAATGTCGAGGACGCCGACGAGCTGCGCGAGCAGAGGCGGGTGCTGACCTGGTCGGGCGTGGCCATGGTGCTGTGGGGCGCGGCGCTCCTCGCGCTGGCGCTCGCCGCGCCCGAAGGCCCGCTGCCCGCGCCTGCCGCGTTGGCGGTCGGCGCAGGCGGACTGGTCCTGGGCACGCTGATCTCGATCAGGGTCTATCGCGCCAGCGACGAATTGATGCTCGCCGTCAACCTTGAAGCGGGCGCGCTCAGTTACGGGCTCGTCCTGCTGGTGGTCGGATTGTGGGCGATGCTCGCCCATCTCGGCTATGCCGCCGGTCCGCGCCCGCTCGACCTGCTCACCGCCTTCTACGTCCTCGTGCTGGTGGCGAGCTTCATTGCAGTCGGACGGCGCGGGATGCTCTCGATCCGCTGACGGGAGCGGCACCGGATACCGAAAGGGGGCGCCCGTCATCGACGGACGCCCCCTTTCTCTTGCGTAGCCTGCGATCAGAAGCGGTAGGTCGCCGAGGCGCGGAATGCGCGGGCATCGGCCGAAGCGCGCCCGAAGGTGCTCTCGAAACCGATCCCGACCTGCACGGGGCCGCGTCCGATCTGGGCCGACACGCCGAGTTCGACCCAGTCGCTGTCCGCCTGATCGAGCAGGAAGTTCGCGTCCGCGCCGGTTCCCCGCGTGAAGTTCGCCGCGAGCAGCTGCGGCCCGTCCTCGAAATCGTGCACATACTGCGCCATCGCGTTGATCTGCACGACCTTTGTCTGGGTTTCGAAATCGAAGCCGGCGCGCGCCTGCTTGCTTTCGAAGGTCTCGCGCTGGACGACGAGCGCGAGATCGCCCCCGTCCTCGCTCACGCGGCCCAGATTGACGCTGGCGTAACGCGCCTCGACCCCGGGCGACAGCGTGGCCCCGCCGAGATCGAGATCGTAGGACAGGCCGAGCGAACCCGAGACCAGTAGATCGTCGGTCGAGGAGGTGAGGGTCTGGTCGGCACCGGGGAAGGTGACCGTGCGCTTGGTGTCGAAGCCCATGCTACCCATTGCCAGTTGACCGTCGAGCGTCCAGCCATTGGCCAGGCTGTGCCTCAGGTAGAGCGCAGCCGCATAGGTATCGCTTTCCACCTGCTGCCCGAGCGGCACGTCGGCATCGAGCGAGCTGAAATAGCCCGAGATCCCGACCATCGTGTTCTCGCCCGGATAGAACTCGAGCCCGCCGGCGAGGTAGAAGCCCGAGATCTCGGTGTTGCGGGCGATGAACTGCCCGGCAGCCTCGCTTCCGGCCGAGTAGCCGGGCAGCGAGTCCGAATCCCCGGTGATCGCGCCGGCAGCCACGAACATGGCGACGTTGTCCGGCAGACTCGTTTCGACCATTTCGGTCTCTTCCGCACCGCCCTGCAGTGCCATCGCGCCCGCACCGATCGGCTGTCCGTAGGGCGAGAGCGCCGCCTGCGCGACGTTGAGCGGCGCGCCCTTGACCGCAATCCGGCCGCCGGCACGTGCGCGATCGGCCTCGCGCAGTCTACCGTCGTAGAAGTTCTGCAGCAGGTTGATGGTCTGACCCGCCATCGACCGGACCGCCTGCTCGTTCACCGGCGCAAGACCTTCGAAGGTGCTGCGGATGGTCGTCGCATCGGCGAAGTCGAGCGCATAGAGCCCTGCGAGGTCGCCGTTGCCGCGGTTCTGGTCGAACAGCTGGGCATAGGCCTTTTGCGCCGGATCGTTCGGATCGATCGCTGTGGCGTAGCTCGCTGCCGCGATCTCCATGAGGACGGCGTTCGCTTCGTAGCTGAAGGTCTGGCTGAGGATCGCCGAGAGGCTGGTCTCGGCGAAGGCCCCGCTCACCCCGCCGTCCGCGGTGAGGATGGTGTACTGGCGGCCGAGGCCGTTGACCTGCGCAAGCGCGCCGGGCCCGATGCCGACGACGCCGCCGACGTTGGCTTCGCCGGTGACCGCGATGCGATCGGACGAGCCGTCAGCCGCAAGGTCGACGAGATAGGTGCTGCCCGAGGACATCACGAGGTTGCCGTCGACAGTCAGCGTGCCGATCGTCCCCATCGTGCCGGGCGAGATAACCCCGGTGATGCTGGTGACGAAGGGCGCGGCAACGGTGCCGGTGCCCTCGAGCATCCCCGCGAACAGCGTGTAATCGCCGAATGTGCCCAGCCCGCCATCGACGTTCACCCGGCCGCCGAACTGATTGATGTCGATGAGCGAGGTCAGGTTCCCTGCCGAGGCGACGTTCAGCCCGGCAGCGCCGCGCACGGTCAGCCGGTCGACGGTCACCCCGCTCGACAGCGTGGTGGTGCCGTCCGCGCCGAGGGTCACGTCGTAGTAGCGCGGATCGATGTTGAGCGCGACGTCGCTGCTGACCAGCGGATCGATATTGTCGGGGACGAAGCCGGTCGCCCCCGGCAGGCCGTTGGCGAGGGTCGGGGCAGGCAGCCCGGCTTCCACGATCGCCGGATCGCCCGCGGTGGCCGCCGCCGCCGGTGCGCCCGACCCGCCAAGCGAGGCGGCAGCCGGAAGCGCGGAATCCCCGCCCGCGACGAGCGAGACGTTCACCTCACCGCGGCTGTTCACCACATTGCCCGCGGCCGCGGCGGGCGGGACATAAGTGTCTTCGAAAGCGCCCGTGGCAACGTCGACGCAGCCATCGCCCGGCTGTTCGAATTCGATGCAGACGCCGCCGAAATCGCCTTCGGTGCCGCCGAGCCCCAGCTCGGGCGTGGTCGGCAAGCCGTTCACCACCGCGCCGTTCGCATCGATGACCCGGTAGGCGGGATCGAGCAGCGTGACCCAGTGCTCGGGGTCTTCCCAGTCGCCGTTCCCGGCGATGGCGCCGACATAGCGATAGGGGTTGGCGGCAGCGATGAACTGCCAGTGGAGCGAGAGCGGCTGGTAGAAGCTGGTCGAGCCGAGCGAGCCCGAGCCTTGGCCGTTGAAGAAGCGCGAACCGCCCGAAAGCACGCCGATCACGAGATCCTCGTTCGACAGCGTGTTGCCGGCAGCGTCGAGGATCAGCGGGCCGCCCGAATCCCCGCCGGCGGTGATGCCTTCGTTGGGCAAGGCGTCGTCGCGGTGAACATTGATGTCCGGGAAAGCGCTGCGGTCCTGCGAATCGAAGTCGAGCTGGTAGAGGTTCTGCGGCAGTCCGCCGCTCGAGCCGAACAGCACCGCATTGCGATCGTCGAGCGACAGGAACCCGCCGAGCATGTTCTCGGCCGCGCGGCGACGGAAGTCGATTCCGTCCACCGCGCCCTGGACCGCATTGCCGGTACTGCCGTAGCCGACGATGTTGACGTGGTAGCCGGTGCCCAGCGCCGGGTCGATCGCCGCGGGGGCGGGCAGGGTGGTGAACAGCAGCGCCCAGGTCGGGATGCCCGCGGCGGGCGTGTCGAGGCTGGCGAGCGCGACATCGGCCTCAATGAAGCCCTGCGCCTGCGGGTTCTGCAGCGAAAGCGGATTGTAGAAGATGCGGTTCACGTTGAAGACCGCGGCGTCCGGATTGCTCGCGAAATTGCTCGCGAACCACGCCTGGAAGCCGGGCAGGGCGTTGACGTTGAACGACCACGCGGCCGGGATGTTCTGGTTGGGGTCGTCGTTGTTGTAGGCGATGTCCGGCAGGTCGTTGACGCAGTGCGCGGCGAACAGCACCGTGCGCGGATTGATCAGCGTGCCCGAGCACACGAAACCGTCGGCGCGGTAGAACATGCCCACGCCGCGATAGGTGTCGTCGTTGTCGACGATGTCCCCGGAGGTGGTGGTCTCGTTCGGCACGACCGCCTGCGCCGGGACGGCGGTGGCGGCGAGCGCGAGGGCGAGCGAGGCCGATCCGGCCAGCAGGCCGCGACGGCGGGTTTCAGCGAATGTCATCTTGGACCCCTTGGTTCAGTCTTGGTCGCCTCTCCAGCGACCGGATGAGGCAACCTATCGTCTGAGGTCCGAAGGACAATTCCAGACAAAGCAAGAGCTTCCAGAAAGTCGGTCGGCGTTGCCTCAATGCCTCACCGCAAGGCCAGGAAGGCGCTGTACGCAGCGTAGAGCGTCAGCAGCAGCGCGGCCTCGATGCGCGACAGGCGCCACCCGCTGCGCAGTTGCAGCAGCAGCAAGGCGGTCACCCCGAGCAGCACCCAGATGTCGATTCCCGCGATCTCGGCAGGCACGGCGATCGGGTGGATCACCGCGGTGGCGCCGAGGATGCCGCACAGGTTGTAGATATTCGAGCCCACGACATTGCCGAGCGCGACATCGCCATGCTTGCGGATCACCGCGATGACGCAGGCGATCAGCTCCGGCAGGCTGGTGCCGATCGCCACCACGGTGAGGCCGATCACGCTTTCCGATACACCCGCCGCCGCGGCGAGCACGCTGGCTCCATCGACCAGCAGCCGCGCGCCGAAAATCGCTGCGGCAAGCCCCGCGATCACCAGCGCGCCCAGCACGACGGGTCCGGTATCGGGCGGCACCGGGCGGTCGGCGGCCTCGGCCTCGCGGCGGGCGCATTCGGGATCGTGCGCAGCGCTTTCGGACTTGTAGGCCCACCAGACATAGCCCCCCAGCGCCGCGAGCAGCACGAGGCCGGGAAGAAGGCCGATCACCCCGAGCAGCACCGCTCCCGTGGCAAGAAGCGCTGCCCCGCCCATTGCCAGCGAATCCCGCGCAAAGGAGGCCGGGTTGACCGCGATCGGCGCGATCAGCCCCGCCACGCCGAGAATCAGCAGCGAATTGGCGATGTTCGAGCCCACCACATTGCCCAGCGCGATCCCCGGCGATCCGGCGACCGCCGCCTGCACGCTGGTGGCGAGTTCGGGCATCGACGTGCCGAAGCCGACGATGGTGAGGCCCGCCAGCAAGGGCGAGATGCCGAGCCGGGCGGCGAGGCCGACCGCGCCGCGCACCAGTAGTTCGCCGCCCAGCGCAAGCAGGACGAGGCCCCCGGCCACCAGCAGGATCGCGTCGTTCACATGGTTCTCCGAAAGCCCTCGGGCCGTGTTCTAGCCGGTCGCGCGCCCGGCGGAAAGCACCGCGCAAAAGGAAAGGCCGCCCGGTCTCCCGGGCGGCCTTCCGCTGGTCGCATGTCTTGGCAATTACATCGAGTAATACATGTCGAACTCGGCCGGGCAGGGGGTGGTCTCGGTGCGGATCACCTCTTCCCACTTGAGCTCGCAATACGCCTCGATCTGGTCCTTGGTGAACACGTCGCCCTTGAGCAGGAACTCGTGATCGGCGGCCAGCGAGTCCAGCGCCTCGCGCAAGCTGCCGCACACGGTCGGCACTTCGGCGAGCTCGGCCGGGGGCAGGTCGTAGAGGTTCTTGTCCATTGCCTCGCCCGGGTGGATCTTGTTCTCGATCCCGTCGAGACCCGCCATCAGCAGGGCCGAATAGGCGAGGTAGGGGTTGGCCATCGCATCGGGGAAGCGGAACTCGACGCGCTTGGCCTTGTCGCCCGCACCGTAAGGAATGCGGCACGAGGCCGAGCGGTTGCGGGCGGAATAGGCCAGCAGCACCGGCGCCTCGAAGCCCGGCACCAGCCGCTTGTAGCTGTTGGTGGTCGGGTTGGTGAAGGCGTTCAGCGCCTTGGCGTGCTTGATGACCCCGCCGATGTAATAGAGGCAGGTTTCCGACAGGCCGGCATATTCGTTGCCCGCGAACATCGGCTTGCCGTCCTTCCAGATCGACATGTGAGTGTGCATCCCCGAGCCGTTATCGGCCTTGATCGGCTTGGGCATGAAGGTCGCGGTCTTGCCATAGGCGTGGGCGACCTGGTGCACGACGTACTTGTAGATCTGCATCCGGTCGGCGGTCTGCACCAGCGTGCCGAAGGTCAGGCCCAGTTCGTGCTGGGCGGCGGCGACCTCGTGGTGGTGCTTGTCGCAGGGCAGGCCCATTTCGAGCATGGTGGCGACCATCTCGGCGCGGATGTCGACCGCCGAATCGACCGGCGCGACGGGGAAATAGCCGCCCTTGGCGCGCGGGCGGTGGCCCATGTTGCCGGCGTCATATTCCTTGCCGGTGTTGGTCGGCAGTTCGATGTCGTCGATCGCGAAGCCCGAGCCGGCATAGCCGTCCTCGAAGCGCACGTCGTCGAACATGAAGAACTCGGCTTCCGGGCCGACATAGACGGTGTCGCCGATGCCGGTGGACTTCAGATAGGCCTCGGCGCGCTTGGCGGTGGTGCGCGGGTCGCGGGCATACCAGTCGCCGGTCGAAGGCTCGACGATGTCGCAGTTGATGATCAGCATCGGCGAGGCGCTGAACGGGTCGATCCAGGTTTCCGACAGGTCGGGCTTCAGGATCATGTCGCTTTCGTTGATGACCTTCCAGCCGGCGATCGACGAACCGTCGAACATCAGGCCGTCTTCGAGCGCATCCTCGTCCATGACGCCTGCGACCATGGTGAGGTGCTGCCACTTGCCCTTGGGGTCGGTGAAGCGCAGGTCCACCCACTCGATTTCCTCGTCCTTGATGAGCTTGAGGACGTCTTTCGCTTTCGACATTTTCGTATTGCCTCCGGGTAGTGTCAGGGCCGGCCCGCCATAAGATGATGTCGAAGGGCGGCGGGCAGGAACGGGTGGGAAATCAGATGGCGTCCTCGTCGGTCTCGCCGGTGCGGATCCTGAGCGCGCTCTCGATCGCGGTAACGAAGATCTTGCCGTCGCCGATCCGGCCGGTCTGCGCGGCGGCGGCAATCGCCTCGACCACGCGCGCCGCCTGCTCGTCCGGGACGACCACCTCGAGCTTCACCTTGGGCAGGAAGTCGACAACATATTCGGCGCCGCGGTAGAGTTCGGTATGGCCCTTCTGGCGGCCGAAGCCCTTGGCCTCGGTCACGGTGATGCCGGACACGCCGATTTCGTGCAGCGCCTCCTTCACCTCGTCGAGCTTGAAGGGTTTGATGATCGCTTCGATCTTTTTCACGTCGTCCCCATCCGCGCCTGGCCGGATTCCTGACAAAATCCTAACAAGAATCGTGCCAAGCGCATGTGCATTCGGGTTGAACAATCCTTGCCGCGGGAGGATTCCGGGCAGGGGATGTCTTTCGCCTGTTGGGCGCGGGTAGCAAGATTATGGTGCGCTGCGCAATGGGGTGCACAGCGGATGGACGGGCATTGCCTACATTTTAGGCAGCGCGTGCCGTTCAGAGCCGCAGCCCAGTGGTCTCGGGCAGACCGCACATGATGTTGAGGTTCTGGATCGCGGCTCCCGAAGCGCCCTTGCCGAGATTGTCGAGCACCGCCACCAGCCGCGCGTGCCGCCCGTGGCGGTCCCCGACGACGTGAAGGGCCATGCCGTCCCACGGCGCGGCCGACCTCTCGAGCAGCAATTCGGCCGGGCCCGGTGCCGGTGCGACGGTCACCACCGGCGAATCCGCATGGAAGCGGGAGAGCGCCTCGTGCAGCGCGTCGGCCGCCGGACCGCCCGGCATCGCACCGAGATGCAGCGGCACCTCGACCACCATGCCGCGATAGGCCGGGACCACCGCGGGCGCGAAGATCACCTCGTGGACGAGGCCGGCGTGCCGCTGCATCTCGGGGCGGTGTTTGTGCGCCATGTCGTAGCCATAGGCGCGGTAGGCGGGCGCACCCTCGGCCTCGAAGCGCGCGATCAGCGCATTGCCCCCGCCCGAATAGCCGCTCACCGCGTTGACGGTGTAGGGCCAGTCGGCGGGCAGCAGCCGGGCGCGCACCAGCGGCGCGACCAGCGCGAGGAAGCCGGTGGGATAACAGCCTGGATTGCTCACCAGTTGTGCATTGGCAATTCGCTCGTGCCCGATCAGCTCGGGAAAACCGTAGGTCCAGCCCTCGGCCACGCGGTGCGCGCTGGAGGCATCGATAATGCGGGCGCCGGAGCCTTCGGCCAGCTTCACCGCCTCTTTCGCCGCCTCGTCCGGCAGGCACAGGATCGCGATGTCGGCGGCGTGGAGTGCGTCGCGCCGGGCGCTCTCGTCCTTGCGCTGGGCATCGTCGAGGACGATCAGCTCGAACTCGCTGCGCCCCTGCAGGCGTTCGCGGATTTCGAGGCCGGTGGTGCCCGCCGCACCGTCGATGAACAGGCGGATCGCCACCGCGTCAGGCGCTCGTCGGAGCGAGATCGCTCGCCCGGCACCAGCCGCTCGGCCCCTGAGGCCCGGGGCAGCCCCACACCCAGTCGCCCGCAATGTCGAGCAGCTCGAAGCGGCTGCCGGGCGCGAGGGTGGCGACGGTCTCGCTGTCCTCGCGCGGATTGAGCCGCAGCACTGCGGCAGCCGTTCCGACCATGCGCTCATGGGGGATCACATAATGCGCCGCGAGGTGGCTGCCAGCGAGCGCGATATGCGCAAGGTCGCCGCGCAGCGGCAGCGTGCCGGGCGCGGGCTTTTCGACCGGACCGTTCAGACCCAGCACGCCCGCAGGCACCGCATATTCGATTGTCTCGCGCGTCGCGCCGCTCATCTGCGTTCCGTCAACTCTCGTGGTCCGCCCGCGCTCTCCCCTCGCGCGGCGTGGCAGGCCCGTTAGCGGCAAGCGGAGCGCGGGGCAAGCTTACGCGCCATAGCGCGCGCGGATCGCGTGCCACGCGGCGCGCAGGCCGAGCGCGCGTCCGCCGCGGGCGCGGCCGGGCTTGGCCGACGGGTTCCAGGCGAAGGTGTCGAAATGCACCCAGTCCAGCCCCTCGCCCACGAAGCGGTCGAGGAACAGGCCCGCCACGCTCGCCCCGGCGAAGGGGTTCTGGGACGCATTGGAAAGATCGGCGATGTCGGAGGACAGGTATTCGCGATAGGCCTCGGGGAGCGGCAGGCGCCACGGCGCATCGTCATGCGCCTGTCCGGCGGCGAGGAAGGCCTCGGCGGTGTCGTCGCTGCGGGCCATCAGCGCGGGCAGGTCCGGCCCGAGCGCCACCCGCGCCGCGCCGGTCAGCGTGGCGAAATCGACGATCAGGTCGGGGTTCTCCTCCGAAGCGCGGGTCAGCGCATCGCCGAGGATCAGTCGTCCTTCGGCATCGGTGTTGTGGATCTCCACCGTCAGCCCCTTGCGGCTGGCGAGCACGTCGCCGGGACGGAAGGCGCTGCCCGCGATCGCGTTCTCGACCGCGGGAACCAGCAGGTGCAGCCGCACCTTCAGCCGCGCATCCATCACCAGGCCCGCGAGCGCCAGCGCGTGCGCGGCGCCGCCCATGTCCTTCTTCATCAGCCGCATGCCGCTTGCCGGCTTGATGTCGAGCCCGCCCGAATCGAAGCACACCCCCTTGCCGACGATGGCGAGCACCGGATCGCCTTCCTTGCCCCAGGTGAGGTGCAGCAGGCGCGGCGCGTGCTCGCGCGCCGCCGCCCGGCCGACCGCGTGGACCATCGGGTAGCCCTGTTCGAGCGCATCGCCGCGCACGACCGTCAGGTCCGCCCTGTGCGCCTTGGCGAGGCGTTCGCATTCGGCCTCGAGCGCGGCGGGCCCCATGTCCTCGGCAGGCGTGTTGACGAGATCGCGCACGAGGGATTCGGCCTCGGCCTCGGCGGTGACGGCGTCGATCTGGCCGACCTGCGCGGTCAGCAGGACGCGCGGGCCTTGCGCCTTGTCCTCGCTGCGATAGCGGGTGAAGCGGTATTGCCCGGTGATCCAGCCGAACATCGCGGGGCCGGCCTCGGCATCGGCGAGGCGATAGGTGCCCTCGGGCAGGTCCTCGGCAAGCTTGGCGAGGCACCAGCTCGAGAGGCTATCCGGGTCGGCGACGCCGCCGACGGCGAACCAGGCATCGCCCTCGGGCACGATCGCGACCTGGTAGCCGCCGCCTTCGAACTTCTGCGCGGCGAGCGCGGCGCGCTGTCCGGCGGAAAGGCCCTTGGCGAAGGCTTCGAAGCTGTCCTTGTTGACGAGGTGGATGGCGATGGCGTCTTCGCCGCGGTCGGGGCGGATCAGGGCTTTGGCTTCACTCATGCCTGTTCCATAGTCATGGCAAGAGCGATGTCACCAGCAGATTCGGTGAGGAGCAAGCGATGAGGATCCAACCGATGTTTCACGCGAAACATCCCGAGAAGCGCCTCGCGCGGGGGGCCAGCCGGGGCCAAAGGCGGTCCAGCGGGGGCCTGGTGCTGCTTGCGGGCCTGCTGCTGGCATCGTGTTCCTCGCCCAGGGACATGGCGGCGAACACGGCAGCAGCCGAGGCCGCATCGCCCGCCAAGGAAGATGCGCAGCCGGACACCGCTGCACAAGCGGTCGCCTTCGCGGACAATGCCGAAAAGGACGGCGGCAGCCGCGAGTTCTCCTACAAGTGGCCGGCCGAGGTCTCGGCGATCCCGGCGCTCTCCGCCTCGTTCACCGATCAGCGCGACCTCGTGCTGCGCGACCAGAAGGAGGACTGGAACACCGCGCTCGCCGATTTCGCCGGCGAGGACTGCGTGGGCTGCAAGTCCCTGAGCTTCTCGAAGGAATGGAAGGTCGTCGCCGACCTGCCGCGCTATCTCTCGCTGTCGGCGGAGATCTACGTCTACACCGGCGGCGCGCACGGCAATTCGGGCTTCGACGCGCTGGTGTGGGATCGCAAGGCGGGCGAGGGGCACGATCCCAAGGCGCTGTTCGTGTCCGAAAAGGCGCTGCAGGATGCGCTCGGCGATCCGTGGTGCAAGGCCCTGAAGGCCGAGCGGCGCAACAAGGTCGGCGTCGAGGTGACGAGCGCCCCGGACGATCCCTTTGCCGCCTGCCCCCCGATTTCCGACCTCACGCTGCTGCTCGGCTCGTCGGACGGCCGGAGCTTCGACCGGATCGGCCTGATCGCCGCGCCCTATGTCGCGGGCTCCTACGCGGAAGGGGCCTACGAGGTGACATTGCCGGTGACGCGCAAGGTCCTGGAGGCGGTGAAGCCCGATTACAAGGCGGCTTTCGCGCTCGGGACGTAGCAATTGGCGCGCGCAGTCGCTATGTGAACGCCCATGCACGACTACCAACTCGTTGACGGCGACGAGACCGTCTACCGCGACGGCTCGATCAAGCTGCACACCGCCGAAGGCTTCGAAGGCATGAGGAAGGCCGGTCGCCTTGCCGCCGAAATCCTCGATGCCTGCGCGGACCTGGTGAAGCCCGGCGTCACCACCGGCAGCATCGACGATGCGATCCGGGGGATGATGCTCGATGCCGGCGCGGTGCCCGCGACATTGGGCTACCGTGGCTATGCGCACTCCTCCTGCATCTCGATCAACCACGTGATCTGCCACGGCATTCCGGGCGAAAAGGTGCTGAAGGACGGCGACATCCTCAACATCGACGTGACGCCCTTGGTCGACGGCTGGCACGGCGACACCAGCCGCATGTTCTACGCCGGCGAGCCGCCGCTGAAAGCCCGCAAGCTGGTCGAGGTGACCTATGAATGCCTGATGCTCGGCATCCAGGCGGCGCAGCCCGGCGCGCGGCTGGGCGATATCGGCGCGGCGATCGAGGCGCACGCGGCGCAATTCCGCTACGGCGTGGTGCGCGAGTTCTGCGGGCACGGCTTGGGCCGGCTGTTCCACGACGCCCCCGAGGTGGTCCACGCCGCCAAGGCCGGGACCGGGCCGGAGCTCAAGCCGGGTATGTTCTTCACCATCGAGCCGATGATCAACCTCGGCAAGCCCTGGGCCAAGGTGCTCGGCGACGGCTGGACCGCGGTGACCCGCGACAAGAGCCTGTCGGCGCAGTTCGAACACTCGATCGCGATTACCGAGACCGGGAACGAGATCTTCACCAAGAGCCCAACGGGGCGGGACTGCCCGCCTTACTGATGCCGACACCGCAATCGCAACTGGCAAGCCGGATCGCCGAGCAATTCGGCCTTGGTCAGATCCGGTTTCCCTGTGCAGATTGCGTGGTCCTGGAGGATGGTGAGGTCCTCAAGCTGTTCATTCCCCGCTCCAAGCGCGTGATGATGGGTCATCCGCAGGACAGGATGATCGTTGGTGACCTGATGTTCATCCTCGGGCGCAAGCTGGTCCCGCTGCGAGCGCCCTCGAAGAAGTTTGCTCGGCCCGAACATTGTGCGGCCTGTAACCTTGCCAATTTCCCTTGGCTGGTTCCCTTTAGCTGGCTCTCGGACGAGCCAATTGATGGCCGCTTCCTCGATGGGCTCCATACATTGATCGCGACACTTCCGAACGACGAACGCGGCTGGCAGGAGCGGTTTGGCGAGAATGTCTTCGAGACACCAGCCCTTGAGACTGTCCGGCAGCTTGTTGAATTCCTCCGGAAAGCTGTTCCGCCTCCCCGGGCTTGACCCGGGGCCCCGCTTCCTTTCTTTTTTACGGCATGGATCGCGAACGACAGGGCGGCTGGATCTACATCATGGCCGACCGTTATCGCGGCACGATGTATCTCGGGTCGACCGCCGATCTTGCGTTTCGCGTTTCGCAGCATCGCTCCGGGGAAGGTGCGAAATTCTGCGCCGAATATGGCCTGACCCGGCTGGTCTGGATGGAACTGCTGCCGACCATGCAGGAGGCCATGGATCAGGAAAAGCGAGTGAAGCGTTGGCGGCGCGAATGGAAATTTGCGCTGATCGAGAAGTGTAATCCCGACTGGCGTGATCTTTTCGACGATATGCTGAACTGAAGATCAGCGGGGCCCCGGGTCAAGCCCGGGGAGGCGGTTGGTCGGGGCCTAATTCTCCCGCGCCGCCCTGATCGCGGCCCCCGCCGCGAAGGGCGCTATCGCCACCAGTGCGAGGCTGATCGCGGCGACGAAGCCGAGGGTCGCCGCGTCGGACCGCGCGAGGGCGCCCGCGCCGAAGATCAGGATGGGCAGGGCGAGCGGGATCAGGAGCAGGCCCGACAGCGCCGCTCCTGCGCGCAAGGACGCGGTGAGCGCGGCGATCATCAACCCGATCGCGGCCAACCCCGGCGTTCCCGCCAGCAGGCCGAGCAGCAGGATGTCGAAAGTCGCGCCCTCGATCTTGAGCAGCGCGGCCGCCGGGAAGGTCGCCAGCAGCAGCGGCGGGCCAAAGCTGAGCCAGTGGGCGATGAGGCGGACCGCCATCATCGCTTCTTCCGCCATGCCGCGCAGTTTCAGCTGGTCGAAAAATCCCAGCTCGATATCGCGCGCCACCAGCCGCTCCAAGGGCAGCACCGCCGCCAAAAGCGCGGCGATCCACACCACGCCGCCGCCGGTCTTCAGCATCAGGTTGGCATCCGGCCCGACCGCGAAGGGGAACAGCATCGCCACCGCGACGAAGAACACGACCGGAAGCGCCGCGCCGCTGCCGGTGAAGGGGAAGAACTGCGCCAGATCGCGCTTCAGAAGCGCGGCGATCACGCGTCCTCTCCCGCAGGCGCGAAGTCCTCGATCGCGAAGCTGGTCATGCTGTCCACGTCGAGCGGCTGGTGCGAGGCGATCAGCGCGATGCCCCCTCCCGCGCAATGCTTGCGCACCAGGTCGGTGACCAGCCCCTGCGAGGCGGTGTCGAGGCCCGAAAGCGGCTCGTCGAGCAGCCACACCTGCGCCCTTTGTCCGAGCAGCCGGGCGAGCGCGGCGCGCTTCCTCTGGCCGGTCGAGAGATAGCGCACCGGCACTTCGGCGAGCGCGTCGAGCCTGAGGCGCGCCATGATCGCCGCGCTCTCGGCTGCCCCGTCGAGCCCGAACCAGAAGGCCAGCGCACGGCCCAGCGGCAGGTCGGGATCGAGCCCGGTGCGCTCCTCGAGCAAGGCAAGACTGCCCTCGCGCCGCACCTCTCCGGCGAAGGGCGTGGTCAGCCCGGCAAGCGCGCGGATCAGCGTCGTCTTGCCCGCCCCGTTGGCGCCGGTGACGTGGCAGGCCGCACCCGCTTCCAGCCGGAAGGAGAGCCGCCGGAACAGCAGCCGCTCGCCGCGGCGGCAGGCGAGATTGTCGGCGGCGAGGAACGGCGGCGAGGCTTGCATTGACCCCATGCGTTAGGGAAAAGCGGACAAGCAAACAAGCGACCCCGATTGGAGGAATCCCCCATGTCCGTCCCCGAACTCACCGAAGCCGAGGTGGCGCGCCTGCTCGCCGATCATCCCGAATGGGAAGTGGCGCGCGAGGGCAAGGCGATCACGCGCACCTTCCGCTTTGCCGATTTCTCCGAGGCCTGGGGCTTCATGAGCCGTGTCGCCCTGCTCGCCGAGGCGCAGGACCATCACCCGGAGTGGTTCAACGTCTACAACCGCGTCGAGGTGACGCTGACCACGCATGATGCCGGCGGGCTGTCGGCGCGCGACGCGAAGATGGCGGCGGCGATGGATGGTTTGGTGGTCGGTTGATCGCGCTGAATCGGCCCGCAGGGTCGCAAGCGTGCCCGAGACTTCTGGCGCGCGCCCGCAGCGACGCGGCCTTCAGGCCTCAAGTAGCAAAGCGATAGGCCAACACAAACGCCGCATGAGCGAGGATGTCGCAGCGCGGATGCGCTGCGGACAAGCTATTGCCCCAGCGGCCTGAGGCTGCCGCGCAGCTGCTTCCTGACCTTGCCCGGCATCCACCGCTTGGCGAAGGCCATGCGCTTCGAGGTCTTGCCGACGAAGTAGTCGAGCTTGTCGCCGTGGACCGCCTCCCACACCGCCTTGGCGACCTCTTCCACCGGCGTGATCTCCAGCCCCGCGGCGCGCACGCGGTCGCGGATCTGTTCGTTCGACTTGCGGTTGCCGGTGCCGTCGAGCAGCGGGGTCTCGATGAAGCTGGGGCAGACCGAGGCGACCTTGATCCCGTCAGCCGCCCATTCGGCATCGAGGCTTTCGGACACCGCGCGCACCCCGAACTTGGTCGCGCAATAGACGCTCATCCCCGCCGACCCCGCGATCCCCGCCGCGCTCGCCATGTTGACGAGGGCCGAGCCGGGAGCGGTTTTCTGGAGGTAGGGATAGGCCGCCTGCGCGCCGTAGAGCACACCCTTCAAATTGATGTCGAGGCAGCGGTCGATCTCCTCCGGATCGAGTTCGGAAAGCGATCCCCCGGTGCCGATCCCGGCGTTGTTCACCACCGCGTCGATCCGCGATCCGGCGGCGGTGTGGAAGGCGGCGAGCGCCTCGTCCCAGCCCGCCCGGTCGCGCACGTCGAGGCGGTGCATGTACTTGAACCCGCCTTCAAGGAGCCCGAGCGTGTCCTCCATGCCTTCGACATTGACGTCGGCAATCCCGACGAACCAGCCGCGCTCCGCGAACAGGCGGGCGGTGGCGCGCCCGATGCCGGATGCGCCGCCGGTGATGAAGATGCTGCGCCGATCTGCCATGTGATCCCCTCTCAATTGCGTTTTGCAACCTGCCTAGAGCGGGAAAAGGCGCTTGTCAGCAGGTCAAATCAGCTACCCACCGCGGCGGTGAGGCCCTGGACGTGTTCCGCCCCTTCGACGATCTCGGTGCTCGAGGGTTTCAGCGCATCGCCGAGCGGCTCGGCGCGCCCGCCGATGCATTCGGCAAGGAAGTTCTCGGCGATGGCGAAGAAGGCGATGTTGTTCTCGGGCCGCGCGAAGCCGTGGCCCTCGTCGGGGTAGAGGACGTAGGTGACGGGAATCCCGGCCTGCTTCATCGCGCCGACGATCTGGTCGCTTTCGGCCTGTTTCACGCGCGGGTCGTTCGCCCCTTGCGCGATCAGCAGCGGCTTGGTGATCCGGTCGGCCTTGTAGAGCGGGCTCGCGGCGCGCAGCAGGGCGCGGCCTTCCTCGGTCGAGGGATTGCCCATGCGTTCATGGAAGATCTTCACCATCGGCGCCCAATAGGGCGGGATGGTCTCCAGCAGGGTTTCGAGATTGGAAGGCCCGACGATGTCCACCCCGCAGGCGAAGGTCTCGGGCGTGAAGGCGAGGCCCGCCAGCGTCGCGTAGCCGCCATAGGAGCCGCCCATGATCGCGACCTTGTCCTTCTGCGCGATTCCGCGCTCGACCGCCCATTCGACCGCGTCGATCAGGTCGTCGTGCATCTTCAGCCCCCACTGCTTGTTGGCGGCGTTGAGGAAGGCCTTGCCGAAGCCCGTCGATCCGCGGAAGTTGACGCTCAGCACCGCATATCCGCGGTTGGCGAGCATCTGGTGTCCCGGGTTGAACCCATATCCGTCGCGCGCCCAGGGGCCGCCGTGGACCAGCAGCACCATCGGCACCGGCGCATCGGGCACCCCGTCGCCATCGGCATCGCTGCCCGGCGGCAGGGTCAGGTAGGAGGGCAGGGTCAGACCGTCGCGGCTGGCGATCTCGACCGGGTGCATCGGCTGGAGCGGCATGCCTTCCAGCTCGGGCCGCGAGACATAGAAGGGGGTGAGCGTCGCGGCCTTGCGGTCGTAGATGTAGGTCGCGACCGGCTTTGTCAGCGGATCGTTGCCGATGATCCAGATGCTGTCGTCGTCGGTGCGGCTGGTCACCGCGAAATCGCCCTCGAGCCGCTCGCCCAGCCAGGCGAGCGAGGCGGCGGTCTCGGGATCGCTCGCGGTCCAGCGGGTGGTGAGATAGGTGGTCGCCCAGGCCTCGACTTCGCCGGTGGCGGGGTCGCGCAGGGTGCTGCCGATGTCGGCCTTGTCGTCCTCGGCGATCAGGCGGCGCGCGCCTGTGGCGGTGTCCTGCGCGAACAGCGCCGCGGTGTTCCGCCCGCGGCTGTCGATCCAGTAGAGCGTCCCGCCGTCGGCGGTGTAGCCCGCCGGACTGGTCGTGATCGAATCCTCCATCGCGGTGGTTTCGAAAGGCTCGGCTTCGACCGTCCCGTCGCTCACCCGGAAATAGTCGGTCCCGCCGGCCGCGTTCTGGCGCATCGCCATGCGCAGGGTCAGGCTGTCGTCGGCCAGAAAACGGGCATAGGCATTGTTCTCGAGCACCAGCTTCAACTGGCCGCTGGCGAGATCGAGCATATGGATGTCGTGCCATTGCGGATCGCGGTTGTTGATGCCGAGCAGCAGCTTGTCCTTGATGGTGTGCGAGGCGGCGACGAGCTGGACGCGGGTGTTCTCGAAAGGCGTGACGGTGGTTTCCGCGCCGCTCGCCACGTCGATGCGGTAGAGCAGGAAGTTCTCGTCCCCGGCCTTGTCCTGGATGTACATGACGGCGCGCGAATCCGGCGCCCAGAAGTGCTGGCGGATCGGGCGGTCGGTGGCGCCGGTCATGGCGCGCGCTGCTTCCGGCTCATCGACGGGCGCAATCCAGATGTTGAGCACGCCGTCCTTCGGCGCGAGCCAGCTCAGCCACTTGCCGTCGGGGCTGATCTGCCCCTGCGCCCGGGTCGGATTGCCGAACAGGGCGTCGCGCGGGATCAGGGGGGTCTGTTCAGGGGAAGAGGTCATCGGGGCTCCGGGAGCTTGTGTGTTACTCCCACAATACACATGCCGGCACGCCCCGCAAGCCGCTCCGCCGGATCACAGCGCCGGGTTGGCGTAATAGTGCCAGGTGAAGATCGCCATGCTCCCGCGCTGCGGCGCCCAGTCCTCGGCAAGCGCGCGGGTGGCCTTTTCCGCCGGGCGTTCGGCGAGGTCGAGCAGCCGCTTCACCCCCTCCTGCACCGCGAGGTCGCCCGCGGGCCAGATGTCGGGGCGACCCTCGGCGAACAGCAGGTAGATTTCCGCCGACCAGCGCCCGATGCCCTTGATGCGGGTGAGCAGCGCGATCGCCTCCTCGTCGTCGGCGGGCAGCGCCTCGAAATCCACCTCGCCCGCCGTCACCAGCTCGCACAAGGACCGGGCATAGGACTGCTTCTGGCGCGATAGGCCGCAGGCGCGCAGCGTGTCGAAATCGCGCTTCAGCAGGCAGGCCGGGGTGAAGTCCGGCCCCAGTTCGGCCTCCAGCTTGCCCCACATCGAAGCCGCTGCCGCGACCGAGACCTGCTGGCCGACGATGGTGCGCAGCAGGGTCTTGGTGCCGCGCGGGCGGATGCGCGCTTCGGGGTAGCCGATCCGCGCCAACTCGGCCGCCAGTCGCGGTTCGCGTGCAGCGAGACAATCGAGGTCCTCGCGCAATTTTTCCGCCGTCAGCCCCACTCGCACTTTCCTTAACTTGCACTGGCCCCAAGAGTCCCTTAGCAGCCGGGGCGACACTCTCACAGCGCACTCTCCTGCGCCCAATAGCCGAAAAGGAAGCCCGATCCATGCCCAGACTGGTCGTCACCAACCGCGAAGGCGAAACCAGCGAGATTGCCGTCGAGGACGGCCTGACCGTGATGGAAGCGATCCGCGACAATGGCTTCGACGAGCTGCTGGCGCTGTGCGGCGGGTGCTGCTCGTGCGCGACCTGCCATGTCCATGTCGATGCCGCCTTCGCCGACAAGCTGCCGAAGATGAGCGAGGACGAGGACGATCTGCTCGAATCCTCCGACCACCGCGTCGCCACCAGCCGGTTGTCGTGCCAGATCCCCTTCACCGCCGAGCTCGACGGGCTGCACGTCACCATCGCTCCGGAAGATTGATCGCGGGCGGGCGGGGCGCAGTCCGGTGGACGCCGACCTCGCCCGTTTCCTGCGCGACGAACTGGGCCATGCGCCCGAGGGCAACGCCGCCGGGCCGTGGACCGTGCGCGGCCCCGTCTGGCTGTGGCAGGGCAGCGACGGCGCGCCCGCCAAGGGCAGCTGGTATTTCCTCACTGTCACCGGCGAGACCGCGCAGGCGATCCGGGCCGCTGCCGCCAAAGCCGATGCCTGGGGATCGGTGAGGGTCGAGGTCACCATCGGCGGCACGACATGGCGCACCTCGCTGTTCCCCTCGAAACAGGCCGGCGGCTGGCTACTCCCGCTCAAGGCTGCGGTGCGCAAGGCGGAAAAGATCGCGGAAGGCGGCGAAGTCGAGGCGCTGCTGGCGCTGGCGTGAGGACTTGGACATTGCGGCCTGCCGCCCGAGCGCCTAACTCTCGCCCCATGAACATCACGCGCCCCTTCGGCGACACGCTCGCCCTGATCGGCAACACCCCCCTCGTGCGCCTCGCCGGGCCCAGCGAAGCGGCGGGCTGCGACATCTGGGGCAAGTGCGAATTCGCCAATCCCGGCTCCTCGGTGAAGGACCGCGCCGCGCTCTACATCATCCGCGACGCCGAGGCGCGCGGGGAGCTCCAGCCCGGTGGCACGGTGGTCGAGGGGACGGCGGGCAACACCGGCATCGGGATCGCGCTGGTGGCCAATGCACGGGGCTACAAGACGATCATCGTCATGCCCGACAACCAGTCCAAGGAGAAGATGGACACGCTGCGCGCGCTGGGCGCCGAGCTGGTGCTGGTGCCGCCCACCAAGTTCGCCAATCCGGGCCACTTCGTCCACACCAGCCGCCGCCTCGCCGAGGAGACTCCGGGCGCGGTGTGGGCCAACCAGTTCGACAACATCGCCAACCGCCGCGCCCATATCGAGGGCACCGCGCCCGAGATCTGGGAGCAGACCGGCGGGCGGATCGACGGTTTCACCTGCGCGGCGGGCACCGGCGGGACGATCGCCGGGGTGGGCCTCGGCCTCAAGGCCTTCGACGAGAATATCCGCATCGCCCTGACTGACCCGCATGGCGCGGCGCTCTACAACTACTTCGCGCATGGCGAACTGAAGGCCGAAGGCTCCTCGGTCGCCGAGGGAATCGGGCAGGGGCGCATCACCGCCAATCTCGAAGGCGCGCCGATCGACACGCAATACCGCATCTCGGACGAGGAAGGCCTGCACTGGGTCGCGCGCCTGCTGCGCGAGGAGGGGCTGTGCCTCGGCCTGTCCTCGGGCATCAATGTCGCGGGGGCGGTGATGCTCGGCAAGGAACTGGTCGCCGAGGGACGCGAGAACCCGCAGGTCGTCACCATCCTGTGCGACACCGGCTTCCGCTATCTCTCGACGCTCTACAATCCCGAATGGCTGGCCGCCAAGCGCCTGCCGGTGTTCGACTGGCTGACGCGTCCGGCGGAGAGCGCGGCATGACCCGCGCATCGCTGATGGCGCGGCTGCGGGCGATGACCCAGCGCAGCCTCTACCGCCCGGCGCGGGGAGAGCTTTCGGCCAGCGGTGACCTGCTGCGCGAGCCCGAGCCGCCCACGCCGCCCAACGAGGCGCGCCGGGAGGCGGTGCAGCGGCTCCAGGTCGGCATCTTCGGGATCGCGGCGATGCTCCTGCTCGTCGGGCTGGCCAGCATCATCGGCAGCCAGGCCGACATCATCGAGGAGGCCGCGGTGCCCGAGGCCGCGCCGACCACCGAGCCGAGCCCCGCCCCGACCCAGGCCAATCCGCTCGCCGATGCCGGCGTCGTGCCCGACATCGGCGCCGATCCGAGCCCCGCGCCGAGCGTGCCGCTCGACCTGCCGCCGCCCGCCGCGCCCTCGGGCAATGCCGCGCCTTCGCGGTAGCCTCGCTGCGCTGCTCGCCGGCGCGCTGCTGGCACTTGCCGGATGCGGCAGCGGGGCGGCGCCCGCGGCACGGACCGGTGAGGCGACGCCGTCCGCGGAGAAGCCGCCGCTCGGGCTGATGACCAGCCTGCCGCTCTACTGTCCGCTCGGCGCCGATCTCGCCGCGCTGGCCGCGCCCGATGCCGCGCCGCCGTGGCAGCGCAAGCTGCTGGCGCGCGGCCATGCGCTGGTGCCGCTCGACACGCTCACGCCGATTCCCGGCCCCACTCCCGGAGCGCCCGAAACCGATCCGCTCGCCGGGCTCGATCGGCTCGCGGTGATCCAGCCGCGCGGGCTCTCGCCGGCGGACAATGTCGCGCTCGATGAATGGGTGCGCCGCGGCGGCCGGCTGCTGCTGGTGCTCGACCCGGCGCTGACCGGCGATTACGACCTCTCGCTCGGCGATCCGCGGCGCCCTGTCGACACGGCGCTGATCCCGCCGGTGGTGGAGCGGTGGGGGCTCTCTGTCGCCTTTCCCGACCCCGACAGCGCCCCGACGACCACCGCGCTGCCCGGCGGGGGTGCGCTGCCGCTCGCGCTTCCCGGCATCGTTTCGATCAAGGCCGCAGTGGCAGACCGCTGCCGGGGGGGCAGGGCGCTGGTGACGTGCGCGGTAGGCAAGGGGCGGGTGACGCTGCTCGCCGATGCGGCGGTGTTCGAGCACCGCGAACTTGCGGGCGAGGGCGGCGCAAAGCTCGCGGCGCTGCTCGCCGCCGCCTTCGACTAAGCGCCTCCGGGGAAATCACGGGAAAGCGGGGACTCGCGGGCTGGGAAATCCCGGGAGGGGCAGGATTCCGGCACGATTTCGCGAGCTTCGGCGGGCAAGTTCATACGAAAACCGCACCTCGATAAGGCGGTGAACCTAAGAAAAATCAACTATTTGCCTAGTTTTCCCGCAAAATCCCCGAAAAACCCCTTCCATCCCGCCAGCTTCCCCGATATTACCACAGTCCATCGAACATGCCTGTTTGCAACGCGTTCGGCCCGGTCGGTCGGCGCGCCGCCCGCGCTTGGCCGCGAGCGGCGACGGGGAAGGCATGTCCGGTTGTCGCGCCGGTCCTGCTCGGGGGCCGGGTCGGACAAGGGGCTTGGAGGGGATCGGCGCAAGTGTCGGGTTTCGGAGGATATAGCGGCCAAGCCTACTCGCCCGCCGGCGACAAGGGCCGCTTCGTCCTGCCCGCCGCCTTCCGCAAGGCGGTGAAGGACAGCTCCGCGGGCAACCGCGTGCTGTGCCTCGCCGCGCACGACCGCTTCGACTGCCTCGTCGGCTTCGGCCTGTCGCGCACCGAACAGCTCCACGCCCAGCTCGACCGCGAGGAAGAACGCGCGATCCGCCTCGGGCTGCCGGATTTCGACCGCGAGGTGCGCGCCCAGCAATTGTTCGGCTTCGAACAGCTGCCCTTCGACGATTCGGGGCGCTTCGTGATGCCCGAGCATCTCCGCGACCTCGGCCATGTAGAGGACGGGCTCTACTTCCAGGGCGCGGGCGAGTTCTTCTTCATCTGGAACCCCGCCGAACTGGCGCGCATGGGCCCCGAGTGGAAGGGCGCGCAGGCGGCCTGCGCCAAGCTGATCGCCGGCGCGAAGAAGGGGGCGTGATGACCGACGCGCCCCACATCCCCGTGCTGCTGGGCGAAGTGATCGCCGCGATCCAGCCGCGCCCCGGCATGACCATCGTCGATGCGACCTTCGGCGCGGGCGGCTATTCGCTCGCGCTGCTCGAGGCGGGCGCGAACGTCCACGCTTTCGACCGCGATCCCGACGCGATTGCCGCCGGACAGGCTTTGGTCGCACGCTTCGACGGTCGGCTCACCCTCCATGCCGCGCGCTTCTCGCAGATGCGCGAGGAACTCGCCGCGCTCGGCATTGCCGGTGTCGACGCGGTGGTGATGGACATCGGCGTTTCCTCGATGCAGCTCGACCAGGGGGAGCGCGGCTTTGCCTTCATGCAGGACGGGCCGCTCGACATGCGCATGAGCCAGGCCGGGGAAAGCGCCGCCGATTTCCTCAACACCGCCGACGAGCAAGCCATCGCCGACGTCATCTACCGCTACGGCGAGGAGCGCCAGTCGCGCCGGGTCGCCCGCGCCATCGTCGCCGCGCGCCCGCTGGCGACTACCGGCGAGCTCGCCCGGGTGGTGCGCCGCGCATTGGGCTACAAGCCCCACGACAAGAAGGACCCCGCGACCCGCACCTTCCAGGCGGTACGCATCCACGTCAATGACGAGCTGGGCGAACTCGAGGCCGGCCTCGCCGCCGCCGAGGCGCTGCTGGTGGAGGGCGGGGTGCTCGCGGTGGTCAGCTTCCACAGCCTCGAGGACCGCATCGTCAAGCAGTTCCTCAAGGCGGCGAGCGGCGCGGGGCGTGCGATCTCGCGCCACCTCCCCGGCGAAGTCCCCGGCCCGTCCCCCACCTTCGCGCAGGTTTCCAAGGCGATCCGTCCTTCCGAGGCCGAGACGCTGCGCAACCCGCGCGCCCGTTCGTCCACCCTGCGCCATGCGATCCGCACCGGCGCCCCTGCAAGGAGCATCGCGGCATGATGATGACCGCCGTTCAGGCGCGGCAACTGGGGTGGGCGGCGGTGCTGGCCGTGTGCCTCGCGCTGGTCGTCGCGCTGAGTTTCAAGGTTCACGCCGTGCGCAGCGAGGTGCTGCTCGCCGAGCGCCAGATCCTTTCGATCAAGCGCGAGACGATGCTGCTCGAGACCGAGTACGAGACCCGCGCCAGCCAGCGCCAGCTGGCGGCGTGGAATGCGGTCGAGTTCGGCTACGAGGCGCCCCGCGCCGACCAGTTCCTGTCCGGCCCCCGCGAACTCGCCGCGCTCGGCCAGCGCCGCGGGGCCGATGCGCCTGCGCCGATCATGCTCGCCCGCGCCGATGCCGAGGACGCGTCCGGCGCGACCGGCGATCCCGCGCCGATGCGCTCGCCGGTCTCGGGCGCGCCGGTGACGCTCGCCTCCGCTTCGAGCGAGAAGGACGCGGGCCAGGTCTTCACCGAGGCTTTCGGCGACTTCCTCATTGATGCGTCCCCGATCCGCGCCGCACAGGCCAAGACGATCAGCGCCAAGGGGCTCGGCGAATGACCGCGATGGCTGCCGTCGCAGCCGTCCCCTCGATCCCGGCCGCACGTGTCCAGCGGGTCAACCTGCGCGCGCGGTTGCTGTGGACCGCCCGCTTCCGGGTGCTGTGGGTGGCGCTCGGCTTCGCGCTGGTGACGCTGACCGCGCTGGTGCGGATCGTCTCGCTGGCGACCGCCGGCCATGCGCCGCAATACACCAGCCTCGAGGAGGCGCTGCTCCCCCCGCGCGGCGAGATCACCGATCGCAACGGCGTGCCGCTGGCGCGCGCCTTTCCCGCCTATGCCCTGTGGTTCGATCCGCGCGCGATGGGCGACGACGGTTCGCCGCTGGTGCACAGCCCGCAAGAAGTCGCGCGCGAGCTCAAGGCGATCTTCCCCGATATCGACGAGGGCCGCATGGCCGCGCGGCTCGCCTCGGGCCGCCCGGGCTACCTGCGCCGCCGCATCCTTCCCGAGGAGGCCAACAAGGTCTTCGCGCTCGGCGAGGTCGCGCTCGAGATCCCGCGCGAGACCGACCGCCACTATCCGCAGGGCACGCTCGCCGCGCACGTGCTGGGCTATGTGGTCGAGGACCGGGGCGGGCGCCTCGGCATGGAGGAGGTGCTCGACAAGCGGCTCACCGATCCCGACCTGCGCGGCGAGCCGGTGCCGCTCTCGATCGACGTGCGCGTCCAGGGCGCGCTCGAGGACGAGCTGATGCGCGGGATGCTCGAGACCAACGCGATCGGCGCGGCGGGCATCGTGCTCGATGTCGACACGGGCGAGGTCATGGCGATGGCGAGCCTGCCGTCCTTCGACCCCAACGTGGCGGGCGCGAGCGGGGCGAAGAACGTCTTCAACCGCGCCACCAACGGGGTCTACGAGCTGGGCTCGACCTTCAAGCCGCTGACCGTGGCGGCGGCGATGGATGCGGGCGTGGTGCGCGACCTTTCCAAGGAGTGGAACGCCGAGCCGGTGCAGGTCGGGCGGCGCACCATCCACGACCTGCATTCGAAGGGCGCGACCCTCAACGTGCCGCAGGCGCTGGTCTATTCCTCCAACACCGTCACCGCGCGGGTCGCCGACGAACTGGGGGCGGAACGTCTGCGCCGCGCCATGATTGATCTCGGCATGGACCGCCGTCCCTTCATCGAGCTGCCGGCGCGCGGCAAGCCGCTCTTCCCTGCGGGCGACTGGAGCCGCATCACCAACATGACGGTGGGCTTCGGCCACGGCCTCGCGGTGAGCCCGCTGCACCTCGCCTCGGCCTATGCGGCGATGGTCAACGGCGGGATCTGGCGGCCCGCGACCCTGATGAAGATCGATCCCGCCGATGCGCCCCGCGGACGGCGTGTGTTCAAGGAATCGACCTCCTCGCGGATGCGCCAGCTGCTGCGCATGATCGCCCTTTACGGCACCGGGCGCAGCGCCGATGCGCCAGGCTACCGGATCGGCGGCAAGACCGGCTCGGCGGAAAAGGCGGGCGTCGGCGGCTATCGCAAGACCGCGCTGATCTCCTCCTTTGCCGCCGCCTTCCCGATGGATGCGCCGCGCTATGTCGTGGTGGCGGTGATCGACGAGCCCAAGGGCACCGTTGCCAGCTCGTTCCAGCGCACTGCCGCCTTCACCGCCGCGCCGGTGGTGGGCCGGCTCGTGCCGCGGATCGGCCCGATGCTCGGCGTCCAGCCCGATGCGCACCGCGACGTCGACATTTCCGACCTGCGCTATCTCGTGGACAAGGGCGAATGAGGCTCGCCGAACTGCTCACCGCTGCCGGGCTGGAGACCGCAGGAGCGGGCGATCTGGCGGTCACGTGCTTTGCCATCGATCACCGCAAGGTCGCCCCCGGCACGGTGTTCGGCGCCTTTGCCGGAGCCAGCGTCAACGGCGAGGACTTCATCCCTGCCGCGATCAAGGCGGGCGCGATCGCCGTGGTCGCGCGGCCCGGCGCGGTTGTCGAGGGGGCGCTGCACATCGCCGACGACAACCCGCGCCGCGCCTTTGCGCGCCTCGCTGCGGGATTTTTCGCGCCCTATCCGTCGACCATCGTCGCGGTCACGGGCACCAACGGCAAGACCTCGACCGTGGAGATGACCCGCCAGATCTGGCGCATGGCCGGCGAGCGCGCGGCGAGCATCGGCACGCTCGGCGTGACCACGCCGGACGGTTCGGTTTCGACTGGCCTGACCACGCCCGACATCGTCACCTTCCTCGCCAACATGGCAGGCCTAGCGCGCGAGGGCGTGACCCACGTCGCCTACGAGGCTTCGAGCCACGGCCTCGCGCAATACCGCAACGAGGGGCTTGCCGTCGCGGCGAGCGCCTTCACCAATTTCAGCCGCGACCATCTCGATTACCACGGGACGATGGAGAACTACTTCGCGGCCAAGATGCGGCTGTTCACGGAAGTGGTCGCGCCCGGCAGCCCGGCGGTGATCCACGATGCGGGCGAGGGCTCGGAATGGACCGCGAAGGCGATCGCCGTGGCTTCGGAGCGGGGCCTCGAGGTGCGCACGGTGGGCGAGGGCGGCAGCTTCCTGCGCCTCGTTTCACGCGAACCCGGCCAGTTGGGACAGGTTCTTCAGATCGAACATGAAGGCGAAACCCGCAAGGTGAACCTCCCGCTGATCGGTGCCTACCAGGCCGCCAACGCGCTGGTCGCGGCCGGGCTGGCGCTGGCGACCGGCGTGGGGGCCTCCGCCGTGTTCGACGCGCTCACCCGACTCCAGCCGGTGCGCGGGCGATTGGAGCGTGCCGCGCTTAATGCCGCGGGCGCGCCCGCCTATGTCGATTATGCCCACACCCCCGACGCGCTCGAAGCCGCCATCGCCGCGCTGCGCCCGCATGTCGCTGAAGGGGGCCGCCTGATCGTCGTCTTCGGCGCGGGCGGGGACCGCGACACCGGCAAGCGCGCCGAAATGGGCGAAGTCGCCGCGCGGGCCGCGGACCTCGTGATCGTCACCGACGACAATCCCCGCAGCGAGGACCCGGCGGCCATCCGCGCCGCGATCCTTGCAGGCGCGGGCGGCAGGGCGCGCGAAATCGGCGGCCGGCGCGAGGCCATCGCCGCGGCAATCGGGGAAGCCGGGCCGCGCGACATTGTGCTGATCGCCGGCAAGGGCCACGAACAGGGACAGATTTTCGGGTCAGGAGACACCATGCGGATCGAGGCTTTCGACGATGTCGAGGTGGCGCGCGAATGCGCCGGGGCGGGGAGCAGCCGCGCATGAACGTGCCGAGCCCCTTCATCCACCCGCGCCTTCACGCCTGGCCGGTCGCGGTGCGCGACGCCCTGCCGCTCGCGCTGTGGACCGCCGCCGAGATCGCCGAAGCCACTGGCGGCACCGCCAGCCACGATTTCCAGGCCGCGGGCGTCGAGACGGATTCGCGCGACGTGAAGCCCGGCGATGTCTTCGTCGCGCTGAAGGGCGAGGCGATGGACGGTCACAGGTTCGTGGCCCAGGCCTTTGAAAAGGGTGCGGTCGCCGCGATCGTCGACCGGCCGATGGATTATCCGCACGTGCTGGTGGAGGACACGACGCACGCGCTCCACGCGCTCGCCCGTAGGGCGCGCGAACGGGCGATCGAGGCGGTGCGCATCGGGATCACCGGCTCGGTCGGCAAGACCGGCGTGAAGGAGGCGATCTTCGCCTGTCTCGACCGCGCCAGCCGCGGCGCGGCGCACCGTTCTGTGCGCAGCTACAACAACCATGTCGGCGTGCCGCTCAGCCTCGCCCGGATGCCGGCGCGCGCCAAGTTCGGCGTGTTTGAGATGGGGATGAACCACGCTGGCGAAATCGCGCCGCTTTCGGCCCATGTCCGCCCGCACGTTGCGCTCATCACCACCATCGCGCCCGCGCATATCGAGAACCTCGGCAGCCTCGAGGCGATTGCCGACGAGAAGGCGCAGATCTTCACCGGCCTGCTGCCCGGCGGCACCGCCATCATCCCCGCCGACAGCGAATGGGCCGAGCGCCTGATCGGCCATGCCCGCGCCTGCGGCGCTCAGATCGTCACCTTCGGACGCAGCAAGCACGCCGACGTGCGCCTGCTCGACGCGATCCCCTCGGCGGGCGGCGGGGCGCTGGTCACCGCCGATCTAGGCGACCGGCGCATCTGCTACCATGTCGCCGAACCCGGCGAGCACTGGATCGTCAATTCGCTGGGGGTCATGGCGGCGGTGCGCGAAGCAGGCGGCGATCTGGCGAGCGCCGGCCTTGCGCTGGCCGAGGCGGGCGGATTGAAAGGGCGCGGCGCGCGCCACCGCATCGCGGTGCCGGGCGGTGAGGCGCTGCTCATCGACGAGAGCTACAACGCCAACCCCGCCTCGATGCGCGCGACGCTCAAGGCATTGAAGGACAGCGCCGCGATCCGCCGCATCGCGGTGCTCGGCAGCATGAAGGAGTTGGGCGACTTTTCGGACGCCTTTCACCGCCAGCTCGCCGAGCCGCTTGCGGAGGCGGGCGTCGACCACGCGATCCTGGTGGGCGACGAGATGTGCGCGCTGGCCGAGGAACTGGGGAAAGCGGACGCCAATCCGCTTGGCAAGGCGGGCAGCTTCGCGCATTGCGGGACACCTGCCGAAGCTGCCGCGCTGCTCGAGCAATGGGGGCTTGCGCCGGGCGACGCGGTGCTGGTCAAGGGCTCCAATTCGGTCGGTCTGGGCAGGCTGGTGTCACATTTTACGGACAAGGCTCCCGCCGCCGCGGGAGGCTGAGGCCCGCAGGCCGCGTGCCGAGGAACGACTGAATGCTCTATCTGCTTGCCGAATGGCTGGGCTTCGAAGGCATCCTCAACCTGGTGCGCTACCAGACCTTCCGCGCCGGTGCGACCTTGATGACCGCGCTGCTGATCGGCCTCCTGATCGGACCGCGCTTCATCAACCTCCTGCGCGTGCGGCAGGGCAAGGGCCAGCCGATCCGCGAGGACGGGCCGCAGACCCACCTCGCCAAGCGCGGCACGCCGACCATGGGCGGGCTGATGATCCTCACCGCGCTCACCGCCTCGCTGCTGTTGTGGATGGATCTGTCGAGTCCCTTCGTCTGGGCCTGCCTCGCGGTCACGATCGGCTTCGGATTCATCGGCTTTCTCGACGATTACGACAAGGTCTCGAAGAACAGCCACGCGGGCGTGCCGGGACGGGTGCGGCTGGCGCTCGAATTCGTGGTGGCAGGAATCGCCTCCTGGCTGATCGTCAGCCAGATCAACACCAACATCTACCTGCCCTTCGCGACCGACATCAGCATTCCGCTGGGGCCGGCTTATTACGTCTTCGCCGCGGTGGTGATCGTGGGCGCGGGCAATGCGGTCAACCTCACCGACGGGCTCGACGGGCTCGCGATCATGCCGGTGATCATCGCCGCAGGCACCTTCGCGATCATCGCCTACCTCGTCGGGCGGACCGATTTCAGCGCCTATCTCGGCATCCCGCACGTGCCGGGCGCAGGGGAGCTGGCGATTTTCTGCGGGGCGATCATGGGGGCGGGACTTGCCTTCCTGTGGTTCAACGCGCCCCCTGCGGCGGTGTTCATGGGCGACACCGGTTCCCTCGCACTGGGCGGCGCGCTCGGCGCGATCGCGGTCGCCTCGCACCACGAAGTCGTGCTCGCCATCGTCGGTGGCCTGTTCGTGCTCGAGGCGGTCAGCGTGATCGTGCAGGTGTTCTGGTTCAAGCGCACCGGCAAGCGGGTGTTCCGCATGGCCCCGATCCACCATCATTTCGAGCAGCTCGGCTGGAGCGAAAGCAAGGTCGTGATCCGCTTTTGGATCATCGCCATCGTGCTCGCGCTGATCGGTCTCGCGACGCTCAAGCTCAGATAGGGGGCGGCGCAAGGCGATGATCACCTCCCCCGCCTTCAAGGACCGGCGCTTCGCTGTGCTCGGGCTTGCCCGCTCGGGCGCGGCGGCGGCGGAAGCCTTGCTGGCGAGCGGGGCGGAGGTCGTTGCGTGGGACCGGCAGGACGTCGCCCGTGCGCCGTTCGAGGGGCGCTGCCGGCTGGCCGACCCGCTCGAACTCGACCTCAGCGGCTTTGCGGGCGTGGTGGTCTCGCCCGGCGTGCCGCTCAACAGCCACCCGATCGGGCCGCACACCTGGCAATACGGCCTGCCGGTGATCGGCGACATCGAGCTGTTTGCCTATGCGCGCGCCAGTCTCCCGCCGCACCGTGTCGTCGGCATCACCGGGACCAACGGCAAGTCGACCACGACCGCGCTCACCCACCACATCCTGAAGAGCGCCGGGGTGCCGAGCGTGATGGGCGGCAATATCGGCGAGCCGATCATGGCGCAGGACCCGCTGCCCGAAGGAGGGGTCTATGTGCTCGAGCTGTCGAGCTTCCAGATCGACCTCACCTTCACGCTCGATTGCGACATTGCCGCGCTGACCAACATCACCCCCGACCATCTCGATCGCTATGCGAGCTTTGCCGCTTATGCGGCCGCCAAGGAGCGGCTGTTCGCGATGCAGAGCGGCGGTTCGAGCGCGCTGGTCTGCGACGAGGACGAACCGACCCGCGCCATCGCGGCGCGGCTGGAGGCGGCCGGCAAGCCGCTTGTCCGGGTGCGCACCGCGGATCTGGAGGCGGCCGGCCTCGCTGCGGGCCGCTCGCCTTCGCTGGCAGGGCCGCACAACGCCCAGAACGCGGCGGTGGCGGCGGCGATCTGCCGCGGGCTCGGCCTGTCGGACCAGGCGATTGCGCACGGCCTTGCCACCTATCCCGGCCTGCCGCACCGCATGGAGCGGGTCTGCGAGGCCGGCGGGGTCATCTACATCAACGACAGCAAGGCGACCAACACCGCCTCGGCCGCTCCGGCGCTCGCCGCCTTCCCGCCCGATCGCGATATCAACGGCGGGAGCCCGCGCATCCACTGGATCTGCGGCGGGCTGCCCAAGGAGGAGGGGCTGGGCGCCTGCGCCGCGCACCTCGGCAACCTCGCCGCCGCCTACACGGTGGGCGAGGCCGGGCCGATGTTCGCCGATCTTGCCGAAGCGCAGGGCGTGAAAGTCGAACGCTGCGAGTTCATCAGCGAGGCGGTGCGCCGCGCGCGCGACGCGGCGCGGCCCGGCGAGGTGGTGCTGCTGTCGCCCGCCTGCGCCTCCTACGACCAGTTCCGCGACTACGAGAAGCGCGGACACCACTTCCGCCAGATGGTCGGCGCGATGACCGGCTGCGAACCCCGCAGCGAAGGGCGGAGCATCCTGCCGTGAGCCAGGCCTGGACCCCCGCCCCGCAGCGCCCCGCAGGTGCTTACCTGCCGCCCGCGACCGTGCAGCGCCGCTGGCGCGATGCGATCCGCGTGTGGTGGCGCGAGGTCGACAAGGTGCTGCTCGGCCTCGTGCTGCTGCTCATGGCGATCGGCACGCTGGCGGTCGCTGCCGCCTCTCCCGCGGTCGCCGAGCAGCTTTCAACCGCCACCGACAGGGTGCCCGATTTCCAGTTCTTCAAGCGGCACATCGTCTTCCAGATGCTCGGCCTTGCGCTGATGATCGGCCTCTCCTTCCTCTCGCGCGATCAGGCGCGGCGGCTGGGCATTCTGGTCGGCGCTGCGATGCTGGCGCTGATGTTCGTCGTGCCCATCCCCGGCATCGGCACCGAGAAGAACGGTGCGCGCCGCTGGATCGAGGTGGGCTTCTCGCTCCAGCCCTCGGAGTTCCTGAAGCCCGGCTTCGCGATCATCCTCGCCTGGGTGCTGAGCTGGCGGCTGCGCGACGCGAACCTGCCGGTGGTCGGCTTCGCCAGTGCGATCATGGTGCTGGTGGCGGGCCTGCTGATGCTCCAGCCCAACCTCGGCGATGCGATCCTGTTCGGCGGGATCTGGATGGTGATGGTGCTGCTCGCCGGGGTGGCGTGGCAGCGCATCGCGGCGCTCGCCGGGGCGGCGGTGGGCGGGCTGACGCTCGCCTACCTGTTTTACGACAATGCCCGCCACCGCATCGACAGCTTCCTCGGCGGGGGCACCGCCTTCGACCAGGTCGACCTCGCCCAGCGCACGATCACCGCGGGCGGATGGCTAGGCACCGGGCTGTGGCTCGGCATCCGCAAGATGAACCTGCCCGAGGCGCATACCGATTACATCTTCTCGGTGATCGGCGAGGAGTTCGGCCTTATCGCCTGCGCGCTGATCGTCGCGACCTATGCCGCGCTGGTGCTGCGCGCGCTGATCCGCATGACCGGTGAGGACAACCTCTTCGCGCTGCTTGCGGGCGTCGGCCTCGTCACCCAGTTCGGCGGACAGGCCTTCATCAACATCCTCGTGAACCTCAAGCTGTTTCCCTCCAAGGGCATGACCCTGCCGCTGATCTCCTACGGCGGATCATCGACACTGGCGGTGTGCTTCACGCTTGGGCTATTGCTGGCGATTACCCGGCGCAATCCCTTCCTCCAGCGCGAGGCCGGGGGACTGCGCGAGTTGATCGAACGCAAGGAGCCGAGCGCATGACCAGCGAAACCCGCAGCGGAGCCTCGCGCCATTACGTGCTCGCCGCGGGCGGCACCGGGGGGCACATCATCCCCGCCTTCGCGCTGGCCGCGGAGCTGCACCAGCGCGGGCACCATGTGGCGCTGATCACCGACGAACGTGGCGCGGCGATCCCGGGCAAGCCCGATTACCTCACCGCCCACGTGTTGCCCGCCGGACGCTTCGGCAAGAACCCGCTCGCCTGGCCCAAGGGGATTGCCGCCGTGCTCGAAGGGCGGCGCATGGCGCTGCGCCTGTTCGATGCCTTTGCTCCCAGCGCCATCGTCGGCTTCGGCGGCTATCCCGCGCTGCCCGCGCTGCTCGCCGCGACTTCAGCCAAGCTGCCGAGCGTGATCCACGAACAGAACGCGGTGCTCGGCCGGGTCAACCGCCTGCTTGCCGGGCGGGTGGATGCGATCGCGACCTCCTACGAGAAGGTCGACCGGCTCGATGCCAAGCACGCCGCCAAGGTCCACCTCGTCGGTAACCCGGTGCGCGCCGAGGTGCTGGCGCTTCGCGAACAGGATTTCCCCGCCTTCACCGAGGAAGGCCTGCTGCGCGTGCTGGTGACCGGCGGTTCGCAAGGCGCGCGGGTGCTTTCGGAGGTGGTGCCGGATGGTCTCGCCATGCTGCCCCCGGCGCTGCGCCAGCGGCTGCAGGTCACGCAGCAATGCCGCGCGGAGGATCTGGAGGCGGTGCGCAACCGCTATGCCGAGCATGACATACCCGCCGAACTCGGCACCTATTTCGAGGACATGCACGAACGGCTGGCCGATGCCCACCTGTTCATCGGGCGTGCGGGCGCCTCGACCATCGCGGAACTGACCGCGGTGGGGCGCCCGGCGATCCTGATCCCGCTGCCCATCGCCACCGACGATCACCAGGCGGCCAACACCCGCGAGATGGTGAAGGCGGGCGGCGCGCGAATGATCCGGCAGGAGGCGTTCCTGCCCAAGGAACTCGCCAAGCAAATTCAGGCGATGGCGATGAACCCATCGAGTCTCGCCAATGCCGCGCATTGCGCTTTCAACTGCGGGCGGCCCGAAGCGGCAAAGGACCTCGCCGACCTCGTCGAGAGCATGAGCGGGATCGACCTGATGGACGTGATCCGCGTCGATGCGGCTGCGCCCCCGTCCGTGGCGCGCGTCAAGGGCCGCGCCTCGGCGACCGGCGCGGAACGGGACCGCGCGGCATGAAGGGCGTTGGCACCGATATCGGCATCATCCACTTCGTCGGCATCGGCGGGATCGGCATGTCCGGCATCGCCGAGGTGATGCACAATCTCGGCTACCGGGTGCAGGGCTCGGACATCGCCGAGGGCGCGAGTGTCGAGCGGCTGCGCGCGCGCGGGATCACCGTCCATATCGGCCACGCGCGCGAGAATGTCGAAGGCGTGGCGGTGGTGGTCACCTCCACCGCAGTGCGCCGCACCAATCCCGAAGTCGCCGCCGCACTGGAAGCGCGCATTCCGGTGGTGCGCCGCGCCGAGATGCTGGCCGAGCTGATGCGGCTGAAGTCCACCATCGCTGTGGCGGGGACCCACGGCAAGACCACGACGACCAGCATGATTGCCACCCTGCTCGACGCGGGCGGGATCGACCCCACGGTCATCAACGGCGGGATCATCGAGCAGTACGGCTCCAACGCGCGGCTGGGCGATTCGGACTGGATGGTCGTGGAGGCCGACGAGAGCGACGGCTCCTTCCTCAGACTGGACGGCACCATCGCGGTGGTCACCAATATCGACCCCGAACACCTCGACCATTACGGCGATTTCGACGGGGTGAAGCGCGCCTTCGTGGAGTTCATCCACAATGTCCCCTTCTACGGCGCGGCGGTGCTCTGCGTCGATCACCCGCAAGTGCAGGCGGTGATCGGGCAGGTGCGCGACCGCAAGGTGGTGACCTACGGCTTCTCGCTCCAGGCGGATATCTGCGGGGTCAACATTCGCGCCGAGCAGGGCGGCAACAGCTTCGACGTGATCGTGCGCCAGCGCGGGGAGGAGGACCGGCGGATCGAGGGCGTGCACCTGCCGATGCCGGGCCGCCACAATGTCCAGAACGCATTGGCGGCGATTGCCGTGGCGATCGAGATGGGCTGCTCGGACGAGGTGATCCGCACCGGCTTTGCCCGTTTCGGCGGGGTGCGGCGGCGCTTCACCCGGGTCGGCAGCGTGGCGGTGGACAGCGGAAGCGTCACCGTGATCGACGACTATGCCCACCACCCGGTCGAGATCCGCGCCGTGCTCGCCGCCGCGCGCGAGGCGGTCGCCGGCGGAGCCGGGCGGGTGATCGCGGTCGCCCAGCCGCACCGCTATTCGCGCCTCAACGACCTGATGAGCGAATTCCAGTCGTGCTTCGATGATGCCGACATCGCCTATGTCGCCCCGGTTTACCCGGCGGGCGAGGAGCCGCTGCCCGGGGTCGATCACGCCGCGTTGGTGGCGGGGATGAAGGCCCGCGGGCACCGCGCCGCGCGCGAGATCGCCGGGCCGGACGCGCTTGCCGAAGTGCTGGCTGCGGAAATCCAGCCGGGAGACATGGTGGTCTGCCTCGGCGCGGGCGACATCACCAAGTGGGCGGCGGGCCTCGCCCCGGCCATCGCGGCGCAGCGGCCAAAACCGGAAGGCGCGGTCGCATGAACCAGCCCGGCGACAGCTTCGTCTATGACGACGGCAGCGCCCCGACCTGTGCGGTCGAGGGCGCGGTGTCGGCACCCGTGCCGCTCGAAGGCATTCGCGGCAAACTCACCAACAAGGCACCGCTTGCGCCCTACACCTGGTTCAAGACCGGCGGTCCGGCCGACTGGCTGTTCGAGCCTGCCGATCTCGACGACCTCAAGGCCTTTCTGGAGCGGCTCGACGGCGAGATCCCGGTTATGGCGCTCGGCCTTGGTTCGAACATGATCGTGCGCGATGGCGGCGTGCCCGGGGTGGTGGTGCGGCTAGGCAAGAGCTTCGCCAAGGTCGAGCACAGCGGCGAGCTGGAGCTGACCTGCGGCGGGGGCGCGAGCGGCATCCTCGTCGCCTCGACCGCCCGCGACCTCGGGATTGCAGGCTTGGAGTTTCTGCGCGGCATCCCCGGCACGGTCGGCGGGTTCGCGCGGATGAACGGCGGCGCCTATGGGCGCGAGGTCGCCGACGTGCTGGTCGATTGCGCGGTGATCCTGCACGATGGGGAATTCGTGACGCTCAACGCCGCGGAGCTCGATTACGGCTACCGCCATTCGGCTCTGCCCGAGGGCGCGATCGTCGTCTCCGCGCGCTTCCGGGGCCGCCCAGGCGACCCGGCGGACATCGGCGCCGAGATGGACCGCATCGCCGCCGCGCGCGAGGCCTCGCAGCCGCTGCGCACCAAGACCGGCGGCTCGACCTTCAAGAACCCGGAAGGCCACAAGGCGTGGGAGCTGGTCGACCGTGCCGGATGCCGCGGCCTCACGCTGGGCGGCGCACAGGTCAGCGAAAAGCACACCAATTTCCTCATCAACACCGGCAATGCCACCAGCGCCGACATTGAGGGCCTGGGCGAAATGGTGCGCGACAAGGTCTACGCCGCTACCGGCGTGAGCCTCGAATGGGAAATTCAGCGGGTGGGGCGGCCGTGAGCACCACAGAGACACTCGATCCTGAAGAGCGCAAGTGCCTCGCCGATATCGCCGAGTATGGATGCCATATCCTCGCTGTCTGGGACAAGGAACTCAAGGCGATCGATTTCGCCTATTCGGTCGGGTTTCCGGTCAGCGTCGGACAGCCTGAAGTGCTGGTCTACGGCCTCAGTCGGGGGATCATGCATTCCATGATCAACGAGATCCGCCGGCAGTGTGCCGAGGGCCTCGTGCTGAGCGACGGAATGCGGATCCACAACCTTCTCGAAGGCCATGATTGCATTGCGCGGTGGTGCACAGACCGCGAGGCGATCAAAGAACACCTTGGCTGGGCCCTCTGGTATCACCGCACGCAGCGCGGGGTCGACGTCGAAGGGTTCTACCAGATCGTCTGGCCCGGCGCCGCGAGCGGGCTTTTTCCGTGGGATGAAGGCGTCTCGCAAGATGTGATCGATGCGCAGCTAGCGCTGTATGAGAGTGATCAATGACCAGTGCCGGTAAACTCCACGTCGCGGTCCTGATGGGCGGCTGGGCGAACGAGCGGCAGGTCTCGCTCACCAGCGGCGCGGGCGTGGCCGATGCGCTCGAGAGCAAGGGGCACCGTGTCACCCGGATCGACATGGGGCGCGACGTGGCGCTCAGGCTGCATGAGGCGAAGCCCGATGTCGTCTTCAACGCGCTCCACGGCGTGCCGGGCGAGGACGGGACGGTGCAGGGGATGCTCGACCTCATGGGCCTCGCCTACACCCACTCGGGCCTCGCCACCTCGGTGATCGCGATCGACAAGCAGCTGACCAAGCAGGCGCTGGTGCCGCATGGCATCCCCATGCCCGGCGGGCGGATCGTGCGCTCCGAGGAGCTCTACGAGCGCGACCCGCTGCCGCGGCCCTATGTGCTCAAGCCGGTGAACGAAGGCTCCTCGGTCGGCGTCGCCATCGTCACCGCGGACAGCAATGTCGACAACCCGATCAGCCGCGAGGCGACCGGCCCGTGGCAGGAATTCGCCGAACTGCTCGCCGAACCCTTCATCAAGGGCCGCGAACTCACCGCCGCGGTGCTCGACGGACCCGATGGCCCGCGCGCGCTCGGGGTCACCGAACTCGTCGTCGCCAACGGCTTCTACGACTACGAGAACAAGTACACCGCCGGGCGCACCGAGCACATCTTCCCGGCCAGGCTCCCGCCCGAAATCACCGCGCTGTGCGAGGAATACGCCGTGAAGGCGCACCAGGTCCTGGGCTGCCGCGGCACCAGCCGCACCGATTTCCGCTGGGACGAGGAGGCGGGCGAGAAGGGCCTGTTCGTGCTCGAGACCAACACCCAGCCCGGCATGACCCCCTTGAGCCTCGTCCCCGAACAGGCGGCGGGCTGCGGGATTTCCTATGCCGATCTCGTCGAGATGCTGGTCGCCGAGGCCCTGCGGGTCCACGCCATGAAGCAGAAGGGAGGCGCCCATGGCACAGCAGATCCGGCGTAGCTCCACCACCGGCGTGCGCCGCGCCGCCAAGGCGCAAACCCGCAGCCTCGCGGCGCGCAAGGCGAAGGGCTCGGCGAGCGGCTTCATCGACTGGCTGATGGGCCTGTTCCCCTTCACCGAGGAGCAGTGGAGCCGCATCTGGCTCGTGCTCATCATCGGCGGCGGCGCGGCGATCGCGCTGGTCATCGCCAATCTCGCCGGGGTGCCCGCGCTCGTCCAGGCGCAGGTCGCGCAGGTCGCGGCCGATGCCGGTTTCGAGGTGCGCAACGTGCGGGTCACCGGCACCAAGCGGATGGACGAGCGGCTGGTCTATGCCCGCGTGCTCTCGCAGCAGAGCCGCGCCATGCCCGAGGTCGACGTCGCCGCGCTGCGTGCCGATCTGATGACGCTGCCCTGGGTCAAGGACGCGCGGGTTTCGCTCCAGCTGCCGCACACGCTTGCCATCGACATCGTCGAGCGCGAGCCGCACGCGGTGCTCGAAAAGCCCGACCGGCTGGTGCTGATCGACGCGGGCGGGGCCGAGCTCGAGACCGTCTCGCCGGAGCGGGCCAAGGGGATGCTGCGGCTCGCCGGGCCGGGGGCGGGCAAACAGGCCGAGCGGCTCGAGAAGCTGCTCGCCGCCGCGCCCGCGCTGCGCCCGCAGGTCGAAAGCGCGGAATGGGTCGGCAATCGCCGCTGGAACCTGACCTTCGGCACCGGGCAATTGCTCGCCCTGCCCGAAGGCGAGGTCGAGGCGGCAACCGCGCTCGTGAAGTTCGCGCAGCTCGACGGGCAGAACCGCCTGCTCGGCGGCAAGGTGCTGGCCTTCGACATGCGCTCGCCGCCGCGGCTTTACATGCGCCTGCCCGAAGGCGAACGCGACGCTGTGGCCAAGGTCGCCGCGGCCAGCGGGGAGGCGCTCTGATGGCCTCGCGCGCTGCGCCTCCGCGCCGCCTCGCCCGCACCTTCGCGGCGGTCAACATCGGCTCGTTCCGCATCTCGGCAATGATCATGGGCGAGACCGAGACCGGCGAATTGCAGGTGCTGGGCAGCGGCCACCGCGCCAGCGCCGGGGTCAAGCGCGGCTACGTCACCGACATGGCAGCGGCGGCCCACGCGATCCGCGACGCGATCGACCGCGCCGAGAAGAGCGCCGCCATTCCCGTGCGCTCGGTGTGGATCGCCTGCGCCGGGGCGGGGCTCGCCAGCAACGTGGTCGCGGTCGATATCGAGATTGGCGGCCGGCGGATCGAGGACGAGGACGTCGAGCAGTTGCTGATCGAGGCGCAGGGCATGATCCAGCCCGACGGGCGCACCGTGCTCCACGCCCAGCCTGCGCATTACACGCTGGACGGCGCGCACGGGGTCGCCAACCCGCGCGGGCTCCATGCCGAGCGGCTGGGGGTGGACATCCACGTGATGCTCGCCGACGGCGCGCCGGTGCGCAATCTCACCGAGGCGGTGCACAATGCCCACCTCTCGGTCGAAGGGGTGGTCGCCGCGCCGCTTGCCGCGGGCCATGCCTGCCTGACCATCGAGGAGCGCGAACTGGGCGTCGCGCTGGTCGAAGTCGGCGCGGATGTCACCAATGTTGCGGTTTTCGCCGGGGGGATGCTGCTGGGGCTCAAGGCGCTGCCGATGGGCTCGGCCGACATCACCGATGCGATCGCCAGCAGCTTCGGCATCCGTCGCTCGCAGGCCGAGCGGTTGAAATGCGTTGCCGGCTCGGCGATCGCCAGCCCTGCCGATCACCGCGAGCTGATCCCGGTCAACGGCCCCAACGAAGCGCCCGAAGGCGCCGCCGCCGGACCGCTGGCGCGCGGCGCGGACGACAAGAACCGGATCGTGCGCGCGGAACTCGTCTCGGTGGTCACCCAGCAGCTCGCCGTGCTCACGGGGGAGATCAGCAAGGCACTGAAGGAAATGGGGTTTTCGGGCAGGAGCGCAGGCCAGGTGGTGCTGACCGGGGGCGGGGCGGAACTTGCGGGGATGGCCGATTTCGTGCAGGGTGCACTCGGCCAGCCGGTGCGGCTCGGTCGCCCGCCGCAGCTGCCCGGCATGCCCGAGGCGCATCTCGCGCCGGGCTTCGCGACGCTTGCGGGCCTGTGCCTCTACGCGGCCGAGGACCCGGTCGATATCCGCGCGGTCGGCAATGCTCGGGCAGGTGCCTTCCGCGGCGCGCCGCGCCGGATCGGCGGGCTGGAGGCGGTGCTGCGGATGGTGCGCGCGCTCAAGGAGAATTTCTGAGGGGTTCGTGCCCTGTGGATAAGGGCGCGGGCCCTATAAAATGTGCCCGGCGATTATGTCACAGATGGTTTAGGATGGCGGGATCAGGTCGGCAGTCCGCGATACCGCGCTGGAGGACAAGCAGATGAGCATCAATATCGGACCCGCTGCCACGGACGACCTGCGTCCGCGGATCACCGTCATCGGGATCGGCGGGGCGGGCGGCAACGCCATCGCCAACATGATCGCCGCCGAGATCGAGGGTGTCGAGTTCATCGTCGCCAACACCGATGCGCAGTCGCTCAGCGGCAGTCCGGCCGAAAAGCGCATCCAGCTTGGTCCTGACATCACCGGCGGGCTCGGCGCAGGGGCGCGGCCCGAGGTCGGCAAGGCCGCCGCGGAAGAGACCGTCGCGGAAATCGAGCAGGCGCTCGAGGGCGTCAACATGTGCTTCATCGCCGCCGGGATGGGCGGGGGCACCGGCACCGGCGCTGCGCCGGTGATCGCCGAAGCCGCCCGCCGCATGGGCGTGCTGACCGTCGGCGTCGTCACCAAGCCCTTCCTCTTCGAAGGCACCCGCCGGATGCGCGCCGCCGAGGCCGGGATCGAGGAGCTGCAGAAGCACGTCGACACCCTGATCGTCATCCCCAACCAGAACCTGTTCCTCGTCGCCAAGGCCGAGACCACCTTCAAGGAGGCCTTCCAGCTCGCCGACGAGGTGCTCCAGCAGGGCGTGCGTTCGATCACCGACCTGATGACCATGCCCGGCCTCATCAACCTCGACTTCGCCGACGTGCGCTCGGTGATGAGCGAGATGGGCAAGGCGATGATGGGCACCGGCGAGGGCGAGGGCGAGAACCGCGCGCTGCAGGCCGCCGAACAGGCGATCGCGAACCCGCTGCTCGACGGGGTCAGCATGGCCGGGGCCAAGGGCGTCATCATCTCGATCATCGGCGGCGAGGACATGCGCCTGCTGGAGGTCGACGAGGCGGCGAACCACATCCGCGAACTCGTCGACGAGGATGCGAACATCATCTGGGGCAGCGCCTTCAACCCCGAACTCAAGGGCAAGATCCGCGTCTCGGTGGTCGCCACCGGCATCGAGCAGAGCGCGATCGGCCATGTCGAGCGCCCGCAGACGGTCTCGCTGGGCACCGCGCGTGCGCCCAAGCGGCCGGTGCTCGAGCTGTCGGAGGACGAGGGCCTTGCCGAGCTGCCCGCCGAGGAGCCTTCGCTTGCCCCGCCCGCGGCCACCGCGCCGCTGACCGCGCCCGCCTTCACGCTCACCCCGCCGGAACCGATCGCCGAAGACGGCGCGGACGAGGACGAGGATTACGATGGCGCCGCGCCTTTCGATCTGACCGGCATGCAGGCCGGCGACGAGATGGGCGAGGAATACGAGGACGATGTCGACGGGATCGTCGATCCGCTTGCCGGACTGCGCGGTGCGGATGAGGAGGACGGGCCTGCCCTCGGTGCCGATGCAGCCGAGCCGGACGAGGAAGACACGCTCGACCTGACCGGCGAATATGCCGATTACGAGGACGCCGAAGAGCCCGGCCCCGCGCAGGACGACCTGCTCGCCAGCGCCGATCGGCTCGCCGAGGAGGACCGCCCCGTCGGCGCCCGGCTCGGCGGAAGGCGCCGCGCGCTGCTTGGCGGGGCCGCGGGAGAAGGCGGCAGCGGTGGCGGCGCGGTCGGCGGCAGCACGCTGTTCGAACGCATGGCCAACCTGTCGCGCAGCACCGGCCGCGAGGAAGAGGACGACGAGGACGAGGGCGACGATGGCCCGGCGCTCAGCATCCCGCGCTTCCTCGATCGCAACCGCAACCAGTAGCGTGGCCGCGGCGGCGGGCGGCGCGGGTCGTTCCGGCGCGCGTCCGGTGCCGTTCGCCGCGCTGCCGGGCAGCCGCCGCTGGCAATGGTGAGGAACCGCGCTAGGGACGCCTGCGTGACGCTGCGTTTCCCCGTTTTCCGCTCGCTCCTGCTGGCCGGTGCCGGCCTCGCCTGTCTCGCCCCGGCGATCCCCGCCCACGCGCAGGAGGTGATCTCCCGCGAGGTCGTCCAGCCGCTCCCCAGCGAGGAGGTGCAACGGCTCAACCGCGCGCTGGTCGCGCTCGCCAAGGCGCCGCGCGATCTCGATGCGCTGGTCGAGGCGGGCACCGCGGCGATGGGGGTCGAGGACCTCGAGGCGGCGGTCGGCTTCTTCGGGCGCGCGGCGGAAATCGATCCCAACAATCCGCGTGTCGCGTTGGGGCTCGGCACGGTCTACCTCCGCTCGGGACGGCCCGCCGAGGCGATCCCGCAGTTCGATCGCGCCCGTGCCGCCGGGGTGCCCGCGCGCGAGGTGCTGTCCAACCAGGCGCTGGCCTTCGATCTGATCGGCGACCAGACATCCGCGCAGGCGGCCTATGCCCGCGCGCTGGAACTCGATCCCGCCAACGACGAGGCGCGCCGCCGGCTGGCGGTGAGCCAGGCGATCTCGGGCAACCGCGCGCGCTTCGAGGAGGCGCTGCGCCCGCTGCTCGACAAGCGCGACACGGCCGCGTTCCGCGCGCGCGCCTTCGGCCTCGCGATCCTCGGCGATCAGGAGCGCGCCGCGGCGATCGTCGAACAGGTGATGCCGCGCGACCTGTCGAGCCGGGTGGTGCCCTATCTCGCCTACATGCCGCGCCTCACTGCGGCGCAGCAGGCGGCGGCGGCCAATCTCGGGATCTTTCCGCGCGCCGCCGACATCGGCCGCGAGGACCCGCGCCTCGCCCGTTTCGCCGCCGAGGAGAGGGCGGCGGATCGGCTCGCGCCGGCGGGCGAACCGCTCGGCGGGCCCGCGCCTGCACCTGCCGGGACCGGCGCAGCGCCGCGCCCGGCGGTGATTGCCCCCGCCACCCCGCAGTCGCAGCCGCAGCCGCAGCGCGTCGCGGACGCTTTCTCCGATCTGGGCGCCGCCCCGCCGCCGGGCCCGAAGGTCGGCGCGGGCGCAGTCGACCTGTCGCGAATCACCGTCAAGCGCGAGGCTCCGCCCCCTCCACCCAAGCCCAAGGAGCCGCCAAAGCCGGTCAACCCCAGCCGCGTCTGGGTGCAGGTCGCGACCGGCAAGAAGGTGGATGCGCTCGGCTACGACTGGCGGCGGATCTCGCGCAAGGGCGGGGACCTGCTGGCGAAGTTCAAGGCCTACACCACCCCCTGGGGCGAGGCGAACCGTCTGCTTGCCGGGCCGGTGGAGAGCCGCGAGAAGGCACAGGCGCTGGTCGGCGAGCTCAAGGCCAAGGGGCTCGACAGCTTCCTCTATGTGAGTCCAGAAGGTGAGGAAATACAGCCGCTTAAATGATTAGTTGCGGCTCTCCCCCACAATCTTTGCACAGGGTTTGAACAAGCAAGGCGGGTTCTCCCCAACTGCCCTGACACAGGTGATTGCCAACCGCCCCCCCGCACGTTCATTCGTGCCGGCGATGACAGCAAAAGGTCGCCCCCGTTCCGCCCTCCGGCCCGCTTGCCGGGACGTTTCCCGGTGAGGCCGCGCGCGATGGACTATTCGAGCGAGGACGATGCCGCGCCGGTCGAAATGCTCGCCGCCCTGTTCGAGGCGCGCGGCTGGCCGTGCGAGATGGTCTCCGACGACGAGATGAGCGGCGAGGTGCAGGGCAGCTGGGCCAATTACCAGCTTCGCGCGATCTGGCGCGCGGAGGACCGGGTGCTGCAGTTCCTGTGCCTGCCCGAAATCCGCGTCACCGACGACAAGCGCGCGGCGGCGTACGAATTGCTGTGCCTCGTCAACGAGCAGATGTGGCTGGGGCATTTCGACATCTGGTCGAACGGCGACGTGCTGCTCTATCGCCACGGCGCGCTGCTCGGCGAGGACGGGCGGCTCACGCTCGACATGGCGCAGGCACTGGTCGAATGCGCGATCGACGAGTGCGACCGCTTCTATCCCGCCTTCCAGTTCGTGCTGTGGGGCGACAAGACCCCGCGCGCCGCGCTCGAGGCGGCAATGGTGGACGTCGGCGGCGAGGCCTGATAGCCCGCCCGCAAAGGCACACCCGTCCGCTCCGCGCTTCGCGGGGCTGCAATTCACCGGTTTCGCAGGTCGCAAGTGAGGACGGGGCTTGGGCAGGCTCACCCCGAAGGGACGGCGGCATGATCGAACAGCTTCTCATCATCGGTTGCGGCAACATGGGCGGGGCGATGCTCGCCGGCTGGCTGGCATCGGGTGCGGACCCGGCGCGGTTCGCGATCCTCGATCCCGCGCTGCCCGAGGCGCCCGAGGGCGTCGCGCTCTTTCGCGATGCCTCGGAGGTGCCGGGCACGCACGACGCGGTGATGCTCGGCTTCAAGCCGCAGCAATTGCGCAGCCTCGCGCCCGGGTTGCAGGGGGTGGCGGGCGAAGGCGTGACGGTGTGCTCGCTGCTCGCCGGGATCACCCGCAATCAGCTCTCTGCCGCTTTTCCCGAGGCGGCGGGTCACGTGCGGGTGATGCCCAACCTCGCCGCGCGCATCAACAAGTCGCCGGTGATCCTGTGCGAGGCGGGGCTGGACGAGGCGGCGCGCGGCGATCTTTTCGCGCTCTACGATGCGCTGGGCACCGCGGTGTGGCTCGACGACGAGAGCCGCTTCGACCTCGTCACCGCACTCGCCGGATCGGGGCCGGGCTTCGTTTACCGCTTCATCGACGCGCTTGCCGGGGCGGCGGAGGAGCTCGGGCTGGAGCGCGCCGAGGCCGAACAGCTCGCGGTGGCGACGGTCGACGGCGCCTCCTCGCTGGCGGGGCTTTCGGACATCGGCCCGGGCGATCTCGCCGATCGCGTGGCGAGCCCCGGCGGGATGACCCGCGAGGGGCTGAACGTGCTCGACAAGGACAAGGCGCTCCACCGCCTGCTGGTCGAGACCCTGCGCGCCACCCGCGACAAGGGCGCGGAGCTTTCGAAGGGCGCTTAAGATTAACGGCTGTTAAGCTGAACCAATTGCATGCTTTGCACGCCGGTTTCGCTTGAAATGGCCCTTGGAAACCCCGATATTCGCCCCATGAGAAAGCGCGGCGTTTCGCGCTTCGATGAAAGGACCGAAAGGTTTCGCACAATGGCTGACTGGAATGACACCCCGCGCAATGCGCAGCGCTTCGGCTCGGTGCCGCGCGCCGGAGGCGCGGTTGCCGGTCGTTACGACGAGGGCCTGCGCAAGTACATGCTCTCGATCTACAACCACATGGCCTCGGCGGTGCTGCTGACCGGGATCGTCGCGCTGATCGCGGCGAACACCGGGATCACGCTGGCGCTGGTCGGCACCCCGCTGATCTGGCTGGTGATGCTCGCGCCGCTCGGCTTCGTGCTGGCGATGAGCTTCGGCCTCAACAAGATGAGCCAGGGCACGCTCAACGTGCTGTTCTGGTCCTATGCCGCGGTGATGGGCCTGTCGCTGTCGACGATCTTCCTCGTCTACACCGGGCAGTCGATCGCCACGACCTTCTTCGCGACCGCGGGCGCCTTCGCGGGGCTGAGCCTTTACGGCTACACCACCAAGAAGGACCTGTCGGGCTTCGGCAGCTTCCTGGTGATGGGGGTGATCGGGCTGATCATCGCCAGCCTCATCAATCTGTTCGTGCAGTCGACCGCGTTCTCCTTCGTGATCAGCGCCCTCGGCGTGCTGATCTTCGCGGGGCTGACCGCCTACGACACGCAGCGGCTGAAGGAGCAGTACACTTACCTGCGCGGCACCGAGTTCATGGGCAAGGCCGTGATCATGGGCGCGCTGAACCTGTACCTCGACTTCATCAACCTGTTCATGTTCCTGCTGCGCTTCATGGGCAGCCGCGAATAATCGCAAGACGCGGGGCGAACCGTCCCACACAGGTGTTGAAATGTCGGATGCCCGGGGCCTTTCCATAGGCTCCGGGCATTTGCTTTGTTACGTGACGGGGCTATCTCCGCGGCTTCAGGCTGCAGCAAGTCGCAGGCGGGCAGGAGCGCCCGCATCAAAGCAGCACGAGAGGATGCCATTTTGACACGTCTGCCCCCGCAGCAAGCCCCGTCGCCTGCGCCCGTCGCCGCCGCCGGGCGCGAGCGCCGCACGCCCTTCGGATTGAAGATCACGATGGTCGCCGCGGGCGCGGCGCTGCTCGCCGCCTGCGCGACCACCCCGCCGCCGCCGCCTCCGCCGCCCCCGCCGCCGCCGCCGCCGCCGGTGGTCGAGGCGGTGCCCTATCGTCCGCTGCCGCCGGGCGGGGCCCATTATGTCATGAACATCCCGCCGCGCGGGGCCGACGGGCGGCGCATCACCGTCAATTCCGGGTTGGGCGACGATGAACTCGTGTGGCACCTGCGCTCGGCCTGGAATGTCGCCGCGCTCAATTGCCTCGCGCCCGAATACGAGCCGATCCTCCAAGGCTACCGTGCCTTCCTCACCGACAATGTCCGCGCGCTCAAGGCGGTCAACGACCGGATCGAGAAGGCCTATGCCCGCGATCACAAGACCCGCCGCGAGGCGATCGTCGCGCGCGACGGGGTGACCACGCAGGTCTACAACTTCTTCGCGCTGCCCGCCGCGCGCGCCGGTTTCTGCCGCGCCGCGCTCGACATGGCGAACCGCGCGCTGGCGCTGCCGCCCAAGGATCCGCTCGCCTTCGCCCGCGCCAATTTCGACGGCCTGCTGGTGCCGTTCGAGACTTTCTTCGACGAATACGAGGCCTATCAGCGCGCCTCGGCCGAATGGGACGCGAAGTGGGGCGCGATGTATGGTGCCTCGCAGCCCGGCTGGGTGGCGGTGCAGCAGGCCCGCGCCGAGGGGGTGCCGGTGCCGGGCGTCGCCGACCTGAACGGACAGGGGCTCGAGGTGAAGACCGTGATCGACCCCGAGACCGGGCTTCCCGTGCCGGTCGTCCCGGTCGACGAGCGGGTGACCTCGCAGCCGGTGGTGCAGCCCATTCCCTCCGATCCCGGGGCGGCTTCGGGAGAGTGACGCAGGGCCGCGCGAAGCTGTGAAAATCGGCGTTGCAAGCCTCGCCGCTTCCCGCTAATGCGCGCGCCTGCCCGCCGGGGAACGCCCCGGACACGGGCCGGAAAGCTGGAACGGGGCCGTAGCTCAGATGGGAGAGCGCGTCGTTCGCAATGACGAGGTCAGGGGTTCGATCCCCCTCGGCTCCACCAGTTAGACGCAAAAGGCCTTCCCTTGCCGGGGAAGGCTTTTTTGTTGCGACATTCGAGGGCGCGAGAAACCCGAGGATTGCGCGCGCGGCGGCGAGCGCCTAACACCAGAACACGCCTCGGTAACGGGAATGCGGTGCAAATCCGCAGCTGTCCCTGCAACTGTAAGCGGTGAGTCTGGGGTGCGCGCTCTCCGACAGGAGGGCAGCCACTGGGGGTCTTCGGACCATCCGGGAAGGCGAGCGCCCCACACGCTGATCCGCGAGCCAGGAGACCGACCGGGACGTGTCGCTCTATGCCCGGCTCAGGGATTGGCCAGGCGCGGAAAACAGACTTTCGTCACGAGCGACATCGCCGGGCTGTGCGGGGGAGGGTTCGCCCCCTCGCGGCCGTGAATGTTGCTTGCGGACGGGAGGTATCCGTGAAGAATTGCGCATTATTGGGAAGCGTCGCGTGGGCGGCGCTGGTTTGGGCTGCGCCTGTGTGGGCGCAGGAAGAGGTGCGCGAGGAGAATCTTCTCGGCACGATCATTGGCAAACCCTTGTCTGGCATCATCACAGGCGACACGCTGCGCGAAGACATCATTGTCAGCGCCAGCCGGTCCGGCGACCGGATCGCTCCAGAGAACTACACCGGCTCGGTGACCGTCCTCACCGCCGATCAGCTCGAACAGCGTCAGACCCGCGACGTTGCCGATGTCCTGCGCGATGTCCCCGGGGTGGCGGTGGCGGGCGTTCCGGGCCAGACCCAGATCCGCCTGCGCGGGGCCGAGGCCAATCACGTGCTGGTGCTGGTCGACGGGATCGAGGTGTCCGACCCCTTCGCGGGCGAGTTCGACCTTGGAACCCTGCAGGCCGAACCGGGCGCAAGGGTCGAGGTGTTGCGGGGGCCGCAATCGGCGCTCTACGGCTCGGACGCGATCGGCGGGGGGGTCGCCTACCAGAGCGCCGGCGGGCGCGAACGACCCGGCTTGTCCGCACGCATCGAGGGCGGCACTGAGGCGACCGCGAACGGCGCGCTGCGCTTCGGCGCCTTCGGGAACGACTGGGACGCCGCGCTCTCCGCGGTTGTCGTCAGCACCGACGGTCAGCCCAATGCGCGGGGCGGCACGCGCGACATCGGGCGCGACAGCTACACGCTCGCGGGCAAGGGCAGCCTCGCGCTCAGCGACACCCTCACGCTGCGCGCGGCAACCCGCTTCATCCGCACCGAGGGCCGGACCAACGATAGCGACTTCGACACGACGAGCCCGACCTTCGGCTTCATCATCGACAGCCCCGGCGTGACCTTCACCAACGAGGCGCTCTACGCGCTGGCGGGTGCGCGGCTAGAGGTGATGGGCGGGCGCTGGACGCATGATCTCTCCGCCCAGATCGCCGATGTGAACCGCCGGACCGACAGTCCCTACGGCATCACCTCGGCAAGCGAGGGCGACCGGTTCAAGGCGTCCTACGTCTCGGCCCTGCGACTGGACGATCACACCGTCACCTTCGCCGCCGATTACGAGGTCGAGGGGTTCCGCAACGCCACGCCCGGCGGCTTCGCCTTCAACGGGCGGCGCGAAATCGCGCAGGTCGGGCTGGCGGGCGAATACCGCTATAGCGGCGAGACGGTCGACCTCTCGGCGGCGATCCGGCACGATTTCAACGACCTGTTCCGCGATGCCACCACCTTCCGCGTGGGCGCCGGCTGGCGGATCACCGACACCACCCGCCTGCGCGCGGCGGGGGGCTCGGGAGTCAAGAACCCCGGCTTCTTCGAGCTTTACGGCTTCGTCGACGGGCGCTTCATCGGCAACGCGGCGCTGCGGCCAGAGAAGTCGACCGGGTGGGAAGCGGGTCTCGACCAGCAGTTCGGCGATGCGGCGCGCCTTTCGGTGACCTATTTCGACAGCACGCTGAGGGGCGAGATCTTCACCGCCTATCCCCCGCCCACCTTCATCGCGACCCCCGCCAACCGCACCGCCACCAGCACCCGGCGCGGGGTCGAGGTGGCGCTGACAGCCCAGCTTGCCCGGGCATGGAGCCTCGATGCGGCCTACTCCTATCTCGACGCGAAAGAGAACGGCGTCGAGGAAGTGCGCCGTCCCCGCCACATCGCGAGCGGTGCGCTGACGTGGGACGCGCCCGGCAAGGCCGCCTCGGCCAGCCTCGTGGTGCGCTACAACGGCAGGGCGCGCGACGATGCCTTCACCGATCCGAGTTTCGTGCCGGTGCGGGTGACGCTGGACGCCTACACCCTCGTCAATCTCAATGCCCGCGCAAGGCTGACCGACAGCCTCGATGCCTTCGCGCGGGTCGATAACCTGCTGGGCGAGCGTTACGAGCAGGTGTTCAGCTTCGTCTCGCCCGGACGCAGCGCGGTGGTGGGGATAGAGGCGCGTTTCTGAGCTTCTTCCTCCCCTCCCTCATGGGAAGGGGGGCCGGCGCGCCATTCCCCTCGCAATTGCAGCGCGAATTGCCTATGCGGCCCCCATGCATTTCCTCGACCAGGCCAAGATCTACCTGAAGTCCGGCGCGGGCGGCCCCGGGGCCGTCAGCTTCCGGCGCGAAAAATACATCGAGTACGGCGGACCCGTCGGCGGCGACGGCGGGCGCGGCGGCGACATCGTGTTCGAAGCCGTGGCCGGGCTCAACACCCTCATCGACTTCCGCTACACCCAGCACTTCAAGGCGGCGCGCGGCGGGCACGGCATGGGTAAGGACCGCACCGGCGCCTCGGCCAAGCCGCTGGTCATCGAGGTGCCGGTCGGCACCCAGGTTCTCTCGGAGGACAAGGAGGAGGTGCTGGCCGACTTCACCGAGGTCGGGCAGCGCATCGTGCTGCTCGAAGGCGGGATGGGCGGGCGCGGCAACGCCTCCTACAAGACCTCCACCAACCGCGCCCCGCGCCAGCACCAGCCGGGGATTCCCGGCGAGGAGATGTGGGTGTGGCTGCGCCTGAAGCTGCTCGCCGACGTCGGGCTGGTGGGGCTTCCCAATGCGGGCAAGTCGACCTTCATCAATGCGGTGTCGAACGCTCGCGCGAAAGTCGGCGACTATGCCTTCACGACGCTGGTCCCCAAGCTCGGCGTGGTGCGGCACCGGGGGCGCGAATTCGTGCTCGCCGACATTCCGGGCCTCATCGAGGGTGCGGCTGAAGGCGCGGGGATCGGCGACCGCTTTCTCGGCCATATCGAACGCTGCCGGGTGCTGATCCACCTCATCGACATCACCGGCACCGAGGATGCCGATCCTGCCGAAGCCATGCGCATCGTCGAGGACGAGCTTGCCGCCTACGGGGCGGACCTCGAAAACAAGCCGCGGCTGGTCGCGCTCAACAAGCGCGACCTTGCCGACGCCGAGCTGGTCGAGGGCTTCCGCGCCGAATTGCTCGAGGCGGGCGCGGACAAGGTCTTCGCCGTCTCGGGCGCGACCGGGGAAGGCATTCCGGAACTTCTCGACGCGGTGCTCGCTTACTTACCGGATCGCACCGCCACCGAGACCAAGGCCGCGGCCGTGGAGGCGGTGGAAGAGGACAGCGGCAGCGCCGGGGAATGGTCGCCGCTCTGACCGCGCGCGGAAACGCGCCGAAACGAACACGAGAATGACCGGGGGCAACCCATGAAAATCGAGAGCCTGCTCGACTTCCGCGATATCGAGAAATGCCCGCGCCTGGTGATCAAGCTGGGCTCGGCGCTGCTGGTGCACGACGACGGCCAGCTGCGCTACGAATGGCTGCGCAGCGTCGCCAGCGAGGTCGCCGGCGCGCGCGAGCGCGGACAGGAGATCATCGTCGTGTGCTCGGGCGCGGTGGCGCTCGGCGCCTCGCTGCTCGGCCTGCCGGGCGGCGGGCGCGAGACGCTCGCCCATGCGCAGGCGGCGGCCTCGGCCGGTCAGGTGTTCCTGATCGCCACCTGGGCGCAGCTGCTCGCCGAATACAACCTCGTGGCAGGGCAAATGCTGCTGACGCTCGACGACCTCGAGGGGCGGCGGCGCTATCTCAACGCCTCCGAGACGCTGCGCGAACTGCTCGCGCGCGGGGCGGTGCCGATCATCAACGAGAACGATTCGATCGCCACCAGCGAGATCCGCTTCGGCGACAACGATCGGCTGGCGGCACGCGTCGCGCAGGCGGCCTCGGCGCAGGGGGTGCTGCTGCTCACCGATGTCGAGGGGCTCTACGACCGCGACCCCGCCCATCCCGAGGCCGAGTTCCTGCCCGAGGTGCGCGGCGTGACCGAGGAGATTCACCGCATGGCGAGCGGCAAGTCCTCCTCGGGCAAGGGATCGGGCGGCATGACTTCCAAGCTGCTCGCCGCCGAGATCGCCGAGCGCACCGGCATCGCCCTCGCCATCATCAAGGGGGTGGAGGAACTGCCCATCGCCCGCGCCATGGCGGCGAACCGGGGGACGCTGTTCCTCCCCAAGCGCGACGACAATGCCTGGAAGAGCTGGATCGGCGGACGCCTGCGCTTCAACGGCTCGATCCGCGTCGATCGCGGCTGCGTGGAGGCGCTGCACCGCGGCAAGAGCATCCTCGCGGCGGGCATCATCGGGGTCTATGGCGAGTTCGAGCGCGGCGATGTCATCAAGGTCGAAGGGCCGGACGGCAAGATGATCGCCAAGGGCATGATCGAATATGACTGGGACGAATGCGACGCGATCAAGGGGCTGCGCAGCGAGGAGGTTGCCGAGCGGCTTGGCCACCTGCCGCGCGCCTGCGTGATCCACCGCGATCACCTGGTGCTGCTGTGAGGCAGCGCAAATGAGCACGCTGGCGCTGACCGGGGCGACCGGCTTCGTCGGCAGCGCGGTGGTGGAGGCAGCGCTGGGCGCGGGCCACCAGCTGCGCGCGTTGACGCGGCGCAATCAGCCTCCGCGCGAGGGCGTCGAATGGGTGCGCGGCGACCTGGCCGATCTGCCCGCGCTCGCCGACCTGTGCGAGGGCGCCGACGCGATGGTCCACGTCGCCGGGCTCACCAACACCCCCGATCCGGCCGACTTCGAGGAGGCCAACGTCACCGGCACCGCGCGCGTGGTGGAGGCGATGCGCACCGCGGGCATGAAGCGGCTGGTGTTCGTCTCCTCGCTCGCCGCGCGCGAACCGAAGCTTTCGGCCTATGGCGCATCCAAGGCACGCGCCGAGACGGTGGTCGAGGCGAGCGGGCTCGACTGGACGATCATCCGCCCGCCGGCGGTCTATGGTCCGCGCGACAGCGACATGCTCGACCTGTTCCGCGCCGCGAAATGGGGCGTGGTGCCGCTGCCGCCGGGCGGGGCGACCTCGATCATCCATTCGGACGATCTGGCGAGGCTGCTGGTGACGATCGCGGTGGCCAATCCCGCGCCGATTGCCAAGAAAATCTACGAGCCGGACGACGGGCGCGAGGGCGGGTGGAGCCACAAGGAACTCGCTGCCGCGATCGGGCGCGCGGTGGGGCGCGGTAGCGTGTTCGCGCCGCACCTGCCGCGCACCGTGCTCGATCTTGCCGCCGCGACCGACCGCCTGCTGCGCGGCGACCGGGCGAAGCTCACCCCCGACCGGGTCGGCTACATGGCGCACCCCAACTGGGTTGCACGTTTCGACCGCGCCGTGCCGCCGGGCATCTGGCAGCCGGAAATCGCGGGTGAGGAGGGGCTGAAGGCGACCGCCGAATGGTACCGGCGCGAGGGGTGGCTTTAGCTGATCGTCACATCCTCGGGCCGGCGGCATTCGCCATCAGACGCAGTGGCTTGGGTGTAGGTCCGCTCCCAGCACCGTTCGAATGCCTCAAGAATATCCAGATTGAGCGGCCACTTGACCTTTACGGGGCTGCCGTCTGCCCGGACTGCTCGGATGGCGGAAGGCGCCGGCACGCCCTTCAGTCGTTCGATTGCGAACCTGAGCGCTTCGCGGTCACGACCGAGAAAGGCGATCGTGCCATCTATGTAGAAGTTCCAGCCTGCGCGATCCTGATGCGATGGCTTGTAAGCCAGCCTAAGCAAAGCGATCGCCTCGTCGGTCTGTCCGGCGTAGGCCCGCATCTGGCCTTCATGGGTGTAGAGCATCTGCGTGTGGTCACGCTTCTCGTGCCGCCAGGCGCGGATCAGTTCGGCCGCTTCGGCATAGCAGCCGCGCTCGTAGAGGCCGCGCCACCCACCGTCGGGAAGAGTCTGATCGAAGGCCTGCCGATCAAGCGCCAGCATGGCTTCCAGATCGTAGGAGCAATCGGGCGCAGGAGCCGGTTCTGCGGGCTGGGCGGCGGCGAGGAGCAGGGCAAGCATGGTGACAGGCTAACGCATTGCCGCGCCTTGCGGAAGCACCCTTAAAGGAACGGTTCCTCGCCGGGCTTGTGGATGCCGCATTCGGTCTTGTCCCAGCCCTTCCACCGGCCCGAGCGCGGGTCCTCGCCCGGCGCCACTTGGCTGGTGCAGGGCGAACAGCCGATCGAGGGGTAGCCCTGCGCGATCAGCGGGTGGCGGGGGAGGTCGTGGGCGATGAAATGGCCCTCGATCTGCCCTGCGTCCCAATCGATCAGCGGGTTGATCTTGAGGCGCCCCTGCGCGTCCGAAGTGTCCACCTCGAAGCGCGGCAGGTTGGCGCGGGTCGAGGACTGGAACGCCTTTCTCCCGGTGAAACTCGCGTCATAGGCGGCGAGCGCCTTTTCCAGCGGGCGGACCTTGCGGATTTCGCAGCACCCGTCGGGGTCGTAGGACCACCTGAGGCCGGTTTCGTCCTTCTTCGCAAGCTCCGCCGCATCGGGGGTCAGCACCACGAGGTTGAGGCCGAGCCGTTCCACCAGCGTGTCGCGATAGGCGAGCGTCTCGGCGAAGTGCTTGCCGGTGTCGAGGAACAGCACCGGGATCGACGGGTCGACGCTGGCGACGAGGTGCAGCAGCACCGCGCTTTCCGCGCCGAAGCTCGACACCACGGCGAGGTCGCCCGCGAGCCGGTCGCGGATCACCGCCTCCAGCATTTCCTGCGTCGAGGAGCCGCGGAACATGCGGTTGAGCCGCAGCGCATCGTGTTCCGTGAAGCGCGGGGCGAGGTCGAGCCGGTCGCGGGTGCGGTCGGCCGCGGGACTGGCGGCGTCAGGTTTCACGGCGCTTCTCCGCGATGGTTCGGCGCGCATCGGCGGCACTCTGGTAGACATTGTTCCAGGTGGCGAAGGCGCGCTTCGCGTCCTCGTGGTCGAGCCGCCGGTCGGGGGCGAAGCTGTCGAACCCGCAGCGGCGCATGTGGCTCAATTGGTCGACGAGCACATCGCCCACCGCGCGCAGTTCGCCCGCATAGCCCGCCTCGCGCAGGATCCGCGCGGCGGAATAGCCGCGCCCGTCGCCGAAGGCGGGGAAATTGATCTCGACCAGCGCGAGCCGGTCGAGAAAGGGCAGCAGCGCGCGCGCATCGTCGCCCGGTTCGATCCGCACGGCATTGGCGTTGGTCTGTTCGAGTGCGGCGTCGACAGTCACGGTGCCGTGATCGACCGGCTCGTCGTCGCGGAAGCGGAACTGCACCTCGTCGGGGGAAGTGCCGAGGTCGCGCGCGTCAGCCATAAAGCGCCTCCTTGAACGGCTCCATGCCGATGCGGCGATAAGTATCGAGGAAGCGTTCCCCCTGCTCGCGGGCGGCGAGATAGACGTCGGTCACCTTCTCGACCGCGGCGATCACCCCGTCCTCGTCGAAGCCGGGTCCGGTGATCCTGGCGAGGGCCACGTCCTCGGCCTCGCTGCCGCCGAGCGAGAGCTGGTAGTTCTCGGTCCCCTTCTTGTCGACGCCGAGGATGCCGATGTGGCCCGCATGGTGGTGCCCGCAGGCGTTGATGCAGCCGGAGATCTTGAGCTTCAGTTCGCCCAGTTCGCCGGTCCGTCCGGTCGCCGCGAACCGTTCCGAAATGCGCTGGGCGAGCGGGATCGAGCGCGCGTTGGCGAGGCTGCAATAATCGAGGCCGGGGCAGGCGATGATGTCCTCGATCGTGTCCATGTTTGGGCTGCCGAGGCCCGCCGCATCGAGCTCGGCCCACAGGGCGGGCAGATCGGCAATCGCCACGTGCGGCAGCAGCAGGTTCTGCGTGTGCATCACCCGCAGCTCGTCGAAGGAATAGTCCCGCGCGAGCCGGGCCACGAGCCGCATCTGTTCGGACGTGGCATCGCCGGGGATTCCGCCGACGGGCTTGAGGCTGATGACGGCCGAGACGTAGGCATCGTGCTTGTGGCGGTGGGTGTTGCGATCCACCCACAGCGCGAAATCGGGATCGGAGCGGTCGATCACCCGGGCGCCTTCTGCGAAGGGCGGATCGGCGAAGAAGGCGGCGATCCGCGCCAGTTCCTCGCGCGGCGGCTCGACCCCGACGCTCAAGAGGTGCGCGAATTCCTCCTCCACCTGGCGGGTGTATTCCTCGGCGCCCAACTCGTGGACGAGGATCTTGATGCGCGCCTTGTACTTGTTGTCGCGCCGGCCATAGCGGTTGTAGACCCGCAGGCAGGCCTCGGCATAGGTCACCAGCTGATCGAGCGGCACGAAGTCGCGCACCAGCGGCGCGATCATCGGGGTGCGGCCCATGCCGCCGCCGACATAGAACTGCGCGCCGAGTTCGCCGTCGCGCGAAACGATGCGGATGCCGATGTCGTGGAGCCGCATCGCCGCGCGGTCCTTTTCCGAGGCAATGACGGCGATCTTGAACTTGCGCGGCAGGTAGGTGAACTCCGGGTGGAAGCTCGACCACTGGCGCAGCAGCTCGGCATAGGGGCGCGGGTCCGCCACCTCGTCGTGCGCGGCGCCCGCGAAGTGATCGGAGCTGATGTTGCGGATGCAGTTGCCGCTGGTCTGGATGGCGTGCATTTCGACCTTCGAGAGGTCTTCGAGCGCGTCGGCGGCGTCCTCCAGCCTGATCCAGTTGTACTGGATGTTCTGGCGCGTGGTGAAGTGCCCGTAGCCGCGATCATACTTGTCGGCGATGTCCGCCAGCGCCTCCATCTGGCGGCTGCTGAGCGTGCCGTAGGGGATCGCGACGCGCAGCATATAGGCGTGGAGTTGCAGGTAGAGCCCGTTCATCAGCCTGAGCGGCTTGAACTGGTCCTCGGTCAGCTTGCCCTCGAGCCGGCGACGGGCCTGATCGCGGAACTCCGCGACGCGGGCGTCGACCATCTGCTGATCGTATAAATCGTAACGGTACATCTCAGATCACCCAGTCCCAGCCGGTTTTCTGCGCGGTCGGCACGGCGAGGTCGCGCCGCACGGTCGGACCCAATGCGCGCACCCGGTCCTTGATATGCGCGGGCCGCACATGGCCCGCTTCGTCGAGGCTCGCCTCGATGGCGTAGGGCACGTTGACGCGCCGCGCGGCTTCCTCGCGAGCGAGGATTTCCTGCGCGTCATCGCCCACGTCCACCGCATCGTCGACGAACAGCGACCACCCGGCGCCGCTCCACCACACCACCGCGCCCGTGCGCAGGTCGTTGCCGGTGAGGATCTTCATCGTGCCGCCTCCTGTGCCACAGCCCCCAGCGCCGCATCCTCGCGCGCGGTAACTTCGCCGATGACGATGAGCGCGGGGCTCTTCACAGCCTCGCGCTCGACCAGATCGGGCAAGGCCGCCAGCAGCCCGCGCAGCACCCGCATTTCGGGGCGCGCGGCGTTCTCGATCACGGCCACCGGCATCTCGGGGGCGAGGCCGTCGGCCATCAGCTTCTCGGCGATTTGCGGCGCGGTGGAAACGCCCATGTAGATCACCAGCGTGCGGCCCTTGCCGGCGAGGCCCGACCAGTCCTGCTCGGCAAGGCCCTTGCACTGGCCCGCGACGAAGCTGACGATGCTCGAGGCGTCCCGGTGCGTGAGCGCGATCCCGCTTGCGGCAGCCGCGCCGTTGGCGGCGGAGATGCCGGGAACCACCGCGACCGGCACGCCCGCGGCGCGCGCCGCCTCGGCCTCCTCGCCGCCGCGCCCGAAAATGAAGGGATCGCCGCCCTTCAGCCGCACGACATCATGCCCGGCACGCGCCTCGCGCACCAGCAGGGCGTTGATCTCCGCCTGCGGCAGGGTGTGGCGCGCGCGGCGCTTGGCAACCGAGATCAGCCGCGCATCGGGGCGGGCGAGCGCGAGGATTTCCGCACCCACCAGCCCGTCATGGACGATCACCTCCGCCCGCTCGATCAGGCGCGCGGCGCGCAGGGTGAGGAGGTCCGCAGGGCCCGGCCCCGCGCCGACGAGAAAGATGGTGCCGACTTGCTGCATGGCACCGCAAATGGGCGAGGGCGGTCAGGCGTGCCAGCGAGAATGGATTGGCGGGCGCGAAGTTCAGCTTTCGCCGCCGCTCGCGTCCCTCGCTTCGCGCGTCGCCAGCAGCTCGACCAGCTGGTCGAGCTGTGCCGAGGAGCGCAGGTGCAGGTCGCGCTGCGGGAAGGGGATCTCGATGTCGTGTTCCTTGAACAGCCACCACAGGTTCTTGAGCACCTCGGAACGCACATTGCCGACGCCTTCCTCGGGGTCGGAAATCCAGCAGTGGATGGTGAAATTGACCGAGCTGTCGCCGTATTCGGTCATCCACGCGGTTGGCGGCGGGGTGGCGAGCACGCGCTTGGCCTTCCTGGCCGCTTCGAGCATCAGCTTCTCGGCAAGGTTCATGTCGGCCTCGTAGCTGACCCCGACATTGACCTGGATGCGCACGTTCTTGGAGGAATAGGACCAGTTCTCGACCTGATTGATCATCAGGTTCTCGTTGGGGATCAGGTATTCGCGCTCGTCGCGGGTGGTGACCGAGACGGCGCGGATGCCGATCCGGCGGATCTGCCCGAAGGTCTGCTGCCCCGCCTGGTCGGCGACCGCGATGACATCGCCCGGCTTGATCGACTTGTCCATCAACAGGATGATCCCGGCGATCAGGTTGCCGAAGGTCTTCTGCAAGCCGAAACCGATGGCAAGGCCGAAGGCGCCGCCGAAGAAGGCCAGCGCGGTCAGATCGATGCCGAGCACATCGATCCCGATGAAGAAGGCCGCGGCCCAGACGAGGATCGTCAGGATCTTCTCCGCAAGCAGCTTCTGCGTCTCGTCGAAGCGCGAGACATTGCGGATCATCCGCTTGCCGATGCGGTTGGCGAGGATCGCGGCGGTGATCACCAGCAGGATCACCCCGACCACGATCAGCGTGTCGAGCAGCGAAATGCGCATCGCGCCGATCTGGACCGCAAGATTGTCGAGCCGGTCGAGCAAGGCACCCGCGGTCTTGCTCTGCGCGGCGACGCCTTCCTTGAGCTTGTCGGCGGCCTCGCTCACCTGCACCGGGGGCGTGGCGGCAGCCTCGGGGCTCGGGGTGGGAAGCGGCGTCGCGGAAGCATCGGGCGTCGGGGTCGCGGCGCTGTCGGGCGCGGCAAGGGCGTCGGCGGCATCTTGCGCGGCCGTGGCGGCGGCGGCGAGAGCGGCGATGATCATGGGGTCTGCTCCATCCGGGCGAGGCCTTGGGCGAGGTCGGCGATGAGGTCCGCGGTGTCCTCCAGCCCGATCGACAGGCGGATCGCCGGGCCGGCGAGGTCGGGCGCGGACATCACGGCGCGGTAATCCTGCGGGGCGGTTGCAAGCGCGAGGCTTTCATAGCCGCCCCAGCTGTAGCCGATCCCGAACAGTTCGAGCGCATCGACCACCCGCGCCGCGGCCGCGCGGTCCTCGCTCGCCAGCACCAGCCCGAACAGCCCGCAGCCCCCGGTGAAGTCGCGCTTCCACAGCGCATGGCCGGGGTCGGAGGGGAGCATCGGGCACAGCACCCGCGCGACCTGCGGCTGCGCCTCGAGCCATTCGGCGATGGCGAGCGCCGAGCGGGTCTGCGCCTCCAGCCTGACCCCCATCGTCCTGAGACCCCGCGCAGCGAGCGCGGCATCGTCGGGCGAGACCACCTGCCCCAGTTCCTGCGCGGTGCGCCTGAGCGCGGTATACCAGCGTTTGCCTGCGCTCGCCGAGCCCATCATCAGGTCGGAATGGCCCCCGACGTGCTTCGACAGGCTCATCATCACGATGTCGCAGCCATGTTCCAGCGCGGCAAAGCCCAGCGGGCTCGCCCAGGTGCTGTCGATCAGGCTGACCGCGCCATGTTCGCGCGCAATGGCGGCGAGCTGCGGCACGTCGCAGATCTCGAAGGTCAGGCTGCCGGGACATTCGAGCCACACCGCGCGCACCGGGTCGGCGAACAGCGCGCGATAGGCATCGATATCGCGCGGGTCGAAGAAGGCGGTCTCGATGCCCATGCGCTTCAACAGGCCGGTCGCCATGCTGCGCGAAGGGTCATAGGCATTGTCGGCCATCAGCAGCCGGTCGCCGGGTTTGAGCACGGCGAGCATGCAGCCCGCAATCGCCGCCACGCCGCTGGGATAGAGCACCGTGCCGTGGGCGCCCGGCTCGATTGCCGTCAATGCCTCGGCGAGTGCCCATTGCGTCGGCGCGCCGCGGCGGCCGTAGAAGAACTGGCCGTCGGTGTTGCTCTTGCCCGCCTCGCGCCGCGCCTGGTCGCTCTCGTAAAGGTGGGTCGAGGCGCGCCACACCGGCGGATTGACCACCGGGCCGGTCCATTCGCGCCGCCGGCCGCCGCGCACCAGCCGGGTGGCGGGCTTGCGGGTGCTATCGTCGCTGCCGCCGCTCATCTTTCCGGCCCCTGCGCCTTGGGGGTGGCGGGATCGGCGCCCCATTCGCTCCAGCTGCCGTCGTAGAGCGCGGTGTCGTGCTTGCCCAACAGGTGCAGCGCGAAGAGCAGCACGCTCGCGGTCACCCCGCTGCCGCAGGTGGTGGTGACGGGGCGGGAAAGATCGACGCCCGCGGCTGCGAACGCCTCGCGCAGTTCGGCGGGGGATTTGAAGGTGCCGTCCTCGGCGAACAGCGCGGTGTAGGGAACGTTGCGGCTCCCCGGAATGCGCCCCATCGGCAGGCCGTGGACCGGATCGGTGCCGGTGCCGTAGACCCGGTCGGCACTGCGAGCATCGACGACCTGTTCGGTGTCGCTGTCGAGATTGGCGAGCATCGCCGCCTTGCTGCGGACGCTTTGGGGAGAAGCGAGGGTCTCGGGCGGCGCTGGGGCGACATCGGGGGTGCCGCTTTCCACCCGGCGTCCCTCGGCCCGCCACTTGGCGAGGCCGCCGTCGAGGATCGCGACCCGTTCCCACCCGCTGGCGCGCAGCATGAACCACGCCCTCGCGGCGGTCTTCACCGCGCTGTCGTCGTAAAGGACGATCCGGCTGCCCGGTGCGACGCCGAGCGCGGCGAGGGCACCTGCCAGCTGTTCGGGCCGCGGGAGCGCCTGCGGGGTGGCGGAAGTCTCGTCGACCAGCGCGGCGAGGTCGAGGAACTGCGCGCCCGGAATGTGCCCGGCGGCGAATTCGGCATGGGGATCGCGCGCGGCGGCGGGCAGGTGGCGCGAGGCGTCGAGCACCGCGAGGTCGGCCTCGTCGAGGTGGGCCGCCAGCCACGCGCTCGAAACAAGGCTCGGGAAATCATCGCTCATCGGTGCAAGGCTAGCGCCCCGATCCCGATCCGCCAAGGGTGCGCCCGCGATCAGGCCTCCGGTCCGGCAATCGGGCGGGCACGGAGCGCGGGCAGCGAGCCCGGCGGCAGGTCGAGCGGCAGCGGCTGGACGCGCGCTTCCGCGCCTGTCGAGGGGGTGCCGACCACGAAGCTGCGGGTGAGCGCCTGCTGGCCTTCGCCCTCGAGCGTGACGTGGACAAGCGGGACGAACAGCGGCGTGCGGCCCTGCATCACCGGGACGATCGCGGCGACCGGCATCTGCACTTCGCCCGAGATGCTGCGGCTCTGGTGCGGACCGATGCGCTCGATCGCCGCGAGGCTGCCGGCAGCGGCGAGCGGGGCGGCATTGCTCTGGCCGCGCTGCGCGGTGGTGAGCTGCACCGCGACCGCGAGATCGTTCACCGCCCGGTCGCTGCGGTTGGCGAGCGTCAGGCGCCACGCGAGCGTCAGCTTCATCACGCTGCGCGTTCCCCCGAGGATTTCGAGCGCGATGTCGATGCGCGGAAGTTCGGCCTCGGGTCCGGCGCTCTCCACCGGCGCGGCGAGGCGCACCGGTTTGGGCCCGCGTCGCCGCCACAGCGCCAGCCCCGCGAGGAGCACCGCGAGCAGCAGGCCCCCGCCGGCCAGCCAGCGCCAGTCGAACAGCGGCGCGCCAAGCGCCTCGGAGGGGGCGGGGGCCGGTGTCGGCAGGACAGGCTCCGGCTGCGCGAGTGTCGGGAAGCCGGGCTGCGCCGCGACCGCCGGAGGTGTCGCCTCGCTCTCCGCTTCCGCAGAAGGCGAGGGAGTGGGCGTGGGAGTGGGCACGGCACTCGCCACCGGCCGCGGCGCGGGGGCGGTGGGTGAGGGGCGCGGGCTCGGCAGGGCGAGCGGCGTGGCGGAGGGGGCCGGGACAGGCGCGCGGCTACCTGTCGGACTCGGGGTCGGACTCGGCACCGGGCTCGGCGTGACGGCGCGCGGCGGGATCGCCACCCCGGCACGCTCGTCCGCCGGGCCTTCGGGCACGGGGGTCGGGGTCGGGGTCGCGGTGGGCAGGGTGAAGTCGCGGGGGCTCTGCTGCGCGGCGAGCGGCACGGCGAAGCCAAGCGCGAGCAGCGCGGCGGAGCGGCGAAGCGACAGGATCGGGGCGCGGGTCATCGAGGGGGTGGCCGAAGGGATTTGCTGGTCGGGCGGAGCGGACCGCCCGGCTCCCCACATAGGGATTGCGCCGCGCGCGTCCAGCCAGCCCCTTGCGCGGTTCGCCCGATCACGGCAACAGCGCGGCATGAACGACACACCCCGATCGCCCACGGGCGCCCCGCAGTTCCTCGGCAAGGACACCCCGCTGCCCGCCTCGCCCGAGGAGGCACGGCTCGACTACGTGCCCAATCCGCGGCCTGGCCTGACCTATCTGGTGCGCTTCGCCGCGCCCGAGTTCACCTCGCTCTGCCCGGTGACCAGCCAGCCCGATTTCGCGCACCTGGTGATCGACTACGTGCCCGGCGAAACCATCGTCGAGAGCAAGAGCCTCAAGCTGTTCCTCGGATCGTTCCGCAATCACAACGGCTTCCACGAGGACGTGACCGTCGGGATCGGGGTGCGCCTGTTCGAGGAGATGCGCCCGCAATGGCTGCGCATCGGCGGCTACTGGTATCCGCGCGGCGGGATTCCCATCGACGTGTTCTGGCAATCGGGTGCGCCGCCGGCCGACCTGTGGCTGCCCGACCAGGGCGTCGCCTCCTATCGCGGTCGCGGCTAGAGCGGCGCGTCAGACGCCCAGATCGAGCTGGATGAAGGCCGGCGGGCTCTTGTGCGCCGCGCGCCACTTGGCGAGCGGGAAGGCCCCCGCGCCGAGCGCCGCCAGCGGGATTCCCGCCTCCGCCAGCGAATAGGGGGAGATGCGGTGCCGGGTCATGAACCCGCCGCTGCCATCGCTGATCAGCGAGGTCTCGAACTTGAGCCCCTGGCTCGACTCGCTGGCGTTGACCACCCGGCTCACCACCAGCTGACCATGTCCCAGATCGAGCACCACGTCGGTGCCCACCGGCACGCCTGCAAGGCCGGTGATGCGCGCCCCGGTTTTCGAAAGGTTGCGCAGGATCACGTTGTAGTAGTGGTCTTCGTGGATCAGGCCGACCTTGCGGAAGATGGTGATCCTCTCGGAGCGGTGGCGCGGCGGTCCGCTCGGTTCGACGAGCATGGTGCCGTCGGCGAACTTGTCCAGCACCTCCTCCTGGAAGATCGCCGGCGAATAGACATAGCCCTGCACGAGGTCCGCGCCGCGATCGCGCACGAGACCGAGCTCGTCCATCGCCTCCACGCCCTCGGCCACGGTGACCATCCCCAGCGCCTTCGCCAGCGCGACGATCGCGGTGATGATCGCGGGGTTGGTGTCGCCGTTCTCGGTGCAGCCGCGCACGAAGCTCTGGTCGATCTTGAGCTTGTCGAAATGGCCGTTCTTGAGATAGCCGAGCGAGGAATAGCCGGTGCCGAAATCGTCGAGCGCAAGCCGCACGCCCAGCTTCTTGAGGTCGCGGAAGATCGCGTCGACCTCCTCGATGTCGCCGACGAACACGCTCTCGGTGATCTCGAGTTCGAGGCGCGCAGGGGGCAGGCCGGTGATCTCCAGCACCTGGGCAACCGACTTGCAGAAGCCGGGGCGGGTGAACTGCTTTGCCGACACGTTGACCGCGACATGGATCGATTCCGGCCATTGCAGCGCGTCGTTGCAGGCCTGGCGCAGTGCCATCTCCCCGATGCGGATGATCAGATTGTCGTTCTCGGCGATGGGAATGAAATCGGCGGGCGAGACCGCCCCCTCGTCCTCGTCGTGCCAGCGCAGCAATGCCTCGAAGCACCTGACCTGGTTGGTGACCGGATCGACCAGCGGCTGGTAGGCGAGCTTGAGCTCGCCGCGGTCCACCGCATCGCGCAGACGGTCGCCGAGCTCGGCGGTCTTGGAGGCGGCATCGCGCAATTCGGAAGTGAAGAAGCAGAAGGTGCCCCCGCGGGTCTCCTTGGCGGCGTAGAGTGCCATGTCGGCGGCGCTGGTCAGTTCCGGGGCGTCGATCCCGTCATAGGGCGCGATCGCGATCCCGACCGAGGTGCCGATGATCGCGCGGCGCCCGTTGATCTGGTAGGGCTGCGAGAGCGACTGGACGATGCGGTTGGCGAGTTCCCCCAGAACGCCGCGGTCGTCCATGTCGGGCAGCAGCACCTGGAACTCGTCGCCGCCCAGGCGCCCGACCTCGCCGTTGTCCTTGACGATCCCCTTGAGGCGTTCGGCGACCTGCCGCAGGAGATCGTCGCCTGCCGGGTGTCCCATCGTGTCGTTGACGTGCTTGAAGCGGTCGAGGTCGAGCATCATCAGCGCGCAGCTGCGCTGGCTGACGCGGAAGGCGGCGAGCATCGCGGTGAGCCGCTCGCCGAGCTTGCGGCGGTTGGCGAGGCCGGTCAGCTCGTCGACCTGCGACTGGCGCGCGACCTGCATCTCGTGAGCATACTGGCTGGTGATGTCGACCGCGCTGCCGCGATAGCCAAGGAAGTTTCCGCGCGCGTCCACCAGCGGACGCCCGTTGAGGCGCCACCAGCGCGTCCCCTCCTCCGCTCCGGGCTTGCCAGCGGCGAGCGCGACGACGTGCTCCTCGATCCGCGAACGAGCCTTGATCTTGAAGCCGATCGCGCGCTGCTGCGGTGCGCCGGGTTCGGCCTCGATCTCGCTGAACACCTGCGAGAGCGGCTTGCCGATCAGCGCGTCGGCAGGAAGGTCGAGATCGGCGAGAGCCCGCTGCGACAGGAAGCTCAGCCGGCCCTCGGCGTCGGTCGCCCAGAACATGCCGATGCCGAGTTCCTCGACCTCGCCGAGCACGGCGGCGCGGCCCGGCAGGGACTTCCCGCCGAAGCCTGCGCCGCCATTCTGCTTGCCAGACTTGAGAAAGCCCAATGCCATTGCCTGCCCTCGCGACGCTGCCGCACGCATCGACCGGGCCTGGAAGAAAGGTCCGGACCGGCAGCCGCGCGTCCGTCAGCTGTCAGTCACATTTAGCCAATGGCCATTTAAGAAACCTTATACGCCCACCGCCGCTGTGCGAGCCGATGGAACGTCTTCGAACATGCTGCGTTGTCCGTGCGGAGCAAAAGCTGGCACAATATTGCCGCAAGGCAGCTGGCCGGCGAAACATCTTTGCAGATTCACGGCGCGCAGGGGGATCGGCGGGCCCGCCACGTCGATGACTTGGGGAGGAACGAAATGCCTGAAGCCGGTGCGGCCATCGCCGAAGCCGAGCCGCTCGCCGGGAGCGGGACCATCCGCAGCCGTGCCGCGTGGGACGCGCAGCGCGCTGCCGCGCTGGCCGATCCCGGGGCGTTCCACGGCGCGATCGCGGCACGCAACATGCACTGGTTCGTCGACACCTGCGGCACGGATGGCGCATGGCTGGCACAGGGCGAGGACGGGCGCTGGCACGGCTGGGATGCCGCCACCGCTGCGCCGGTCAGCCCCGAACTGCCGGGCGACTTCACCCCCTGGCACACCGGTTTCGACGGGTCCGAGCCGCCGCACTGGCGCTGGTTCGTCGGCGCGCGCACCAATGCCGCCTTCTCCGAACTCGACCGCCACGTCCTCGCCGGGCACGGGGACGAGGCCGCGCTGATCTTCGAGGGAGATCGCTGGGACATGTCCGCGGGCGGCGGCAAGGGCGCGCCGATCGACTGCTTCACCGTCAGCCGCAAGAAGCTGCTGCTCGAGGTCGCCAAGTGCGCGGTCGCGCTCGAGGCGCTGGGATTGAAGCCCGGCGACCGGATGGCATTGAACATGCCGAGCATCGTGCCGCAGATCACCTGGACCGAGGCGGCCAAGCGCATCGGCGTGGTCTACACGGCGGTGTTCGGCGGCTTTTCCGACAAGACCCTGTCCGATCGCATCGCCGATACGGGCGCGCGGGTGATCGTCACCTCCGACGGCACCTATCGCAACGCGCAGGTCGCAGGCTTCAAGAACGCCTACACCGATCCCGCGCTCGACAATTTCGTGCCGGTGACCACCGCGCTCGAAATCCTCTCCGGCCTCGATCTCGAATTGCCGCGGGACGATCACGAGGTGATCCTTGCCGCGGTGCGCGAGGCGCTCGCCGGCGAGATCACGGTGGACCGTTCGGACGTGATGCGCGGGGTGGGGCGGGCGCTGATCCAGCTCGGCAGCGAAGGGCGCATCGCCAGCGCCGATGCCGCGCGGGTGCGGATCGCCATCGCCTCGAGTCTCGTCACCCTGCCGCCGCGGGTCGAGGCGGTGATCGTGGTGCGCCACACCAACCAGAGCGACGTGATCTGGCGCGAGGAACGCGACCGCTGGAGCCACGAGCTGACCGACGCGGCGCTGGTGACGGTGCTGGAGAAGGCGCGCGGCGCGGGCTTTGCCGTGCACACCGCCGAGGACCTGCTGGCGCTCCCCGATGCCGATTTCGTGCGCGCGATCTGGGCGTCCTCGAAGCCGCTGCCGGTCGATGCCGATTACCCGATGTTCTTCATCTACACCTCGGGTTCGACCGGCAAGCCCAAGGGCATCGTGCATTCGCACCTCTATGCCGCGGGCATCGCCGAGACGATGGCGGCGGCCTTCGACGCGCGGCCGGGCAACGTGCTTTACGTGGTCGCCGATCCGGGCTGGATCACCGGGCAGAGCTACCTCATCTGCGCGCCGCTGATGACGCGGGTCACCTCGGTGGTGTCCGAAGGCTCGCCGGTGTTCCCGCACGCGGGCCGCTTCGCCTCGATGATCGAGCGGCACAAGGTGACGATCTTCAAGGCGGGGGTGACCTTCCTCAAGTCGGTGATGTCCGACCCGGACAACCTCGCCGACCTCCAGCGTTACGACACGGGCAGCCTGAAGGTCGCGACCTTCTGCGCCGAGCCGGTCAGCCCTTCCGTGCAGGCCTTCGGGATGGAGCACGTGTGCCCGCGCTACATCAACTCCTACTGGGCGACCGAGCACGGCGGGATCGCCTGGACGCACATGGCCGGGAACGAGGACTTTGCGCTGCGCGCCGATGCCCATGCCTATCCGCTGCCGTGGATCCTCGGCGACGTATGGGTCGAGGATGCCGAGGGGCAGGCGGCCGACGTTCCCTTCGCGCGGGCCGATGACGGCGGGGTGCCGTGGCGGCGGGCGGCAACGGGCGAGAAGGGCGAGATCGTGATCGCCGCGCCCTATCCCTATCTCGCCCGCACCATCTGGGGCGACATCGCCGGCTTCAAGGTCGCGGACGGCCGCGTGAACCCCGCTTGGCGCGGCGATGCGGCCCGCTGGGAGGAAGGCTACTGGCGGCGCTGGAAGGGCGCCTGGGCCTATACCCAGGGCGATTTCGCGATCCGCCACGATGACGGCTCCTTCTCGCTCCACGGGCGCTCGGACGACGTCATCAACGTCTCGGGCCACCGCATGGGCACCGAGGAGATCGAAGGCGCGGTGCTGCGCGACAAGGCGCTCCATCCCGATAGCCCGGTGGGCAACGTGCTGGTGGTCGGCACCCCGCACCGCGAGAAGGGGCTGACCCCGCTCGCCTTCGTGGTGCCCGCGCCGGGCCGCAAGCTGACCATCGAGGACAAGCGCCGCCTTGCCGATCTCGTGCGCACCGAGAAAGGCGCGGTCGCGGTGCCCGCCGACTTCATCGAGGTCAGCCAGTTCCCCGAGACCCGCAGCGGCAAATACATGCGCCGCATGGTCCGCGCGCTGGTGGTGGGCGAGGATGTCGGCGATGTCACGACCCTGCGCAATCCCGAGGCGCTCGACGAATTGCGCACGGTCATCGCCGATTGGCAGAGGAAACAGCGCCTTTCCGATGAACAGGCGCTGTTCGACCGGCACCGCTATTTCCTCGTGCAGTACAACACGCTTGCGAAGGACAAGCAGGTGGCGACCGTCACCGTCACCAATCCGCCGGTCAATGCGCTGAACGAACGCGCGATCGACGAGCTGGTGCTGGTGACCGATTACCTCGCGCGCGACGAGAAGGTCGCGGCAGTGGTGTTCACGGGGCAGGGCACCTCCTCCTTCGTCGCAGGGGCGGACATCCGCCAGATGCTCGAGGAAATCCACTCGGTCGAGGAAGCGATGGTGCTCCCCGGCAATGCGCATCTCGCCTTCCGCACCATCGAGCGGATGAACAAGCCGTGCATCGCCGCGGTGCAGGGCGTGGCGCTGGGCGGGGGGATGGAGTTCGCGCTCGCCTGCCATTACCGCATCGCCGAGCCGACCGCGCGTTTCGGCCAGCCCGAAATCCGCCTGCGGCTGCTCCCCGGCTACGGCGGCACCCAGCGCCTGCCGCGCCTCTTGATCGACCGCCGCGGAGAGGAAGGGCTGCGCGATGCGATGGACCTGATCCTCGGCGGGCGCAGCATCGATGCGCATAGGGCGAGCGCAATCGGCGTGGTTGAGGAACTGGTGAGCGGCGCGCATGATGCGCTGGCGCATGCCCATGCGGCGGTGCGCGACTACGTCAAGCACGGCGAGGCGAGCGCGCTCGGCAAGGCTTTCGCCGAACGGCGCGCGGCGGTCTCGCGCTGGGACGAAGCCGCCGACATTTCGCTCGACGCCGTGATGGAGGACGCCTTCCTCCAGCGCGTGCTGCGCCAGCTCGACTGGGCCGGGCGCGGCAAGGCCGGCGCGCGCGCGCTCGAGGCGGTGCGCAGCGGGCTCGAACAGGGCTTCACCCAAGGGCTGACCCGCGAGGCACGGCTGTTTGCGGAAGCCATTGTCGATCCCGAAGGCGGCAAGACCGGCATCCGCCAGTTCATCGACAAGGTGGCGCCTCCGCTCCCGGTGCGCCGCGACGGGGTGTGGGACTATGCCGAACACGAGGCGCAAGCAAAGGCGCTCGAGGAGGCGGGCGAGTTGCTGCCGCTCGGCGCGCCCTTCTATCCCGGCGTCACCCCGATCCCGCCGCATCAGTATGCCTTCGGCATCGCCCGCGATCCCGACACGGGCGAGCCGCGCTTCGGCCCTCCGGCGAGCCACGAGAAGGAGCTGATCGTCAAGGTGCCCGAGCCCGCCGCCAACGAGGCGCTGCTCTACATGCTGACCAGCGAGGTCAACTTCAACGACATCTGGGCGCTGACCGGCATCCCCGTCTCGCCCTTCGATGCGCACGAGGAGGACGTGCAGGTCACCGGATCGGGCGGGATCGCGCTGGTCGCCGCGCTCGGGAGCGAGACCCGCGCGCAGGGGCGGATCAAGGTTGGCGATCTCGTCACCGTGTATTCGGGGACGAACGACCTGCTTTCGCCGATGGTCGGCAATGACCCGATGTATGCCGATTTCGCGATCCAGGGCTACGAGACCGAAACCGGCAGCCATGCCCAGTTCCTCGCCGTGCAGGCGCCGCAGATGCACAAGCTGCCGCCCGACCTGACGCTCGAACAGGCGGGCAGCTACGTCCTCAACCTCGGCACCATCGCGCGCTGCCTGTTCACCACGCTGCAGATCCAGCCGGGCCGCACGCTGTTCGTCGAGGGCGCGGCGACCGGGACCGGGCTCGACGCGCTGCGCTCCTCGGTGCGCACGGGCTTGCAGGTGACGGGCCTCGTGTCCTCGCAGGAACGTGCCGATTTCGTCACCGGCGTGCAGGGCGCGCACGCGGCGCTCAACCGCAAGGATGCGCGCTTCGCCGATCTCTACACCGTGGTGCCGGAGGAGGCGGAGGAGGCCCGGAAGTGGGAAGCCGCGGGCGAACCGCTGGTCGAGGAATACCGGCGGCTCAACGGCGGCAAGCTCGCCGATTACGTCGTCAGCCATGCGGGCGAGACCGCTTTCCCGCGCTCGTTCCAACTGCTTGCGGAGAACGGCACGCTGGCCTTCTACGGGGCATCCTCGGGCTACCACTTCAGCTTCATGGGCAAGCCCGGCACGGCCTCTCCGGAAGAGATGCTGCGCCGCGCATCCTTGCGCGGCGGCGAGGCGGTGCTGATCTTCTACGGGCCGGGCAGCAAGGAGTTGCTCGACGAGACCGGCCTCGAAATGATCGAGGCGGCGCGGCGCTTCAACGCCCGCTCGGTCATCGCCACCACCACCGACGGGCAGCGCGAGTTCCTGCAATCGCTGGGGCTCGAGGAGGCGATCGAGGGGATTGTCAGCCTCGAAGCGCTCAAGCGGCGCGAGGGCGCGAACTTCCTGTGGCCCGACACCATGCCGCGCCTGCCCGATGCCAAGGCCGATATCGAGGTCTTCAAGGCGGCGGTGCGCGACTATCAGGACCGGGTGATGAAGCCCTTCGGCTCGGCGGTGGGGCGCATTCTGCGCTCGCCCGACAACCCGCGCGGCAGCCCCGATCTGGTGTTCGAGCGCGCCGGGCAGGACACGCTCGGCATCTCGACCTCGCTGGTCAAGCCCTTCACCGGCCGCGTGATTTTCTCGGAAGACCTCAGCGGGTGCCGCTTCACCTTCTACGCCCCGCAGGTCTGGACCCGCCAGCGCCGCATCTACATGCCCACCGCGCAGATCTTCGGCACGCACCTGTGCAACGCCTACGAGGTCGCGCGGATGAACGACATGATCGCCGCCGGCCTGCTCGAGGTGACCGAGCCGCAGGTGGTGCCGTGGGAGGGCCTGCCGGAAGCGCACCAGGCGATGTGGGAGAACCGCCACAAGGGCTCCACCTACGTGGTCAACCATGCCCTGCCGGAAATGGGGCTGAGGAGCCGCGATGCGCTGCTCGAGGCCTGGGCGGCTGCCGAAGCGATCGAGGCCGGGGAACAATAAAGCGCATCCGGGCGTTGCGATTTTTGAAACGTTCGAATCTCTCCTCCCCAGGGTTTGAACGAAGCGCAAAGCGAAGCCCCGCTTCGCTGCAATTTTCGTGAGGAGAGAGCGAATGGCCCCGAAGACGTCGAAGACTGCGCCCCGGTCCAAAGCCGCCGCGCCCGCACCTGCGCTGCAGGGCGATGTCGCGGGCCGCCTCGCGGGGAAGATCGCGGTGATCACCGGCGCGGCGGGCAATCTCGGCGGCCATATCGCCGCGCACTATCTTGCAGAAGGCGCAACGGTCGTGATGACGGGGCGCACGCCCGAACGCACCGATGCGGCCGCCAAGTCGCTCATCGAGGCGACCGGCGCAGACCCTTCGCGCGTTGCCACGGTGGCGCTCGACGGGGGCGACATCGCCTCGGTCCGCAGCGCGATCAACGAGGTGGTGAAACGCTTCGGGCGGATCGACATTCTGGTCAACAATGCCGGCAGCGCCGGGCCCAAGCAGCCGATCGAGAACCTGCCGCTGTCGGCGGAGGAACTCGCTAGCTTGCAGAAGCAGGGCAGCACCGATGGCGAGACCGTACCGCAAGCGCTCCGCAACATCTTCGCGGTCGCCTGGAACCTCGCGCGCACCGCCGCGCCGCACATTCCCGAGGGCGGTTCGATCATCAATGTTTCGACGATCTTCAGCCGGACGCCCTACTATGCCCGCGCGGCCTATGTCGTGCCCAAGGCGGCGATGAATGCGTGGAGCCGGGAACTCAGCCTCGAACTCGGGCCGAGGGGCATCCGCGTCAACCTCGTCTATCCCGGCCCGATCGAGAGCGAGCGCATCCGCTCGGTCTTCGCCGCGATGGACAAGGCGCGCGGCGACGCGGCGGGCACCACCGCCACCCAGTTCTTCGACATGATGAGCCTCGAACGCGCCACCGGCGGGAACGAGAAAGCCAAGACCTTCCCCACGCCCACCGACATCGCCACCACTTGCGTGTTCCTCGGCTCGGAGGAGAGCGCGGCTTATAATGGCCATGATTTCGAGGTCACCCACGGGATGACCGTGAGGAAGGAGGAACGCTCCACCTACCTCGCGCGGCCGACGATGCGCTCGATGGACGGCACCGGCCTCGCGGTGCTGATCGCCGCGGGCAACGACTGGGAGGAGGCGCTCGAGATCGCGCAGGTGCAGCTGGCCTGCGGGGCCGAGGTGGTGCTCGGCCTGCCGCGCGCCGCCGACGTGGCGATTGCCGAAAAACGCTGCAAGGCACTGGGCCTGACCGAGGGGCTCTCGATCATCCGCTTCAGCCGCAAGGATGCGGCCGGGATGGAGGCCGCGCTCGAGGAATACACCGCCAAAGGCACGCCGATCAGCGGGGCGCTGTTCTTCCCGGCGCTGGGTGCAGGCGAATTGTCGGGTGCGCTTACCGAGGCCGACGACAGCGTGGTCGAGGCGCTGATGGATGCCGAACTCGCCGGCAACATGGCGCTCGCGCGCACCATGAGCCGTTACTGGAAGCGGCACGACAACCTGCTCCAGCCGCCGCGCTTCGTCTTCGTCAGCCATGCGAGCGACGGCAAGGGCGACGTCTACGGCCATATCCTGCGCGCCGCGACCGAACAGCTGATCCGCATCTGGCGCGACGAGAGCGAGATCGACACCGCCCACGGCCGTCGTCGGCAAGCGGAGTGGGGCAACCAGATCGTGCGCTTCACCAATACCGAGGCCGAGAACATCCGCTTCACCGCGGGCCACGCGGCGCGCATCCTGCTGAAGGAGAGCAAGCTCGGCGAGATCACGCTCTATGTCCCGTCCAACATCGGCGAGGCGACGGGTGCCCGCAAGGCCATGCCGGGGTTCAGCGAGAACATCACCGGGCTGCACCTCGGCAAGGTTGCGCTGATCACCGGCGGCTCGGCGGGCATCGGCGGGCAGGTGGCGCGCCTGCTGGCGCTGGCAGGCGGCAAGGTGATGATGGTCGCCCGGCGCGAAAGCGAACTGGCGGTCGCGCGGGCGCGGATCGTCTCCGAGCTCGAGGATATCGGCTTCGCGGGTGTCGAGCGCAGGGTGCAGACCCTCGCCAATGTCGATGTCAGCAATTTCGAGAGCCTGAAAGGTGCCGTCGATGCGACATTGAAGGCCTTCGGACGGATCGACTATCTCATCAACAATGCCGGGGTCGCCGGGGCGGAGGACATGGTCGTCGACATGGGGGTCGATGCCTGGAACTACACGCTCGATGCGAACCTCGTGTCGAACTACTTCCTGATGCACCACGTCGCGCCGCTGATGAAGGCGCAAGGCTCGGGCTACATCCTCAACGTCTCGTCCTATTTCGGCGGGGAGAAATATCTCGCGGTCGCCTATCCCAACCGCGCCGATTACGCCGTGTCCAAAGCCGGGCAGCGCGCGATGGTCGAAAGCATGGCGCGCTATCTGGGGCCCGAGGTGCAGTTCAACGCCATCGCGCCGGGTCCGGTCGACGGCGACCGCCTCTCGGGCACCGGCGGCAAGCCCGGGCTGTTCGAGCGGCGCGGCAAGCTGATCCTCGAGAACAAGCGGCTGAACGCCGTCCACGCCGCCGCGATCAAGGCGATCCGGCGCGGGGTGCGGGTCGAGGCGGTGCTTGCGCGGCTGGCGCGCAACGACACCGTCAAGATGAGCCACGACACCAACAACCCGCGCGAATTGCGCGAGTTGGCGCTGGCCTGCGCGCGCGAGGGCGACGGGACCTGCACCTGGGACCAGTATCTGCTCACCCCGCCGATCGCCGCCGCGCTGGTTGCGCGCCTCAGGCAGGCGGGCCTGTTCCTCGACGCGCCCGAATGGTCGGAGCGCCCGGTCGACGAGGACGGCGACTGGCTGCTGCGCGTCCCGCCCGAGGATGCGCCCTTCCTTCCCGCCGATCGCATCGCGGCCGAGGCGAACAAGGTCGGCAGCGGCGTGCTCTCCAAGCTCTATCTCGGCAAGATGCCGACCGAGCACGACGTCGCGCAGGCGACGGTGTTCTTCCTCGCCGACCGCGCCGTCTCGGGCGAGACCTTCATGCCCTCGGGGGGCCTGAGCGTTGAACGCTCCACCACCGAGCGCGAGCTGTTCGGCAGCCCCAAGCAGGAGCGCATCGACCAGATGCGGGGCAAGACGGTGTGGCTGATCGGCGAGCACCTCGCCGATTACCTCGCCGAGACCGCGCGCGCCTTCATCGAGGATTGCCAGGCGGCCCATGTGGTGCTCATCACCCGCACCGCCGAGGCTTTCGAGGCGATCAAGGCGCAGCTCGAACCCGACACCGCCGAGGCGCTGACCTCGCTGGTCAAGAGCACCGACATCGAGGCCGCGATGGACGAGGCGCTGATGGCCTGGGGCAAGCCCACCACCATCCTCTCGACACCCATGTCGGCGCTGCCGGGCAAGCTGTTCGAGAGCGACGATCCGCTCACCCCCGATGCGTTCCGCACGTTGGTCGCCGACAATCTGACCCATCATTTCCGCGTCAGCCGCCGCGCCTCGCTCTACGACGACTGCCAGCTGGTGCTGACCAGCCCCGACGTGCCGATGGGCGATCGTAGCCCGGCCTTCGCGCTGGCCAATTTCATCAAGACCACGCTCCACGCCTTCACCGCGACGCTTGCCGTGGAGAACGAGCGGCTGGTGCATGATGTCCCCGTCAACCAGATCAACCTCACCCGCCGCGTCCAGTCGGAGGAGCCGCGCGATCTCGACGAGCATCTCGAGGAGGTGCGGCGCTTCGCCCGCGCGGTGCTGCTGCTCGGCGCGCCGCTGCCCGATGCCGAGGATTCGCGTTACCGTGCGCGCATCTATCGCGGCATGTCGATGACCGTCTGAGCGGGTGCGGATCGTGAGGACCGGGGTAACGTGATCCAGTACCTGCCTTTCGAAAAGCCGATCGAGGCGCTCGAGGCGCGCGTTGCCGAACTCGCCGTGCTGCCCGAGGGCGGCGAGGAAGCGGCGATGCTCGCCGAGCGCGCGCGGCGGCTGCTGGCGGACACCTATGCACGGCTCACCCCCTGGCAGCGCACGCTGGTCGCGCGCCACCCCCAGCGGCCGCGCTTCGAGAAGCTGGTGGCGGGGCTGTTCACCGATCTCCTGCCGATCGCCGGCGACCGCGTGTTCGGCGAGGACGAGGCGATCATCGGCGGTTTCGCGCGGTTCGACGGGCAGCGGGTGATGGTGATCGGCCACGTCAAGGGCGAGGACACGCCCGGGCGCATCCGTCACAATTTCGGCATGGCCCGGCCCGAGGGCTATCGCAAGGCGATCCGGCTGATGGAACTGGCGGATCGCTTCGGCCTCCCGGTGGTCACGCTGGTCGACACGCCCGGTGCCTTCCCCGGTGTCGATGCCGAGGCGCGCGGGCAGGCCGAGGCCATCGCCCGCTCGACCGAGGCGTGCCTTGCCCTGGGTGTGCCGCTCGTCGCGGTGATCATCGGCGAGGGCGGATCGGGCGGGGCGGTGGCGCTCGCCGCCGCCAACCGCGTGCTGATGTGTGAACACGCGGTCTATTCGGTGATCAGCCCCGAAGGCTGCGCCTCGATCCTGTGGCGCAGCGCCAGCGAGGCCGAACGCGCTGCCGAGGCGATGCGGGTGACCGCGGCGGACCTGCTGCGGCTCGGGGTGATCCACCGGATCGTCTACGAACCGCCCGGCGGGGCGCACCGCGATCCGGGCGAGATGGTCAAGCGGCTCGCGCTGGCGCTGCGCCAGGAGCTCGACGTGCTCGGCGCGATGCCGCCGGACGCGCTGCGCCGCGAGCGTGAGGCCTTCTACCTCGCTCTGGGGTAGGGCCAGGGTCGGCTGGACGGCCGCTCGCCCGGCCTAGGACCGTCCTGCGATGAGCTTGAGCTTGAGCGCGAGCAGGCCCTTGCGGTTGCGCCGTTCGCGCTCGTCCTCGAGCGCCTGCGCCACCGCCCGGCCGAGCGCGGCACGCCGCCGGGCAGGAAGCTGCCGCGCATCGCGGAACATGTTGTCCTCCTCCGAGCGGAAATGCCCCTCGACGCCCGCCCGCAGCGCGGCGAAGCGTTTCGGGAAGTCCGCAGCCTCCGGCCCGATCCGCAGGCAGAGTGCCGCCATTTCATTGAGTTGCTGGTGCTCCGCGCGCGCCGCCGGCACCTCCCCCGTCACCCGCCGCACCACGGGATAGTAGACCTTGTCCTCGACCGTGTCGTGGATGAACAGTTCGGAGACGACGAGCTTGAGGAGGCCCGGAAGCTCCGGATCGTCCGCGGGCAGGCGCGCAATCTCGGCCACCAGCGCACGGATGAAGTCGTGGTGTTCGCGCAGCACCTCGGCGCCGCTGCGCTCTTGCGGTTCGCTCTGCGCCTCGCCTGTGCCCTGCGCCTCGTCGCCCGGCTGCGGCAGGCGGCGCAGCAGCACCGCGCCATCTCGAATCTCGGTCTGGTAGCAGGGCTGGGGCGCGGTCGCGGGGCCGTCCATCACCCGGCCGCTGGACAGGCAGAAGCGCGATCCGTGCCACGGACACACCAGTCCCCTGTCGCGCACCCAGCCCTTGTCGAGCGGCCCTGCGAGGTGCGAACAGCGCGCTCCCAGCGCATGGACGCGCCCGCCCTCGCGCACCAGCGCGATGGGGACGTCCTGCTGCGCACCCTCGTCGCGGATGCGCACCTTGACGGGCGCGCCTTCGGGCAGATCGTCCAGCCAGGCGACGCGGACGAAGGCGCGCGGTTCGGGCGAGCGCAGCGCATGGTCGACCCCGATGCGCCGGCGATAAACGAGGTGCCCGCCGAGATAGCCCCCCGCCAGGCTCGCCAGCCAGCCCGCGGCGCTCAAGGCGCGGCCCGCGGCGGGGCGTCCCCTGCGGCGCTCGACCAGCGAAAGCGCGTGGAGCGCGGTCGCGGCGGTGTTGATCGCGGCGTGGACCAGCCCGGTGCGGCGTTCGCGCCCCTGGACCTTACGGTAATCGGCGAGTCCCGCCGTCATCGCGGCGGCGGCGCCCGCGAGGCCGATCCCGATCGCGCTGCCGGCCGCATCCTCGTTCTCGACCCAGCCGAGTTCGCGCCCGCGATCGAGCGCGAAGGCGACGCTCCAGGCCCCGAGCGGCAGCGTGACCAGTGCCGGGTGGAGCGGATGGCCGAGCCAGCTGCCGTGCAGGACATTCTGCACCGGCTTGGCGCCCCGGCCGGCAAGCTGCGCGGCGTTGGTGGTCAGCCGGCTCAGTTCGTAACCCGGCCGGTCGAGTTCGCGCGACCGTTCGATGCGCCGGACCAGCCGCGCCGCCGGGTTGCGCGCTTTTTTCACCATTGCGATGCGACGGGCAGTGCCAGCCGTTCCTCCTGCCTGTGGCCTTCTCGCTGCCCAACCCGGCGCGCGGCGGCATTGTTCCGTTGCGCTGCACCTGCGCCGAGGCCGCGACCGACGCTTTTTCGCAGAATACTGATGCAGGTTAGGTGTGTCAGGCGGGCTCCATGTCATCCTCTCTGGACAGTCCCCGCGGCATCAGGAGTGGATCATGGGTCCCAACATCGCCGGTTCGCTCGATGCGGCCATGGTCTGCGTCATCGCTTTCGTCACTTTCTTCGCAGGGCTGGTCTGGCATCTGCGCAGCGAGGACAAGCGCGAAGGCTATCCGCTCGAGCGGCAGGGCGCCGACGGGCGCCTCCACTATGTCGAAGGCTTCCCCGCCGTGCCCGCGCCGAAATATTTCCGCCGCCCGCACGATCGCGGCATCGCCCAGGCGCCGCGCGCGGAACGGCCCGACCCGGTCGTCGATTACGACAATCTTCCCTCACCCGGCTTCCCGATCAGGCCCGGAGACGATCCGCTGATGCAGGGCATCGGGGCTGCCGCCTATACGCGCGACCGCGAGGACAAGCCCGATCTCGACGTCGCGGGCGAGCCGAAGATCATCCCCCTCAACGACAGCCACGAATATTACGTGCCCGAGGGCGATCCCGATCCGCGCGGCTGGCCGCTCTACTCCGCCGACAACGAGTGCGTCGGCACGGTCGACGACCTGTGGTTCAACCGCGCCGAGTTCTTCCTGCGCTATTACGAGTTCACGCTCGAAGGCGAGGAGGGCAAGCGGCTGGCTCCTGCGTTCTTCATCGAGACCCGCCCCAAGGAACGGATCGTGCGCGCCACGACGCTGGTCGCCAAGGATCTGCGCCGCGTTCCGCCGCGCAAGCACACAGAGTTCATCTCGATGCAAGAGGAGGATCGCCTCAACGGATTCTTCGCCGGCGGGATCGTCTATTCGGCCGGTGCCTACAAGGATGCGATCGCCAAGAGCCGCGCGTCCGATTTCCGCCCGCTGCAGAAATCATGATCGACGACACCCCGATCGACATCCGGCTGGGCCTGCCGGGTCCGCTGCCCGAGGGCGAGCGGATCCTCTGGCACGGCCACCCCGAACGCGCGGCGCTGGCGCGCTACCTGTTCCGCTGGCGGCTCCTCGCCGCCTATTTCGCGGCCTTCGCGCTGCTGCCGATGGTCGCCACCGCACAGCAGGGCGGGCGCTGGGTGCAGGTCGCGCTCAGTCCGGCGCTGCTGCTGCCCTTCGCGCTGATCGCCTTCGCGCTGCTCCACGCCGGTGCGTGGCTGGTGGCGCGCACCAGCACCTACATCATCACCGACCGGCGGGTGATCTTCCAGGTGGGGGCGGCCTATACAAGGACGATCAACATTCCGCTCAAGCTCATCGCCCATGTCGGCGAGCGTGAGCGTTCGGGCAGCTGCGACATCGCGCTGACGTTGAAGCGTCCCAACAAGATCGCCTGGGCGGCGCTGTGGCCGCATGCGCGCGCGCTGCGGCTTGCCGCGCCGGTTCCGCTGATGCGCGGGCTGGCCGCGGATTGTCCCGCGGCCGCGATCCTCGTCGACGCCTTGATGCGCGAGGCTCCCGGGATGCGCCACGCGCGCCCCGAGCCTGCCCGCACGGCGCCGGCGACGGCCCGCAAAGCGCCCGCCCATGTCTGACGCCGTCAGGGTTCCGCGCGGCGCCTTGATCGGCGCTGCGGTGCTGATCGGCTTCACGGTCACCACCATCTCGCTCGCCCGCCACTACGATACCGGCCGGCTCGAGGTCCGCGCGGTGAAGCCGAGCGCGGCGCGCGAGCTGGTGTTCCGTCCGCTCGACAATGGCGAGATGCTGGTGTTCGACGATCATGGCCGGCAGCTCGCCCGGCTGGTGGTGGAGGGCGACACCTTCACCATGACCGCGGTCCGCGCCCTGGCGATGCAGCGGAAGGATGCCGGGCGCGGCGGCGATTATCGCCTGCGGGTCGAGCGCGACGCCGCCGGACACCTCGAACTCGCCGATCCCGAAACCGGACGGGTGGTGCGCATGGACGGCTTCGGCAAGGCATCCTTCGGCGCCATCGCCGCCTATCTCGACTGAAATCGGATGGTTCCGCCCCAAAGGGGGCTAGTCGTCCGGGCTCCACCGCTCGCCGGGCAGGTGCTCAGGCGGCGGCGATCACGGGGCCTTGCCTTCGCCCTGCACCAGTCCCGCCGGTTCGGGCGGGCTCAGCATCAGTTCGGCGCGGCCCGGCTCGCGGGTTTCGAGCGCGTTGTCGCGCGCCAGGGTGCCGCGCCCGCCGAAGGCATAGAGCCCTGCATAGGCGTGGGCCATCGCCGCCCCGCCGAGCGGCTTTGCCTGCCGCTGGTGACAGGTGGCGCAATCGGCCTTGGGCACATCGCCCTGCGGCCCGAGCCGCTTGCGCGGCAGAAGAGTTTCGAGCGGGGTCAGGTAGTTGTTGTTCAGGGCCCGGGTCATGCGGATGCCGTACCAGGCATTGATCCGCTTGGGGGTGCTCTGCGACCAGTCGTTGAAGGCGCGGCTGTTGTGGCAGAAGTTGCAGTTCACCCCCATGCCGTCCGACATCTGCATCATCAGGATGTAGATGTCCTCGAGCTTGCCGAGATCGGCCACCTTGCCGTGCCAGCGGCGCGCCTGCGAACCGGTGATCGGCTTGTCGTCGAGCAGGTAGTCCTCGAAAGGCCGGCGCGGCAGGAAGTCGCGCATGTTCTCGGCGGTGCGCACCCACGGCGGGGGCATGCCGACGTCACCGCCCATCGGTGGCCTCGACTCGGCGGCCTTGAACCAGGTGAAGCGCGGCACGGGATTGCCGCGGTGACAGGTGTAGCAGGTCACGCCGGTGGTGCCGACATGGCGCGAATTGGCGTTGATGTCGCGGGTCATCAGCAGCATCTGGCGCGCCACCCGCTTGGTGTAGAGCGCGTCGGACGCGAAGCTTTCGCCGGTGACGTGGCAATAATTGCAGCCCTGTTCGGGCGCGACCCACTGGGTGAGCGAGGCCATCAGGTGGTCGAAGCGCGCCGAATCGAGTTCGCCCAGCACCTGCACGTTCTCGTAGGTCGCCGAAGCCGGCTCGCCCGAGGGATCGTAGGGCGGGATCGCCGGGGGCACGACGTTCCAGGGATAGGTGCGGGTGCGTTTCGAGGTGAAGGTGTTCATGGCGATGCCCCGCCAGCCCCACTCGCGCGATTCGATCGGGTCCCAGGGCGCGTCCCAGGTTGGCACCGCGACGAGGATCAGGATCACCACGAAGACCGCGGCGATGATGACAATGTCGACAACGCCCTTGCCGCGCGGCTTGTAGGGTCCTCTTTTCACTGGCCCGCTCCTTCGTTCATGGGCGGGGCTGCGGTGGCCGAGGGGGCTGGCGCGATCCCTGCGCCCGGTGCCGCCTCCACCGGCGGCAGCGCCAGCGCGCTGCGCGGATCGGCGGCGCGCACCTGCTCGGCGATCTCCGGCGGCAGGACCATCTCGGGATAGGTTTGGGGGTATTCGGGGGCGAGGCCCCATTTCACGCCCCACAGGTACCAGTTGTCGACCACCGTGCCGGTCAGCAGGATGCCGATCGCGCCGGTGAAGGTGGTGAGCAGCGCGAACCACCACGCCCAGCGGTGGATCGATTCGAAGGTCGCGTTGAAGCCCATGGTCCAGCGCCAGAACAGCGCGCCGCGTTCGGCCGCGGTGCCGCGGTCGACGATCTCCTCGGTCTCGCGCTCGCCGCCGAACCGGGAGGTGGCGAGGATCGTCCCGCCGTGCATCGCGAACAGCAGCACCGATCCGTAGAGGAACACGATCGAGAAGCAGTGGAACGGGTTGTAGTAGAAATTGCCGTAGAGCACCGAGAAGGACGCGGTCCAGTTGAGGTGCGGGATGATGCCGAAGGGCGGCGCCTCGTGCCATGACCCCATCAGCATCGGACGGATGAAGCCCAGCGACAGGTAGAGGAAGATCGCCGAGGCGAAGGCCCACGAGACGTGGGTGCTCATCCCCAGCGCCTTGGCGCGGAAGTAGATGCGGCACCACCACAGCAGGATCGAGGCGGTGAGGAAGAAGCCGGCGAGAATCCACCAGCCCCCTTCCGCCAGCGGGACGAAGGGGGTGAAGCCCCACTTGGCATCGGGCGGATCGAGCCGGTGCCAGGCCAGCCCCTCGACGAAGGCGACCGGGTTCCAGTGCACCGCGGCGAAGAAGTTGAGCCCGATGATCTCGATCGCGATGAAGCCGCAGATCAGCGAGGCGACGCCCGAGGCGCCGAGATAGCTCGGGCCGATCTGCGGGTCGCCGAACTTGCCCGCCCAGCGGCTCAGCACCGAGCCGAAGATGTGCGAGGAGTTGTGCGGCGGCAGATCGAACGGCTTCTCGTGCGGGCCGTGAATCTGGATTTGCGAATAAAGGCTGTGAAAGTTCGCCATTAGCCCAGGCCCTCCAGTCCCATGTCGTTCCAGAAGGGCAGCTGCAGGTACCAGTCGTACCAATAGGGCCAGCCGTCGATCCAGAACGGGCCGCTGATGAGGATGCACGCCGCGCTCCACAGGCCGGCGTTGATCGCCGCGAACCAGCCCAGACGGTGGATGCCGAGCGGACCGATCGAATAGAAGATCGTGTCGCGGAAATACTGGTTTTCGTGCTGGCCGTGCTTGACCACCTCGCCAGCCGGCGGGTTGACCGCCGAAAGGATCACCCCGCCGTGCATCGCGAGGATCAGCGTCGTTCCGAAGAAGAACGTCACCGCCAGCATGTGCGCCGGATTGTAGTGGAAGTGGAGCGTCTGGTAGCCCACGTTCGAGACCCAGTCGAGGTGGCTGAAGATGCCGTAAGGGAAGGCATGGCCCCATGCGCCGAGCATGATCGGGCGGATCACCTCGAGGCTGAGATAGGCGACGATCGCGGCCGAGAAGGCGATCGGAATGTGATAGCCCATGCCCAGCTTGCGCGCGATCTCGACCTGCCGCAGCGCCCAGGACACGAAGGCTCCGATCGCGCAGACCGTGATGATCTGCCACAGCCCGCCCTCCTTCATCGGGGCGAGCGCCAGCCCGTATTCGATCGGGGGCGGGGCGATGTCGATCTGCCAGACATTCCAGGTGGGGCCGATCGAGGCGCCGTAAAATATCAGTGCAGTACCGAGCAGCGCGAATATTGCCGTCGTGACCCCGAAGAAGCCGACATAGAAAGGTCCGACCCAGAAATCGAACAATTCGCCACCGACGAGCGTCCCCCCGGACACGCGATACTTACGCTCGAAACTCAGTAGCGACATGTCTAGCCCCTGATATTAACATAAGTTAGACAGTTTGAATTGTCAGATAATATTTACACAGTTCCTGCTCCAAGTCCAGCGAAGGGAGGGAATACGCACGTCGATCGGCTGCGATTGCGCGCGAGTTTCTTCGCGTTTCCGGATGGATAGGAAGGGCGGTTTTTTTCTGCGCCGGGGCGATGACGCGCCGCCGGAGCGCCGAAAGGCTGCTCGCAATCCTGCTGATTTGGGGGGGAATCGGTGCCGGCTGCAGGGATCGAACCCGCGGCCCCCTGATTACAAATCAGGTGCTCTACCATCTGAGCTAAGCCGGCTTTCCGCCAGCGCCATAATCTCAGAGCGCGCCGAAAGTCCAGCCTTCGGTGCGCGCGATCGCCGGGGTCAGGGACGGGGGGTGCCACAGGTCGGAGTCGGCGTGGACGCGCCGCAGCCATGCCGCGGTCAGCAGCGCGTCCGAGGCGTGATCGTCGATCGCCCCGCTGCCGGGCACCGGCGGGCTGCCGAGCGCGTCGAGCGCATCGTTGAGCGCCTCGCGGCTGCGCAGCTTGGTGGCAGCGCCGGTCACGCCCCCGCCGCGCGCGGCCATCGCGGTGTAAATTTCGGTCACCACGTGACCGCTTTCGGGCAGGGGATCGACCGGCCACACCGGCACGCGCTGCCCAAGGCGGTGGAGCATCCGCATTCCCGTCAGGCTCGACTTGCCGACCTGTGCTGCGCCGACGAGGTTGAAATTGCTCACCGGGCGCACCCCCTGGGCGCGCTGTGCGGCCTCGGCGACGCGGAAGCGGCCTTCGCGGGTGGCCGCGCCGGGGAGCAGGAAGCGGTCGCCTTCCTCGCCCTTGCCGTGGCGGAAATAGCGCGCGGCTTGCGGGTGGCCGACAAAGCCGCCCGCCTCGAGGTGGGGGTCGTCGGCGCACAGCAGGTCGATGAGCGCCCACAGCGCGCGGGCGTCGCCGGGCGATGCGTCCCAGCCGGGAAAGAAGGCGCCGGCATCGGCGAAGGGCAGCGCGATGCCGAGGTCGAGCCCGACCAGCGTCGCGCCCGGCAGGTCGCATAGTAGTGCAAGAACTTCCTCGCGCGACCAGCCGGCCGGGTGGGGCGGGGCGACCAGCACCGGTGGCCCGCCTTCGGCCAGCGCGACCGCAAGCGCGATGCCCTTCTGGCGCGCGCCCTTCGCGCCCGACCAGTCGACCGCGAGGAAGTGCGAGAAACGGCTCAACCGCGCCGTTCCTGCCGCAGCCGCTCCCAATAGGCGAGCCGCTTGGCGATCTCGCGCTCGAAGCCGCGCTCGACGGGCGCATAGAAGGCCTGCGGTTCCATCCCGGCGGGCCAGTAGTCGTCGCCGGAAAAGCCCTCGGGCGCGTCGTGATCGTAGTGGTAGCCCTCGCCGTAGCCGATGTCCTTCATCAGCTTGGTCGGCGCGTTGAGGATGTTGGCGGGCGGGGCGAGGCTGCCGGTGTCCTTCGCCGCCTTCCACGCGGCCTTCTGCGCGCGGTAGGCGGCGTTCGATTTGGGCGCGGTGGCGAGATAGAGGCAGGCCTGCACCAGCGCCAGCTCGCCCTCGGGGCTGCCGAGGAAGCGGTAGGCCTCCATCGCCGCCATGCATTGCGGGAGCGCCTGCGGATCGGCGAGGCCGATATCCTCCACCGCCATGCGCACCAGCCGCCGGGCGAGGAACAGCGGCTCCTCCCCCGCCACCAGCATCCGCGCGAGCCAATAGAGCGCCGCCTGCGGATCGCTCCCGCGCACCGATTTGTGGAGGGCGGAGATGAGGTTGTAATGCCCGTCGCGGTCCTTGTCGTACACCGCGACGCGGCGTTGCAGGAACTGGCCGAGGGCCGCCGGATCGAGCGGCTCCGACGAGCCGGCATTGTAGAGCGTCTCGGCCTGGCCGAGCAGGAAGCGCCCGTCGCCGTCGGCGGTGGCGATCAGTGCGGCGCGCGCTTCGGCGGTGAGGGGGAGGGGGCCTTCGAGCGCTTCGGCCTTGTCGAGCAGGGCCTCCAGCGCCGCCGCGTCGAGGCGGTTCAGCACCAGCACCTGCGCGCGGGACAGCAGTGCGGCGTTCAAGGCGAAGCTCGGGTTTTCGGTGGTCGCCCCCACCAGCGTCACCACCCCGCGCTCGACATAGGGCAGGAAGCCGTCCTGCTGGGCGCGATTGAAGCGGTGGATCTCGTCCACGAAGAGCAGCGTCTTGCGTCCCGCCTTGGCCATCGTCTCGGCCTCGGCAAAGGCCTGCTTGAGGTCCGCGACGCCCGAGAACACCGCGCTGATCGCGGCAAAGCGCATCCCCACGGCGTCGGCGAGCAGGCGCGCGATCGAGGTCTTGCCGGTGCCGGGCGGGCCCCACAGAATCATGCTGGAAAGGCGCCCCGCCGCGACCATCCGCCCGATCGCGCCATCGGGGCCGGTCAGGTGTTCCTGCCCGACCACCTCGGCGAGACTCGCCGGGCGCAGCCGGTCGGCGAGCGGCGCGTCGGCGGATGCGGATGCGGAACCGCGCGGCGCTTCGGGCGCCCCATTCGGCGCATCGTCTGCAAACAGGTCGGCCATTGGTCGGGCGTGATACGCCGATCGTCGGAAAAGGGAACCGGTCAGCGCCGCGCCCCTTGTTTCGATAGGTCTACGATATATCTTCGACCTATCGAAACCCCGATGGAGGATGCGAGACATGGGCTGGAACCGATATGGTCGCGCCAGCGGCTGGGACAAGCTGGGCGAGGCGATCGCGATGATGGCGATGAGCGGCAACATGAACTTCGCCGCGCCCGGCGCGAAGATGCGCTGGCAGTTCGACAGCGACGAGGGCGAGGGCGAAGGCCCCGAGGGCTTTCGCGGCCCCGGTCGCCGCCGCGAGCGCCGCGGGCGGATGTTCGCGCAGGGCGAACTGCGCCTCGCGCTGCTGGCGCTGATCGCCGAGCAGCCGAGCCACGGCTACGAACTCATCAAGCAGATCGAGGAGATGACCGGCGGCGCCTATGCCCCGAGCCCGGGCGCGGTCTACCCGACGCTCCAGATGCTCGCCGACGAGGGCCAGATCGAGGAAGCCGAGGCCGAGGGCGCGAAGAAGCCCTTCGCCGCGACCGACGCCGGCCGCGCCGAGCTGGAGGACCGCAAGGACGAGGTCGAGGAACTGATGCGCCGCCTTGGCCGTCACGCCAGCCGCGCCGAGCGGATGCGCTCGCCCGACCTGTTCCGCGCGATGGGCAATCTCGGCACGGTGCTCAAGAACCGTGCGCGCAGCGGCAAGCTCGACGAGCGCACCATCAACGAGATCGTCGACATGATCGACGAGATGGCCAAGCGCATCGAGCGGCTCTAGCCTCGCGGATTGCCCGGGCTGCAAAAAAGGTCTATTTTTCCCCCGTTCGGGTCGCGCCGGACGGGGGAGGGAAAGTCCGTGAACACGATCGTTGGAAGCCGCGCCAAGGCGCCCTGGCACCTGTGGGTGATCGGCATCGTCAGCCTGCTGTGGTTCGCTGGTGGTGCCAACGATTACCTGATGACCAAGACCGAAAACGCGGCCTATCTGAAAATGGCTGCCGAGAGCACGGGTACCAGCGCCGAGACGATCCTCGCGTATTTCAACGGCTATCCCGTGTGGGCGACGGCGTGCTGGGCGCTTGGCGTGTGGGGAGCGGTGGCGGGTTCGGTCCTGCTGCTGCTGCTGCGGACCCGTTTCGCCTTTCATGCCTTCGTCGTCTCGCTGATCGGTCTCGCAGGGTCGACCGCCTACACCTTCACTTCCGACGTTCCGGATGAATTCGCGAGCACCGGGCAATTGGTGTTCAGCGTGATCATCTGGGCCTCGGTGATCGCCGTGATTCTCTATGCGCGGGCGATGACGCGTGCCGGGGTGCTGCGCTAGCGCATCTCAAGCTGCCTGCGCCTCGCGCTCCTGCAAGGCGCGGCGGTCCTCCACAAGGCGGACATAGGTGTCGGCGACGACCTGGTTGATCGCTTCCCAGCTGTATTCGCAGGCGCGCGTCTCGCCTGCCGCGCCATGGGCGGCGCGCAGCGCCGGGTCGGTGCAATAGGCCGCCAGCGCCTCGGCGCAGCCGGTCACGTCGGCGGACTGGCCGGCGAGCGGGACGAGACGCCCGGTCACCCCGTCGCGCACGATGCTGGCGCTGCCGGTCGCGCCGGCAGCCACCACCGGCAGGCCGCAGGCCATCGCCTCGAGCGTGACGTTGCCGAAAGCCTCGGTGACCGAGGGATTGAAGAACACATCGCCGCTCGCCAGCGCCGCGCCGAGCGCCTCGCCCGTCTTGAAGCCGGCGAACACCCCGCCCGGCAGGTTCTTCTCGAACCATTCGCGCGCCGGTCCCTCGCCGATCACCAGCACCTTGTGCGGCACCTGGTTGCGGCGCAGCTGGACGATCGCCTCGGCGAACACGTCGAGACCCTTTTCCATCACCAGCCGACCGAGAAAGACGATCGCCACGTCGTCGTCCGCAATGCCCATGCTGCGCCGCCATTCCATGTCGCGGCGGGCGGAGGAGAAGATCGTGCGGTCCACACCGCGGGTCCACAGCCCGATGTCGTCGTGCATCTCCATCGCCAGCAGGTCGTCGATGAGGCTCTGCGAGGGCGCCACCAGCGCATCGCAGCGGTTGTAGAAGCGCCGCAGCAGGCGGATGATCAAGGGCTCGAGGAAGGCCATCTTGTAATAGCGCGGATAGGTCTCGAACCGGGTGTGGACCGAGGCCAGCACCGGGATGTCGTGATCCTGCGCCCAGCGCAGTGCGGCATGGGCCGAAGGATCGGGCGATGACAGGTGCACGATATTGGGCGCGAACCTTTCCAGGTCGCGCTTCACGCTGGCGTTGAGGCCCAGCGGCAGGCGATACTCGCCGCGGCCCTTCACCGGCATGGCGATGCTCGGCAGGCTGACGAGGTCGCCGGTCGGCGCGAAGGCCGGCTCGGCCACGGTGGGCGAATAGACGCGCACCGCCGCGCCCTTGCCGAGCAGCGAGCCGACGAGCCGGTTCAATGCCTGGTTGGCCCCGTCGCGGGTGTAGTTGTAGTTGCCGCTGAACAGGGCAATGCGGAGGTCGCTGGTCTGCATGGAGCGGCCTGATTAGTGACATTCGCGCGACTTGGCGAGGGGGACTGCGCAGCATTTTGAACCTTGCCAAAGGGCAATCCGCCGCATCCGCATCATTTCACGTTGACTCTTCGCCGCGCAACTCTAGTGCGGCCGACGGGCCACGCGGTCCCAACGCCGCGCGTGCTCTCTGCAAGGAGAGAATACATGACTGACTATGTTCGCGGGCTCGCGCACGAGCCTTCGCTGAAGCCTGAGCGCCCCTTCTTTTCCTCGGGCCCCACGGCAAAATTCCCCGGCTGGTCGCTGGACAAGCTCAAGACCGAATCGCTCGGCCGCTCGCATCGTTCGAGCCTCGGCAAGGCGCGGCTGAAATATGCGATCGACCTCTCCCGCGAACTGCTGGGCATCCCCGACGATTACCTCGTGGGCATCATGCCCGCCTCCGACACCGGCGCGATCGAGGCCGCGATGTGGGCGATGCTCGATCCCAAGCGCCCCGTCACCGTGGCGGCGTGGGAAAGCTTCGGCAATGTCTGGATCCAGGACGCGGTCAAGCAGCTGAAGCTGCCCAACCTGCAGGTGTTGACCGCCGATTACGGCGAGATCCCCGACCTCACCACCATCCCCCAGCGCAACGATGTCGTGTTCACCTGGAACGGCACCACCAGCGGCGCGATGATCCCCGACACCGACTGGCTCGACAAGGACCGCGAGGGCGTCACCATCAACGATGCCACCAGCGCGATCTTCGCAATGGAGATGGACTGGGCCAAGCTCGATGCCACGACCTATAGCTGGCAGAAGGTGATGGGCAGCGAGGCCCAGCACGGTATGCTGATCCTCAGCCCCAAGGCCGTCGCGAGGATCGAGAGCTACGATCCCGCCTGGCCGCTGCCCAAGCTGTTCCGCATGAAGAAGGGCGACAAGATCAACGCCGGCATCTTCCAGGGCGAAACGATCAACACCCCCTCGATGCTGGCGACCGAGGATTACATCGCCGCGCTCGAATGGGCCAAGGCGATCGGCGGGCGCAAGGCGCTGATCGAACGCGCCAATGCCAACGCAAAGATCGTCAAGGACTGGATCGAGGCGACCCCGTGGCTGCGCAACATGGTGCCCAACCCCGCGCAGCAGACCAATACCGGCGTGTGCATGGTGTTCCAGGGCGACTGGTACGAAAGCCTGTCGGCCGAGGACAAGGCGGCGGTGCCCAAGAAGATCGTCAAGATGCTCGAGGAACGCGGCGTCGGCTACGATTTCAACGGCTATCGCGATGCGCCCCCGTCCTTGCGGATCTGGTGCGGCTCGACGGTCGAGCAGGAGGACATCAAGCGCCTGCTGCCGTGGATCGAGTGGGCCTACGAAAAGGTCAAGAACGGCTGATTTAGCCGCAGTTGTGCGCCCCCGCGAAGGCGGGGGCCTCATGCCTCCACGTGCTTTCATGATTGTCTGAGGTCCCCGCCTGCGCGGGGACTCGCACATGCCAAGGAATTCCCCATGACCCGTCCCAAGGTTCTCATTTCCGACAAGATGGACCCCAACGCCGCGCGCATCTTCGAGGAGCGCGGCTGCGACGTCGATGTCATCACCGGCGAAACCCCCGAGCAGCTGATCGCCCGGATCGGCGAATACGATGGCCTCGCGATCCGGTCCTCGACCAAGGTGACCAAGGCGGTGCTCGATGCCGCCACCAACCTCAAGGTGATCGGCCGCGCCGGAATCGGGGTCGACAATGTCGACATCCCCTATGCCAGCGGCAAGGGCGTGGTGGTGATGAACACCCCGTTCGGCAATTCGATCACCACCGCCGAACACGCCATCGCGCTGATGTTCGCGCTCGCCCGCCAGATTCCCGAGGCCAATGCCCAGACCCAGGCCGGCAAGTGGCCCAAGAGCGGGTTCATGGGCGTCGAGGTGACGGGCAAGACGCTCGGGCTGATCGGCGCGGGCAATATCGGCTCGATCGTCGCGTCCCGCGCGCTCGGCCTCAGGATGAAGGTGATCGCCTATGATCCCTTCCTGACCGAGGAACGCGCGGTGGAGATGGGCGTCGAGAAGGTCGATCTCGACACGCTGCTAAGCCGTGCCGATTTCGTCACGCTGCACACCCCGCTGACCGACGAGACCCGGAACATCCTCAGCCGCGAACGGCTCGAGAACGCCAAGAAGGGCATCCGCATCATCAACTGCGCGCGCGGCGGGCTGATCGACGAGGCGGCGCTCAAGGACTGCCTCGAGAGCGGTCAGGTGGCAGGCGCCGCGCTCGACGTGTTCGCGGTGGAACCGGCGACCGACAACCCGCTGTTCGGCGCACCCAACTTCATCTGCACCCCGCACCTCGGCGCCAGCACCACCGAGGCGCAGGTCAACGTCGCGCTGCAGGTGGCTGAACAGATGGCCGATTATCTCGTCAACGGCGGGGTCACCAATGCGCTCAACATGCCCTCGCTGTCCGCCGAGGAAGCGCCGAAGCTGCGGCCCTACATGGCGCTCGCCGAGAAGCTCGGCAGCCTCGTCGGGCAACTGGCGCACGGCAACCTGACCCACATCAGCATCGAGCGCGAGGGTGCGGCCGCCGAACTCAACGGCAAGCCGATCACCGCGGCGGTGCTGGCGGGCTTCATGCGCCGCTATTCGGACAGCGTGAACATGGTCAACGCGCCCTATCTCGCCAAGGAGCGCGGGCTCGACGTGAGCGAGATCCGCCACGAGCGCGAGGGCGCTTTCAGCACCCTGATCCGGGTCACGGTGGAAACCGCGCAAGGGCCGCGTTCGGTCGCGGGCACGCTGTTCGGGACCGAGGCGCCGCGGCTGGTCGAGATCTTCGGCATCGGGATCGAGGCGGAGCTGGCCGGGCACATGCTCTACATCGTCAACGACGACAAGCCGGGCTTCATCGGCCGGATCGGCACGCTGCTCGGCAATCACGGCATCAACATCGGCACCTTCAACCTTGGTCGCCGCGCGGCGGGCGGGGAAGCGGTGCTGCTGCTGAGCCTCGACGAGGCGCTCACCCCCGCAGTGGTCGCCGAGGCCGAGAAGGTCGAAGGCGTCAAGACGGTCACTGCGCTGGCGTTCTAAGCAAGGCTTGCAATTCATCGTCACCCCGGCGAAGGCCGGGATGACGAGCGATTGCACATGACCAAGCCCAACGATCTCCTTCCCGAAGGCCTCGAGGATCGCCTGCCGGCAGAGGCGGCGCGGATCACCGCGGCGATGCGCGCCTGCCTCGGCGTGCTCGATGCGCATGGCTATGACCGGGTGCGTCCGCCGCTGCTCGAGTTCGAGGCGTCGCTGGCGGGCCGCATGGCCGGGGCGGTCAAGGGCGAGGGGCGGAGCATGTTCCGCTTCGTCGATCCCGCGTCCCTGCGCACCCTGGCGCTGCGTTCGGACATGACCCCGCAGATCGGCCGCATCGCCGCGACCCGCCTCAGGGACGCACCGCGCCCGCTGCGGCTCGCCTATGCCGGCGACACGGTGGTCATCAAGGCCAGCCAGCTCGACCCCGCGCGCGAGCGGCTGCAACTGGGCGCCGAGCTGATCGGCGCGGACAGTGTGGCGGCGGCGAGCGAGGCGGTGATGCTCGCGGTCGAGGCGTTGCAGGCGGCGGGGCTCACCGGCATTTCGGTCGATGTCACGCTGCCCGACCTCGTCGACACCCTCGCGGAGAAGGCCTTCCCGCTCGACGCCGAGCAGGTCGAGGCGGTGCGGCGCGAACTCGATACCAAGGACGCGGGCGGGCTGCGCGCTGCCGGAGGCGCGGCCTACCTGCCGCTGCTTTACGCTGCCGGGCCGTTCGACACCGCGCTGGCCGCCCTGCGCGCGGTCGACGCGGGCGGTGCGCTCAAGTCGCGGCTCGACGCGCTCGAGCAGATCGCTGCCCGCATCGGGGATGCCGCGCAGATCACCCTCGACCCGACCGAGCGCCACGGCTTCGAATACCAGTCGTGGTTCGGCTTCACCCTCTACGCCGGGGGCTTGCGCCATGCCCTCGGGCGGGGCGGGACCTACCGGATCGCGGGGAGCGACGAGCCGGCGACCGGCTTCACGCTCTATGTCGACCGCCTTGCCGAAGCCGCGCCCCAGCCCGAGGCGGCGGGCATGGTGTGGCTCCCGCTCGGCCACGACCGCGCGGCCGCGGCGGCCCTGCGCGACGAAGGCTGGCGCACGCTCGCCCAGCTTGCCGAGGGTGAGGACCCGGCGGCGCTCGGCTGCGGGCACGTCCTCGAAGGCGGGGCGCTGCGCGCGCTCTAGCCGAACACCTTCTTCAGGAAGGCATCGACCGCCTCGGTCTGCGCGGCGCCCGCCGGGGTGCCCAGTTCGCGGTTCATCCGGCCGTGATCGGTGCCGCTGATCGGCACAGCCGCGGCGTCCTTGCCCGCCTTGGCGAGCGCGGCGACCAGCGCCTCGGACTGCGCCCTGGATTCGGCCCGCTGCGCTACGTAGAGCGCCAGCCAGTGCGGCGCATCCTTCCCGCCCACCTGAGCGATCGGCGAGAGCGCCTTCTGCCGCGCCGGATCGCTGCCGAACACGTCCTTGTAGAGCGTCGGCAGTTCCATGCTCGGGTGCGCCGCGGCCTCGGCGACGTCGTAGCCCGCCCCGTCGAGCAGCACCACGCCTTGGATCGCCCCGAAGGCATCGCCCGCATATTGCGGGTCGCTCGCCACCAGCGCGGCGAGATGCGCGCCTGCGCTGTGACCCATCAGCACGATCCGGTCGGGATCGAACCCGCCGCTTTCCGCCTGCGCGCGCAGCGCCCGCAGCGCCGCGCCGATATCGGCCGCCTGCTGTTCGACCGGTGCATCGGGAAGCAGCCGGTAGCCTGCCGAGGCGAAGACATAACCGGCATCCTTGAAGTGCTGCGGCTTGGCCTGCACCATGCTGCGGTTGCCCATCTGCCACCCGCCGCCGTGGACGAAGACCACCAGCGGCGCATCGCCGACCGCGTCGTCGGGGGTGTAGACATCGACCTGCTGGCGCGGGTCCTCGCCGTAGATGACCGTGCTGGAGATCCGGGCGCTGGCATAGGCACCCCCGCCGACGCGCGCGCCCATGCCGGGGCCGCGCCGCCCGGCGCCCTCGCCGGTGCCGCGCCGCTCCTCCATCCGCTCGCGCAGCTGCGCCTGACAGCTTTCGGAAAGCTCGGCATATTTCTCGCGCAGGCAGGTGCGCATCTGCGTCCGGTCGGTGCCGCACAGCTTGACGATCTGCTCGCGGCATTCGGCAGGCAGGCGCGCGCCGCCACGCTGCTGCGCGAGGATCGGAGTGGCGATGGCAGCGGCGGCAGCGGCGGCGAGCAGGGCTTTGGAGGCGGGTTTCATGCGAAGGTCCTCGTGCGTGGTATGACGGTGCTTCAACGCGGGACCGCCCGCAACCCTTCGCGGCGCGCTTGCCACCATGCGCCGGACAGCCTAGTGCCCGCGCGGCTTTTCGGCACGACCTGAAGGAAACACATGGCCAACGTCACCGTAATCGGCGCCCAGTGGGGCGACGAGGGCAAGGGCAAGATCGTCGACTGGCTGGCGAGCCGCGCCGATGCCGTCGTGCGCTTTCAGGGCGGGCACAATGCCGGCCACACGCTGGTGATCGGCAACCAGACCTACAAGCTTTCGCTGCTGCCTTCGGGCATCGTTTCGGGAACGCTGTCGGTGATCGGCAACGGCGTGGTGCTCGATCCCTGGGCGCTGCGCGACGAGGTCGCCAAGGTCGAGGGGCAGGGCGTCACCATCACCGACGACAACCTCGCGATTGCCGACAACTGCCCGCTGATCCTGCCGCTCCACCGCGATCTCGACGGGCTTCGCGAAACCGCGGCGGGCAAGGGCAAGATCGGCACCACCGGGCGCGGGATCGGCCCGGCTTACGAGGATAAGGTGGGCAGGCGGGCGATCCGCGTATGCGACCTTGCCCATCTCGACACCTTGGAGCCGCAGCTCGATCGCCTCTGCGCCCATCACGACGCGCTGCGCGCCGGGTTCGGGCAGCCGCCGGTGGACCGGGCACAGCTCCTCGAAGACCTGCGCGAAATCGCGCCCTTCGTGCTCAGGTTCGCCCAGCCGGTGTGGAAACGTCTGAAGAAGGTCCGCCGCGCGGGCGCCAAGATCCTGTTCGAGGGCGCGCAGGGCGTGCTCCTCGACGTCGATCACGGCACCTATCCCTTCGTCACCTCGTCCAACACGGTGAGCGGCACGGCGGCATCCGGCTCCGGCCTCGGCCCCAATTCGACCGGCTTCGTGCTCGGCATCGTCAAGGCCTACACCACCCGCGTCGGCTCCGGCCCGTTCCCGACCGAACTGGAAGACGCGGTCGGCCAGCGCCTCGGCGAGCGCGGGCATGAGTTCGGCACGGTCACCGGGCGCAAGCGCCGGGTCGGCTGGTTCGATGCGGTGCTGGTGCGCCAGTCCTGCGCGATTTCCGGCGTGACCGGAATCGCGCTTACCAAGATCGACGTGCTCGACGGGCTCGAGAAGGTGAAGATCTGCACCGGCTACCGGCTGCGCGGCAAGGTCTACGACTACCTCCCCAGCCACGCCGCCGATCAGGCCGCGTGCGAGCCGATCTACGAGGAGATGCCCGGCTGGAGCGAAAGCACCGCGGGCGCGCGCAGCTTCGCCGATCTGCCCGCCAATGCGATCAAGTATATCCAGCGCATCCAGGAGCTGATCGAATGCCCCGTCGCGCTGGTCTCGACCAGCCCCGAGCGCGACGATACGATCCTGATGCGCGATCCCTTCGTGGATTGATTGCGGGGCGCCCGAGGGCTTATCCTCGGCGGCGATGAAACGCCTCGCGCCCCTGACGCTGCTCGCGCTCGCCGCCTGCGCCAATCCGCCGCCCGAGGTGGCCGAGCGGCCGTCGGCGCAGCCGCCCGCGCTCGAACGCGAGGCGGCGCGGATCCTGCCGGAGCGGCGCTTCTCGCAGGTCGATTACCTGCTGGTCGACAAGTCCGAACGGCTGATGATCGCCTATGCGGGCGGTCGTCCGGTGCGCGCCTACAGGGGCCTCCAGTTCGGCGACGCACCGCAGGGGCACAAGCGTTTCGAAGGCGACGAGCGCACGCCGGAGGGGCGCTACGTGATCGCAGGCCGCAACCCGAACAGCGCCTATCACCTCAGCCTCAAGGTCTCCTATCCCAACGCCGCCGACCGCGCCTATGCCGCGCGCTTCGGGCGTTCGCCGGGGGGCGACATCTTCCTCCACGGCCAGCCCAACGCCCTGCCTTTCGGGCGCATCCCGGGCGATTGGACCGACGGCTGCATCGCTGTCTCCAACGCCGAGATCGAGGAATTGTGGCGCATCGTGCCCGACGGGACGCCGATCGAGATTCGCCCTTGATACGCATATCTACTTGACCTGATCCGGTTTTGTTCTAGTCTCGTTCCAACATTGTTGGAGTCGAGTCGATGCTGATCCAGTCGAGTGACCAAGCGGATTCGCCTATGGCGCGGCCAGCGATCCTGCGGGCCTGCCGGCGCGCGTCGCGATCTATGGAGAGGATGCGGCCCTGCGCGAACAGATCGCCGCGGACCTCGGCGGGGCGGGGTTCCGGACCATCGACGGCGGCAATATCTCCGCGCTGCTCGAAGGGCCGATCGCGCTGCTCGGCGACGTGGTGCTGGTCGATTGCTCGGCCAGCGGCAGCCGCGGGCTCGATGGGCTGATGCTGGCGGGCCTCGCGCGGCTCGACATGCGGGTGGCGCGTTCCGGCGCCAAGCTGATCGTCTCGACCAGCATGGCCGCGCTCGACGATGTCTTCGCAGTGCTCGACCAGTCGGCGCCGCAGATCCTCGTCGATGCGGGCCGCGCCGAACGCGTGGTCGCGGTCGGGCGGCTGATGGGCGAGGCGGGCGCGGCGCGGGTGCGCGAAATGGCCGAGGAGGACCGGCTCACCTTGCTGCGCCTGTCCCAGCAGGTCGAGGCGATCGCCCAGTCGCTCGACCGCATCTCGCAACCCCCGGTGCCGGTCGCACCGGAAGGCGGTGCGACTTCGCTCAGCATGTTCAAGCGCGAGCAGCGCCCGGCAGAGGTGCTGCATCAGGGCTTCGGCGGGGCGTCCCAGCTTCCCGATCCGCGCATGATCCGCCAGCTGATCGCCAACCGCCAGGCGCGTGCGCGCTTCTTCGACGGCGCATTGTTCGGCGATCCCGCTTGGGACATGCTGCTCGACCTCACCGCCGCGCACGGGGAGGGCGCGCGGGTTTCGGTCACCTCGCTGTGCATTGCCGCCAATGTTCCGGCGACCACCGCGCTGCGCTGGCTGACCCAGATGGTCGAAAGCGGGATTTTCCTGCGCCTGCCCGATCCCGACGACAAGCGCCGCGCGTTCATCGCGCTCAGCGATCGTTCTCTGGCGGCGATGACGGGCTATTTCGCCAGCCTGCGCGGGCCGGTGACGCTCGCCGCCTAGCCCTGCGGGCGCCAGCGCAGCAGCACCGTGAGGCCGTCCGCCTGCGCGGCGTCGGCGTCATCATCCCACACCCGCCGCACCGCATCGGCGCGCGCCCGGGCGAGGATCGCGGGCGGAACCTCCCCATCGAGCAGCAGCACGTCCGCCTCGCCGAGCAGCCGCGCCTGCCGCAGGGTCAGGTCGTCGGGATCGGGGCTGGCAAGGGTGATCTCCGCGACTTCGGCAGGGCGCGGCGCCATCGCGCCTTTCGCCCACTGCGCGACCCGCTCATGCGAGCGCGCGTCGAGCGGGTCGAGCGCGCCGCCTTCGGCCAGCGCCGCATCCACCGCCCGCCGCCGCTCGGCCCCGTCGGGGAAGCGCATGCGCAGTGCGGGACGCGCCGCCTCGAGCGCCCGCGCCAGCGCGCCCAGCGTTGCGGGCAGGACCCGCTCCAGCCGCAGCCGCACGTGCTTGGCCAATCCCGCCGAAGCGCCGCCCGTGCCGATCGCCACCAGCAGCGGGTCGCGATCGAGGATGCTCGGGGTGGTGAAATCGCACAGCTCCGGCCGGTCGACGACATTGACCAGCATCCCCGCACAGCGCGCGTTGATCGCCGCCACCTCGCATGCAGCAGCGTCCTCGTAAGCGATGAAGGCGAGCCGCACGCCCTCGTCGATGGCGCGGGGAAAATCGTCCACCACCACGCCCCCGGCACGCTCGACCAGCCGCCGCTTGGGCTCCGCCGCAGGGCCTTCGCCCAGCACCAGCACCTGCTGTCCGCCAATCTGGTGGAACAGCGGCAGGCTGGCGATCCGCCCCGTCACTGGCTTATCCCAGCCATTCCGGCACGCGCTCGGCATCCATGATCGCGCCCGCTTCGATCCGGTCGGCGACCACCGCAAAGCGGTCGCCGTCGACCAGCACCTCGGCCACGAAGCCGCGCGAATTGTAGGACGATGCCATGGTTGCCCCGTAAGCCCCGGCGGTGCGGAACACCGCGAGGTCGCCCGCTTTCAGTGCATCGCATTCGCGGCCCATCGCGAAGGTGTCGCCGGTCTCGCAGATCGGGCCGACGATGTTCGCGGTCATCCGCGCAGCGCCCGGTTCGACCGCCTCGAAATGGTGATAGGCGCCGTAGAGGGCGGGGCGCGCAAGATCGTTCATCGCCGCATCGACGATCACGAAGGGATCGTTGATCCCGCGCTTCACCCTGACCACACGGGTCAGCAGCACGCCCGCATTGCCCGCGATCACGCGGCCGGGCTCGAAGATCAGCTTGACGCCCCAGTCCTTCGTCACCCGCGCCACCATCGCGCCGTATTCGGCCGGCTCGGGCAGGGTCTCGTCCACGCGATAGGGCACGCCCAGGCCCCCGCCGAGATCGACATGAGTGATCGTGTGCCCCGCTCCGCGCAGCGCGCCGACCAGCGCGCCCAGTTTCCCGAAGGCGGCCTCGAGCGGGGCGAGGTCGGCCAGCTGGCTGCCGATATGCACCGCAAGCCCACGCAGATTGATGCCCGGCAGGCCCGCCAGCCTGCCGAAGATCTGCCCCGCCTCGCCGATCGGCACGCCGAACTTGTTGTCGGCCTTGCCGGTAGAGATCTTGTCGTGCGTGCCCGCATCGACATCGGGATTGATGCGCAGGGCGGACTGCGCGGTCAGCCCGCGCGCCGCGGCGAGTTCGGCGAGCTCCAGCCCCTCTTCCTCGCTCTCGATGTTGAACTGGCCGATCCCCGCCTCGAGCGCGGCGACCATTTCCGCGGCGGTCTTGCCGACGCCCGAGAAGACGATCATCTCCGGCGCGATCCCCGCCGCCAGCGCGCGCCGCATCTCGCCGACCGAGACGACGTCCGCGCCCATGCCAGCCGCGCCCAGCACCTTGAGCACGGCGAGGTTGGGATTGGCCTTGACAGCGAAGGCGATCAGCTTGTCCGGCACGCCGGCCAGTGCCTCGCGGAACACCTTCGCGTGGCGTTCCAGCGTGGCGCGCGAATAGACGTAGACGGGCGTGCCGACCTCCTCGGCGATGCGCGGCAGGGGCACGTCCTCGGCGTGCATCACGCCGTGCTTGAAGGTGAAATGGTCCATCGCGTTTCGGCTATTCGGGCGGAAGGTCGAAGGGATCGTCCTGGCGTTCCTCCGAGCGGCGGCGCAGTTCGACGCTGCGCTCGGGCGCGGCGAGCGCGTCGCGGCGCAGCAGTTCCTCGGCGGTCGGCGGACTGTCGGCGCCGTAGGGTGTCGGCGGGAGGCTCGCCCCCTTGGGCGGGGTGAGCGGCGCGCGCGAACCGCAGGCGCACAGCAGCGCCGAAGCGGCGAGAGCGACAAGGATTCGCATCATTCCTCCATTCCCAGCGCTGCGCGCGCGCGTTCGACCTGCAAACCGACCTGCGTGGGCGCGGTTCCCCCGTAGGAGCGCCGCGCGGCGACCGAGGCATCCACCGAGAGCGCCGCATAGACCCGCTCGTCGATCCGTTCGTCGATTGCCTTCAGGTCCGCAAGCGGCAGCTGGTCGAGCGCCGTCCCGCGGCTTTCGGCGAGCTTCACCGCGCTCCCCGTGATGTGGTGCGCCTCGCGGAACGGGATGTCGGCGACCCGCACCAGCCAGTCGGCAAGATCGGTCGCGGTGGCATAGCCGAGCTCCGCCGCGGCGCGCATCCGTGCGGTGTCGAAGCTGCTGCCCGCGATCATCCCGGTCATCGCGGCGAGGCTGAGTTCCATCAGCGAGGCGGCCTCGAACACCGGCGGCTTGTCGTCCTGCATGTCCTTGGAATAGGCCAGCGGCAGGCCCTTCATGGTGATCATCAGGCTGGTCAGCGCGCCGATCACCCGGCCCGCATGGCCGCGCACCAGTTCGGCGGCATCGGGGTTCTTCTTCTGCGGCATGATCGACGAGCCGGTCGAGAGGCTGTCGGGCAGGCGGATGAAGCCGAACGGCTGGCTCGCCCACAGGATCAACTCCTCGGCAAGGCGCGAGAGATGCAGCGCGGTGGTCGAGCAGCACCACAGGAAATCCATCGCGAAATCGCGGTCGGACACGGCGTCGAGCGAATTGGCGGTGGGCGCGGCGAAGCCCAGCGCCTGCGCGGTCATCTCGCGGTCGATGGCAAAGCCCGTGCCCGCCAGCGCCGCCGAGCCCAGCGGGCATTCGTTCATGCGCGCCCGCGCATCGGCGAGCCGCGAACGGTCGCGCCGGAACATCTCGTAATAGGCCATCAGGTGGTGGCCGAGCGTCACCGGCTGCGCGGTCTGGAGGTGGGTGAAGCCGGGCATGATGCTGCCCTTGTGTTCGCCCGCACGGGTGACGAGCGCGCGTTGCAGGTCGGCGAGAGCCTGGTCCATCGCCTCCATCCGGCCGCGCACCCACAGGCGGAAATCGGTCGCCACCTGGTCGTTGCGGCTGCGCGCGGTGTGGAGGCGCCCCGCGACCGGCCCGATCAGCTCGGCAAGCCGCGCCTCGGTGGTCATGTGGATGTCCTCGAGGTCCCAGTTCTCGGGCACGCCGTCGCGTTCATATTCGGCGGCGACCGCTTCGAGCCCGTTGGCGATCACCCCGGCATCCTCGGCCGCGACGATCCCGCAGGCGGCCAGCATCGCGACATGGGCCTTGCTCGCGGCGATGTCCTCGCGCCACAGTGCCTTGTCGAAGGGGATCGAGGCGTTGATTTCGCGCATGATCGCGCTAGGGCCGTCAGCGAAGCGCCCGCCCCACATGGCGTTGGTCGCACCCGAATCCGAACCGGAGCCCGTCATGTCCCGCTCGCCGCTCATCCTTGCCGTGTCGCTCCTGTTGCTGGCGGGTTGCGATAGGCCCGCCGAGACGCCAGCGCAACCGGCTGACGAACCCGCCGCCGCGCCCGCGGGCGAGGTGGTGCGCAAGTTCGCAGGGACCCCGCTGCCGGCGATGACCTTCAAGGATGCGGAGGGCAACACGCTCGACCTCGGCGCGCAAGGTGGGCCGGTGCTCGTCAACCTGTGGGCGACATGGTGCGCGCCCTGCGTCGTCGAGATGCCCAAGCTCGATGCGCTGGCGGGCGAGATGGAGGGCGAGGTGAAGGTGATCACCGTCAGCCAGGACGTGCGCGGCGCCGACGTCGTGACGCCGTTCTTCGCGGACAATGGCTTCGCGCGGCTCGAACCCTGGCTCGATCCCGACGCGGAGCTGTCCGCGCAGTTCAGCCCCGAGGGCGTGCTGCCGCTGACCATCCTGTTCGACGCGCGGGGGCGTGAAGTGCTGCGGGTGGCGGGCGGCTACGACTGGGACAGCCCCGAGGCGATCGCGCTCATCCGCAAGAGCCTCGCCGCAGGCTAGCCGCTGGTGCCCTGCAAGGGTGGACTTCGCGCGACGACTCTGTATTGCTGTAATAATACAGCAAGGAGGATGTCCCGATGAAACGCACCCTGATCGCCGCCGCCGCCGCCGCCCTCGCCGCGAGCGGAGCCGCGGCCGCCAGCGGGGATGGCGCGCTGCCCGCCGCCCCTGCCGAACTGCGCGAGCGGCTCGATGCGGCGATGCCCGGCTGGCTCGCGAAGGCCGCGGTGCCCAGCGCCGCCGTGGCGCTGATCGCGGACGGCAAGGTCGCCTGGACCGCGGTCTACGGCGAACGCGCGCCGGGCGAGCCCGCGCAGGCCGACACGCTCTACAACGTCGCCTCGCTCACCAAGCCGCTGGTCGCGGAAACCGTGCTGCGCCTTGCCGCGGCGGGGCGGCTCGATCTCGATGCGCCGATCTCGGACCTGTTCACCGACCGCGACCTCACCGAAGAGCCGCGCGCCGCCAAGTTGACGCTGCGCAACGCGCTGTCGCACCGCACCGGCTTTCCCGCCAATTGGCGCGCCGAAATGCCGGGGGGCAAGCTGCGGATCGAGTGGGAGCCGGGAACGCGCGCCTTCTATTCGGGCGAAAACTACGTTCTGGCGGCACGTTACGCGATGCAGAGCACCCAGACGCGGCTCGACTATCTGGTGCGCGACATGGTCTTCGCGCCGGCCGGGATGAGTGACACCTGGTTCCTGCCCGACGCGGCGTGGGAGGGCCGGGTGGCGATGGTGCGCGGGCCGGACGGCGCGCTGAGAGAGCCCGACAACAGCCCGCAGGGCAGCGCCGCCGACAATGTCCACGCGACGATCGGCGATTATGCCGCCTTCGTCGCCGGGGCGATGGCGGGAACCGGGCTCACTCCCGAACTCGTCGCCGAGCGCGGCACGATCTACGACGATCAGACGCAGGCCGCCTGCCCGCCCGCACTGATGCCGCAGGAGATGTGCCCCGAACACGCCGGCTATGGCCTCGGCTGGATGGTCTACGACAGCGGGGATCACCGCTTTCTGCTGCACAACGGCAAGGATTGGGGCGAACGCACCATCGCGCTGTTCGCACCCGAGGAGCGGTTCGGGGTGGTGGTGTTCACCTCCGGCGCCAACGGGCGGCAGGTGATCAGCGACACGCTGCAGCTGCTGATCCCCGATCGCAAGCTCAACGCGCTGGTCGCGGCAGAGGCGCGCTTCGAAGAGGAGCAGCGCGCGGGCGAATGAGGAGCGGGGGGGCGCGCGCTGGCCGGGAGATGCGCCTTGCTGGCCGCGCTCAGCCCACCGCCACCACCCGGTTGGCCAGTCGCTCGACCTCGTCGCGGTCGTGACTGACATAGAGGATCGGGAGAGCGAGCTCGTCGCGCAGCCGCTCGATCACCTCCATGATCTCCTCGCGCCGCGCCCGGTCGAGCGATGCCAGCGGCTCGTCCATCAGCAGGAAGCGCGGACCCGACAACAGCGCCCGCCCGATCGCCACCCGCTGCGCCTCGCCGCCCGACAGCGTGCGGGGCCAGCGGTCGAGCAGATGGGCGATGCCGAGGAAGCCGGTGGCCTCGTCGAGCGTCATCCAGCGGTCCTCGGGCCGGGCGAGCTTCCAGCCGTAAAGCAGGTTGTCGCGCACCCGGCGGTGCGGGAACAGCCGCCCGTCCTGGAAGACGTATCCGGCACGGCGCCTGCGGGCGGGCAGATCGACGCCGCGCTGCGCATCGAACAGCACCGTCCCGCCGACCGCGATCCGCCCCGCATCGGGGCGCAGCAGACCCGCGACCATGTTGAGGAGCGAGGTCTTGCCTGCGCCCGAGGGTCCGAACAGCGCGGTCAGGCCCCCGGCAGCGGCGAAGTCGGCGGCGATGCGCCGTTCGCCCAGCCGCCGTTCGATGCACACCTCAAAGGACATCGCCGCCCCGTCCTGCGCCCGCGCGGCGCGTCAGGACTTCGGAGACCACCAGCGCGGCAAGCGACAGCGCCACCGCGATCAGCGAGAGGCGCGTGACCGCACCCTCGCTGCCGGGGACCTGCAAGGCGCTGTAGATCGCGATCGGCAGCGTGCGGGTCTCGCCCGGGATGTTCGACACGAAGGTGATCGTCGCCCCGAATTCGCCGAGCGAACGGGCGAAGCCGAGCACCATGCCCGCCAGCAAGCCCGGCAGCGCGAGCGGCAGGGTGATCGTGGCGAAGACCCGCGCGCGCGAGGCGCCGAGGCTTTCGGCCGCCTGTTCGAGCCTGCGGTCGACCGCCTCGATCGACAGGCGCATCGCGCGCACCATCAGGGGCAGCGCCATGATCGCCGCCGCCAGTGCCGCGCCGGTCCAGCGGAACATCACCGTGACGCCGAGGGTGTCCTCCAGCCAGCGCCCGGCGGGTCCGGTGTTGCCGAACAGGATCAGCAGCAGCCAGCCGGTCACCACCGGGGGCAGCACCAGCGGCAGGTGCACCGCCGCATCGAGTAGGATGCGCCCCGCGAAGCGCCCGCGCGCCAGCAGCCAGGCGAGCGCGAAGGCCAGCGGCAGGCTTGCCGCCACCGCGACCCCGCTCACCTTGAGCGACAGCGCGATGACCTCCCATTCGGCGGGCGACAGCACCTTGCGCGCCTGCCTCAGCGGGTCCCGAAGCCGTGCCGCGCGAAGATCGCCCTGCCCGCGCGTGAGAGCAGGAAGGCGCGGAACGCTGCGGCGTCGGGATGGGTGGAGCGCCGCAGCACCGCCAGCGGATAGGTGATCGCCGGGTGGCTGCCTTGCGGGAAGGTGTCGACCACCCGCACCCGCCGTGAGGCGCGCGCATCGGTGGCATAGACGATCCCGAGCGGTGCGGCACCGCGCTCGACCAGCGCCAGCGCGGCCCGCACGTTCTCGGCGCGCGCGAGCTTGTCGGCGACGCTGTCCCACACCCTCAGCGCGCGCAGCGCCGCCTTGCCGTATTTCCCGGCCGGAACACTGTCCGGATCGGCCATCGCCAGCCGCCCGGTTCCGAGGCTGCGTGCGAGCGCGAAGCGCGGGGCGATCGCCAGCCGCAAGCTGCTGTCTGCCGGGGCGATCAGCACCAGCCGGTTGGTCAGAAGATCGCTGCGCGTCCCCTTGCGCAGCAGGCCCCTGGCCGCGACGTGGTCCATCCATTCCTCGTCGGCGGACAGGAACAGGTCGGCCGGGGCGCCCGCCTCGATCTGGCGGGCAAGGGCCGAGGACCCGGCGAAGGAGATGACCGGGCGCGGATGACCCCTTGCCGCCCAGGCGTCCGCGGCATCGCTCATCGCCTCCTGCAGGCTCGCCGCGGCGAGCACCACCGGCCCGCGCTCCTCGGCCCGCACCGGAGTGACCGCGAACAGCAGCAGCGACAGCAACAGGCCCATCATGCGAAACGGCGTCAAGCGGCGAACTCCCCAGCTATATCCGGCTGTATATGGCAGGGGCGGCGCGAGGCCAACGCCAAAGTCAGGTTTTCCGGGTGGGCCGCGGGGCGGCGAGGAGCGCCTCGGCCAGCGCATTGCGCTCCGCACCCGCCGAGGCGCCGGCCAACTCCGCCTGAAGCGCGCGGTAATGCGCCAGCACCTCGATGCCCAGCGCGGTCAGGCGCGCGCCGCCGCCCTGTGCGCTGCCCGGCGTGGTGGCGACCAGCGGGGTCTTCCAGCAGCGGTTCATGGTGTCGACCAGCAGCCAGGCGCGGCGATAGCTCATCCCCATGCTGCGTCCCGCCGCCGAGATCGACCCGTTCCGCGCGATCGCGTCGAGCAGATCGGCCTTGCCCGGTCCCATCGCGATTTCCCTGCCGCAATAGATCCGCAGGATGATCTTGAGCGGGGAAGGGGGCGTCATGACCCGAAGGTTACTGCGGCACCGCCTGCCGCGCAACGCGGCAGGGCCGGAGGGGCGCAGGATGCCCCTGGTGGGCGGTGACGGGCTCGAACCGCCGACCCTCTCGGTGTAAACGAGATGCTCTACCAACTGAGCTAACCGCCCCCGCCTGCGGTGGCGCGTGCAGGGTGGGCGCGGTGTAGCGGGGAATGGCGGGCGGTCAAGCGGGGTTCGCGTGCGTTGCCGGGCAGGTGTCCGGTTGGCGCGAAGCTGCTAGGAGTCCCCGCAGAGGTTCCAGCCAGGCAGGCGCAGGCGATGATCATCGACACCCGGCTCAACAACGGCACTCCGGTGTGCATCCGCGCGGTGCGCAAGGACGACGAGCAGCGGCTGAAGGAGGGGATCGCGCGGCTCTCCCCGCAATCGCGCTATCTGCGCTTCTTCTCCGGGATGCGCGAGGCGCCGCCGCAGGTGCTGCGCGCGCTCGCCGATGCCGACGGGCACGATCACATCGCCTGGGGCGCGCTGCGCACCGACCTCGCCGACAGCCCGGCATTGGGCGTGGTCCACGCCTTCCGCGATGCTGATGACCCGGACACGGCGGAATTTTCGGTTGCGGTGGTCGACGAATATCACGGTCGCGGCCTTGCCCGGCTGCTGACGGCGGTGCTGCTGCTCGACTGCGCGCGCGAGGGGCTGGAGCGGCTTTCGGTCCATATCCTGCCCGAAAACCGCCCGGCGCTGACGCTGGCGCGCTCGCTCGGGGCCGAGGGGCGCGGTTACGCGGAAGGTGTCTCGCACTTCGCCATCGACATCCCCGAGGCGCTCGCCGCGCTGCGGGCGGAGAGCGACGTGCCGGGGCTTGCGGATGTCTTCGCCGCTTTCGGCGGCAGCGCGGGGCTAGGCGGGGCGGAAGCGGGCGGCTAGGGGCGGGCCATGAGCAAACCGCGCCTTCTCGTCCTCGGCACCGGCGGGACGATTGCCGGCGCCGCCGCCAGCGCCACGGCCGCCGCCTATCGACCGGGCGGGTTGTCGCTCGCGGCGATGCTCGGCGAACTCGCCGCGCTCGGGCTCGATGCCGAGCTGGTGGGCGAGGAGATCGCCCGGATCGGCTCGCAGGACATCGGTTTTGCCGAGTGGCAGGCGCTCCACGCCGCCTGCACCCGCGCCATGGCGGACCCGCAGATCGCCGGGGTGATAATCACCCACGGCACCGACACGGCGGAGGAAACCGGGTTCCTGCTCGACCTCACCCTGCCCACGGCAAAGCCGGTGGTGCTGGTCGGCGCGATGCGCCCGGCCGATGCGGTGGGGGCGGACGGGATGCGCAACTTCGCCAATGCGGTGAAGGTGGCGGGCGACCCGCAAGCGGCAGGGCGCGGGGTGATGCTGGTGATGGGCGACGCGGTGCTCGCCGCGCAGGATGCGAGGAAGGCTGCGACCGCCAGCATCGACGCCTTCAGGAGCTTTCCGAGGGGACCGCTCGCACGGGTCACACCCGCAAGGCTCGACTGGTTCGGCCCGCCGCACCGGGCGGAGCAGGGCGCGCGCTATGCCTTCCCGCGCAGCCTGCCGCGCGTCGCGATCCTCACCGCGGGTGCTGGGATGGACGCAAAGCCGGTCGAGGCGCTGCTCGGCATCGGTGCGAAGGGGATCGTGCTCGCAGGCATGGGGCAGGGCAATGCGCCGGCCGTGGTGCTCGAAGCGCTCGCCCGCGCGGCGGCGGCGGGCGTGCCGGTGGTGCGCGCCACGCGGGTGGACGAGGGCCTCGTCGACCGCCATGTTGAGGTTGACGACGACGCGCTGGGGCTGGTTGCGGCGCGTGCGCTCGGCCCGGCCAAGGCGCGCGTGCTGCTGATGGTGCTGGTCGCCAGCGGGATCACCGATGCGGCGGCGGTGCAGGCGGCGTTCGATGGGTGAGGGCTGCTTTGCGAGTTGTTCTGCCAAAACCTGCCGTTCCGCTATCGACCCCATTGCGGACATTCGCATGGACTGGCAGAAGTTTTAAATGACCGTCACTTTCGATGACCTAGCTGCAATGGTGTTTATGGCTAGCATAGGGGCGACAATTTCCTTTGCGATTCTCTCGTTCTCGAAGCGAGGTAAGCGCGACATGCGGTATGCGCTCCTCGTGCAATCAGCCGTAATCTTAGGTCTCGGCTTTCTGTTTTTGTTGGGAGCCGGATTGGCTTCGCCTCCGGGTTATCCGCACCTGCTAATCCCCGTCGTGTTTCTTATTGTTCTGGCCCTCGCTCACTGGTTGTGGCGACTAGCGAACCCATCGAGCCACTAGACATCCGCTCCCCACCCATGACCGGCGATGAGCGGGACCGGCCCTTGATCCCAGAAGCTGCCTTGCGGTTTTGCCCCCTGCTGGAAAATTCCTGCCTCTCAGCGAGCGACCCCTTTGCGGACATGTGAGTGGATGCTAGGCTAATCTGATGAGACACTGTGCATTTTTCCTTCTGGTCGGCGCGATACTTACGGCCCCTAGCGCCGCGCATGCGCTTTGCTCTTACCAGGGCGAACTCTACGCGCAGACTACTCTGGAGCAGGAGTATCGTGATGCGCATTGGGTCGTCCGAGCGCGGGTAATCTCCGCCACTGGTTGGGAAAGTGACGAGGAGAGCGGGACAGTCTACCGATTGGAGATTGTCCGATCGTTCAAAGGCGGTTTGTCAGGACAGTTTTCGTTCTCGACCGAACGTAACAGCGGCGGCTTCTATCTGGATCGCGGAACCAAACCGGACATTGGCGGCGAGTATTTGTTGTTCCTGAACGAAAACCCGAGAAGGGCATCTATGCCCGCACCGGTCAAGGACGCGCTAGTTATCAACTACAGCTGCGGGCAATCTCGTCATTGGAGTGAAGTTTCGCAGTTGGATAGAGCAACAATCGCTGAACTATCGGGCAGGTCTTGAGCGTCTGGAATCCACCCATAAGCAGTCATTCACGCATGATATCTCGCTCGCCTAAAGCGGCCATTCAGTTTGGGTTCTGAACGCCGCCTACCCCGTCGCCCCGTGCTTGATACTCGGCGACGGGTTGAGCGGTTTGAACCTCTCACCCCCAGGGCGTGACCAGATATTTCTCGCCGGTCTTCATCTGGCGGTAGTCGCAGATCGCGTCTTTCTCGAGCATCCCCTCCAGCGTCACCTTGGCCTTGTAATGGCTGGCAAAGGTGGTGGTGAGGTTCGCTTGCACGCGGCTGCGCATCCGTGCGGCGGTTTCCATACCCGCCCGCTGGAGGAAGGGCGTCAGCAGCCAGCCCGCGATGCTCCACTGGAGGCCGTAGGAGGGCGTCAGCACCGTCGGCGACAGGTCGAGCCGCCCGTAGATATACATCTTCTTGAGCTGGTTCGAACCGTAGCGCGAGAACTCGCTCATCTGGCTGACCGCGACCTGCTCCATCGCCTTCAGCACCCCGTCCGAGGCCTGACCGCCGCCGATCGGATCGAAGCCGAGGAAGGCGCCGGTCTCGGCAATCGCGGCGCGCAGGTCGGCCATGTAGGTCGGCGCAGAGGAGTTCACGACATATTGCGCGCCCTGCGACTTCAGCAGCTCGACGTGCTCGTCCTTGCGCACGATGTTGACCAGCTTCATCCCGTCCTCGATGCAGATGCGGTTCAGCATCTGGCCGAGGTTCGAGGCGGCGGCGAGGTGGACGATGGCCGAGTGCCCCTCCATCTTCGCGGTCTCGACAAAGCCCAGCGCGGTCATCGGATTGACGAAGGAGGAGGCGCCTTCCTCGGCGGAATGGTCGCCGAGCGGCAGGCACATCATCGCGTCGGCGAGCGCATACTGGCTGAAGGCGGTGCCCGGCACGCAGGCGACCCGCTGGCCCATCAGCGCCTTGGCCATGTCGGAATCACCGGTGGCGACCACGGTGCCTGCGCCCTCGTTGCCCGCCGGAAGCCGCTGGCCGTGACGCGCCTTCTGGCCCGACAGGAACGGCTCGGGCATGGTGGCGACGACCTTGCCGGGGCTGTATTCGGCATTCTCGAAATCCGCGGCGCTGGTGAGGATCGCGAGGTCGGAAGGATTGATCGGCGCGGCCTCCATCTTGACCAGCACCTGATTGCCCTTCGGTTCGGGGAAGGTGCTTGTCCCCACCTCCAGCGTCAGCTTGCCGTCGGGGTCAAGCGTGGTGAAGAGCTGCTTTCCGGTGGTGGTCATGATCGTTCCTCTCGTGAATCCGGGTAGGTCGCCTCGACGAAGTAGAGGCCGTGGGGCGGGGCGTTCAACCCCAGAGCGTTGCGATTCCGTGCGGCGAGGGCCTCGGCGATGCGGCTTTCGGGCCATGTGCCCGCGCCGACCAGCTTGAGGCACCCCACCATGGAGCGCACCTGATGGTGCAGAAAGCTGCGCGCGGCGGCGTGGATGTGGATTTCCTCGCCGACACGTTCCACGCGCAGCTCGTCCAACGTCTTCACCGGATCGGCGGCCTGGCAATGGACCGAGCGGAAGGTGGTGAAGTCGTGCCGACCCACCAGGGCTTGCGCGGCGCGGTGCATCGCCTCGGCATCGAGCGGCTGGGGGACGTGCCACGCGCGATCGCGCAGCAGGGTGAGCGGCGCGCGGCGATTGGCGATGCGGTAGAGATAGCGCCGCCCGGTGCAGGAAAAGCGCGCGTGCCAATCCTCGTGCACCACCGCGCAATGCGTTACGGCAATCGGATCGGGGCGCAGGTGCGCGTTCAGCGCCTCCATCAGGCGGAACGGATCGAAGGGCTTTTCGATATCGACATGGCTGCGCATCGCCAGCGCATGCACCCCCGCATCGGTGCGCCCTGCCGAGTGCAGGGTCACGCTCTCTCCGGTGATCCGGTGCAGCGCGTCCTCGATGCTCTGCTGCACGCTCGGCCCGTGGCTCTGGCGTTGCAGCCCGAAGAACGGCGTGCCGTCGAATTCGAGGGTGAGGGCGAAACGGGTCAAGCGAGCACCGTCCCTGCCGCCACCGCCCGCCCGCGCAGGAACTCCGCGCGGTCCAGCACGGGCTTGCCCGCGCGCTGGAGCCTCAAGGGACGGATCGCGCCTTGCCCGCAGGCGATGGTGAAGGCGTCGTCCAGCACCGTTCCGGGCGCCCCCGCGCCCTCGACCACCTCGGCGAGCAGCAGCTTGACGCGTTCTCCCTCCAGCTCGAACCACGCGCCGGGGAAGGGGGCGAGACCGCGCACCAGCCGCTCGATCACCTCGGCGGGCTGCGCCCAGTCGATCCTGCCTTCCGCCTTGTCGATCTTGGGGGCATAGACTGCCGCCGCATCGTCCTGCGGCTCGGGCGGGAAGGCGGCGAGGTCCGCCAAGGCCTCCACCATCGCCGCCGCGCCCACCGCACCGAGCTCCGCGAACAGCTCTCCGGTGGTCTTGCGTCCCACCGGTACGGTGACCTTGTGGAGCATCGGACCCGTGTCGAGCCCCGCCTCCATCTGCATGATCGTGACCCCCGTCTCGGCATCGCCCGCCATCACCGCGCGGTGGATCGGCGCCGCCCCGCGCCAGCGCGGCAGGAGCGAGGCGTGGATGTTGAGGCACCCGTGCCTCGGCGCGTCGAGCACCGCTTGCGGCAGGATCAGGCCTTAGGCGGCGACCACCGCGACATCGGCTTCCAAGGCGGCAAATTCGGCCTGCTCGGCCTCGCCCCGCAGCGATTTGGGCGACCGGACCGGCACGCCGAGCCGCTCGGCCTCGACCTGCACCGGGGAGGGCATCAGCTTCTTCCCCCGACCCGCCGGGCGCGGGGGCTGGGTGTAGACGCAGGCGATCTCGTGCCCTGCCTCCGCCAGCGCCTGCAGCGCAGGCACCGCGAAATCGGGCGTTCCCATGAAGATGATGCGCATAATCGGTGCCCGCGACCTTTGTGAAGCGAGCCGCAGCCCCTATCTCCCCCACCATGGCATCGCAAGAGATCGAGGCGCTCAGTTCCGCGCTCGCCCGCCTGCCCGGGCTGGGGCCGCGTTCGGCGCGGCGCGCGGTGCTGTGGCTGGTGAAGAACCGCGAGAGCGCGCTGCCCGCGCTGCTCGAGGCGCTCGCTGCAGTGTCGGAGACGCTGGTCGAGTGCTCCATCTGCGGCAATGTCGACACCGCCGACCCCTGCGGCATCTGCGCCGATCCGCGCCGCGACGCTCGCGCGCTGTGCGTGGTCGAGGAGGTCGCCGATGTGTGGGCGCTGGACCGCGCGCGGCTGTTCCCGGGGCGCTATCACGTGCTCGGCGGGCGGCTGTCGGCGCTTGATGGCGTGGGGCCGGAAGACCTCAACATCGCCGCGCTGCTCGCCCGGGTCGAGGGCGGGGAAGTCGACGAGGTGGTGCTCGCGATGAACGCGACGCTCGAAGGCCAGACCACCGCGCACTATCTCGCCGAGCGGCTCGAGGCGCATCCGGTGCGGGTGACGCAGCTGGCGCACGGCCTGCCGGTCGGCGGCGAGCTCGACTATCTGGACGAGGGCACGCTGGCCCAAGCCTTGCGCGCGCGGCGGCCGGTCGGCTGATCCGATCACCGTGATCGGCGCATCGCGCTTGCACGCAGCGCCGCGCGCGCCTATTTTCCCACTATCATGGCCATCCGCGAAATCCTCGAAGTGCCGGACCCCCGGCTCAAGACCGTCTCGTCTCCCGTCGAACCGCACGAGTTCGACGCGAACCTGCGCACCCTCGTCGCCGACATGTTCGAGACGATGTACGATGCCCCCGGCATCGGCCTCGCCGCGATCCAGGTCGGCGTGCCCAAGCGGGTGCTGGTGATCGACCTTCAGCCCGAGGACCCGGATGGCGAGCCGGTCGAATGCTCGCATGACGGGCACAAGCACACGCACCCGGCCACCAAGAAGGAACCGCGGGTGTTCATCAACCCGGTGATCCTCGATCCGGCGAGCGAGCTTTCGACCTACCAGGAAGGCTGCCTCTCGGTGCCCGAGATTTACGCCGACGTTGACCGGCCCGCGACCTGCACGGTGCGTTATCAGGATTTGGACGGCAACACCCACGAGGAGCACCTCGAAGGCCTGCTGGCGACCTGCCTGCAGCACGAGATGGACCACCTCGAAGGCATCCTGTTCATCGACCACCTCTCGCGCCTGAAGCGCAGCATGGCGCTGAAGAAGCTCAAGAAGCTGCGCCAGGCGGCGTAATCGATTGCGAAGGCGCCTCCGCGCCTTCGTCCTCGGTGCTGTTCCTTCGCTTCGCTACGGGCCCCTGCGGGCGCGCGGTTGCGCTTGCGGCGCTTCGCGCCGTTACGGCTCTTGCTCGTCTCCCGATTTGGAACATCGCGGCGGTCGTCCGGTTACACCGCGCATGATCGGTGACGACACCATGCTCGCCATCGCGGTGGCGGTGGCCAAGCTCTTCGAACTGGTCGGCATCGCCGCGATCATCGGCGGGGCGCTCTACGCGATGCTGCGCTTCGCGCTCGCGGCGCTGAGCGGCCGCGGCGGCGAGAAGGCGGGCGAGGACCGCGTCGCGGCTTTCCGCCGGATGCTCGGCCGCGCGATCCTCACCGGATTGGAACTGCTCGTCGCCGCCGACATCATCCGCACCGTCGCGGTCGACCCGACGCTCGAGAGCGTGCTGGTGCTCGGCGTGATCGTCATCATCCGCACCTTCCTCAGCTTCAGCCTCGAGGTCGAGATCGACGGGCGCTGGCCGTGGCAGAAGAGGGCTAAGGCGCAGGGGCAGTAGGGGCGCGGGGGATATCCACCGCGAGAGGGCTGGCGTTCACTTTACGTTCCATGTAGGAACGGGGCATGGACGCAGCGATTCTCCCGGTCATTACCCTTGTTCTCGGCGCCCTGCTGGGCGGCGCGGCCTGCTGGTTCCTCGCCTCGCGGCCGCTCGCGGACCTGCGCGCCCGGCTTGCCGAGGCCGAGCGGGCAGCGGGCGAGCAGGAGGGCGAGTTCAAGCGCGCCATCGCCGAACTGGGCGATGCGCGCATCGAAGTCGCCGGCCTGAAGGAGCGCGCCGGGCAGGCGGACGGGTTGCTGGCGCGGCTTGACGCTGTGCAGGCGGAGCGGGCGACTCTGGCCGAGGAACTCGCCTCGCTCAAGAGCGCCGCGGCCGAGCGCGAGAAGGCCTTCGCCGAACAGAAGGCGGCGCTGCTGTCAGCGCAGGAGGCGCTGCGCAAGGAGTTCGAGAACGCCGGGAGCAAGGTGCTCGAAGCGGCGCAGAAGGCGTTCCTGGAGCGGGCCGAGGCGCGCTTCCGCCAGTCCGAGGAGGCGGGCGAGGCCAAGATCAAGGCGCTGCTTTCCCCGGTGGGCGAAAAGCTGGCGAGCTACGAGAAGCAGGTCGCCGAACTGGAAGCCAAGCGCACCGATGCCTTCGGCCAGCTGTCGGGCCTCATCCAGTCGATGCGCGAAGGGCAGGAACAGGTGCGGCGCGAGGCGCAGCGGCTCGGCAATTCGCTCACCAACGCCCCCAAGGCGCGCGGGCGGTGGGGCGAGAAGGCCTTGCAGAACCTGCTCGAACAATGCGGCCTCGCGCAGCACACCGATTTCGTGATGGAGCACTCCGTGTCGACCGAGGACGGGCGGCTGCGCCCCGACGCGATCGTGCGCATCCCGGGCGGCAAGGTGCTGGTGATCGATTCCAAGGTCTCCCTGAACGCCTACCAGGAGGCCTTCGAGGCGGACAATGACGAGGCGCGCGACAAGGCGGTCGCCGATCACGTGCGCTCGATGCGCAATCACGTGCAGACGCTCGGCAACAAGAGCTACCAGAGCCAGTTTGCCGAAGCGCCCGATTACGTGGTGATGTTCGTCCCCGGCGAGCACTTCGTCGCCGCCGCGCTCGAGCACGATCCCGACCTCTGGAACTTCGCCTTCGACAAGCGCGTGCTGCTGGCCACCCCGACCAACCTCGTCGCCATCGCCCGCACCGTCGCCCAGGTGTGGCGGCAGGATGGCCTCGCGAAGGAGGCGCAGGAAATCGGCCGGATGGGCGCGGAACTCTATGACCGCATCGCGACCGCCGCCGAGCACCTCAAGCGCGTCGGCAGCGGGCTCGATTCGGCGGTCAACAACTACAACAAGTTCGTCGGCAGCTTCGAACGCAACGTGTTGTCTTCGGGGCGGCGGCTCGCCGAGAAGGGCATCGAGATCGGCAAGCGCGAGATCGACGAGGTGCCGCTCGTCGGCAGCACTCCGCGCTACAATGCCGAAGATGTCGCCGCGCTCGAAGCGCCCGATGACAAGGCGGCAAGCGAGGATCGCGACGCGGCGGAGTAGGGCGCTTTCCTACGCGAGCCTGAGGCTGCATCATAGCGCCGGCTCTTTCCCATCGTCCGCACCCGCTTTTGCCGCAAGACGGGCAGAAAGGGCCCTGCTTTCCTGTCCGTCAATCGCCGGGATTGGCGTTCAAGGCACTGAATGTCATGGAGTAATCCGCAGATCGCCAGCTTGACAGGGTGTCAAGTTTGTCAAGCGGACGGGTCCACCTCCGCCAGCACCTCGTAGGCCAGCACCGCGCCCGCCACCGCGGCGTTCAGCGAATCCGCGCGGCCCTTCATCGGCATCGTGACCCGCAGGTCGCAGGCCGCCTCGTACTCCGCAGGGAGCCCCTGCGATTCGTTGCCGACGAGGATGAAGCACGGCGCGCGGTAATCCGCCCCGCGATAGGGCACCGCATCGCGCAAGGACGCCGCGACCAGCTGTCCCTTTCCGCCGCGCAGCCACGGCAGAAAATCCTCCCACCGCGCCTGTGCGAGGCCGACGGTGAAGATCGCCCCCATGCTCGCGCGCACCGCCTCGGCGCTGAACGGATCGGCGCAGTCGTCGATCAGGATCAGCCCGCCGGCGCCGACCGCGTCGCAGGTGCGCAGCATCGTGCCGAGATTGCCCGGATCGCGCAGCGCCTGGGCCACCAGCCAGATCGGCGCGGCATCGCGATCGACACCGCCAAGCCCGGTGTCCCACTCGTCGAACACCCCGGCGAGGCTCTGCGCGTTCTCCTTGCCGGTGATCTTCGAGAGGATGTCGGGCGTGGTCGCGATCACCTCGCCGCCGGCCTCCAGCACCTCGGCTTCGAGCCGTTCGAGCAGGGCGTGGGGCGCGCGGCCCTCGGCCATCACCAGCGTGCGCGGCAGCCGCCCCCCGGCGCGCGCATCCTCGAGCAGGCGCAGCCCCTCGACGAGAAACTGGCCGGCGCGCCTGCGATGCTTCTTGTCGCGCAGGCTGCGCAGGTACTTGACCGTCGGGTTGGAAAAGCCGGTGATGTGCTTGCGCATGGTGGCGGGACGCTGGCGGCTCGCAGGGCCCGCGTCAATCTTCCCCGAAGCCGGATTCGACCAGCGCGGCGAGATCGGCGAGCACGCCGTCCGCGCCCTCACCCTCGACCGCCAGCTCGATCGTGTCGCCCTTCGCCGCGCCGAGCATCATCAGCCCGAGGATCGATCCCCCCGCGGCGCTGTTCGGGGCCTTGCTCACGGTCACCTTGATCCCGTCCGGCAGGGCTGCGACCGCGCCGACGAACTTGGCGCTGGCCCGCGCGTGCAGTCCGCGGCGGTTGACGATCACGACCTCTCGGCGAGCCTCCCCCAAGACGCGCTCCTCAGGCCTTGGCCCGCGCCGGTCCGGCGTCCTGGCCGAGCAGCTCGCTGGCGATGGTGATGTAGTTGCGGCCGGCCATCTGCGCGGCGTGGACCGCGGCGGTCACGTCCATCACCTTGCGCGCGCCGGCGAGGCGGATCAGCATCGGCAGGTTGATGCCCGCGATCACCTCGACATGGCCTGCGTCGAGCAGCGAGATCGCGAGGTTCGAAGGCGTGCCGCCGAACAGGTCGGTGAGGATGATGACCCCGCTGCCGATGTCGACGCCCTCGATCGCCTGCGCGATCTCGGCGCGGCGCTGTTCCATGTCGTCATTGGGACCGATGCACACGGTGACGATCCCGTCCTGCGGGCCGACGACGTGCTCCATCGCCTCGACGAACTGGTCGGCAAGGCGACCGTGAGTAACCAGGATCAAGCCGATCATGCGTGAAATTGGGTCCGTTACTTGCCCGCCGTGGGCGCGGGCTTAAGCGATTCTACCAAGGTGGGCAATGCCGGTGCCCGCCTAGCGTCGGTCGCGCTCGATGTCGTCCGCCGCGCGGCTGCCCAGGTTGCGGTGGCGGACAGTGGGCGAAAAGCCGGCGGCGCGCAAGTCTTCGGCCATGCGCTCGGCGGTGTAGACCGAGCGGTGTCTCCCGCCGGTACAGCCGAAAGCGACATGGACATAGGGCTTGCCCTGCGCGGCGTAGCGCGGAAGCAGCAGCAGGAGCAGGTCGCGGATTTGCGCGAAGGCCTCGGCAAAGGCCGGATCGCGCGCGATGTGTTCGCCGACGGGGGCGTCCTGCCCGGTGAGCGGACGCAGCTCGGGGACCCAGTGCGGATTGTCGAGGAAGCGCATGTCGAAGACGAGGTCGGCGAGCGGCGGCATCCCGCGGGCAAAGCCGAAGCTCGACAGGGTGAGCGTCAGCGCAGCCTCGCCCGACTCGGGGGCGAAGAGCTGGCGGATGTGGCCCTGCAGGTCGTTGCTGGTCATCGCCGAGGTGTCGATCAGGATCTCGGCCCAGCGGCGCAGCGGTTCGAGCAGTTCGCGCTCTGCGGCGATGCCTTCGGGCACCGGGTGGCCGGCGGCCATCGGGTGGCGGCGGCGGGTTTCGTTGTAGCGGCGTTCCAGCTCGGCCCCCGAACAGTCGAGGAAGACGAAGGTCAGCGCGATGTCCTCGCGCGCGGCGAGGTCCTTGACCAGCGCGATGATGTCGGCGGGCACGAAGCCGCGGGTGCGCGAATCGAAGCCGATCGCGAGCGGGCCGCGCGCCTCGTCGGGCATGGCCACCAGCCGCTTGAGCAGGCGGACGGGGAAGTTGTCGATGACCTCCCAGCCGAGGTCCTCGAGCACCGCGAGCGCGGTCGACTTGCCAGCGCCCGCGAGCCCGGTGACGAGCAGCAGGCGGCGCGGGGCGGGGGAGGGATGTACGGTCGACGTCATCGCGCGCCTTTTCGCGCTCCGGCGGGCGAAATGGAAGGCGCTTTCGCTGCCAGCCCGTGCATCGCCAGCGCCGCCTCCGCGCGCGCGGCGGGGGCGATGGTGCCGGGGTCGAAGGCGAGCACGGGCACAGCGATGCCGGCGATATCGCGGCAGGCAAGGGGGATGTCCGGCAGGCGCTCGCCATGGGCGCCGCCCAGCGCCAGCACCAGCGCGACCGGCGCCGGTGCGGCGACGGGGAGATGCAGGAGACCGACCCCGCGCACCTCGAGCAGTCCCGCGATGTTCGGCGGCGGACTGGCGATCAGCGCACCGCCCTCGCGCACGAGGGTCACGGCATCGTCGCCGATCAGGCCGGCGCCGCGGTCGATGAGCGCCAGCGCAAGACTCGACTTGCCGCTGCCCGGCGGCCCCTCGATGAGCAGCGCGCGGCCCCCGATCGCGACCGCGCCTGCCGCGTGAACGAAAGGCTCGGCTGCGCTCATGCCGCCACCGGGATGCGCAGCCGCAGGCAGGCGCCGGGTGCGCCGTCGGCGCGGGCATCGGCGGTGAGGGTCCCGTCATGCGCTTCGGCGATGGCGCGGCCGATGGCGAGGCCGAGGCCCGAGTGGTTGCCGAAGCTTTCTCCCTCGGGCCGGTCGGAGTGGAAGCGCCGGAACACGTCCTCGCGCCGTTCGGCGGGAATGCCGGGGCCTTCGTCGCAGACCTCGGCCTCCACCATCGTGCCGGCATTGCGGATCGTCACGCTCACCACGCCGTTCTCGGGCGAGAAGGAGATGGCATTGTCGATCAGGTTCTCGGCGACCCGTTCGAGCTGCATCGGCACGCCCATCACCATCGCCGCGCCCCGGCCGCGTTCGAGCACCAGCCGGCGTCCCCCATTCATGCCGCGGTCCTCGCGGCTGCGGATCAGGTTCTCGAACAGCTCGGCAAGGTCGACCCGTTCAAGCGTCGCGCGGCTGATCTCGGCATCGACCCGGCTCGCGGCGGCGATCTCTGTGACCAGCCTGTCGATGCGGCGCACGTCGTGGGCGGCGATCTGGATAAGTTCCGCGCGCAGGTCCGCCTCCTCGACCCGCGGCAGGGCCTCGACGGCGCTGCGCAAGCTGGCGAGCGGGTTCTTGATCTCGTGCGCGACATCCGCGGCGAAGCTGTCGACCGCGTCGATGCGCTGGCGGAGCGCTGCGGTCATGTCCGAGACCGCGCGGGCGAGCAGCCCGATCTCGTCGCTGCGCTGCGGCAGGCGCGGCACCTCGACCTCGCGCTCGCGCCCCTGCCGCACGCGCACCGCGGCACGGGCAAGCTGGCGCAGCGGCGTGACGATGGTGCGCGCGAGGAACAGCGACAGCAGCGCCGAGGCCGCCATCACCAGCAGCATCGCGAAGAACAGCGTCGAACGCGCCGCGCGCACGCTCTCGGTGATGTCCACCGCGTTGCGCACCGTCAGCAAGGTCGCGCCGTTGAGCCCGACCGGGGCGGCGGCGGTGATCACCGGAGTCCCGTCGCGCCAGTCGTAGAGGCGGATCTGCGAGATGCCGAGTTCGCGGGCGCGGGCGAGTTCGGGCCAGGCGTCGGCCTCCTGCGCCTCGGGCTCGACATAGTCCTGCACCGGCTCGGCGGCGACGATGGTGTCGACCGTGCGGTCGAGCCAGCGGGCGAAGCGCTGCTCCCAGTCGTCGTCGCTGATGTCGTTGAAGCGGAACGCGGGGTCGGCGAGCGCGAAGCTGTCGGCGGTGAGGTGTCCCTTGGCATCGAAGGTGCGCAGCCGCATCCGCTGCTCCTTGCCGATCTGCACCAGCAGCGCGTCCTGGCGTTCGCGGGTCGCGCCGGCGAGCGCCTCGGCGGTGATCTGCGCCTCGATCCGGGCCATCTTGAAGCGTTCGTTGATGAGCTGCGTGCGGTAGGAATCGAGATAGAACAGCCCGCCGCCCAGCACGAGAAGCGGCAGGATGTTGACCACCAGGATGCGCGCGGTGAGCGCGAACCGGCCGGTCGCGGTAAGCTGTTCGCCGCCTGCCGCGGTGCGGCCCGCGTCAGCCATCGGTGAAGCTGTAACCCGCGCCGTAGAGCGTATCGATCGCGGCGAATTCGGGATCGACCATCCGGAACTTGCGGCGCATCCGCTTGATGTGGCTGTCCACCGTGCGGTCGTCGACGAAGACATCGTCGGGATAGGCCGCGTCCATCAATTGGTTGCGGCTCTTGATGACGCCGGGGCGCACCGCGAGCGCCTCGAGAATCAGGAACTCGGTGACGGTCAGGCTCACCGGCTGGTCCGCCCAGGTGACGTGGTGGCGGGCCGGGTCCATGAACAGCCGCCCGCGCGACAGGCTCGCCTGCGCGGGTTCACCGCTTTCGGCAGGGGCGGCGCCCCCCGGCAGCGGCTCGGCACGGCGCAGAATCGCACGGATGCGGGCGATCAGCAGGCGCAGGGAGAAGGGCTTGGCGATGTAATCGTCCGCGCCCAGTTCCAGCCCGGCTTCCTCGTCGCTTTCGTCGTCCTTGCTGGTCAGGAAGATCACCGGCAGGGCGGAATCCTCGCGCAGGCGGCGCAGCAGCTCCATCCCGTCCATCTTGGGCATCTTGATGTCGAAAACGGCGAGGTCGGGCGGATTGTCGAGCAGCGCCTTCAGCGCGGTCTCGCCATCGGAATAGAGGCGGGTGGCGAAGCCTTCGGATTGCAGCGCGATCGACACGGTGGTGAGGATGTTGCGGTCATCGTCGACCAGCGCGATCTGCACCGCGCGCTGGCCGACGCCGGCCGGTTCGGCGAGCGGGGTCGCCTGTTCCGGGGTTTCCGACATCGTGCCTATACCTCTTGCCGCCGCCATCGCATCGCACCGGGGTAGCGCCAATGGGCGCGCGAGACAATTGGCGCGGCAGGGGCGGGGCGAGGAACGCGGCGGGGACCGGTTGCAGCCACCGGCACCGCGCGCGCGAAAAATTTCATCCGGCGGCCGGTTTGACGCCAAGAGTTACACAAATTAGGGGCGCCGCGCGCGGGACGGGGCAAGTTGCGTATCCCGTAGCGTCGGATGGTTGCATACGTATGCGCCGGTGCTATCGGGGGGCGCGATACGAGCGATCCGCGGATTCGTTTCCGCGCCCTTGCACCGCCGCAGTTTCGTCCGGCTCAGGAGACACGACCTTGACCTCGCTTGCACACCCGCTGGCCGCCCAGAACCTCCACACCCGGGCCAAGATCCACGCCAATCTCGGCACCCCGGCGCTGGTCGAGCACGCGCTGGCGAAGGGCGAGGGCAAGCTGACGAAGCACGGCGCGCTGCTGGTGGAAACCGGCAAGTTCACCGGGCGCAGCGTGAAGGACAAGTTCATCGTCCGCGACGCGATCACCGAGGACACGATCAACTGGGGCGCGATCAACCAGCCGATGAGCGAGGAGCACTTCGCCGCCCTCAAGGCCGATTTCCTCGAGGCGCTCGAAGGGCAGGAGGAACTCTACGTCGCCGACCTGTTCGGCGGCTCGCAGCCCGAATACCGCCTCAACGTGCGCGTCATCAACCAGATGGCCTGGCACAACCTGTTCATCCGCACCCTGCTGGTGCGGCCCACCGCCGAAGAGCTGGCGGACTTCACCCCCGAATACACGATCATCAACCTGCCGAGCTTCAAGGCCGATCCCGAACGTCACGGCTGCCGCAGCGACACGGTGATCGCGGTGAGCTTCACCGAGAAGCTGATCCTGATCGGCAACACCGAATATTCGGGCGAGATGAAGAAGGGCGTGTTTGGCCTCCTCAACTACCTCCTGCCCGCGCAGGGGGTGATGCCGATGCACTGCAGCGCGAACATCGGCAAGGACGGCAAGTCCGCGATCTTCTTCGGCCTGTCGGGCACCGGCAAGACCACGCTCAGCGCCGATGCCAGCCGCACGCTGATCGGCGATGACGAGCACGGCTGGTCGGACACGGCGGTCTTCAACTTCGAAGGCGGCTGCTACGCCAAGATGATCAACCTGTCGGCCGAGGGCGAGCCGGAGATCTATGCCACCACGAAGATGTTCGGCACGATCCTCGAGAACGTGGCGATGGACGAGGAGACCCGCGAGCTCGACTTCACCGATTCGAGCAAGACCGAGAACACCCGCGGCGCTTACCCCATCGAGTTCATTCCCAACACCTCGGAAAAGAACCTCGGGCCTGCGCCGTCGAACGTCATCATGCTGACCGCCGATGCCTTCGGTGTGCTGCCCCCGATCGCGCGGCTGACCGCCGATCAGGCGATGTACTACTTCCTCTCGGGCTACACCGCCAAGGTCGCAGGCACCGAGATCGGCGTGACCGAGCCGGAAGCGACCTTCAGCACCTGCTTCGGCGCCGCTTTCATGCCGCGCCACCCGAGCGTTTACGGCAACCTGCTGAAAGAGCGCATCGCCAAGGGCAAGGCCGCGTGCTGGCTCGTCAACACCGGCTGGACCGGCGGCAAGTACGGCACAGGCAGCCGCATGCCGATCAAGGCGACCCGCGCGCTGCTCAACGCGGTGCTCGACGGGAAGATGGAGGATGTCGAATTCCGCCGCGATCCCAATTTCGGCTTCGACGTGCCGGTCCACGTTCCCGTGCTGGCCGAGGCGGGGATCGACCAGACCATCCTCGATCCGCGCAGCACCTGGGACGACAAGGCCGAATACGACGCCACCGCGAAGAAGCTGGTGCAGCTGTTCATCGACAACTTCGCCCAGTTCGAGGCCCATGTCGACGAGGGTGTGCGTCAGGCCGCCCCGGCGCCGGTCGCCGCCTGAGCCCGTCACGAGTCGGAGAGGAGAGAGCCCCGCCCGGCACACGCCGGAGCGGGGCCTTTTTCTTTGAAATGCAGCCTGGCTGCGCCAGACTCCGCTGCGACTCGGTGAAAGGGAGAGGCATGATGAGCTTGCTCGACGGAATCCTGAAGAACATCGGCGGCGCGCCCGACGACGTGGCGAACCTCGCGGCCAAGGTGGGGCTCGAGCCGGCGATGGTCGAACAGGCGATCGCGGCGCTCGGCAAGACCCACCAGCTCGAAGGCGACACGGTCGAACTCGCGGCGGAAAAGACCGGGCTCGGCCCCGACGTGCTCAATCAGATTGTCGCCGCGATCGGGGGCGAGGGCTCGCTCACCCATTTCGCGCAGATCCTCGACCGCGACGGGGACGGCAGCCCGGTCGACGATGTGATGGACATGGCCAAGGGCCTGTTCGGCAAGAGCTGAACCACCGGGCGCGGCGGCACGCGACCGGCCCGGCGATCCGACCCGCGCCTAGCCCTCGCCGCCGCCTGCGCTGCCGCCGCCTGCGTCGCCGCCGTCGGTGCCCGGGTCGGCACCGCCCGCAGCGGCATTCTCGCTGTCGTCCTTGAGAAGCGCCATGTCGATGAGCTGGCCATCGGGCGTCTTTTCGAGGACTGCAATCAGCTTGGCCGCACGCGCCCCGTCGCCCCGCCCATGCGCATCCGCGGCGAGCGGTGCGAGGACATAGCGCGCAAGGCTGTTGCGTCCCTCGCGGATCATCATGATCCCCACGCTGAGGCGCAGGCCCTTGTCGAAGGGCGCAAGCTGCTCGGCCCGCTCCAGCGCGGCGCGCGCCGTTTCCACCGGTTCGCGGCCCCGGTTCACATAGCTGCGGTAATAGTAGATCAGCGGCAGCGGATGGTCGGGCTCGCGGGCGTTGAGCTTCTGGAACGGCTCCATCGCCGCCACGTAGGCGGCATCGGCCGCCTCGCCCTCGGCGGCTGCGGCGATGCGGAACAGCGCGTAGCCCTTCTGCACATAGGCGTTGGTGCGCGACGGATCGATCGCCAGCGCGCGGTCCGCCGCGGCGATCGCCTCGGCATCGTTGCCCGCATCATATTCGGCCTCGGCAAGCGCGGTGAGAACACCGGCATCACCGGGATATTTGTCCGCGATGCGGCGCGCATCGGGCAGCAGGGCGAGCGCCTGGTCGCGGTTCACCCCGCGGCGGGATCTGATGATCACGTCGATCATCTCGTTCATGCCCTCGCTCAGCGGCGTGACGGTAACATCGCCGGTCGGCAGGGCTTCGGCGTTGAGCCGGATCGCCGGAATGTTCGAGCGGCGCTGGTAGAGCTTGAGCTCCCGATCGAGCGTGTCGAGGTCGCCGAAGGCCTCCTCGGCGGCCTGGAGGCTCGGCTCGCCTTGCCTGAATTTCTGCACATAGGCGCGGTATTGCGGGAGACGTTCCTTGCTGAACATCAGGTAGTGGAACATCAGCCACGCCTGCCCGTAGAACCCGTCGCGCTGCGGCCCGCGGTCGCGGGTGATGCGGTCATAATCGAGGATGTCCTCGATGTTGAGCCGCTTGGCATAGTTGAGCTCGCCGATCCGGTGATTGGCGGGCAAGCCGATGTCGAGCCCGCCGTTGGGCTCGAACTTCACCGAGGCGAAGAATTCGGCCATGCCCTCGGTGATCCAGCGCGGCAGGGCGTAGGAGGCTGAGGACAAGGTGAAATGGTGGGCATATTCGTGCAGCAGCACGACCAGCGTGAAATCGGTCTCGCGCGCATCGAGCCGGACGTTGGGCACGAAAGCGACCGAGCCGCCGGCGCGCGGGATGTAGAACCCGGCCACCGCCGAGTTGCTGTCGCCGTAGATTCGCTTGAGCGTGGCATCGCTGCCGACCGCGTAGACGGTCACCCGGTTGGAAGGGCTGGGCTTGGGCGGATCGAACCCGGTGACCTTGGCCATCGCGGTGTGGAACCGTTCGAGCCGTTCGGCGAAGCTGCGGATATCCTTCTCGCTGGTGTCCGAATAGACAACGAAGCGATCGGTTTCCGCCTTGTGCCATTCGGCAGCGGCGGGAGAGCCTGCGAGAAACCCCGCAGCAAGCGCGGCGAGCGCGAAGAACCTTCGAATCATGGTGTGTTCAGCCCCCTTTTTCCCGGCGAATGCGACCACGCCGGGGAGGGGCAGTATATGGCGAAAGCGGCGTTTGGCTAGGCCGCTCCTGTTCGTTCCCCGGCGCGGCGCAGCCCGTCGAGATATTGCCAGATGCGGCTGACCACCACCGAGCCTTCGCCGACCGCGCTCGCGACGCGCTTGACCGAGCCTGCGCGCACGTCGCCCACCGCGAAGATGCCCGGGGCGGTGGTGGCGTAATCGTCGGATTGTCCGGCATTCGCGCCGGTGAGGACGAAGCCCTTGTCATCGGTCTCGGCCAAGCCGGATAGCCACGCGGTGTTGGGGGCCGCCCCGATCATGATGAACAGCGCGCGGGTGTCGATCCGCCGCTCCCCGTCCTCGCCGCAGCGCAGGGTGACGGCCTCGAGCCAGGTCTCTCCGTGCAGCGCGGTCACCTCGCTGTCGTAGTGGATGGTGATGCGCGGGTCGGCCTCTAGCCGCTGGGTGAGGTAATTCGACATGGAGGCGGCAAGACTGCCCGAGCGTACCACGAGGTGCACATGGCCCGCCGCGCGCGACAGGAACATCGCCGCCTGCCCCGCCGAATTGCCCCCGCCGATCACCACCACATCGGTGTTGGCGCAGAACCGCGATTCCATCTCGGTCGCCGAATAGAACACGCCGGCGCCCTCCAGCTCCTCGAGATGGGCGAGCGGCAGGCGGCGATATTGCACCCCGGTCGCCACCAGCACCGCGCGGGCGCAGATCTCGTCGTCATCGTCGAGCGTGGCGCACAGCGAACCGTCGGCGCGCCGCGCCAGCGCCTCGACGCGGCGCGGCATCACGAAGCGGGTGCCGAACTTCATCGCCTGCACTTGCCCGCGCCAGGTGAGGTCGGTGCCGCTGATGCCGGTGGGAAAGCCCATGTAGTTCTCGATCCGGCTCGACGTGCCCGCCTGTCCGCCGACCGCGGTGTCCTCGATCACCAGCGCCTCGATCCCCTCGCTCCCGGCATAGACCGCCGCGGCCACCCCCGCAGGCCCGCCGCCGACGATCAGGAGGTCGTAGGTGCGCTGCGCGCAGACATCGAGATCGAGCCCGAGAAACTGCGCCATGCGCCGCGGGGTGGGATCCTCCATGCGGGTGTTGGTGCCGAGCACCACGCCCGGCTCGTGCCCCATCAGGGTGCAGACCTCGATCGTCTCGCTGTCGGTGCCCTCGAGGTCGAAGCTCTGGAACGGGATGCGGTTTCTCGACAGGAAGCGTTCGACCGCCTGCACTTTCGCGTCGCGGTCGGCGCCGATCACGCGGATCGCATCGCCGCGCGCCTCGAACTGGCGGCGACGGCGTGCGGCGAAGACGGTGATGATGTGGTCGGACAGCTCGGGCACGCGGCTCATCAGGTCGAGCATCGCCTCGCGCGGGGCCTCGATCACCTTTGTGTCGACCGCGGCGCGCATCCGCATGATGTTGGTGCTGCGGTTGAGGAAGCCGATTTCGCCCATGAACTGGGTGGGGCCGAGGCCCGAGGCGAGCAGCCGGTCGCCGGTCTTGGGATCGACCACCTCGATCTCGCCTTCGAGGACATAGACGAAGCGGTCGTGCGGCTCGCCGATGTCGAGCACGATGGTGCCCGCGGGATAGACCACCTCGCCGCCGATTTCGCAGATCGCCGCGACGTGCTCGGGCGCCAGCGGCACCCGGCGCATCGTCTCAAGATCCTGTCCAAGCGTTTCCATGCGCACCTCCGGCGATCATCGGCCATGGCTGGATGCCCGCCGGAGGTTGCAAGATGGGGTCAGGCCTTCGCGCTGGCAATATAGCGGCTGACGGTGTTGGCGACGACGTTGAGCGGGGCGTTGCCGCCGAGGACCACGGCGGTGTTGAAGGCCTTGAAGTCGTAGGCGCTTCCCAGCTCGGCCTGCGCGCGGCGGCGCTGGCGGACGATTTCGCTGTGGCCGATCTTGTAGCCGCAGGCCTGCCCCGGCCAGCTGCAATAGCGATCGACCTCGGAGGCGACCTCCTCGGGCTTCGAGCCGTTGCGTTCGACGAAGAACTGCCGGCCCTGCTCGCGGGTCCAGCGCTTAGAGTGGAGGCCCGTGTCGACCACGAGGCGGCAGGCGCGGAAGGCGAGGCTCTGCAGGTAGCCGAGCCGCCCGACCTTGAATTCGTCATAGGCGCCAAGCTCGTCGGCGAGCTGTTCGGCATAGAGCGCCCAGCCTTCGGAAAAGGCGTTGAAGGCGAGGATCGAGCGGATCAGCGGCAGGCGGTTGGAGAATTCGCCCTCCCACACGTGGCCCGGGATGCTCTCGTGGAAGGTGAGATCGGCAAGATCGTACTTGCGGTGGAGGTCGGTGGTCCTGAGGTTGATCCAGAACCGACCCGGAATGCTGCCGTCCTTGCTGCCCGCGCCGCCATAGGCGCCCGGCGCGCCCGGCTCCTCGGCGATCGGCAGGCGGCGCACCTCGAGCGGGGGATCGACCAGCCGGTTGAATGCGCGCGGCATCTGCGCCTTGATCCACGTCAGCCGGTCGTCGATGAAGGCGAAGATCGCGTTGCGTCCCGGATCGCCCTCGGGAAACTGGTAGCGCGGATCGCGGCTCAGCGCCTGCATCCGTTCGCCGACGCTGCCCTTGGCACAGCCGATCTCCTTGAGGATCGGGTCCATCCGGCCGTGCAGTTCGGCCAGTTCCTCGAGGCCCTGGCGATGGATTTCGTCGGGGGTGAGGGTGGTGGTGGTCGAGGCGTGCACCGCCCAGGCGTAATATTCCTCGCCCATCGGCTGCGCCCACATGCCGGCCTTGTCCGTGGCCTCTGTGCGCTGGCGTTTCAGCTCGGCAAGCTGGCGGTCGAGCGCGGGGACGATTCCGGAGGCGGCGATGCGTTCGGCCTGCGCGGCGGCGGTTTCGGCTCCTGCAAGCCCGGATGCGGCGAGCGGCCCGGCATAGCTTTCCTTGGCCTGACCGATGCTAGCCTCCATCTGCGCGATCGCCTTGTCGAGGAGGAAGGCGGGCGGCACCACGCCCATCGCGTGGGCGGAGCGGATGCGCGCCAGCTCGCCGTCGAGGATCGCAGGCACCTCGGCGAGCCGGTCCATGTAGGGGCCGATGTCCTCCGGCGTCTTGAGCGGCTGGGTCGAGCCGAAGAAGCGCGGCATGTCGAGATAGCCGCCGACATTCTGGATCACCACGTAGGGCGCGTTGCGCCAGCTGCCGACCGCGACGTCGCCATAGGGCAGGGCCATGCCTTCGAGCGCGCGGGTGAAGGCGGTGTCGACCACCTCGAAACCGATCTCCTGGTCGCTGGTGAGCCCCTCCTTGGGATAGGCGCGCGCCGCGGCGACGAGGTCCTTGAGGGTCGCGGCATAGGCCTCGCGCCCCGCTTCGCCCGGGGTGCCGAAGGTCGAGCGCCATTCGGCATAGTCGCCGGTGTCCACCCCCAGCCCGGTGGCGCGGCCCGGTTCGTGGGCGAGCATCCGGTAGGCGATGGCATCGAGCGCGGCGTCGGGTTCGGCCCCGGTGATCGGCATCGCGCCGGGAACAGGCGCGGCCTGCCCCGCGGCGCATCCCGGGAGCAGCGCAATGGCGGAGGCGCCGCCCAGCCCGGCGCCAAGCGTTTGCAGGGTCTGGCGGCGGGTGATCTGTGCAGGGGTCTCTCTCATGGGTCGGGGTGTGGCGGGACCACGGACCCAAGTCAATTGCGCGGCGCGGGCGAGCCGGGCTAGGGAGCGGAAATGACCGATATCGTGCTCTCGATCGTGATGCTCGCCGCGCTGGCGCTGCTGGCGGGCGCTTTCGTGCTGTGGCGGCGCACCGGCGAAATGCGGAACCCCGCGCTGATGGTGCTGCTCGCCTTCATCGCGGTGATAAACGTGCTGATCTGGACCGTGCCGACCGAAACCGGCGAAGTGCCGATCGACCAGATCAAGGCCGCCGGGGGCGAGTGAACCGCCCCCGGGCGCGCAGAATAGCTGATCCTCGGCGCCGCAGGCGCCGCAAGGCCGACCGGCCGCCCGCAGCGGAAGCGAAGCTGAACCGCCGCAGGCGGGACACCCGACCTTCAGGTCGCCTGAGCGAGGAACGGCGCGCCCGGATGGGCGCGCCGCCTCAAATCAAGGGATTCTCCAGGTGATGCTGCCGGTGAAGCTGCCCGCCACCGGCTTGCCGGTGCCGTCGCGCGCGGCGTCGAACCGGGCGCGCTTGCTCACGAGGTCGCAGGTCGCCTCGTCGAGCACCGCGTGGCCGCTTGATCGCGTCACCTTGCAGGCGGTGACCTTCCCCGCCGCGTCGATGGCGAGCGCGAACGCGGCCTTGCCGGTCAGGCCCTCGCGGATCCAGCGGGTCTTATAATCGGCATCGGTGACCCAGCGCCCGGGGTTGCCACGCGGCTTCGCGCCGACGGGATCGAAGGGCGAGGCGCTCGGCGTCGGTCCGGGGATGCCGAAATCGACCGGGCCGGGCAGCGGACCGACGATCTCGCCGACGCCCGGCAGGGTCTCGATGGGATCGCCTGCACCCAGTTCGAAGGGGATGATCTCGGGCCGGCTCGGCGCCGTGGCGGTGGTCTGCTGCGGGCGGGCCGAGGGGCTCGGCTCGACCGGCTCGGGCGGGGGCGGCGGGATCGGCACGGGATCGTAGAAGAACGCCTCAACCGGTTCGTTCTTCTCGGCAATCACGCCCTTGACCGCGAGGCCCACCACCAGCAGCGCGGCAAAGCCGGCGGGTAGCGCGAGCGCACCGGCCAGAGCGGCGGGGTTGGGTCGGCGGGTATGGGAAGCATAGCTCATCAGGGGGCTCCTCTCTCCATCATCGTGGGAGCGGCCGGCCGGAGCGCCCTAGGGAAGCGTGAACCCTCCGGCCCCGCTCAGGCGCCAGAGTACTATGACTTTTGCTAGGGGCGAAGACATTTCGCGTTGCATTTCAGGATGGTTCTTGTGCTGCCCGGACTCCGCCGGGCAGTCCTCGCTGCGTTTTTTGTGTTCCGCATCGCATCCGCGATACGAAATCCTCGCTCACACGCCCTGCGGGCGCGTCGCTGCGGGCGGGCGGTCGCCCTTGCGGTCGCTGCGCGACCGAAACTTTGCCGGACGCAGTTTTTCGCTCTGATCCGGCCCGCCGAAGGACGGGCCGTAAGCGACCGCGCGCCCGCAGGGGCCTGGAGCGTAGCGGAGGAATAGTGCCGAGGACGCAGCCGCGGAGGCGGCTGCGCCAGCGAAAATCACTTGATCGGGCAATCCGGCGAGAGGCGGAAGTCGAGATAGTTGTCGACCGCGCGCATCAGTTCCTCGAGCTCGTTCTCGAAGAAGTGGTTGGCGCGCGGGATTTCCTCGTGGTGGATGGTGATGTGCTTCTGGGTGCGCAGCTTGTCGACCAGCTTCTGCACCGCGCCCGGCTGCACCACGGTGTCGGCCGCCCCTTGCAGGAAGATGCCGCTTGCCGGGCAGGGGGCGAGGAAGCTGAAGTCGTACATGTTGGCCGGCGGCGCGACCGAGATGAAGCCGCGCACTTCGGGACGGCGCATCAGCAATTGCATCCCGATCAGCGCGCCGAAGGAATAGCCCGCGATCCAGGTGCTCTGCGCCTCGGGGTGGATCGACTGCACCCAGTCGAGCGCGGAGGCCGCATCGCTGAGCTCGCCCACGCCGGAATCGAACGAGCCTTGCGACCGCCCCACGCCGCGGAAGTTGAAGCGCAGGGTGGCGAAACCGCGGTCGGCGAAGGTCTTGTAGAGGCGCTGCACGATCCGGTCGTTCATCGTCCCGCCGCCCTCGGGGTGCGGATGGAGGATCATCGCCACCGGCGCGCGCGGGCGCGGGGGCGGGGAGAAACGGCCTTCGAGACGGCCTTCGGGGCCGGGGAAGATGACGGACGGCATCGGTGAACCCTGTGAAAGAATGGACGCGCCGCGCCGGGTGGCGCCCGCGAAAGCCGGCTCTATATAGGGCGCGATGGGTTTTTCGCAATTTATTGTCGCAGGCGGGCGTGATGGCTGAGCGGGTCTACCTCGATCACGCCGCGACCTCGCCGCTGCGCCCCGAGGCAAGGGCGGCAATGGAGGAGGGGTTCCGGCTGTGGGCCAACCCTTCCAGCCCCCACGCGGAAGGCCGCAAGGCGCGCGCGGCGCTGGAGGATGCGCGCGAGCGGATCAAGCGGGCGCTCGGCTGGGAGGGGGAGCTGATTTTCACCTCGGGTGCGAGCGAGGCGCTGTGGATCGCGCTCAACCGCGCGAAGGTGGAGCGGCGGATCGTCAGCGCGGTGGAGCATGATGCGGTGTTTCGGGCGGCGCCGGATGCGGAGGTCTTCGCCGACGATACGGCGCCAGGGGCGGACACGATCCTCGCCGTGCAGCACGTCAATTCGGAGACCGGCACCGTCAATCCCGTCAGCGGGATGGCTCCAACCCTGCGCGAAACCGGCACATGCCTGTTGTCGGACTGCGCGCAGAGCGCGGGCAAGCTGGCGCTTCCCGACGCCGACATGATGGTGGTCAGCGCGCACAAGTTCGGCGGGCCGATCGGGATTGGTGCCCTGCTCGTGCGCGACTTCAACCTGCTCGACCCGGTCGGCGGGCACGAGCGGGGCTACCGGCAGGGGACCGAGAACCTTCCCGGTGCGCTCGGGATGGCGGCGGCGCTTGAAGCGGGCGATTGGGCGACATCGTCCGATCAGCGCGCGGCCTTCGCGAAGGGCGTTGCAGCCCAGCGCCTCGCCATCGGGGAGCAGGTCGACTACATCTTCGCGCTCACGCACCCCGACATGAGCGCGCAGGCCCTCCTCATCCGGCTCGACGCGATGGGCTTCGCCGTTTCGGCGGGGAGTGCCTGTTCCTCGGGCACCTTGAAGAAAAGCCGTGTGCTCGATGCCTTCGGCGTCCCCGACGATGTCGCCGCGCGCACGATCCGGGTCAGCATCGGCTGGTCGACCACGCCCGAGGAGCTCGAGCGGTTCGCCGAAGCCTGGGCGTCCCTCACATGATCTACCTCGACTATCAGGCCACCACCCCGCTCGCGCCCGAGGCGCGCGATGCGATGCTGCGCTGGCTCGACGGGCCGGAGGGGACGGGCTTCGGCAACCCCCATTCCCCGCACCGGATGGGGCGGCAGGCGGCAGCGGCGGTGGAACTGGCGCGCGAGCGGGTCGCGGCGCTGTTCCCACCGGGGGGCGAGGTGATCTTCACCAGCGGCGCGACCGAGGCGATCAACCTTGCGATTCGCGGCTCCGGGGAGGGCGGCAGCGTCTCGGTCTCGGCGATCGAGCACGCCGCGGTGCTCGACACCGCCAATGCGCTCGGCAGCGCGCATGTCCTCAACGTCTCGAAAGAGGGGCAGTGCAACACACGGCAGGACCTGCCCGCCGATTGCCGTCTCGTCGCGGTGATGCAGGTCAACAACGAGATCGGGACGATCCAGCCGACCATCGACTGGCACCGCAAGGCCAAGCAGAACAATGCGCTGTTCCTGGTAGACGCGGTGCAGGCCTATGGCAAGCTGCCGGTGACCGAGGCGGACCTCATCGCGGTGAGCGCGCACAAGCTCCACGGGCCGAAGGGCATCGGCGCGCTGTGGGTGCGGCGCGGCGTGACGCTGACCCCGCAGCAGACCGGCGGCGGACAGGAGGCGCAGCTGCGCTCGGGCACGCTGTCCCCGGCGCTCGTCGCGGGTTTCGGGGCTGCGGCCGAACTCGCCCGCGAGCGCATGGGCGAGGATGCCGAGCATGTCGAGGCGCTGTGGACCCGCGCGCGCGAGCTGTTCGACGGTTGGGTCCTCAACGGCAGCGCCGAGGCGCGCTGGCACGGCAATCTCAACCTTCGCAAGGACGGCCTCGATGTCGCCCGGCTGATGAGCGATTGCCGCAACATCATGTTCTCCGCCGGGAGCGCCTGCGCCAGCGGATCGGGCCGGCCGAGCCACGTGCTGCGCGCGATCGGCCTTTCGGACGGGCAAGCAAAGTCCTCTATCCGCTTGGGCTTCGGGCGCTATACGAGGCTCGACGAAATCGAAACCGCCGCCGCAGCGATCAATGCCGCCGCGAAGGAGCAGGGCCTTTGACCATCGCGATCACCTTCATCGACCCCCACGGCAAGCGCGTGGAGACGACCGCCGAACCCGGCGACAGCCTGCTGCGCGTCGGCCAGGCGGCGGGGCTGCCGCTCGAGGGCACCTGCGAGGGACAGATGGCGTGTTCCACCTGTCACGTGATCGTCGCGCCTGAATGGTTCGACCGCCTGCCGCCCGCTGCGGAGGAGGAGGAGGACATGCTCGATTTCGCTGCGGGCGCGCGGCGCACGAGCCGCCTGTCGTGCCAGATCGAACTGACGCAGGAGATGGACGGCCTCACCGTCAGCGTGCCTTCCGAAAGCAACGATCTCAGGCGGATGTGACGCACGAAAAGCCCCGCCGCGCTTGCAATGCGGGGCGGGGCGTTCCGGTGACGATTATCGGGCCGGTGACGATTATCGGGCCGGCTATGCGGTTCAGGCCGCTTCGGTCTCGCGCTTGGCGTCACCCTTCGCCTTGCGCATTCCGAGCGCGTCCATCAGCGCCTTGGTGAAGGCCGGGATATCGTCCGGCTTGCGGCTGGTGATGAGGTTGCCGTCGACTGCGACCATCTGGTCGATCACCGCGCCGCCGGCATTGGTGAGGTCGGTGCGCACCGACGGCCAGCCGGTCACGACCTTGCCGCGGATGATGCCCGCCTCGGCGAGCAGCCACGGGGCGTGGCAGATCGCCGCGATTGGCTTGCCGGCGTCGTTGAATTCGCGCACCAGCCGGATCACGTCGCGGTTCATGCGCAGGATGTCCGGGTTCATCTGCCCGCCCGGCAGCAGCAGCGCGGCATAATCGCCGCACTCGACGTTCTCGACGAGGCAGTCGACCTTGACGCTCTCGCCCCAGTTCTTGTCCTGCCAGCCGTTGATCTCGCCCTTTTCGAGGCTGGCGACGGTGACTTCGGCCCCGGCTTCCTCGAGCAGGCGCTTGGGCTCCATCAGCTCGGACTGTTCGAACCCGTCGGTGGCGATGAGAAGAATCGGCTTCATATGCTATCTCCTTGTTTTGCTTTGTTTCACCTGACCAACGGGCGGGGCTTGGCAGCGTTCCGGGGGGCAGGGTCGGACGTGGCCCCTGCGGGACGGCTCGCACGCGGCGGGGCGGCGAAGCCTGTGGAAAGGCCTCTCCCTCGCGCAGGCGGGGATTGCTAGAGGTTCGCCATGTCCGATCCCCTCACCAGCGATTCAGACCCCTTCGACGCGATCGTCGATGCGCCTTTCGACGCTGCGCTCTCCGAACGCTATCTCGTCTATGCGCTCTCGACGATCACCGCGCGCTCGCTGCCCGACCTGCGCGACGGGCTGAAGCCCGTGCACCGCCGCTTGCTGTGGGCGATGCGGCAGCTGAAGCTGGACCCGTCTTCCGCCTTCAAGAAGTCCGCGCGCGTGGTGGGCGACGTGATCGGCAAGTATCACCCGCATGGCGATGCGAGCGTCTATGACGCGATGGTGCGCCTCGCGCAGGATTTCGCGCTGCGCTATCCGCTGGTCGAGGGGCAGGGCAATTTCGGCAATGTCGATGGCGATAACGCCGCCGCCTACCGCTATACCGAGGCGCGGCTGACGAAGACCGCGCTCGAACTGATGGCGGGGCTCGACGAGGGCACGGTCGACTTCATCCCGACCTATAATGGCGAGGAAGTGGAGCCGGAGATCTTCCCCGGCCTCTTCCCCAACCTGCTGGCGAACGGCGCGAGCGGGATCGCGGTCGGCATGGCGACCTCTATTCCCAGCCACAACGTCGCCGAGATCATCGACGCCAGCCTCGAGCTGATCGACAATCCCCACGTCACCCACGAGCGGCTGATGGAACTGTTCCACGGCCCCGATTTTGCCACGGGAGGCCAGGTGGTCGACAGCCCCGAGGCGATTGCCGAGGCCTATCGCACCGGGCGCGGCGCCTTCCGCCTGCGCGGGCGCTTCCGCGCGCCCGAGGCGAAGGACGAAGGCGATATCGACGCCGGGATCGAGCGGCTGGGCGGCGGGCAGTGGCAGCTGGTCATCTCGGAAATCCCCTACCAGGTGCCCAAGGCCAAGCTAATCGAGCAGATCGCGCAAGCGATCGCCGACAGGAAGCTGCCGATCCTCGAGGACGTGCGCGACGAAAGCGACGAGGCGATCCGCATCGTGCTGGTGCCGAAAAGCCGCAATGTCGATCCCGAGCTGCTCAAGGAAAGCCTCTTCAAGCTAACTGACCTAGAAACGCGCTTCAGCCTCAACCTGAACGTGCTCGACGCGACGCGCACCCCGATGGTGATGGGGCTGAAGGAGTTGCTCGACAACTGGGTCGCGGCGCAGATCGACATCCTCCAGCGCCGTGCCCGCCACCGCCTCGACCAGATCGAGAAACGGCTGGAACTGGTGCGCGGCTACATCATCGCCTTCCTCAACCTCGACCGGGTGATCGAAATTATCCGCACCGAGGACGAGCCCAAGCCGGTGATGATGGCCGAGTTCGACCTCACCGACCGCCAGGCCGAGGCGATCCTCAACATGCGGCTGCGCTCCTTGCGCAAGCTCGAGGAAATGCAGCTGAGGAAGGAACAGGACGATCTGCTCGCCGAGCAGGACGATCTCCAGAAGCTGCTCGAAAGCCCGGCGCGCCAGCGCACCCGGCTGAAGCGCGATCTGAAGGCGCTGCGCAAGGACTATGCCGAGGACACACCGCTCGGCCGCCGCCGCACGCTGATCGCCGAGGCCGCCGCGACGGTCGAGTTCAGCATGGACGCGATGATCGAGAAGGCGCCGGTCACCGTCATCCTCAGCCAGAAGGGCTGGATCCGCGCGGCAAGCGGACACGTGCCGCTAGATCAGGAGTTCAAGTACAAGGAGGGCGACGGCCTCGCCTTCATCGCCCATGCCCAGACCACCGACAAGCTGCTGCTCGCCGCCAGCGACGGGCGGTTCTTCACGCTGGGCTGCGACAAGCTGCCCGGCGCGCGCGGCTTCGGCGAGCCGGTGCGCACCATGATCGACCTCGAGAGCGAGGCGACGGTGGTCGCAATGATGGTTCACCGCCCCGGCGCCCGGCTGCTGCTCGCCTCCACCCACGGCAAGGGCTTCGTCGCCGAGACTAACGAACTGCTCGCCGAAACGCGCAAGGGGCGGCAGGTGGTGAACCTCAAGGGCGGCGCGGTGCTGCGGGTGATCCGCCCGATCGGCGAGGGGCACGATCATGTCGCGGTGGTGGGGGACAACCGCAAGCTCGTGGTCTTCAACCTCGAGGAACTGCCGGTGATGACGCGGGGCCAGGGGGTGCAGCTGCAACGCTACCGCGACGGCGGACTGTCGGATGCGACCACCTTCGTGCTGGCGGACGGGCTCAGCTGGCAGATGGGCGGATCGGGCGAGCGCACCCGCACCGAGACCGAGATCCGGATGTGGAAGGTCGCGCGCGGCGCGGCCGGGCGAATGCCGCCGCAGGGCTTCCCGAAGTCGAACCGCTTCGATTGATGCGGCGCTGACGCGAAAAGGCCGGGGCGACGCGCGTCGCCCCGGCCCTGTCGTCTGCGCACCTCCTGGGCGAGGCGCTTTACTGCGCGGCGCCGCTCGGCGTGCCGGCTTCGGCCGCGGCGGTGGCGGCATCCTGCTTGGCGCTCGCGGCGGCGCTGGCGATCTGCTCGACCGTAAACAGCGCCATCAGCTGGCCCTGCGGGTTGACCGCGAAGTGCTCCTTCTTGAGCGCGACCGGGCCATTGGGGCTTTCGAGCACGAAGGCGTCGTTCTCGAGGTCGACTTCGCTCAGCGTGCCGACCGGCTTGCCCATCGCCGAGACCACCGGCGCGCCGAGCACCAGCGCAGCATCGCGCTTGGCGTTGGCTTCGGCGATCTGCTGATCCATCATCGCGTCGATCTGGGCCTTGGTGGCGTTGATGCTCGGCCCGGTCTCACCGGTGCCGATGAGGTTGGCGGGGATCGGCGCCTTGTGCTTGCCGGTGTCGATCGTGACGACGCCGTTGGCGACGCTTTCGACCGTGCCGATCGGGTTGCCGTCATTGCCGTAGACGGTCGCGCCGACATCCTGCGCGTAAGCGACGGCCGGAGCCGCGGCGAGGAGGGTGGCAAGCAGCGCCAGCTTCACGGATTTCATGGGTCTTCTCTCCAGTTTCACACTTCGTCGAGGCACTGCCAAGCAGCGCCGGCGGGACACGCAGGTGCCGCTTCGCACGAAGCGCGGCGGCGAGAGGCCAACACATGGAGGCCGGGTTCAAGAGGAGCGCGCGTGCAATAAACGCACGAAACCCGCAGTGGTTTCCTAGCCCGCGAAAGGGGAAGATGGCAAGCGCGGCAGGGACGAAATGGGGGCGTTCGTCGTCCCCGCAGCGCGGTTCACCCCGCCTCTCGCGCCTCCGCCAGCGCCTCGCCGAGCAATTGCTCGATCCGCGCCGCATCGGGAAAGTCTTCCTCGACCCAGCGCCGCTCGACCGCCTGGAGGATGCGCGCCACCGCCGGTCCGGCGCTGATCCCGCGCGCGACGATCGCCCCGCCCTTGAGCGGGAAGGCGGGCGGCTGCCATCCGGCGAGCATCCGGGCATCGGCGCCGGTCAGCAGCAGCCGGTCGATCGCGCTTGCCGGGCCGAGCCGATAGGCGAGGGCGCGCGGGTGCGCGGCATCGGCGGCGGTGCGCTCGGCGGCAGCGACGAGCCTGCCGCGCTGCGCCTTCGACAGCCGCAGCCGCGCGGCGACCGTCTCGGCGACATCGGGCGAGGGCGGGAGCAGGGCGGCGAGCCGGCGCACCGGGTCGGGCGCGAAGCCCTGCGCGGCCTCGGCGGCGATGACCTTCGCAAGCGCGGCAAGCTGCGCGGCGCAGGCCTCGGGCAGGATTACGCCGAGCACGCCTCTTGCGCGCATCCTGTCGAGCGTCGGGTGGGGATCGGGCAGCGCGAGCAGCGCCAGAAGCTCCGCCGCGACGCGCTCGCGGCTCAGGCCCTTGAGCGTGTGAGCGAGGCTCGTGCAGGCGCTTTCCGCCTCGGCATCGAGCTGCGCCCCGAAGCGCGCCTGGAACCGGTAATAGCGCAGGATGCGCAGGTGATCCTCGGCGATCCTCTCGCGCGCATCACCGATGAAGCGCACCCGCCGCGCGGCCAGATCGGCAAGTCCGCCGAAATAGTCGGCAATCTCCAGCGTCACCGGGTCGGCGTAGAGCGCGTTGATCGTGAAATCGCGCCGCGCGGCGTCCTCGCGCCACTCGGTCGCAAAGGCGATGGTCGCGCGCCGCCCGTCGGTCGCGACGTCGCGGCGCAGCGTGGTGATCTCCACCGGCCCGTCGGCGAGGATCGCGGTGACGGTTCCGTGGTCGATCCCCGTTGGCACGGTGCGGATGCCCGCCGCGCGGCAGCGGTCGATCACCGTGTCGGGGGTGAGCAAGGTCGCGCAGTCGACATCGTGGACCGCGGCGCCGAGCAGGCTGTCGCGCACCGCGCCGCCGACCCAGCGGATGTTCTCGGCCCCCAGCGCCGCGGTCAGCGCGGCGAGGCCATCGCGGTGCGGCCACTCCGCCTGTGACAGGTCACGCAGCATCCTTCAGCCTTTCCACCGAAATCCGGCGCGAGAGGTTGGCGATGATCGCCGCGGTCACACCCCAGATGCGGAACCCCTGCCAGTCCAGCTCGAGATAGCGCCGCGTCGCGCCGCGCCAGAACACCTCGTTGGCCGTCCAGCTGGCGGGATCGAGCAGCGTCGCGAGCGGCGCCTCGAACCAGTCGGCGACCTCGACCGGATCGGGCCTGAGGTCGAGCCCCGCGGGCACCACGCCGAGCACCGGGGTGACGATGAAGCCGGTTCCGGTGTGATAGACATCGCTGGTGCCGATCACCCGCACCGCCTCGCGGGGCAGGGCGAGTTCCTCCTCGGCCTCGCGCAGCGCCGCGGTGACGGCGTCCTCGCCCGGGTCGATCTTGCCGCCGGGGAAGGCGACCTGCCCCGGATGGTCGCGCATCCCGCGCGGGCGCTGGGTGAGGATCACCTGCGGGTCCTGCGGCGCGTCGGTCACCGCGATCAGCACCGCGGCCGGGGTGGCGCGACCTTCGCGGGCGAATTGCGCATCGCTGAGCAGGTCGGGAATGTCGCGCGCGTGGCCTTCGGCAAAGAGCCGGCTGAGGCGCTCGAACAGTCCGGTTTGCGGTTGCGACGTCATGGCAGCAGCGCGAACTCCGCGCCCCGGCTGGCGATCCGCCAGCCCCTGTCCCCGGCGCCTTCGGCAAGCGCGATCTCGGCGAGCTGCGCCCAGGTCGAACGGTTGAGGCGCGCCTCGCAGCCGCGCCGGACGTGGAGATAGATCGCGGGTTCCTCCGCCGTGCCGCCCGCGCGCAAGGGGTTGTCCGGCCCCGCGATCACGAGGTCGTCGGTGTTGAGCCGGAAGGCCAGCGCATCCTCGGCGCGGGTGCAGTCGGTGGCGATAAACGCGGCGTCCTCAACCGCGATGGCCAGCTTCTCGAAGGGGGTGACGAGCCAGTGCTGTCCGGCCTCGTCGCGGGTCAGCAGTCCGGCGAAGGCGCGCACCATCGCCTCGCGGCGGATCGGCGAACCCTCGTGGAACCATGTCCCGTCGGCGGCGATGCGCATCTGGCTGTCGCCCGATTTTGCCGGTGCCCAGCCTTCCACCGGGGGCAGCTTGCGGCCGGCCACCAGCTCGGCAATCTCGGCGAGCGTCAGTTCGGCGAGGTAGGGGGGCGGTTCGTAGGGCATCGGCCGAGGGATGGCAGAAGCGCCGCCCGAGGTGAAGGGGGTTCAGTCCCGCTTGGCGCTTTCCCAGGGCCCGAGCATGCCTTCCGGGGGCATCGCCGCGAGCGCCGCGCCGCGGGCCAGCAGGCGGTGCTGTTCATAGGGGCCGGGACAGCGCCACCCGCCGGTCATCGCCGCCGAAAAGCCCCAGCGCCCGTAGTAATCGGCATCGCCGATCAGCACCTGCGCAAGCGCGCCCCTGCCGCCCCGCGCCAGATCGGCGTCGGCCGCGAGCATCGCGCTCATCAGCCCGATGCCGAAGCCTTCGCCCTGCCGCTCGGGCACCACCGCGACCGGGCCCACCATCACCAGCGGCACCGGCCCCTGCTTGGTCTGGAGCGCAACGGGAAAGCACTGGATCGTGCCGACCAGCAGGTCCTCCTCGTCGAGAGCGGCGAAGCTCAGCGCCGGGAGCCACGGCATGCCTTCGCGGATGCGATAGGCGGTGCGCGCATGGCGATCGGGGCCGAAGGCACGGTCGAGCACCGCCTCGATCATCGCGGGCTCGACCGCCTCGAGCGGGATCAGCGTGGCGGTGCCACCGGCCGGAGCGTTCATTGCGCGGTGAGCTTCAGAACCCGGCCGCCCTTGCCGTCCTCGGCGATCCAGATCGCGCCATCGGGACCCTGCGCGATCGAGCGCAGACGCGTGCCGAAGTCGTAGCGCGCGGCTTCCTGCGCGGTCTCGCCGTCGATGGCGACCCGCACCAGCGCCTGGCTGGCAAGCCCGGGGATCAGCGCATCGCCCTGCCAGTCGGCGAACATGGTGCCCGAATAGATGATCATGTCGCCCGGCGCGATCACCGGGGTCCAGCTGACCGCCGGCTGGGCGAAGCCGTCCGCGGGGTCGTGATCGGGGATCGGGTCGCCATTGTAGTGGTTGCCGTTGGAACGCTCGGGCCAGCCATAATTGGCGCCGCGCCGGACGAGGTTCAGTTCATCGCCCCCTTTCGGCCCGTGCTCGACCTCCCACAGGTGGCCGCTGGCGTCCCATGCGAGGCCGAGGATGTTGCGGTGGCCCCACGACCAGATCTGGCCCGAGACCCCGCCCTTGTCCTCCAGCGGATTGCCCGCGGCCGGGGTCCCGTCGAGGTTCAGCCGGACGATCGTGCCGAGCGTGTTCGACGTGTCCTGAGCAGGTGCGCCCTTCTGCCGCTCCCCGCTCGCCACAAACAGGTGGCGTCCGTCGGGCGAGATGCTCAAACGGTGCGAATAGTGGCCGCGGCCCGGCACCTTGGGCGTCTGGCGCCAGATCACTTCGAGGCCCTCGATGGTGCAGCTGGTCGGTCCGGCGCAGGCCAGCGTGCCCTTGCCGACCGCCGCGCCGCGGGTGTTGCCCTCACCGGCCTCGGCCCAGCTGAGGTAGATCGTCCGCTCGCCCAGCGCCGCGGATGCCTCGCTGTCGAGGAAGGCGATGTCGCCGAGCCCGCCCTGGCCGCCGTAATCGACCTGCGGAACGCCCGCGACGGTGCCGACTTCGCCGGTGGCGGTGTCGAGAATCTTCAGGCTGCCCGCCTGCTCGGTCACGAACAGGATCGCGGTGCCGGGGGCGAAATCGATCGCCCAGGGTTCGGCGAAGCTGCCCATCTCCGCCACGGCGAAAGGCGCGTCCTCCCCGTTCGACGCGGCGCTTTCCCCGGTTTCGGCCTGCGCGCAGCTTGCCAGCGCGAGTGCGGGAAGCGAAAGGACGGCAATCAGGCGAGACGAGACGGGCATGCTAGGGGTCACTCCGGGTTTCAGACGCGCGAACCGCACGCTGGTCATCGGTGTCGACGAGGCCGGCCGGGGGCCGCTCGCCGGGCCGGTGGTGGCTGCGGCCGTGGTGCTGGGGCGCGAGATACCTGCGGGGCTCGACGATTCCAAGCGCCTTTCCGCCAAGCGCCGTGCCGCATTGGAAGCGGGCATCCGTGCCACCAGCTGCTGGGCGGTGGCGGTGGTCGAGCCCGAGGAGATCGACCGCATCAACATCTTCCAGGCGACCATGCTGGCGATGACCCGCGCGGTCGCCAACCTCCACGCCGCGCTCGACGGGCCGGACTGCGAGGTGCTGATCGACGGCAACATGACCCCTGCCGGGCGCCGCAACGAATGGCGCTGGCCGGCGCGGGCGATCGTCGGCGGGGACGGGATCGAGCCGTGCATCTCGGCCGCCTCGATAATCGCCAAGGAATGGCGCGACCGCATGATGCTCGACGCCGCACGCGCCTTCCCGCACTACGCCTGGGAGCGCAACAAGGGCTACGGCACGCCTGAGCACATCGAGGCGCTGCGCCTCCACGGGCCGAGCCCGCTCCACCGCCGCAGCTTCGCGCCGGTGGCGCAGGGCCAGCTGATCTGACCGGAAAACGCGCGGCAGCCTTTGGCGGCGGGTGAGTCCTCGGCGCCACACCGCTGCATCTGGAGTCTCGCGGCAAAGGGCGGACTCAACATCTTGTGCCGATCCCCTTTCGTTCCGCGCCCTTAACCTTTCGCTAACCATAAGCGGCGCAAAATTAGGCGCTTGACGCGGACTCCTCATGGACTCATGCCTGTGGATAAGTTGCAGGCATGGTAAACGGGGATGATCCGGTGAGCGTTACAGAAAAGGTGAAGTCGCGGGCCAAAGGCGCTGTAAAGGCGCGGGAAGTCGTGCGCGCACCCGATCTTCCTCTGGGTCGCATCCTGCCGGGCGACTGTATCGCGGCGATGCGCTCGCTGCCCTCGGCCAGCGTCGATCTGGTCTTCGCCGACCCGCCCTACAACCTGCAACTGGGCGGCGATCTCAACCGCCCCGACGGCAGCCATGTCGATGCGGTGACCGATCACTGGGACCAGTTCGATTCCATGGCGGTCTACGACAAGTTCACCCGCGAATGGCTGACCGAGGCGCGGCGCGTGCTCAAGCCCGACGGCGCGCTGTGGGTGATCGGTTCCTATCACAACATCTTCCGGGTCGGCGCGATCCTCCAGGACCTCGGCTTCTGGATCCTCAACGACATCGTCTGGCGCAAGACCAATCCCATGCCCAATTTCAAGGGCACCCGCTTCACCAATGCGCACGAGACGCTGATCTGGGCGAGCATGGGCGAAAAGGCCCGCTACCACTTCAACTACCGCGCGATGAAGACCCTCAATGACGAGCTCCAGATGCGCTCGGACTGGGTGCTGCCGATCTGCGCCGGGGCCGAGCGCCTCAAGGAAAACGGCAGGAAGGCGCACCCCACCCAGAAGCCCGAGGCGCTGCTCTACCGCGTGCTGCTGGCGACGACCGAGAAGGGCGACGTGGTGCTCGATCCCTTCTTCGGCACCGGCACCACCGGCGCGGTTGCCAAGCGATTGGGGCGCGAATGGATTGGCTGCGAGCGCGAGGACTTCTACCGCGTCGTTGCCGAAAAGCGCATCGCCAAGGAGCTGCCGCTCGACGAAAGCGCGCTGACCACGATGCAGAGCCCGCGCGCCGCGCCCAAGGTCGCCTTCGGGGCGGTGGTGGAGAACGGGCTGATCCCGCCGGGCGCGAAGCTGTTCGACAGGAAGCGCCGCTGGATCGCCACGGTGCGCGCCGACGGCAGCCTCGAATGCGGCGGCAAGACCGGTTCGATCCACGGGCTCGGCAAGGAGCTGCAGGGCGCGCCCTCGTGCAATGGCTGGGTGTTCTGGCACTACGAGAGCGCGGGGGAAGTGAAGCCGATCGACGCCGCGCGGCAGACCTACCTGCTCGCCAGCGAGGACTGATGCGCTCGGGCCCCTGCGCGGCACTGGACGCGGGGCGACGCTGCCCATAGAGGGGGCGCGATGGCGCGGCTCCCCCCGACTCCCGAATTCCTCTCCGGCAAGGTGCCCGAGGCGCTGGTCAGTCCCGAGGACTGGCACAGGCGCATCGCCATGCTCGTCTCGGCGATCCTGATCGGCCTTGCCGCGATCGTCTTCGCCAAGCTCGGCGACCAGGTGCAGCACCAGTTCCTGACCCTGCTTGCGGCCTACCCCTGGCTGCCGCTGGTGCTGACCCCGTTGACCTTCGTCGCGGTCGCCAAGCTCACCGGCCGCTTCGCTTCCGAGGCGCGCGGATCGGGCATTCCGCAGGTCATGGCCGCGGCCCGCCAGCCGCAGAGCGTGGCGGCGATGGCGCTGCTCTCGGTGCGCGCGGCGGTGGCCAAGATCGTGCTGACGGTGATTGCGCTGGGCGGCGGCGCCTCGGTCGGGCGCGAGGGGCCGACGGTGCAGCTTGCCGGGGCGATCATGGTGCAGGTCCACCGCCTGCTGCGCGTGCCGATCACCGCCGCGGTGGTGATCGCGGGCGGCGCGGCGGGGGTGGCGGCGGCCTTCAACACCCCGCTCGCCGGGATCGCCTTTGCCATCGAGGAACTCGCGGTGGCCTATGAACAGCGCGTCGCGGTGCTGGCGATGGGAGCGGTGATGGTCGCCGGCCTCACCGCGCAGGGCCTGTCGGGCGACTATGTCTATTTCGGCCTGCTCCACGGCGGCCTGCCGCTCCAGTCCGTGCTGATCGCCGCACCGCTCGCCGGGCTCCTCGGCGGGGCGATGGGCGGCGCCTTCTCGCTCGCCGTGCTGGCGCTGCGCGGGCCGGACGGGCGCTGGACCGCCTTGCTCGGCAGCCGCCCGGCGCTCACCGCGCTGGGCTGCGGGATCATTGTCGGCGTGCTGATCTTCGTCACCGAGGGCGCGGTCGCGGGCACCGGCTACGAGCCGACCATGGCGATGCTCGAGGGGAAGGGCGGGGCCTACTGGTTCGGCCCCGCCAAGTTCGTCGCCGCGCTCGCCACCAGCGTCAGCGGGGTGCCCGGCGGCATCTTCGCGCCCTCGCTCGCGGTCGGCGCGGGCTTCGGCGAGGCGCTGACCCCGCTGTTCCCGCCCGAGCAGGCGGGCCTCATCGTGCTGCTCGGGATGGCAGGCTACTTCACCGGCGTGGTGCGCGCGCCGCTGACCGCGGTGATCATCCTGTCCGAGGCGACCGGCAGCAGCCACGCGATCCTCCCGCTGTTCGCCACCGCGCTGATCGGCGACTGGGCGGGCAGCATGGTGTGCCGCGAGCGGCTCTACCACACGCTGTCGCGCGACTTCCTGCCCGTGCCCGAAGAACCGCGCGCCGCCGCATCGGGATAAGTGGCCGCGCGCGGCTGTCGCGCGGAGGCGGCTTGGGCTAGCAACGCATCCGCAAAAGCGCCCCTGCGGCCGGTTCGAGGAAACAGCCCGTGACGACCAGCGTCTATCTTCATCCGCTCACCCTGGTCTCCGGCCCGCAGGCCGTCGACGGCGATGCGGTGCGGCTCGGCGGCTCGATGGCCTATGCCCACGAATTCGCGCTGGTGCTGCGCCGCGAGGGCGCGGTGGCCGAACGGATCGTCGCCGCGCCATCGGGGATCGAGGCGGCTATCGCGCGCCTGCCCGAGGGCGCCGCGCGCGAGGCGGAGCGGCAGTGGGCGAACCTCAGGAAGGTTCACGCCCCGCTGCAACTGGGTGCGCGCACGGTCCGGCTCGACCAGCCGCAGGTGATGGGCATCCTCAACGTCACCCCCGACAGCTTTTCCGACGGCGGCGCGCACGAAGTCGAAGATGCGGGCCGCGCCCATGCCGCAGCGATGCTCGAGGCGGGCGCGGCGATCGTCGACATCGGCGGCGAGAGCACGCGCCCCGGCGCGGCGGCGACCTTCGAGGACGAGGAGATCCGCGGGGTGGTGCCCGCGGTGGAATATTGCGCCGCGATGGGTGCGGCGATCAGCGTCGACACGCGCCGCGCCGGGGTGCTGTCCGCCGCGCTCGCCGCGGGCGCGCACATGGCAAACGATGTCTCCGCCCTGCGCTACGACCCGCGCAGCATCGAGGTGGTGGCCGAGGCGGGCTGCCCGGTGGTGCTTATGCACGCGCCGGGCGCGGGCGAGGATCTCCACGCGGGCGGCAAATACGGCGATGTCGTCAGCGAGGTGTTCGACTTCCTCAAGGCCGCGCGCGAGCGGGCGATCGCCGCGGGGATCGCCGAGGAGCGGATCATCTGCGATCCGGGCATCGGCTTCGGCAAATCGCTGGCCGAGAACCTGGCGCTCGTGAACGCCCTGCCGCTGTTCCACGCGCTCGGCAGCCCGATCATGCTCGGGGCGAGCCGCAAGCGGATGATCGGCGCGCTGTCGGCCGAGGAGGCGGCCGAGGCGCGCCTCGCGGGCTCGATCGCGCTCGCGGTCAGGGGCATGGAGGCGGGCGTCCACCTGCTGCGGGTCCACGATGTCGCCGAGACGGTGCAGGCCCGCAACGTGTGGCGCGGCCTCCGCGACGCGGCGCTGACCGATTTCAGCCAGCTCGCGCCGCTGTGAGGTTGTTCGTGCAATGTTTCACGTGAAACATTTCAAGCACTTGGTGTAGGAACGCCCCTCGCGCGATCCATCACAGCGTGTAGCCGCCGTCGGAGACCATCACGTGCCCGGTGATGTTGGCTGCGGCATCGCTCAGCAGGTAGAGGATCGTTCCGGCCATCTCCTCGGCGGTGGCGAAACGGCCCGAGGGCGTGGTCCTTGCCATCGCTTTCAGCGTCGCCTCGCGGCCGATGCTTGCGACCGAGCGGTTGAAATCCTCCGAACCTTCCCAGATCGCGGTGTCGACGCCGCCCGGAGCTATGGCATTGACGCGAATGCCCTTTCCGGCGTTCTCGACCGCGGCGATGCGCGCCATGTGCGCCACCGCGGCCTTCGAGACGCCATAGGGGCCGATCCCGGGAACAGGCTTCAGCCCGGTGGTCGAGGACACCACCACCGCGCTCCCGCCGCGCGCTTCCATCGCGCGCAGCGCCGTGGACAGCGTCAGGAAGGCGCCGTCGAGATTGACCTCCATGACCCGCCGCCAGTCGGCCAGCGACAGGCCGGCGATCGGCCCGCCCGCACCGATGCCGGCATTGACCACGGCATGGTCCAGACCGGTCAAGCGGGGCTCCAGATCGGCCCAAAGCGCCGCGTCGGCGACGCTGCCGGCGATGCGGTGCACCTCGCAGCCAAGGTCGAGCGCATCGAGCCCTGCCGCATCGACATCGACGAGGAACAGCCGCGTCGCCCCCCGCTCCGCCAACGCCCGCGCGCAGGCCGCCCCGATCCCCGAAGCCGCCCCGGTGACGAGCGCCGAACGCCCGGTGAAATCCTGAAGGTTTGTCATGCAACGCGGGCTATCGCCGCGCGTCGCGGCAATCAAGCCGCGTTGTCGATGCCGAGGTCCGAAAGCTTGCGATAGAGCGTCGAGCGCCCGATCCCGAGCCGCCGCGCGACTTCGGTCATCCGCCCGCGATAATGCCCGATGGCGAGGCGGATCACGTCGGCCTCGATCTCTTCGAGCGGGCGCAGGTTGCCGTCCTCGGTGTAGAGCATGATCCCGACCCCTTCGTGGGTCGCGGGCAGGCGCACCGCGGTCTGCTGCCCGAGCATCTCGGAAAGCTGCGGGAAGCTGTCGGCGGTGAGCGTGTTGCCCTCGCAATAGACGGCGGCGCGGAACAGCACCGATTGCAGCTGGCGGACATTGCCCGGCCAGTCATAGGCGGCCAGCAGCCCCAGCGCGCTCTCCGAGATCGAGAGGTGGTTCAATCCCGGCTGCTCGCCGATGCGGGCGAGGAAGTGGCGGGTGAGCGCCGGGATGTCCCCGGTGCGTTCGCGCAAGGGGGGCAGGTGGATGCGGGTCGCCCCGAGCCGCGCGGCGAGCGCGGCGTCGAACTCGCCGGCCGCGACCATCCGGTCGATACCGGCACCGCTGGTGACCAGCAGGCGCACGTCGACGCGGAAGCCGTAGCTTGCGCCCACCGGACGGATGATCCCGCTGTCGAGCGCCTCGTTCAGGCGCTGCTGCAGCACCGGCGTGAGGCGGTCGATCTCGTCGAGGATCAGCGTGCCGTTGTCGCAATGCTGGAAGGCGCCGATCTGCCGGTCGAAGGCGCCGGGGAAGCTGCCCGGCTCGTGACCGAACAGCACCGATTCGATCGAGCCTGTGGGGATGCTGGCGAGGTTGACGATCCGCAGCGGCTCCTTGGCGCGCGGGGATGCGCCGTGCATCGCGCGCATCAGCATTTCCTTGCCGGTGCCGCTCTCGCCCTCGATCAGTACGTGGCCCTGGCCGCGCGCCGCCTTGGCCGCCTGCGCCAGCGCGGCGCGGAATTGCGGGGCGGTGCCGATCATCGCGTCGAAATCGAGATTGGCGGCGATCTTCTCGGTCAGCGGGGCAAGCTCGTCGCGCGGCGCCTCGCGGGTGGTGACGCTGCGCAGCGCCTCCATCAGCCGGTCGGGCGAGACCGGCTTGACGAGATAGTCGCTCGCGCCCGCGCGCATCGCCTCGACCGCGAGCAGCGGCGAGGCGGAGGTGGTGAGCATCAGGATCGGCAGGGCGGGGCGGCGCGATTTCAGCTCGGCGATCAGCGTGCAGGCATCGTCGCCCGGCACCCATTGATCGAGCAGAATCGCCGAAAGCTGCATCCCCTCGCGGGTGCCGAGCGTGGCGATGGCGGTTTCGGCATCGGGCGCGACGATGGTGCGCCAGCCCTCGCGCGCGGCGATTGCTGTGATGAGCCGGCCTTGCGCGGGCTCGTCGTCGATCAGCATGACGATTCGCGCGTCGCCCTGGTCTTCGGGGTGGCTCTCGATTTGCGCCATCAACCTTGCCGCTCGCCCTTTCCTCGCCCGCGACATCGTGTCCCGGGTTGACACAGCCCGGTTCATAGGACGCGGGGGTAAAGACGGGATTAAGCCTGTCGGCGATGGCGCGCCTTGCGCGGTGCACTCGCAATAAAGGTGACTTGAGCGCGCGCGCCGCCTTCGATACGGAAAGCGCGCGAAAAGCGGGCGCGGTTGCGCTTTTGCTGCAACCAAATGTCGTCTGCTGTGTTCACAGACCCAAGGGGAATACGAGAAATGACCGTTCACGACATGGAAAAGGCCGAAGCGACCTATGGCAGCTTCACGGCCACGCTCAAGTGGGCGGTGCCCACCATCGCGGTGATCGCGCTGATCGTCGTCGCGATGATCGCCAGCTAAGGGCCGCCCGCGCGTGAAGATCGCCATCCTGAAGGAGCGCGCGCCCGGCGAGACGCGCGTCGCCGCCACGCCGGAGACGGTGAAGAAGTTCGCGGCCCTCGGGCTCGAGGTGGCGGTCGAGAAGGGCGCCGGCCTCAGCGCCTCGGTCGAGGATGCGGCCTATGCCGAAGCCGGGGCCAGCCTCGGCACGGCGGCGGCGACGGTGAAGGGCGCGGACATCGTGCTCGGCATCCAGGCGCCCGAGGTCAAGCTGCTCAAGGGCGCGGCGCCGGGCGCATGGGTGGCGGCGCTGTTCGATCCCTTCATGAAGCGTGCGCTGGTCGAGGAATACGCCGCCGCCGGGCTCGAGGCATTGAGCATGGAGTTCATGCCGCGCATCACCCGCGCACAGTCGATGGACGTCCTGTCCTCGCAGTCGAACCTTGCCGGCTACAAGGCGGTGCTGGTGGCGGCGGACGCCTATGGGCGCGCCTTCCCGATGATGATGACCGCCGCGGGCACGGTGCAGGCGGCCAAGTGCTTCGTGATGGGCGTGGGCGTTGCGGGCCTTCAGGCGATCGCCACCGCACGGCGACTGGGCGCGCAGGTTTCCGCCACCGACGTGCGCAGCGCCACCAGGGAGCAGATCCTGTCGCTCGGTGCCAAGCCGATCTTCGTCGAGAATGTCGCGGGCATCGAGGGCGAAGGCTCGGGCGGCTATGCCACCGAGATGAGCGAGGAATACCAGAAGGCCCAGGCCGAGCTGGTGAGCAGCCACATCGCGAAGCAGGACATCGTCATCACCACGGCGCTGATCCCGGGCCGCGCCGCGCCGCGCCTCATCACCGATGCGCAGATCGCGACGATGAAGCCGGGGAGCGTGATCTTCGACCTCGCGGTGGCGCAGGGCGGCAATGTCGAGGGCTCGAAGCCCGACGAGACCGTGGTGAAGCACGGGGTGTCGATCATCGGCTTTTCGAACACGCCCGCGCACCTGCCCGCCGACGCCTCGGCGCTGTTCGCGAGGAACCACTACAACTTCCTCAGCGCCTTCTGGGACAAGGAAGCCGGCAAGCCCGTGCTCGACGAGGAAATCGGCGGCGCGATCCGGCTGACGCAAGGGGGCAAGGTCGTCAACGAACGGCTTCAGGGGGCCTGATCCATGGACTTCATTTCAATTCTCAGCATCTTCGTGCTGGCCTGTTTCGTCGGCTATTACGTGGTCTGGTCGGTGACCCCGGCGCTGCACACGCCGCTGATGGCGGTGACCAACGCGATCTCCTCGGTGATCGTGGTCGGCGCGCTGATCGCGGCGGCTGAGGCGGAGAACCCGGTGGCGAAGTATCTCGCGCTGGCGGGGGTCGTCATGGCGAGCGTCAACATCTTCGGCGGCTTCGCGGTGACCGAGCGGATGCTCGCGATGTACAAGAAGAAGGAGAAGTAAGATGAGCTTCTCCCTGCTTGCCGCCGCCGCCGCGCACGGTGGCGGAACCCCCGAGTGGGCGATGCTCGCCTATCTGGTCGCGGGCGTGTTCTTCATCCTCGCGCTGCGCGGGCTTTCGAGCCCCGCGTCGAGCCGCGCGGGCAATCGCAACGGCATGATCGGCATGGCGCTGGCGGTGGGCACCACGCTGGTGATGCACGGCACCAACCTTGTCGAGATCGGCATCGCCATCGCCATCGGCGCGATCATCGGCGTGACCATCGCGCGGCGCATCGCCATGACCGCGATGCCGGAGCTGGTGGCGGGCTTCCACAGCCTCGTCGGCCTTGCCGCGGTGGTGGTGGGCCTTGCCGCGTGGCTCAATCCGGCGGCCTTCGGGATCGTCGATCCGGCGGGGCAGATCCTCCCGGTGAGCCGGGTCGAACTCGGCCTCGGCATCGCCATCGGGGCGATCACCTTCTCCGGCAGCGTCATCGCCTTCCTCAAGCTGTCGGGCCGGATGAGCGGTTCGCCGATCCTGCTCCCGGCGCGCCACATCATCAATCTCGGCACGCTCGCCGCGATCCTCGCGCTGATCGCGCTCTACACCGTCTCGCCGATGGGCGGCGCGGGCGAGGGCTGGATGGTGATCGCGGTCGCCGTGCTCGCCTTCGCGATCGGCTTCCTGCTGATCATCCCGATCGGCGGGGCGGACATGCCGGTGGTGGTCTCGATGCTCAACTCCTATTCGGGCTGGGCCGCCGCGGCGATGGGCTTCACGCTGGGCAATTCGGCGATGATCACCACCGGCGCGCTGGTCGGCTCCTCGGGGGCGATCCTCAGCTACATCATGTGCCGCGCGATGAACCGCAGCTTCATCTCGGTGATCGCGGGCGGCTTCGGCGCCGACGCGGGCGCGGGCGGCGGCGGCGGCGCGCGCGAACAGCGGCCCTACAAGCAGGGCAGCGCGGAAGACGCCGCCTATATGCTCGAACAGGCCGAAAAGGTCATCATCATCCCCGGTTACGGCATGGCGGTGGCGCAGGCGCAGCACGCGCTGCGCGAAATGGCCGACAAGCTGAAGGAAAAGGGCGTGGAGGTGAAATACGCCATCCACCCCGTCGCGGGCCGTATGCCGGGGCACATGAACGTGCTGCTCGCCGAAGCCTCGGTCCCCTATGACGAGGTGTTCGAACTCGAGGACATCAACTCCGAATTCGCGCAGACCGACGTCGCCTTCATCATCGGCGCGAACGACGTGGTGAACCCCGCGGCCAAGACCGACAAATCCTCGCCGATCTACGGGATGCCGGTGTTCGATGTCGACAAGGCCAAGCAGGTGTTCTTCATCAAGCGCTCGATGGGCGGGGTGGGCTATGCCGGGGTCGACAACGACGTGTTCTACATGAACCAGACCGTCATGCTGCTGGCCGACGCCAAGAAGATGGTCGAGGAAATCGTCAAGTCGCTCGACTGAGGCGCGCATTGCCGTGAAGAAGCTCGTGCTGTCACTGCTGCTGCTCGTTGCCCTCGCGGGCGGCGCGCTGTTGACCGGGCTTGCCGACCCGGTGCTCGAATGGCGGGTGAAGACCGCGCTGGTTCATGCAGGGGTGGGTGAGCGGCGCGCTGAATGCATGGCCGGGCGGATGGTCGCGCGCCTCACGCCCCTGCAGCTGTGGCAGCTGCGCCAGGCCATGGCACCGCGCGCGGGCGAGCCTGGCGAAGGCTACGGCCTCGGCGAACTCGTCAAGCGCTTGCGCAGGGTCGAGGACGGCGAGGCGGTGGCGGTGCTCACCACCAGCGCGGGGCTGTGCGCGATCGGGCTGGGATAGCGCGGCGCCGCTTGCCTTTTCTCCCCCACCTGCGCCAGACTGCGCGGCGGAGAGGGAGAACATCATGAACCGCATTGCCCCCGGCCTTCTTTTAACGGCCGCCGCGCTGCTCTGCACGGCCGCACCGCTCGCTGCCGAGACCCGCCGGATCGAACCCGGCGAGGACGCGCAGGCGCGTCTGCAGGAAGCCCTGATCCTGGCCGAGCCGGGGGACGTGATCGAGCTGGGCGAGGGACGCTTCACCCTTACTGACGGATTGAGCCTCGATGTCGACGGGGTGACATTGCGCGGGGCGGGGATGGAGGCGAGCATCCTCGACTTCACCGACCAGCAGGGCGCGGGCGAAGGGCTGCTGGTCACCTCCGACAACGTCACCTTGCGCGACTTCGCGGTCGAGAACCCCAAGGGCGACGGGATCAAGTCCAAGGGCGCGGACAACATCGTCTATGCGGGCGTGCGGGTCGAATGGACCGGCGGCCCGAAGGAAACCAACGGCGCCTACGGCATCTATCCGGTCGAGAGCACCGGGGTGCTGATCACCCGCTCGGTGGTGTCGGGCGCGTCTGACGCGGGCATCTATGTCGGCCAGAGCCACGATATCACCGTCAGCCGCAATGTCGTGTTCTACAATGTCGCCGGGATCGAGATCGAGAACAGCCGCAACGCGCTGGTCGCCGAAAACGACGCTACCCGCAACACCGGCGGTCTGCTGGTGTTCGACCTGCCCGGCCTGCCGGTGATGGGCGGGGGCAACGTGGTCCTGCGCGGCAACGTGGTGAAGGACAACGACACCCCCAACTTCGCGCCGCCGGGCAACATCGTCGCCAGCGTGCGGCGTGGCACGGGCGTGCTGGTGATGGCGAACGACGGCGTGCTGATCGAGGGCAACCGCTTCGACAATAATCCCACCGCGCACGTCATGGTGATCGCCTACAACCGCCCCTTCGACGATCCGCGCTACAACCCCTATGCGAGGAACGTGATCGTCGGTCCAAACAGCTTCGGGCGCGGCGGCGACGATCCGCAGCTCGAGGGCAAGGAGGCGCTGCTCGAAGCTTTCGGCGGCGCGCTGCCGCCCGTGCTGTGGGACGGGATCGTCGAGGACGGCAACGGGCTGATGATCGCCCAAGGGGTGACCGGCTGGAGCCTCAACCTCACCAAGCCCGGCCAGAGCCTTGCCGAGGCTGATCCCGGCCCGCTCGATCTCGAACCGATCGAAAGCTGGCGCTTCCCCGAAGTCGGCGCTCCTGCCGAACTGGAGGCGCGGCTGAAGTGAGATGGCCCGCCGCCCTGCTGCTTGCGGCCTGCGCCACGCTCGGCGGCGCGATGGCCGATGCGCGGCTGGTCGCCCCGAGGATTTCGGACGAGGCGATCACCGGTAAGGAGTTCGCGGCGAAGCTTTCGGACTACGGTTTCTTCATCCATCCCGAGGCGCAGGTGCCCAACCTCGGCGTCCAACCCTATGCGCTCAACACCCCGCTGTGGTCGGACGGGGCGGAGAAATTGCGCTTCATCTACCTGCCCGAAGGCACGCGGCTGACTGCTGACGGCGAGGGCCTGCTGCAATTCCCGGTGGGCAGCGCGATCATCAAGACCTTCGCCTTCGGCAAGGGCGAGGCGCGGCGGCTGATCGAGACCCGCGTTCTGCTTCACCGTGCCGAGGGATGGGTCGCGCTGCCCTATCGCTGGAACGCCGAGCAGACCGATGCGACCCTCGCGCTGGCGGGCGCGCGGGTCGATCTCGTCACGCCCGCGGGCGAGGCCATTTCCTATGCCATTCCCAACAAGAACCAGTGCAAGTCCTGCCATTCCAAGGACGGCGCGGTGATCCCGATCGGGCCGAAGGCGCGCAATCTTTCCGCCGCGTGGCTCGCAGGCATGGTGGAGGCCGGGCGGCTCGACCGCGTGCCGCAAGGGGCGGGCAGCCTGCCGGTCTGGTCCGCGCGCGAGCCATCGGACCCGGCAGCGCCGCTTGCCCGCGCTTATCTCGACGCCAACTGCGCCCACTGCCACCAGCCGGGCGGGGCTGCGTCCAATTCGGGGCTGGACCTGCGCTGGGAGCAGCATGACCCCCACGCCTACGGCATCCTGAAGCGTCCCGTCGCCGCCGGACGCGGGGCGGGGAAGATGGACTTCGCGATCCTTCCGGGCCATCCCGAGGCTTCGATCCTCCTCTACCGGATGGACAGCGCCGAAACCGGCATCGCGATGCCCGAACTCGGCAAGGCGAGCGTGGATCACGAGGGCGTGGCGGTGGTGCGGCGCTGGATTGCGGAGATGCAAGCACGATGAAATGGGTTCTTCGCGGCGCGCTGGGCGTGCTGGCGCTGCTGGTGGTCGCCTTCCTGATCTTCCGCACCCCCGATACCGATCCGGCGGCAATGCGCGCCAAGTACGGCGGCCCGCCCTCGCAATTCGTCGCGATCGGCGACGGCGTGACCGTCCACCTGCGCGACGAGGGGCCCCGCGACGCGCCGGTCATCATGCTCCTGCACGGCTCCAACGCCGATCTGCACACCTGGGACCCGTGGGTCCGCGCGCTGAAGGCGCGTTACCGGGTGGTCCGCTTCGACCAGGTCGGCCACGGCCTGACCGGCCCCGATCCGGATGACGATTACAGCCGCGACAATTACGTCGAGGACATCCGCGAGGTCGCCGACAAGCTCGGCCTCGGGAGGTTCGTGCTCGGCGGCAATTCGATGGGCGGCAAGCACGCGCTCGCCTTCGCGGCGCGCTATCCCGAGCGGCTCACGGGACTGGTGCTGGTCGACGGCAGCGGCGGGCCGATGCTCGACCAGCCGAAGGACGACAAGAAGGACAGCGGCAATATCGGCTTCACCATCGCCCGGATGCCGGGGATCAACCTGCTGGTCGAACAGGTGACGCCGCGCTTCCTAATCAGGCAGAGCCTCGAGGAGACCGTGTCGAACAAGGCGGTGGCGAGCGAGGCGGCGGTGGACCGCTATTGGGAACTGCTGCGCTATCCCGGCAACCGCCGCGCGACGCTCAAGCGTTTCTCGCTGCCCTACGATCCGCTGCCCGAGGCGGACATCGCCAAGGTTGCCACGCCCACGCTGATCCTGTGGGGCGAGGAGGACCGGCTGATCCCGGTCGCGGCCGGACGCTGGCTCGACAAGGTCATGCCGAAAAGCACACTGGTGGTCTATCCCGGCATCGGCCACCTGCCGCAGGAGGAGGCGGTCTCGGCGACGCTCGGCGATCTCGAACCCTGGCTGGCGCGCCTGACCGACGATCCGCCCGCCCGATAAGACGCCCCGCATCGGCGACCTATGGACGCGAGGAACGCTTCCTCGCTACATCCGTTCGCCGGTGCACACAAAAATTTAAGGGGCCTGCCTTTGCGCAAACTGGGGATCATCGGCGGCATGAGCTGGGTGTCGACGGCATCCTATTACGACCGCATCAACCGCATCGTCCAGAAACGCGCCGCACCGATGGCCAGTGCACCGCTGCTGATCGAGAGCCTCGATTTCTGCCAGCTCTACGCCCTCGTCGAGGAACGCGACTGGCAGCGCGCGGCGAGCGTGCTGATCGACAGCGCGCGCCGGCTGGAAGGGGCGGGGGCCGAAGGGCTGATCATCGGCGCCAATTCGATGCACCGCCTCTACGACGATGTCGCGGCGAACGTCTCGATCCCGATCCTGCACATCGCCGAATATGTCGGCATGGCGATCAAGCGCGCCGGGCACCGCAATGCCGCACTGATCGGCACCCGCAACGTGATGACCGAAAGCTTCTACCGCAAGCGGCTGGTCGCCCACGGCATCGAGCTGCTGCCGCCCAACATGGACTTCGTCGAGATGCTCGAGAAGATCATCTACGACGAGCTGATGGTCGGCAAGGTCACGCGCGAGGCGCAGCGCACCATGAAGACGATCATCACCAGCAAGGCGCAGGAGGGGGCCGAGGCGATCGTGCTCGCCTGCACCGAGCTCGATCTTGTCGTCGACGTCAATGCCAATGTCCTGCCGGTCTTCGACAGCACCCGGATTCACTGCGAAGCCGCCGCCAACTGGATTCTCGAACAGGAAGACGTGCATTAGTCTCCGCTTCGTCTCCAAATCGCAACAGTTCGGCGCAGGCAGAGCTTGCAAGGGATGCAACATCGCCCGCGCGGCCCTAGAGGCCGGGACGGAATATGCCAAAACACGAAGTTTGGCAGGTTCCGGGTCTTTCGGGTCGCACCGATTGGCCCATGGGGCCGCTCTCCTTCCCCCCCAATCACCGGGGAGCGGCCCCATAATTCGCCCGGCCCGGCGACAGGCGCGGCAGTTTCCCGAGGATTTGCGTCATGTTCCGGTGCTGTTCCGGTTGAGCCGCCGCTCGCGCTGACCTAATCGCTGCTGCCGTGACGACCCGCGCTCCCTATGCCGCCGACCCTGAGGCCCACGGGCCGCGCGAATGGGGCGTGGCAGTGCCCGGCGAGCGGCGCGGGCCGCGCAGCGCCTTCCAGCGCGACCGCGACCGCATCGTCCACTCGATGAGCTTCCGGCGGCTGAAGTCCAAGACCCAGGTGTTCATCTCGCCCGAGGGCGACCATTACCGCACCCGCCTCACCCACAGCCTCGAGGTCGCGCAGATCGGCCGGGTGATCGCCCGTGCGCTGGGCCTCGACGAGGATCTCACGGAGGCGCTGTGCCTCGCCCATGATCTCGGCCACCCGCCTTTCGGCCATGCCGGGGAGGCGGCGCTGGGCGAGGCGATGGCGCGCCACGGCGGCTTCTGCCACAACGCACAGGCGCTGCGCACGGTGATGCGGCTCGAGTGCCCCTATCCCGAGCACGACGGGCTCAACCTCACCTGGGACCTGCTCGAAGGCCTCGCCAAGCACAACGGGCCGGTGATCGCCCCGAATTGGGCGCTCGCCGAACTCGACGCGGCCTTTCCGCTGATGCTCGGCACCTGGCCCTCGCTCGAAGCGCAGGTCGCCGCGGTCGCCGATGACATCGCCTATGACAACCACGACATCGACGATGGCCTTCGCGCAGGGTTTCTCGAACTCGACGACCTGCTCACCCTCGATTTCGTCGCCGACCAGTGGCGCGCGGTGGAGCAGCGCTTCCCGCACGCCCCGCGCGACCGCTTGCTGCGCGAGCTGGTGCGCGACCAGATCGGGCTGATGGTCAACGACGTGCTCGAACACACCGCCGCGCAGGTGAAGGGCCTGCGTTCGGTCGCCGATGTGCGCGAGGCGGGGCGCCAGCTCGCCGGTTTCTCGCCCGCGATGGCGGCGCAGGAACGCCGGCTCAAGACCTTCATGTATGACCGCCTCTACTATCATCCCGATCAGGTCGCCGCCGCCGAGCGCGCGCGCGACGTGGTCGCCCGGCTGTTCGCCGCCTATTCGCAGGACGCGCGGCTGATGCCCGAGGACTGGCAGGCGCGGCTGCCGAACAAGGAGCCGCAGCGCAGCCGCGTGATCGCCGATTTCATCGCCGGGATGAGCGACCGCTTCGCCATACAGGCCTGCAGCGCGATCTATGGCGAGCGGCCTGCGGGGCTGGTCAATGTCTGAGACGCCCCCCCATTCACAGGGCCCCCAACGCATCGCGCTGGTCGGCGCGACCGGGCTGGTCGGGCGGCAGGTGATCGCGGTCGCCAGCCGCGGCGAGGAGGCGCGGATCGTCGGCATCGCCCGGCGCGAGGCCCCGCTGCCGCCCGGCGCGCGAATGGAGATGTTCGTCGCCGATCCGTCGAAATGGGGCGAGGTGTTCGAGGCGGTGCGCCCGCGCGCGCTGATTTGCGCGCTCGGCACGACCTGGAAGAAGGCCGGCCGCGACGAGGCCGCGTTCCGCAGCGTCGATCACGACCTCGTGCTCGCCACCGCCCGCGCGGCGCGCGCGGCGGGCGTGCCGAACATGGTGCTGGTCAGCGCCGCGGGGGCCGATGCGCGCTCCAAGACCTTCTACATGCGCGTGAAGGGCGAGACCGAGGAGGCGGTGTCGAAAATCGGCTTCAAGCGGCTCGACATCCTGCGCCCCGGCCTGCTGCGCGGGACGCGCGAGGATGACCTGCGGTTTGCCGAGCGCGCCGCGATCATCGCCGCGCCGCTGATCGATCCGCTGCTGTCGGGTTCGTGGGAACGCTACCGCTCGATCGACGCCGCGCTGGTGGCCGAGGCCGCGCTCGGCCTCGCGCTGCGCCGCGCGGGCGGGCGCTTCACCCACGACAACGAGGCGATGCGCCGCGCCGCGCGCGACTGGCGGCGGGCGACCGAGACGGAGAGCGCGGAATGATCGACTGGGATGCGCTGTTCACCATGGTCAACCTGCTCGCGCTGATCGCCTGGGTGGTGCTGATCCTGCTGCCGCGCTGGCCGGCGCTGCTTTCGGGCGTGCTCTACATGGGCGTGGGCCTGCTGTGTCTGATCTATGCGGTGACGATGATCGGGGTGCTGACCGGTCTGCTGCCCAATCCCGGCGGCGGAGGCGCGGACTTCACCAGCATTGCCGGCGTGCAGGCGATCTTCGCCACCAAGGCGGGCACCACGATCGGCTGGACGCATTACCTCGCCTTCGACCTGTTCGTCGGCCTGTGGATCGCGCGCGACGGCGATGCCAAGAACGTCTCGCGGCTGGTGCAGGCGCCGATCCTGCTCGCGACCTTCATGGCCGGCCCGCTCGGGCTCGGCCTGTGGCTGCTGCTGCGCGAGCCTGCCGCACGCAAACAGGGCCGGTTTCGCTAGACCTTTCGCTAGACCCGCGCGCACCCATGCGCTTAATCTCTCCCCGACACGGCTTTTGGGAGAGAGCACGGCCATGGCGCGCGATGCCTATCACGATTTTTCGACCTTCGACGAGATCCTGCATTTCTGGGCGAAGGAGCGGCCCGAAGGCCCGGCCTTCGACCAGGACGGGCGCGTCACCAGCTACGCCGAGGCCGACCGCCTGACGCGCCAGCTGATCGCGCTCTTGCAGTCGCGCGGCATCGCGGCGGGGGACCGGATCGCGTGGCTCGGCAAGAACCGCGACACCTATTTCCTCATCTACATCGCCGCGGCGCGTATGGGGGCGGTGATGGTGCCGATCGGCTGGCGCCTCGCCCCGCGCGAGATCGCCTATATCCTTGGCGACACCGAGGCCAAGCTGCTGTTCGCCGATGCCGAGTTCGTCGCGACCGCGCACAAGGTCGCAGGTGAGGTTCCCGCAAATCCCGAGGTGATCGAGGCCGAGGCGGCGCGCGAGGCGGCGGGGGGCTTCGATCCGGCGGACTATACTCCGCCCGCCGCACACGACCCGGTCCTGCAGCTCTACACCAGCGGCACGACCGGCAATCCCAAGGGCGCGATGCTGTCGAACGCCAACCTGCTCGGCCTGCGCAAGCTCGGCAATGCGGCGGGGCTCGACTGGAACTTCTACGAGCCGGACGATTGCATGCTGGTCGCCATGCCCTGCGCGCATATCGGCGGCACGGGGCTGGTCAACATCGCCATCGCCAATGGTGTGCGCAGCCTCGTGCAGGCCGAGTTCTCGCCGGTCGGCGTGCTCGAGGCGATCGAGGCGGGGGCGACCCACATGTTCATCGTGCCGGCTGCCTTGCAGATGGTGGTGCAGCACCCGCGCGCCGCCACGACCGATTTCTCGAACCTCAAATACCTGATGTACGGCGCCGCGCCGATGCCGCTCGAACTGCTCAAGCAAGCGGTGCGCACCATGCCGACCACGAAGTTCCTGCAGGCCTACGGCATGACCGAGACGAGTGGCACGATCTCGATCCTCCCGCCCGAGGACCACAGCCTCGAAGGCAACCGGCGGATGCGCTCGGCGGGCAAGGCCTGTCCGGGAGTGGAAATCGAAGTGCGCGGCCCCGACAACAATGAAGTGCCGCGCGGCGAAATCGGCGAGGTGTGCATCCTCTCGCCCTCGAACACGCAAGGCTACTGGAAGCTGCCGGAGGCTACCGCCCGGACCATCGACCCCGACGGCTGGCTCCACACCGGCGATGCCGGCGTGATGGACGAGGACGGCTATGTCTACATTCAGGACCGCATCAAGGACATGATCATCTCCGGTGGTGAGAACGTCTATCCGGCGGAAGTCGAAAGCGCGATCTACGGCCACCCCGCGATCGCCGAGGTCGCGGTCATCGGCGTGCCGAGCGCACGCTGGGGCGAGGAGGTCAAGGCCTGCGTCGTCGCCAAGCCCGGTCACGTGGTGGACGAGGCTGATGTCATCGCCTGGGCGCGCGAGCGGATCGCGGCCTTCAAGGCCCCCAAGAGCGTCGATGTCATTCCGGTGATGCCGCGCAATGCGAGCGGCAAGATCCTGCGCCGCGAGTTGCGCGCGCCCTATTGGGAAGGGCAGGAGCGGCAGGTCTCGTGAAGCAGCACGCCCCCGCCACCCTGCGCAACCGCGAACCCATCGCCGCAGTGCTGGCGCGCGAATTGCCCGCCTCCGGGACGGTGCTCGAGATCGCGGCGGGGACGGGGGAGCACGCGCTGTTCTTCGCCGAACGCTTCCCGGCGCTCGGGTGGCAACCGACCGACCCTTCGACCGAGGCGCTGGCCTCGATTGCGGCCTATCGCGCGGATTATCCGGGCGAAAATCTCGCCGCGCCGCTGCTGCTCGATGCGGCGGACCCGGACAGCTGGCCGGTCGCCTCCGCCGACGCCATCGTCTGCATCAACATGGTGCATATCAGTCCGTGGGAGGCGACGCTGGGCCTGTTCGCGGGCGCGGCGCGGGTGCTGAGCGTCGGCGGGGCGCCGCTGGTGCTCTACGGTCCCTATATCGAGGAGGGCGTCGATACCGCGCCGTCGAACCGCGATTTCGATGCCAGCCTCAAGGCGCGCAACCCGCACTGGGGCTTGCGCAAGGCCGAAGCGCTCGATGCGCTCGCGGCGCAGCACGGCATGGCCCGCAGCGCGCGTCATGCGCTGCCGGCGAACAATATCGTGCTGGTTTACAGGAGGACCTAGTCGATCGCGCGCTTGCCGGCGCGGCCGACCGACTGGATGTCCTCGCCCACGCCTTCGACCGTGTTGCAGGCCGTGGTGAGGGCAAGGGCGGCGAGGACGGCGGCTGTCAGCAGGTTACGGGTCATCGTCGAGCGAATCATGGTCAGGTCCTTTCGGTCAATCGCGGAGGATCAACGCGCGAACCTGCATAGATATTCCTGACGATGGCGTGAAGCGCCGATCCTCGCCGCTGTGCTCAGAGTTCCTTTTCGACCGTGTTCGAGGCCGATTCGAGGTCTTCGCCGGCGCCTTCGACGGTGTTGCAGGCGGTCGTCAGCAGGACGGCGGCCCCGGTGGCGAGGACGAGAATGGTCTTGCGGATCATGGCATGCTCCTTTCCTGTGTGCATGGACAGGGCCAAGCGGGAGCCGGGCGGCGATGTTCCGTCTTATGCGGCAGGATGCGCGCGGGCGCGGGCGAGTTGCCGTTCGCGCCACGCGATCAGCAGCCCCGCGCCGATGATCAGCGGCGCGCCGAGCCACAGGCTGGCAGGTGCGGCGCGGTCGAACACCGCATAGCCGTAGAAGGTGGCCCACAGCAGGCTGGTGTAGTCCATCAGCAGGATCACCGCGGCCGATCCGAAGCGCAATGAGGTGGTGAGCAGCATCTGCGCGCCCGCCCCGATCAGCGCCATCGCAAGGATGATGCCCCAGGTGACGGGATCATGCGCGACGATGAAGAAGGGCAGGGCGATCGCGGCGACGGGGGTGCTGAGGGCGGCGAACCAGAAGACGATGCTCCACGGGTTCTCGGTGGTGTTCAGGTCTTGGATCTGGAAGCTGATCAGCGCCACCATCAGCGGGGCGATCAGGCCGACGACCACCCCTGCCATGGTGACCCCCGCGTGCGGCGTGCCGCCCGGCTGCATCACCACCAGCACGCCCGCAAAGCCGACCACGACCGCGCCCCAGCGATAGGGACCGATCTTCTCGCGGAACAGGACCAGCGCGATCAGGACCGCGAAGATCGGCGCGGTGAAGCTGAGCGTTGTGGCTTCGGCAAGCGGCAGCAGCAGCACCGCGCCATAGGTGAACAGCATCCCCGCAAGGCCCATCGCCGCACGGCGCGCATGGGCGGGCAGGCGCTGCGTCCGGAGCAGCGCGAGCCTTCCGGTCAGCGTCAGCCCGGCGCCAAGCAGGACCGTGGTGATGAGCTGGCGCCAGAAGATCAGCTCGACCAGATGCGCGCCCCGCTCGCCCGCCAGCTTGACCAGCATCGCCATGGTGGCGAGCGCCGCCGCGGTGGCGAGCCGGACGGCGAGTGCGAGCAGCGGGCGGGGGCGGGCGATCGAGCCATCCATCGCCTTGCCGCTTGGCCGAGCCCCGAGGATTGCGCAAGGGCGCGGAAAGCCTACATGGGCGCGCGATGGACCTACTTGCCCGCTTCGAACTGCTGAGCGATGCCGCGCAGCTGGCCATTATCGGCGCGCTGTTCTGGGTGTTCGCGGGATTCGCCGGCGTGATGGAACGCCGGCGCACACGCGCGCGCGACCTCTCGCGGCTCGAACAGGTGGGCTGGGTGCCGTGGCTCGGCCTGTTCATGCTCGCCGCGCTGATCGGCGGCGGCTGCCTTGCGATGAGCCTGCCGGTGGTGCTGGGGAGTTTGTAGCGGTCACCCCTGCGCCGCGCTGCCTCTGGCACCGCGCCACCTCCCCACTGCTGCGCGACAGGGAGGGACTTCGCGAAGATGAGTGCAGCTAACGGCGCGCCAGCGCCGCAAGGGCGACCGCCCGCCGCGGCTTATGCCGCGAAGCCAAGGCGGACGGATGTCCGCCGCCCGGCGTCTGAGGGCACCTGCCTTAAAGGCAGGCCTCAAGATACGCCTGGTCGAAGCCGAACTGGCGCGCCTTTTCGAGCGTGTAGGGGCGCAGGCCCGACGAGCGGAACTCGCCGAGGATCTTCCCGTCCTCGCTCTCGTCGAGATATTCGAACTTGAACAGCTCCTGCGTCACGATCACGTCGCCTTCCATCCCGATCACCTCGGTTATGTTGGTGGTGCGGCGCGAACCGTCGCGCAGACGCTTCACCTGCACGATCAGGTCGACCGATTCGGCGATCTGGCGGCTGATGGCTTCCTTCGGGATCTTGATGTCGCCCATCAGGATCATGTTCTCCATACGGCCAAGGCACTCGCGCGGGGAGTTGGCGTGGAGCGTACACATCGAGCCATCGTGACCGGTGTTCATCGCCGCGAGGAGGTCGAAACACTCCGCGCCGCGAATTTCGCCCAGGATGATGCGGTCCGGGCGCATACGCAGGGCGTTCTTCACGAGGTCGCCGATGGTGATCGCGCCCTGGCCTTCGAGGTTCGGCGGGCGCGTTTCGAGCGGCAGCCAGTGGGGCTGCTGCAGGCGCAGTTCCGCCGCGTCTTCGATGGTCAGCACGCGCTCGCCCGGGTCGATCATCTTCGACAGGGCGTTGAGCATGGTCGTCTTACCCGAACCGGTACCGCCCGAGATCACGATGTTCATCCGGCACGCGCCCGCGATCTTCAGCGCGGTGCACATCTTGTCGGACATCGAGCCGAAGTCGCGCAGCATATCGAGCGTGATCGGCTTTTCGGAGAACTTACGAATCGAGATTGCGGTGCCGCGCAGGCTCAGCGGCGGCACGATCACGTTCACGCGGCTGCCGTCCTTGAGGCGGGCGTCGGCGAGCGGGGTGGTCTGGTCGACGCGGCGGCCGACCTGGTTCACGATGCGCTGGGCGATCTGGAACAGGTGCTGTTCGTCGCGGAAGCGGATCGGGGCGAGTTGCAGCTTGCCCTTCTTTTCGATGTAGGTCTGGTCCGGGCCGTTGACCATGATGTCGGACACGTCCGGATCGTTGAGCAGCTCTTCGAGCGGGCCGAAGCCGAGCAGCTCGTCGATCAGCACCTTTTCCAGCGCGAACTGTTCGCGCCGGTTGAGCGTGACCTTGAGCTCGGCCAGCACCTCCATGATGATCGGGCGGAATTCCTCGGAGAGCTCCTCCTTGGAGAGCGTGGCGGCCGCTTCGGGATCGACGCGCTCGAGCAGGCGCGGGAGCACCTGTTCCTTGATCTTGTGGACGCTCGCCTCGAAGCCGCCGACTTCCGAACTGGCGTCGTTGACCGCCTGCATCCGCTCGTTGAGGCGGTCGATGGCCTCGGCGCTGCTGGCAGGACGCGACGGCGCGGGCGAGGGCATCGGCGCGGGACGATCGGCTGCGGCCTCGCCGGGGATCGGCGGAAACTGCTCGCCGCCGCGCTGCGCTGCGGCCGTGCCGGACGTCTTCATCGGGCGCGCGACCCCGAAAGCCGGTCTGCCGCCGGGCTTCAGTCCGCCAGCATTGCCCTTCTTGCCGAATGCGCTCATTCCCAGCCCCCAAGGCTTGTCATCATGTCATCAACCTCTTTCGCAAATCTGGCGAAGGGTCTCTTCCAGAAATTGGTGAATAGGCAGGAAAGCTTATTTTTTCCCTAAGGCGTGCGCGCTTGCCGCAGACCCGGCGGCGCACGCGGGCGCTTCGTCGCGCAGGTTGGCATTGCGCGCCATGCGACCCCTTGCCGAACAGGCGCCAACGGCTAGAGCGGGAGGCGAGGCGCGCCAGCAAAGGAAGGCAAGGCAAATGTGCGGAATCATCGGGATCGTGGGCAGCGCCAGCGTCGCGGAGCGGCTCGTCGACGGGCTCAAGCGGATGGAATATCGCGGCTATGACAGCGCCGGGATCTGTACCCTGCACGAAGGCGCGATGGTGCGCCGCCGGGCCGAGGGCAAGCTCGCCAACCTGGTGCGCGTCCTGGAAGCCGACCCTGCGCCCGGCACGGTCGGCATCGCCCATACCCGCTGGGCGACCCATGGCGCGCCGACCTCGTCCAACGCCCACCCGCACGCCACCGGCGAGGTCGCCATCGTGCACAACGGCATCATCGAGAACTACAAGGAATTGCGCGCCGGACTTGTCGCCGGTGGGCGCAGCTTCGAGAGCGAGACCGATACCGAGATCGTCGCCCACCTTCTGTCGGTCGAGATCGAGCGCGGCGCCGAACCGGAGGATGCGGTGCGCGCGGTGCTGCCGCGGCTGCGCGGCGCCTTCGCGCTGGCGATCGCCTTCCGCCGGCATCCGGAACTGCTGATCGGGGCGCGGCTCGGCTCGCCGCTGGTGCTCGGCTACGGGCCGGAGGGCGAGGAGGCGGAGATGTATCTCGGATCGGACGCGCTCGCGCTCGCGCCGCTGACTCAGCGCATCGCCTATCTCGAGGAGGGCGACTGGGTGGTGGTGCGCCGCGAGGGCGCGCAGGTCTATGATGCCGAGAACAATCCCGTCACCCGCGAGATCCGCGCCTCGGGCGCCTCGGCCGCGGCGGTGGAGAAGGGCAACTACCGCCACTTCATGCAGAAGGAGATCTTCGAGCAGCCCACCGTCGTCGCCCAGACGCTCGGCTCCTACCTCAGGCGTTCGGACAATTCGGTGGCGCTCCCGCAGATGGACATCGACCTCTCGGCGGTGCGGCGGCTCACCATCGTCGCCTGCGGAACCTCCTTTTATGCCGGCATGGTGGCGAAATACTGGTTCGAGCAATTCGCGCGCGTGCCGGTCGACATCGATGTGGCGTCCGAGTTCCGTTATCGTGAACCCGTGCTGGAGGAGGGCGGGCTTGCGCTGTTCATCTCGCAGAGTGGCGAGACCGCCGACACGCTCGCCGCGCTCAGGCATTGCAAGGCCAATGGCCAGATCATCGCCGTGGTCGTTAACGTGCCGACCAGCACCATGGCGCGCGAGGCCGACCTGCTGCTGCCGACCCATGCCGGGCCGGAGATCGGCGTCGCCTCGACCAAGGCCTTCACCTGCCAGCTCGCCGTGCTCGCCGCGCTCGCTGCGCACATGGCGGTGAAGAAGGGACGCCTGACGCGCGAGGAGGAATCCGCGATCGTGCGCCACCTGCTCGAGGCGCCCGCGGCGCTCAACGCGGCGCTCGACCACGACGAGGACATCGCCGCGATGGCGCATCTCGTCGCCCCCGCGCGCGACGTGCTCTACCTGGGGCGCGGGCAGGACTATCCGCTGGCGCTGGAGGGTGCGCTCAAGCTCAAGGAAATCAGCTATATCCACGCCGAAGGCTATGCCGCGGGCGAGATGAAGCATGGTCCCATCGCGCTGATCGACGAAGCCGTGCCGGTGGTGGTGATCGCCCCTTCGGGCCCGCTGTTCGAGAAGACCGTCTCCAACATGGAGGAAGTCCGCGCGCGCGGCGGCCAGGTGGTGCTGATTTCCGATGCCAAGGGGCTCGAAGAGGCGGGCGAGGGCTGCATCGCGACCATCGAGATGCCGGTCGTCCACCCGCTGATCGTGCCGCTGGTCTATGCCATTCCCGTGCAACTGCTGGCCTATCACGTCGCGGTGGTGAAGGGCACCGATGTCGATCAGCCGCGCAATCTCGCGAAATCCGTAACCGTCGAGTAAGGCGCCGGAATTGCGTTAACTCTCGCCTTTCGCGGACCCTGCGCGGTTTACCGCAGTCTAACCTTTGTCGGTTAAGCTTGCGGCCGTGACCGAACCGTCTTCCTCGCCTTCGCCGATCCGGCCCGCCGACCTTCCCGTCTCGGCGGTCCTCGGGCTGTCGGACAAGGGCGAGTTCGATTGGGGACGGCTGCGGGGGCTGCAATACACCGCGCTTGCCAAGCTCGCCTTCTACCGGATCTTCGTCCACGCCATCCTCGCGATCTTCGTGGCGCAGATCTATGTCGGCAAGATCGGCCTCCCGGTGATGGCCGCGTGGATCGCGCTACTGGCGGGAATCCACTGGCGCGGCACCCGCATCGACCTGTCGCTCGCCGATGCCGACCGTCGCCGGGTTTCGCGGGGCGAGTTCACCCGGCAGGCGACCACGGCGGTGCTTTCCGGCATCGCCTGGGCGGCGGGGATCGTGAGCTTCCCCTTCTTCGGTTCGCCGGGCGATCTGATGGCGCTGCTGATGATCGTCGTCATCCTCGCCTCGGGTTCGGTGTTCTTCTACACCGCGGCGCCCTTCGGGATCGTCTGCTTCACCGCCATCATCTGCCTCGCGGCGATCGTCCACCTCGCGCTCGTCGGGATGTGGTTCGGCGCGGTGGCGATGATGCTGTTCATGATCGTCGTGCTGCTCGGCACGGTGGAGGTGGGGCGCACCTTCCTCGCCGCCCGTTTTGCCGAGGCGGCGGTCGCCGAGAAGGAGCAGGTCGTCTCGCTGTTGCTGCGCGAGTTCGAGGAGAACGAGGCGGACTGGCTGTGGGAGGTCGACACCAATCGCCGCCTGCGTTCGGTGTCGCCGCGGTTCGCGTTCGCACTCGGACGTCCGCAGGTCGAGGTCGAGGGCATGCCGCTGCTCGAACTGGTCGCCGGGCGGGCATGGGCCAGCGGCCAGTTCCCCGCCAGCCTCCACGACCTCGCCGAGCGGCTCAGGAGCCGGGAGAACTTCTCGAACATGCTGGTGCAGGTCTCGATCCTCGGCGAGGAGCGCTGGTGGGAGCTTTCGGGCACGCCCACGCGCGACGATCGCGGCCGCTTCACCGGGTTTCGCGGGGTGGGCTCGGACGTCACCGAGCAGCGCAAGTCCTCCGAGAAGATCGCCTACCTCGCGCGCTTCGATACGCTCACCCAGCTGCCCAACCGGTTGCAGCTGACCGAGGCGCTGGGCGAATCGCTGCGCTACGCCGAACAGTGGCGCAGCCGCTGCGCGCTGCTGATGGTCGATCTCGATCGCTTCAAGTCGGTCAATGATTCGCTCGGCCACATGACCGGGGACAAGCTGCTCGCGCAGGTCTCGGCGCGGCTCAAATCGCTGATGGGCGAAAACCAGCTGTGCGGCCGGCTCGGGGGCGACGAGTTCGCGATCGTGATCCGCGACCTGCACAAGAGCGAGGAGGTGAGCCGCCTCGCCAAACGCGTCATCGAACGCCTGTCCGAACCTTACCAGGTCGATCAGCACACGCTCTATGTCGGCGCGAGCGTCGGTTCGGCGATGGGGCCGCGCGACGGCAAGACCGTCGAGGAGCTGATGCGCAATGCCGACCTCGCGCTGTACCGCGCCAAGGACGCCGGGGGCGGCGAGCATCGCAGCTTCGAGCCGGTGCTCCACGCCTCCGCGGAGGAACGCCGCCAGCTCGAGGTGGCGCTGCGCAAGGCCCTGGGGCGCGACGAGATGGAGCTGCACTACCAGCCGGTCGTGGATTCGCGCAGCGAACAGGTGGTCAGCTTCGAGGCGCTGGTGCGCTGGAACAGCGCCGATCACGGCTTCGTCAGTCCCGGCAAGTTCATCCCGCTCGCCGAGGACACCCGGCTGATCGTGCCGATCGGCAAGTGGGTGATGCGCAAGGCCTGCGAGGAGGCGCGCAACTGGCCCGATCACGTCAAGGTCAACGTCAACGTCTCGCCCGAGCAATTGCTCGAACCCGGCTTCCACGAGGAGGTGGTCGAGGCGCTGGCGGCGACCGGATTGCGCCCCGAACGGCTTGAGGTGGAAGTGACCGAGAGCATTTTCCTGCGCGACGCGAGCGTTGCGCGCAACGCGCTCGAACAGGTCATGGCGCTCGGCTGTTCGGTGGCGCTGGACGATTTCGGGACCGGCTATTCCTCGCTCGGCTACATCCGCAAGCTGCGCTTCTCGACCATCAAGGTCGATCGCACCTTCGTGCAGGGCGCGGCGCAGGGCAGTGCGGAAAGCCTCGCGATCATCAACGCGGTGGTCGCCATGGCCAAGAGCCTCGACATGACCACCACGGCGGAAGGGGTGGAGACCGCCGACGAGGCCGAACTGATCCGCAACCTCGGCTGCGACAAGATCCAGGGATATTACTTCGGCCGGCCGATGCGCAGCGAGGATGCGCAGCGGCTCTTCGACAACCCGCGCCAGCTGCGCGCCTGAGGCCTATGCCAGCGCGTCAGGATGCTGACGCATCACGCGCCGGATCGTCTCGAGCGCCGGGCGGGCTTTGGGATCAGGCGCTCGCCAGCGCCGACAGGATGTTCTCGAACAGCCGCCGCCCGTCGGCCCCACCCAAGGATGCCACGGCGGCCGGCTCGATCGCGCGTTCGGGGTGCGGCATCATGCCGAGCACCCGGCCATTGGCGCTCAGCACCCCGGCGATGTCGCGCGCCGAGCCGTTGCAGTTCTCGGCATAGCGGAACGCGACCCGGCCTTCGCCCTCGAGCCGGTCGAGCGTATCGGCATCGGCGTAATAGTTGCCGTCGTGATGGGCGACGGGGATGCGCAGGGTCTCGCCCCGGGCGAACCCGCGGGTGAACAGCGAATCGGTGTTCTCGACGGTCAGCGGCACGGTGCGGCAGATGAAGCGCTGACCGGCATTGCGCATCAGCGCGCCGGGCAGCAGCCGCGCCTCGGTGAGCACCTGGAAGCCGTTGCACACGCCCAGCACCGGCACGCCGCGCTCCGCGGCGGCAACCACCGCGCGCATGATCGGGCTCATCGCCGCCATCGCGCCCGAACGCAGGTAATCGCCATAGGAAAAGCCGCCCGGCAGGGCGACCAGATCGAGCCGCTCGGGCAGGTCGGCATCGCCGTGCCAGACGCGGATCGCGCTCTGTCCCGAAGCCGCCTCGAGCGCCACCGCCATGTCGCGGTCGCAGTTCGATCCTGGGAAGGTGATGACCGCGGCCCGGAAGCCGTTGGCGGGGAAGGCCATCACTTGCCCCCTTCGGTCTCGATCGTGAAGTTCTCGATCACGGTGTTGGCGAGCAGCTTCTCGCACATCTCGGTGAGCGCGGCATGATCGGTGCCGTCCGCGACCTCGAGTTCGATCAGCCGTCCCACCCGCACATCCGCGACGCCCGCGAAGCCGAGACCCTCGAGCGCGTGATGCACCGCGCGGCCCTGCGGGTCGAGCACGCCGGGCTTCAATCGGATTAGGACGCGGACTTTCATGGGTCGGGGCTCCTCGGGCAGGCGGCGGGCCGTGGTCTGGCGCCGCTATAGCGCCCGCGCGCAGCGGCGCAACGCCCCCGTTTCGGCTTGTTCACCGCCGCCGTCGCCCCCTCGCGGTTTGCGCGCATTTGTCACAAAGCGGTCGTCTTGCGTCAGTTTCTGTAACTTCAATGCAACATCCGCAAAGAATGTGCAGTCCGAAGGGCGGATTCCCGCCGCAATCTTGCGCGGCAATCTCGCCAAAATCGCGCGAAAGTGTCAGCGCGCGAGCCGGCACTCTCCTGTTTTTCCGTCCGTCCGATCCGAAAGGGGCTTGTTCGATGTCTCAGCGTATCACTGCCGCGCGCGCCTTCTGGGCCGCTTCGACGATTCTCGCCGCCGCCGCCACCGGGATCGCCGCTCCTGCCGCCGCGCAGGACAGCGAAACCGCCAGCACCGACGAGGGTCAGCTCGCCACCATCATCGTCACCGCGAACCGCCGCGAAGAGAACCTCCAGGACGTTCCCGTCTCGGCCGAGATTCTCGACCAGGGCCGCGTCGACACCATCTTCAGCGCCGCGGGCGATGTGACTGCGCTCGCCGGCTCGGTGCCGGGCCTCAACATCGAAAGCTCGAACGGCCGCGTCGCGCCGCGCTTCTACATCCGCGGATTGGGCAACACCGATTTCGACCTCGCCGCCTCGCAGCCGGTCTCGGTGCTGCTCGACGACGTGGTGCTCGAGAACGTCACCCTCAAGAGCTTCCCGATCTTCGACGTCGAGCGCATCGAGGTGCTGCGCGGGCCGCAGGGCACGCTGTTCGGCCGCAACACCCCGGCGGGCATCGTCAAGGTGGATTCGATCAAGCCCAGCTTCGACACCGATGCCCGCGGCTCGATCTCCTTCGGCAGCTTCGACACGATGACGCTGAACGGCGCCTTCGGCACCGCGCTCGTCGATGATGTTCTCGCCTTCCGCGTCGCCGCGCAGTTCCAGCGGCGCAGCAACTGGATCGACAATGGTTTCACCGGGCAGAACAACGTGCTCGGCGGCTTCACCGACTTCGCGGTCCGGGGCCAGCTACTCTACACCCCGACCGACCGGCTGACCATCAATGCCGCGGTCAATTTCCGCGACCTGCTCGGAACCTCGACGATCTTCCGCGCCAACGTGCTCGGCGCGACCACGGCGCAGCCGAACAACACCAACCATCTCAACGACAACTACAAGCGCGACACGGTGTTCTACGATGCCGGCGGCGGCAACCCGTCGGATTACCAGCAGTTCGGCGCGACCCTGACCGCGTCCTACGAGTTCGACGGTGCCACCCTGACCTCGATCACCAGCCGCTGGACCAGCAACGGGCTGAGCCGCGGCGACATCGACGGCGGCAACCTGGTGACCGGCCCGGGCTTCATTCCCTTCCCCTCGGACACGCAGGATTCGCTCGATCTCAAGCAGACCACCCAGGAGGTGCGTCTCGCCTCGAACGGCGAGGGTCCGCTGACCTGGCAGATCGGCGGCTTCTATTTCAACAGCGATTTCGACGTCACGACGGTGGGCTTCGACTTCCCGCCGCCGGTCACCGTCAACCACAAGAATGATGCCTGGGCGGTGTTCGGCCAGCTCTCCTACGCACTGACCGAGAGGCTCAAGGTCACCGGCGGGTTGCGCTACACCGACGACGAGAAGGACTTCTTCGTCCGCTCGGGCGCCGCGCCGCAGCCGGTCAGCGTCGGCGACAAGAATGTCGATTGGGACATCGCGCTGTTCGCCGATGTCTCGGAAGACGCGAGCGTCTATGCCAAGGTCGCCAACTCGTTCCGCGGGCCGACCATCCAGGGCCGCGACGTCGCCTTCTTCTCGGCGCCCTCGGTGGCGCAGTCGGAGAACATCACCTCCTACGAAGCGGGCTTCAAGTCCGAGCTGGCCGACCGCCGCGTCCGGATCAATGGCGCAGTGTTCTACTACATCGTCAACGACTCGCAGTTCACCGCGGTGGGCGGGGCGGGCAACCTCGTCCAGCTGATCAATGCCAACAAGGGCGAGGCCTACGGGGTCGAGCTCGACAGCGCCTTCCAGATCACCCCGAACCTGCTCGTCACCCTCGGCGCGGCATACAACCATACCGAGATCAAGGACAATACGCTGGCGGTCGGCATTTGCGCGCAGTGCACCGTCACCGACCCCACCGTGGATCTCGGCGGAAGCACCCGCGCGCTGGTTAACGGCAATCCCTTCCCCAATGCGCCGCGCTGGAGCGGTGATCTGACCGCGCGCTACGGCATCCCGGTGGGGGACAGCGGGGAGTTCTTCATCTTCACCGACTGGACCTATCTCGGCGAAACCAACTTCCTGCTCTATGAAAGCCGCGAATTCAACGCCAAGAGCCGCATCGAAGGCGGCCTCAGGATCGGCTATTCGGGCAATGACGGGCAGTGGGAACTCGCCGCATTCGCGCGCAACATCACCAATGAAGACAACGTGCTGGGCGTGATCGACTTCAACAACAACACCGCCTTCGTCAACGAACCGCGGGTGATCGGCGTGTCGTTCGGCGTGAACTACTGATCGCGCCTGCGCCCCTCGGGGTGCGGGTCCCGGCAAAAAGCCGGCAGGAGGATCATCTCCTGCCGGCTTTTTCATGCCTAGTCCTCGGCGGAAGCCGCCGCGGCGGCGGGCAGAACCGCAATCTCCACCGCCTCTCCCTCGGGCAACCAGCGTGCGGCGGTGGCCTGAAGTTCGGTGGGGGTGATCGCACGGATCAGGTCGGGGGCGGCGAACCAGCGGTCGAGCCGGTCGGGGTCGCTCTGCGCCCGCGCGGCGAGGCCCAGCCAGCCGCCTAGGTCCTTCAGGGCATTGTCGTAGCGTTCGAGCAGCGGGCGGCGGGCGCGTTCGAGCAGGTCCTCGCTCGGCGGGGTGTCGCGAAGGGCAGCGACCAGATCGCCGACCGCCGCACGGGCCGCCTCGACCTTTTCCACGTCGACCGAGACCGCAAGATCGAAGGTCCCGTAGCCGTGATAGATGCGGCTGTTCGAGGCTCCGGCGGAGGGCGAATAGGCTTGCCCGAGCTCCTCGCGCAGCTTCTCGGTCAGTTCGATACGCACGACCCGCGCCAAGAGGTCGAGCCGCAGGGTCTCCGCCAGGTCGGCATCGTCGGTGGTCGGCCAGGTCCAGCGCAGCAGCGCCTGATCCGCTTCGCCGCGGTGGGTGAGCGTGCGCCGCCCCCGCGTGGCGGTGAAGCCGCGGGTGCGCGCCTCCTCGCGGGGATTGAACTCGGGCTCGCGCTCCGGCAGCGCGCCGAGCGTTCCCGCGACCGCCGCGATCGCGGCGTCCTCGTCGAGATCGCCGACCAGCGCGAGCTCGATGGCGCCGTTCGCCAGCCGGTCCGCAATCGCCGCGCGCAGCTGCGCATAGTCGAGCGCGAAGAACGCCTCCTTGGGCTGCAGCGTGAAGCGCGGATCGTCATCCGAGAGAATGCCGCCCAATGCGCTGCCGAGCGCGCGGGCCGGTGTTGCATCGAGGGTGGCGAAATAATTGTCGAGCCCCTTGCGGAAGCGTTCCTCGCCTTCCGGGCGATAGCCCGGATCGGTAAGCAGGGCGGCGAGCAGCTGCATCTGCAGCGTAAGGTCGCGCCGGGTGGTGTTGCCGCCCGCGGTGAAGCCTTCGGCGCCGCTCCCGAGCCCGAAACTCACGCTGCGGCCCGCCAGCACGCTCGACAACTCGTCCTGACTGTGCCGCCCGAGCCCGCCGAGCGCGAGGGCATCGGCGAGCGCCACGCGCAGCGGGGCCTCGCGGGTGTTCATCAGATCCCCGCCGTCCACCAGCAGGCTGAAGGCGATGCGATCCTCGCGCACGTCGGTGTGCTTGAGCGTCAGGCGCACGCCGTTGGCGAAGCGGATCATCCTGAGGCCGAGGCGCGGCTCGGTGGTGTCGGATAGGATCGTGCCCGGCGTGCCGAAATCGTCATAGGCGAAGTCGAGCGGGCCGTTGTCGGCCGGGGCGGCAATCGGCAGCGCCATGCCCTGGGCGAAGGCATCGCGTAGCGCTGCCTCGCCGCCGCCGGGCGCGGTGCGGCCGGTGAAGCGGATCAGCGGCTCCTCCAGCGGCGCGGCGTCGCGCAGCAGCGCCTCCCACACCGCCTGCGGGGTCATGTCGGGCGCGCTCCGCTCGAAGTCCGCGAGCTGCCACTCGGGGGTCGTCGGCACGCGCTCCTCGCTGGCGAGATTGAGCGCGCCCGATACGAACACGCCGTGGCTGCGCGTCTCGCCCGATTTGACCGCGTTCTCGAGCGCGGTGCGGATGTTGGCGAGCTGTTCGTCGATCTCCGCCTGGGTGAAGCCATAGGTGAGCGCCTGGTTGACCTCGCGCACCGCCGCCTGCACGCCCTTGGCCCATTCCCCGTCGGCGCTGCTCACCGAAAGGCTGGTGATGCGCGCGTCCTCGAAGATGTCGCCCGATCCGAAACTCGCCCCGCGGAACGGCGCATCGCCGCCGCGCGCGAGCCTTGCAAGCCGGCGGTTGACGATGCGGTAGCCGAGCGAGCGCAGCAGGGCCTCGTGACGGTTGGCGAGCGTGTCGGGGCGGTCTTCCCACGCGGCGAGACGGCTTATCGTCACGCTTTCGGAGAGCGCCGGGTCGATGTGGATGTCGGTCAGCCCCTTGCGGGTCACGTCGACCGGTCCGGCTTCGGGCTCGGCGGGGGCAGGGGCGGGGGTCCAGTCGGCGAAGCGGGCGCGGATCGCCGCCTCGACCGTCTCGACCGGATAGTCGCCGACCACCACCAGCACGGTGTTCGCGGGCGTGTAGGTGCGTTCGTAGAGCGCCCGGATTTGCGCTGCGGTGGCGCTTTCGAGCACCGCGATGGTGCCGATCGGAATCCGCTCGCCATAGCGCGCACCCGGCGCCACGAAGGCGACATTGTCTTCGTAATTGCGCTGCTGGAAGCCCGCGCGGTCGCGCCGCTCGGCGAGGATCACGCCGCGCTCGCGGTCGACCGCGTCGGGCGCGATGGTGAGCTCGCTCGCCGTCTCGCGCATCAGCATCAGCGCCGTGTCGAGCAGGGCAGCATCGTTGCGCGGCAGATTGAGCATGTAGGTGATGTTCTCGAAGCCGGTCGAGGCGTTGGTGTCGGCTCCGAAGGCCAGTCCCTCGCGCTCGAGCAGCTTGACCATCTCGCCCTCGGGAATGCCCTTCGAGCCGTTGAAGGCCATGTGTTCGAGATAGTGCGACAGCCCGCGTTCGGCCTCGTTCTCCGCCAGGCTGCCCGAATCGATCCGCATCCGCACCATCGCGGTGCCCTCGGGCGTGGCATTGCGGCGGATGACGTAGCGCATCCCGTTGTCGAGCCGCCCGAAGGTGTAGCCGGGATCGACCGGCACATCGCTGTCCTCGAAAGCCCAGACCGGCGCGGGCGCCGTTGCGGCGGCGGGCGGCGTCGCGGGCGCCTCCTGCGCGGTGAGCGCAACTGGGCAGAGCGACAGCGCAAGACCCGCGGCGAGTGTGCGGAAGGGAGGGATCATCAAGGGTCGGACACCTGTGGCAAATGATGAAGAAGCGCCAGCCTAACGCAAAGCGCCGATATGTCAGCCCCTTATGGGCGAAGTCCTACTTGGGCGGGGCCAGCATGTCGGCGGGCAGGCACGGCGGATTGTCGCCGGTCCAGTCGAACTCGAAAGTGCTGGGCACCTTCTTCAGCGTCCCCCAGGGCTCGCCGATGTTGCCGGGGTCGTAGGACAGGATCGCCATCGAATTGTCGAAGTCTTCGAGCCGTCCGTTGTCGCGCTCCGCCTTCGCCGGGGTGATCTCGCTTTGCTCCACCCGGTTGCCGCGCACCAGCCGCAGGGTGCGATCCGCCTCGCGCAGCTCCATCATGCGATAATAGACCTCGCCGTAAAGCAGCGTGTCGAACACGGTGTTGAAGCCCCAGTCGGCCATCTGGGTGCCTTCGGGCAGGCGCACGGTGGTGACGTAGCGTGTATATTCCGGCTGCTGGAAGAACGGCACGTCTTCGGCCTCCGCGCCGCTGCGTTGCCGCCGCGAAGGCGGGTTGAAGCCGCCGCCCGGAAGGCGCAGGAAGCGCTCCTCGCCTTCGTTGCCCTCCCAGTCGACCGGCCCTGTGCCGGTGATGGTGAGGATCGCGGCCTGCGTCGCGCGGTCGTAGCGATACTTGACGCTGTCGACCGTGTCCCACGCGGCCGAACCGGCCAACTGGCTCTTGAGCGTGGCCTCCAGCTGTCCCGCGCTGATCGCCGAGAACTGAACGTGGCTTTGCAGCCCCTGAATGCCGCGCAGCACGGTCGTGCGGGTCCAGCGCGCGGGCGCATCGAAGCCGGCGGTGGCGTCGATCTCGTAGAGTTCCATCACCTGCGGCAGGGCAAAGGGCTTTTCCGGCAGCCGTTCGAGTGCGCTGCCCTTCGCCGAAAGCGGCAACACCCATTCGTAGGGCAGGAACGGCTCGGCGCGCCCGTCGATCACGTCGGGCAGCGTGCCGTCGAGCCACAGGGTCTTGCCCCCGATGTGCGCGCGCACCAGCACGTGGTCGAACATCCCGGGGTTGGCGAGCCGCTGGTCGAGCCCGTCGGTGGTGCCGCCGTTGTTGGCCAGCACCGCCTCCGCCGGGATGTCCAGCTCGGCGAGCAGCGCGAGCAGCATCGCGGTCTTGCCCTTGCAGTCGCCATAGCGCCGCTGCCACGTGGTGTCGGCATCCGCCGGGGTGAAGTTGCCGCCGTTCAGCCCCACATAGACGTAGCGGACCTGCTGCTGGACCAGTTCCAGCGCAGCTTCGGCCTGGGCCAGCTTGTCGGGGGTGGAAGCGGCGATCGCGGCCGCTTCGGCGTGCAGCGGCGAATCCGGTGCAAGCGTGCTCGCCTCGGCAAACAGCTGGTGGAACCTTCGCGAGACCGCCTGCCAATCGGGAAAGTCCGAAAACTCCAGGACCCGCGACCAGGCGTAGCGCGGCGGCGCATCGCGCGGCGGCGTGATGGTCGGCGGATTGTCGATCCGCAGGGCAATGCGGTTCTCTCCCCGCTCGGCCAGCGCGGCCAGATCGGGGGTAAGGCGGGTCCGCGGCTTCTGACCCTCCTCCCAGGACAGGTCGAGCAGGTATCGACCCGGGGGCGGCGAGGGGCTGATGAACAGCAGACCGTGGCTGGTCTCGCGCAGCGTCGGGTCGTTCATCGGGACGGTGTATTCCAGCTCGAGATCGTCGCCGACCCGCAGGTCAGGCACCCGCAGCACCGCCGTCAACGTCCCGTCGAGCTTCGCCGCCTCGAGCTGGTCTTCGCGGCGCAGGATTTCGAAACCGGTCGTTGCAAGCACGTCGATGACCGCGCCGCGGCGGTGGATGACGAGCTTGTGAACCTTCGCCGTTCCTGCCGCCGGGTTCCAGGCGATCGCGACGTTCCCGATTTCGAGCGCCTGCGGCTGGAGAACGCGGATGATCTGGCTGGTGAACAGCTCGTGCCCCTCGGCGGTCAGGTGGACGAAGCTGTTCTGTCGCCGCAGGAAGATTGCCCCCTGCACATCATCTGGCACCGCGAGCGGCTCGGTCGGCGCGGCCCAGGCGGGCGCGGGGACCACCGGGATTGCCGAGGCCTCCTGCGCGAGGGCAAGGCTCGACTGGGCGAGCAACGTCGCCATGATCGCGGATTTCCAGAACATCGATTGCGCCCCCGTGCTGACCCGTCGCTGGAGGACAAAATCGCTCGCCCCGCCAGTGACTTCGTCAGCCTAGGCGAGGTTCGGACGCAAGAAAAGGGGGCTTACTTCTTGAGCGGTGGCGGACCGCGCAGGCGGCTGCGGGCGTGGGAGAGGTCGAACACCTCGCCCGGGCCGTTGTCCTCGGCACCCAGCAGCCCGAGCCGGCGCGCGACCTCGCGGTAGGCCTCCTCCTCGCCGCCCAGATCGCGGCGGAAGCGGTCCTTGTCGAGCTTCTCGCCGGTGGTCATGTCCCACAAGCGGCAGCCATCGGGGCTGATTTCGTCGGCGAGGATCACGCGGCTGTAATCGCCATCGTAGAGCCGGCCGAATTCGAGCTTGAAGTCCACCAGCCGGATGTCGATCGCGGCGAACATCCCGCACAGGAAATCGTTGATGCGGATCGCCATCGAGGAGATGTCGTGCATCTCCTCGTTGCTGCACCAGTTGAAGCAGGCGATGTGTTCTTCCGCGACCAGCGGATCGCCCAGCGCATCGTCCTTGTAGTAATATTCGATCAGCGTGTGCGGCAGCGGCTCGCCTTCCTCGATGCCGAGGCGCTTGGAGATCGAACCGGCGGCGACGTTGCGCACCACCACCTCAAGCGGGATGATCTCGACCTGGCGGATCAGCTGCTCGCGCATGTTGAGGCGGCGGATGAAGTGGGTGGGGATGCCGATATGCCCGAGCCGCGTGAAGACGTGCTCGGAGATGCGGTTGTTGATCACCCCCTTGCCGGCGATGGTGCCCTTCTTCTCGGCGTTGAAGGCGGTCGCATCGTCCTTGAAATACTGGATCAGCGTGCCCGGCTCGGGGCCTTCGTAGAGGATCTTGGCCTTGCCTTCGTAGATCTTGGTGCGGCGGGACATCGGGATTCCTGCGGCCTCGCTTCTTGCCTGGGGGAGTGTGGTGCCCAAGGGCGGGATCGAACCACCGACACTACGATTTTCAGTCGTATGCTCTACCAACTGAGCTACTTGGGCTTCGCACTTCCGCGAGCGGCGCCAGATGCGCCGGGGAGCGAATGAGTGCGCGCCTATGGCGAAGGGCGCGGCGCTTGGCAAGAGGCTTTTGCGCGCAGCTTTCGCCGATCATGCGCTGGCGTGTTCAGTCCTGCTCGCGCCAGTTCTCGCGTGCCACGTCCTCCGGATCGGCGGGCGGACCGGGGACGGCGTAGGAATCCGAAAACCAGCGCGCCAGATCGCGGTCGCGGCAGCGCTCGGAACAGAAGGGCGCGTGGTCCGGATGGCGCGGCTTGCGGCAAATGGGACAGGGCTTGGGCGAGGTCGTCATGCGCTCACCAACTGGGCATAACCGGCCTCGATGGCAAGGGCTGGGTCGGTCTCCAGCCGCACCTCGCGCCCGGTGCGGCGGGCGAGTTCGGCGAGCCAGGCCTCCTTGAGCTTCGCCTTGAGCGCCGGGTGGACAGTGAGCGCCAGCACCCGGCCCGTGCCCTCGTCCGCCGCCAGTTCCGCGCGGCGCAGCGCCATCCGCGCCGCCATGCCGAGCCGGTGATGCGCGAAGCGGTGCAGGAGCGAAGGCCCCTCGAGCCGCGCGACCAGCTGGACGAAGCCGAAGCCGTTCATCGCGGTGCGCTCGTGCGGCCAAGCCTCGAGCGCCGTGCCGAGCGCCTCGTCGACCGCGCGGCGGTCCGCCTTGGCGCCGAGAGTGGGGAAGTCGATGCCGATATTGCCGCCGAGATCGAACCACGCGAGCGCGCGCGCGATCGCCGGAATCGCGGCGAGCGCCACCGCGCGCGGATCGCCGATGCCGTCGATGTCGATCAGCGTCATCGCGGGCGTCACGCTGACGAGGGCTTCGCCCCCGGGAAAGGCGAGGCTGGCCGAGGAGGCGGCGTGCCACACCTCCTCCCACAGGCCGGCGGGAAAGCGGTGGAGGCTGCGTCCTTGCGGGAAGGCTTCGACCTGGGGAGCGGCGCTGCCTGCGACCCGCGCCTGCGCACGCTTCAGCCGTCCGCGTTCGGCAAGGGATGCGCGGGTGACGACAAGATCGAGGGTCTGCCCTTCGGTCGCGCCCGGCGGCAGGTGATCGACCAGCGCTTCGGCGCCGCCTTCCAGCACCGCGACCCCGCGCCGCGTGCCCTTGAGCTTGGCGGTGAGCTTTCCGGTGGTTGCGGTCCCGGCCGCGATGTCGCCCGGCCAGAGCAGCCGCGCCGCCAAGACGCGCTCGCCTTCGACGAGCAGCGCCCGCCGCTCGCCGATGCCCGCTTCGATCAGCCACTCAGCCAATCGCGAAGCCCGCAGCCTTGAGCAGCGTCCTCGTCTCGTAGAGCGGCAGGCCCATCACGCCCGAATGGCTGCCCCTGATCCATTCGACGAGCCCCTCGGCCGCGCCTTGGATCGCATAGCCGCCCGCCTTGCCGCGCCATTCTCCGCCGGCGAGATAGGCGGCGATTTCCTCCGCCGAGAGCCGCTTGAAGCGCACCACGGTTTCCGACAGGCGTTCGCGCAAGGAGCCGTCGGGCGCGCGCAGCACGACGCTGGAGAGCACCTGGTGCCGCCTGCCGCTCATCAGTTCGAGGCAGGCGCGCGCCTCGGTCTCGCTTTCCGTCTTGGGGAGAATGCGGCGACCGACCGCCACCACCGTGTCGCCCGCCAGCACGAAGCCGGGGGCCTCCACCGCCAAAGCTTTCTCGCGGCCCATCCGCAGCGCATAGGCGCGCGGCAGTTCGCCCTTCAGCGGGGTCTCGTCGATATCGGCGGGGGTGACGGCATCGGGGGCGAGGCCCAGCCGCGCGAGCAATTCGCGCCGCCGGGGCGAGGCCGAGGCGAGTGTCAGATGGAGCGCGCCCATCAGGGCCGCAGGCAATTACTGGGGTCCGGGGCCGCCGCGACCCGGCATGAAGCGATAGGTGATGCGCGCCTTGGTGAGGTCGTAGGGCGTCAGCTCGCACAGCACCTCGTCACCCACCAGCACGCGGATACGGTTCTTGCGCATCTTGCCCGCGGTGTGACCGAGCACTTCATGGCCGTTTTCAAGCTCCACCCGGAACATCGCATTGGGCAGCAGCTCGACCACGCGCCCGCGCATTTCGAGGAGTTCTTCCTTGGCCATGTATTTCCTTCTGTTACTGTTGTGCGGCGTCCACGACGCCGGTCGAAAAGCTGCTGCGCTTTAGCGATGCGGGAACCAAAAGGGAAGGCTCGAGCGTTAAGCGCCGCGACGGCCCGATTCGGGCCGATCTGTCGTTTTGCGGCGAGGGTTTTGCGACCCGCGACCGTTGAACGGTCGGACTGCGGCGACACGCCGCCGGCCGCATCGCTTTGATCTGAAGGGACTGAATGAACCTCTCCCCGCTTTCCCGCGCGCTGCTGCGCGCCGGCACCTGTTTCGCCAGCCTTGTCGCCGCGGGCCCGCTTCTCGCCGCAGCCGGCGCCGAGACGCAGCCGCCTGCCGCGCAGAGCTCGCAGCAGGACCCCGACAGCGATTCTCCGAGCGCCAGCGGCAACGCCGCCTCGGCGGACGAAATCGTGGTCAGCGCCAACCGCATCCGCGGCCAGCTGCTGGTCGAACAGGCGCCGCTGCTCCAGCTCGACGAGACCGCGATCGCCGCGGAAGGGGTGACCTCGATCACTGATCTCATCGCCCAGATCACCGCCCAGACCGGTTCGGCGCGCGGGCGCGGGGGCGGAGGGCAGCCGGTGATCCTCGTCAACGGGATCCGCATCGGTTCCTTCCGCGAATTCGCCTCCTACCCGCCCGAGGCGCTCGCCCGGGTCGAGGTGTTCCCCGAGGAAGTCGCCCAGCGCTTCGGCTTCCCGCCCGATCGCCGGGTCATCAACCTGATCCTCAAGGAGAACTACTCCAACCGCGAGGTCGAGCTTGAATTCGCGGCGCCTTCGCGTGGGGGTTTTGCGCGCACCGAACAGGATTTCGGGACGCTCAAGATCGCCGATGGCGGGCGCTTCAACCTCGATCTCGAGCTCAACGACAGCTCGATGCTGACCGAGGACGAGCGCAACATCATCCAGACCCCCGGTTCGATCAGCACCGTGCCGGGCGATCCGCTCCAGGCGCCTTACCGGTCCTTGCGCGCGGACACCTTCGGACTGGAGGGCAACCTCAGCTGGGCGAAGGCGCTGATCGACAGCGGCACCTCGCTCAGTGCCAACCTCAACTACAAGCGCGACGAGAGCCGCAGCCTCGATGGTCTCAACACCGTGGTGCTGACCGATGATCCGACGGTGCCGGGCATCCTGCGCACCTTCGGCGCGGACACCCCGCTGACCCGTCGTTCCTCGACCGACACGATCTCGACCGCCGGCTCGCTGACCAAGCCGGTCAACGCCTTTCGGCTGACCAGCACCATCGACGCGAGCCGCTCGGCCACCGAGACGCGGATCGACCGGCGGTTCGACACGGCCGCTCTGCGGCAGGCGGCGCTTGACGGAACGCTGGCGCTCGACGGGCCGCTGCCGACCAGCGCCGATGCCGGCTACGACATTGCCGATCGCCGCACGATCACCGCGGTGTTCCAGAACACGCTCGAAGGCGCGCTCGCCCAGCTGCCCGCCGGCGAATTGCTGGTGACCTTCGATGCCGGGCTCGAATGGCGGCAAATCCAGAGCAGCGACACCCGCAGCAACCTGGGCGCCACGCTGACCCGCCGGCGACTGTCGGGGGGCGCGAACATCGTCGTGCCGATCACCAGCCGGCGCGCGGGGGTTGCCGATGCGCTCGGCTCGTTCACCCTCAACGCGCAAGCCGGCTTCGAGGACCTGTCCGACTTCGGCATCCTCGGCGATTACAATGTGGGGCTCAACTGGTCGCCGACCGACAATCTCAATCTGTCCGCGACCTACATCCTGCGCGAGGTCGCGCCTTCGCTGAGCGAGCTGGGCGATCCGCAGGTCGTGAACTTCAACGTGCCGGTGTTCGATTTCACCCGCGGCGAAACCGTGCTCGCCGATGTCACCACCGGCGGCAATCCGGGACTCCCGCCCGAGACGCAGCGCGACTGGAAGTTCGCCGCCAACTGGTCGCTGCCGTTCTGGGAGAACACCCGGATCACCGCCGAATATATCCGCAACCGTTCGGACAACGTGGTGAGCGCCTTTCCGCAGATCACCCCCGAGATCGAGGCGGCCTTCCCGGGCCGGGTGACGCGCGATGCGACCGGTCGCCTTGTCGCCGTCGACCGGCGCTCGGTGAGCTTTGCAGAAACCCGCGCCAACCGCGTGCAGTTCATCTTCTCGACCGGCGGCAGCATCGGCGCTGGCGACGAAGGCGCAGGGCGCGGCGGCGGGCGACCGGGCGGTGCTCCCCCAGCACAGGCGCGGCCTCCCGCGGCACCGGCGGGCGGGTCCGGTCCCCAGCAGGGCGGCGGCGCGCGGCCGGGCGCGGGGAGCGCGGCGGGTCCCGGCCAGCGCGAGCAGTTCATGGCCTTCCGCGCCAGGCTGTGCGCCGAGGACGGGGTCCAGTTCCTCGAGAAGCTCGCTGCGGCGATCGACAGCGGCGCGGACATCTCGGCCGAGTTCCCGGGCATCGACCCGGCCCGCTTCGCGCCGATGCTTGCGCGGCTGCGCGACGCGGATGGCAAGCTCGATCCGGCGCGGCTGGCGCAGCTGCGCGAGCGGATCTGCAGCGTCGATCCGGCGATGTTCGGCGGCGGCCGTGGCCCCGGCGGCGACGGCGCTCCGGGCGGTCCGCGCAGCGAGGCTGCGGCGGCGCTGCGCGAGAAGATCTGCGGCCCCGACGGGGATGCGGCGCTCGCGGAACTGATCGGCAAGATCGAGCGCGGCGAAGATGTGTCGGCCGAGCTTCCGGGCGTCGATCCGGCGTTCCTCAAGATGATGCTCGACCGTTCGCGCGATGCCGAAGGCAAGATCGCCCCGCAGGCGCTCGCCCAGTTCAAGGAGCGCTTCTGCGCCGCTGCGCCGCAGCAGGGCGGCGCGAGCGGCGACAGCGCGCCTTCGGGCGGACCGGCCTTCAACCCGCTGGCGGGCCGCAACTTCCGCGGCTGGCGCTACTTCGTGAACCTCACCCACACGATCGAACTCGACAACCAGATCCTCATCGCCCCCGGCATCGCCCCGCTCGACCAGCTGGACGGACAGGGCACCGGCGCCTTCGGATTGCCGCGCAACACCAGCCGCCTCGAGGCCGGGCTGTTCGGCAAGGGTGTCGGCATCCGCCTGTCGGGCATCTACACCGGCAAGGCGCGGCTCGACGGAGCGACGAGCGGATCGGCCCTGTTCTTCGACGACATCGTGACCTTCAACCTGCGCATCTTCACCAATCTCGGCGAGTTGACCGGGAAGAACGAGGGCTTCCTCAAGGATACGCGGGTGAGCCTGCGCGCCGACAACCTGTTCGACGCGCAGCGCCGGGTGCGGGATGCGAACGGCGTCACGCCGCTCAACTACCAGCCGCTGCTGATCGATCCGGTCGGGCTCTATCTCGGGCTGGATCTCAGGAAATTGTTCTAGAACCGGGCACCCGGGGCGAGCGCCTGCGCACAGGCATGGCCGCTCGCCCAGGCCCATTGGAAATTGTAGCCGCCGAGCCACCCCGTCACGTCGACCGCCTCGCCGATGGCGTAGAGGCCGGGAATCTTCGCGGCTTCCATCGTACGGCTCGAAAGCTCCGCCGTGGCAATCCCGCCGGCGGTGACCTCGGCCTTGGCGTAGCCCTCGGTGCCGTTCGGGGCGAAGCGCCAGTCGGCAAGCCTCGCCTGCGCGGCGCGCAGGTCCTTGTCCGCCAGGTTGCCGAGCTCGCGGTCCAGACCCAGCCGGTCGGCGAGCGCATCGGCAAGGCGGTCGGGCAGGCGTTCCTTGAGGATGGTGCGCAGATGCGCGCGGGGGCGGTCGCGCTTGGCGGCGAGCAGCCAGTCGGTCGCGGCATCGGGCAGGAAGGTGATCCCCACCGCCTCGCCATGCCGCCAGTAGCTCGAAACCTGCAGGATCGCCGGGCCGGACAGACCCTTGTGGGTGAACAGCGCGGCCTCGGCGAACTCCGCCTTGCCGGCGCGCGCGCGGACCGGGGCGGCGACGCCCGACAGCTCGCGGAACAGTGCCTCCTCGCCCCCCAGCGTCAGCGGGACGAGGGCGGGGCGCGGTTCGACCACCTTCAATCCGAACTGGCGCGCGAGGCGATAGGCGAAATCGCTCGCGCCCATTTTGGGGATAGACGGCCCGCCGGTGGCGATCACCAGCGCAGGGGCCCGCCATGCCCGGCCATCGGCGGCGGTGACGGTGAAGGTGCCGTCATCGCCGCGTGCCACCTCGGCCACATCGACCCCGCAGGTCAGCGTCACCCGCTCGGGCGGGCATTCGTCCAGCAGCATATCGACGATCTGCCTCGCCGACCCGTCGCAGAACAGCTGGCCCAAGGTCTTTTCGTGCCAGGCGATGCCGTTACGATCGACCAGCGCGATGAAGTCGGCAGGCGTGTAGCGGGCGAGGGCGCTCTTGGCGAAATGCGGGTTGGCCGAGAGGTAATTGGCAGGTCCCGCGCCGAGATTGGTGAAATTGCAGCGCCCACCGCCTGAAATCAGGATCTTCTTGCCCGGACTTTCCGCCTTTTCGAGCAGCGCGACCGACAGCCCGCGCTGCCCCGCCTGGCCGGCGCAGAACAGTCCGGCCGCGCCCGCGCCGAGGATGATGACGTCGTGATTGTCCACCGGCCCGCGGATAGGCGGGTGCGCGGCGATTGCCAATCGCCCCCGGCAATCCCTATCTGACATGCATGGCCCGAACCCCCGCCGGCACCCCTCACGATCCCCGTGGCGCGGAGCGTTTCAACGAGGAGCGCGCTGCCCATACCGTCGCCAACGCCCAGCCCGATCTCGAGGCGGGGGTGCAGGCGATCCGCGACACCGTGAAGGTGCTCAAGGCCGTGCCCGGCGTCTACCGGATGGTCGATGCGCGGGGCGAGGTGCTCTATGTCGGCAAGGCGCGCAGCCTCAAGGCGCGGGTGGCGAACTACACCCAGATCGCGCAGCTTTCGGGGCGATTGCAGCGGATGGTCAGCCAGACCCGCAGCATGGAGATCGTCACCACCAATTCCGAGGCCGAGGCGCTGCTGCTCGAGGCGCAGCTCATCAAGCGCTTTCGCCCGCCCTTCAACGTGCTGCTGCGCGACGACAAGAGCTTCCCCTTCATCCTGCTGCGCGCCGACCACGCCTTCCCGCGCATCCAGAAGCACCGCGGCGCGCGGCGGGCCAAGGGCAATTACTACGGCCCCTTCGCGAGCGCGGGGAGCGTCAACACCACCCTGAACGCGCTGCAGAAGCTGTTCCTGCTGCGAAGCTGCACCGACAGCTTCTTCAACAACCGCGACCGGCCCTGCCTGCTCTACCAGATCAAGCGGTGCTCGGCGCCCTGCGTCGGGCGGATCGACGAGGCGGGCTATGATGCGCTGGTGCGGCAGGCGAAGGACTTTCTGTCGGGCAAGTCGGGCGCGGTGCAGGCCGATCTCGAACGGCAGATGGCCGAGGCGGCCGAGAACCTCGATTTCGAGACCGCGGCGATGCTGCGCGACCGGCTGCGTGCGGCGACCTTCATCCAGGGCAGCCAGGCGATCAATGCGCAGGGGCTGGGCGACGCCGACGTCTTCGCGCTCGCCGCCAAGGGCGGGCAGGTGAGCTGCCAGGCCTTCTTCATCCGCGGCGGGCAGAACTGGGGCCACCGCGCCTTTTTCCCGCGCCACACGGCGGACGTGGACGAGGCGCAGGTGCTCGCCGACGTGATGCTGCAGTTCTACGAGGAGGTGCCGCCGCCGCCGACCATCCTCGTCGACCGCGAATTGCCCGAGCGGGCGTTGATCGAGGCGGCGCTCACCGAGCTTGCCGGGCGCAAGGTGCAGGTCTCCGTCCCGCAGCGGGGCGACCGGCGCAAGCTGATGGCGCAGGCGCAGAGGAACGCGGTCGACGCGCTCGAGCGGCGGCTGGCGGAGACCGGCACCAAGGCGAAGCTGGGCCGCGAGCTGGCCGAGTTCCTCGAACTCGACAGCCCGCCGCAGCGCATCGAGGTCTACGACAACAGTCACATCCAGGGAGCGAAGGCGGTGGGCGCGATGATCGTCGCCGGGCCGGAGGGCTTCGAGAAGGGGCAATACCGCAAGTTCAACATCCGCGAGGCGCAGTCGAACGACGACTTCGCGATGATGCGCGAGGTGATGGCGCGGCGCTTCCGCAGCTTCGCCGAAGGGGAGGGGAACCCCGAAGCCAAGCCCGGCGGGCACGAGACCATCCTGCCCGATCTCGTGCTCATCGACGGCGGCAAGGGCCAGCTCTCCAGCGTGATGGGCGTGCTCGAGGAACTGGGGCTGGCCGAGGAGATCGCGGTGATCGGCGTCGCCAAGGGGCCGCATCACGGGCGCGAGGGGCGCGAGGTGTTCCATTTCCCCGACGGGCGCGAGAAGATGCTCCCGCCCGGTTCGCCGCTCCTGTTCCACCTCCAGAACCTGCGCGACGAGGTGCACCGCTACGTCATCGGCGCGCACCGGGCAAAGCGTTCCAAGGCGATCACCGCCTCCCCGCTCGACGAGATCCCCGGCATCGGCCCGGCGCGAAAGCGCGCGCTGCTGCTGCACTTCGGCACCGCGGGGAAGGTTCGCGCCGCTGCGCTGGAAGACCTGCAACGCGCCCCCGGCGTCAGCGCCGCGGTGGCGCGCAAGGTCTATGATTTCTACCATGCCGGCGGCTAGGGTGCCCGGATGATCCTGCCCGCGCCCGAAGTCACCGTTCAGCGCATCGGCCGCGAAGGCGAGCCGCTGGTCGTCATCGACAATTTCACCGGCCAGCCCGATCGCCTGCGCGCGATGGGCATGGCCGCGCATTACCATCCCGCGGGTGTCGATTATCCCGGGAGACGGGCCTTGGCCGATCCGTCCTATCTCGACCTCAGGCGCGAGCTGATGATGCAGGTCATGGCGCGCGTGTTCGGCCTGACGCGCTCGATCCGCTGCGAGGTGGCGGCGTTTTCGCTGGTGACGCTGGCGCCCGAGGAGCTTTCGCCCCGCCAGCGCGTCCCGCATCACGATCATTCGGACGCAGGCAGGGTGGCGATCATGCATTACCTCGGCGGGCCCGAGACGGGCGGGACGGCGTTCTTTCGCCACCGGCGAACGGGGTTCGAGGCGATTACCCCTGAGCGCGAGGCGGACTATGCCGCCGCCCTGGCCGAGGATGAGCGCGAATTCGGCGCGCCCCCGTCCGGTTATCCGCAGGGGGACAGCGCAGCCTTCGAACAGATCGCCGCGGTCGAGGCGCAGCCGGACCGCATGGCGATCTATCGCGGGCGCCAGCTCCACTCGGGCATCATTCCCGATCCGGCCGCCCTTTCCGCCGATCCGGCGAAGGGGCGGCTGACCGTCAACATGTTCCTGTTCGGAACCTGACGGGCGGACCCGAGAGGGCCCGCCCGTCGCAGGCTTACTGCTGCTGCTGCTGCGGCTGCTCGTCGAGCGCCTTGCTCACCAGCACGTTGACCGAGACGCGGCGGTTCTGCGCGCGGCCGGCGGCGGTGGTGTTGTCCGCGGCCGGATCGGCGGTCGCCATGCCGGTCGGGGTGAGCATCCGGTAGGGCTTCCACTTGCACTGCTGCTGGAGGTAGTTGACCACCGCCGCGGCGCGCTTTTCCGAAAGCGCCTGGTTCACTTCCTGCGAACCGGTCGAATCCGTGTAGCCGAGCACCAGCATCAGCGAGTTCTCGTTCTGCTCGGCCTCTTGCGCGGCCGTGCACAGCTCGTTCTTCGCGGTCGGCGAAAGCACCGCCTTGCCGGTGTCGAAATAGACGTTGGTGGTGCTCTTGAGGTTGTACTTGTCGATGTCGCCGAGCCGGCCGCGCAGGGCTTCGGTGGCGGCCGCGTTCTGCTGGATGCCGGTGGTGTTCTGGTCGATCCTCATGCCCTGCTCGGCGAAGCGCTGCGCCGTGCCGCCGCGGATCATCGCCGCGATCTGGCGATCATCGCTGGTGAAGCGGATTTCGCTCGCCACCAGGCCCTCGCCGTACTGGCGGGTGCGCACGCGGACCGGAAGGCCGTTGATGAGCACGCTCTGGTCGAAGGTCTTGTTGCCGATGCCGAGGAACCCGCCGCGGGTGCGGATTTCGGTGTCGGGGTGCAGCGTCAGCACGGTGCTGGTGCCGTCGTCCGAGGTCACCTGCAGGCGCTGGCCCTGGCGCGCGGAGATGATGCCCTCGATGCGGGGGCCTTCGCTCATCTCGGTCATGGCGGGCAGGTTGCCGTAGACAGTGGTCAGGACCTGGCCGTCGGAATCGGTCTGCTGCGCCGCGACGGGCAGCGCGAGCGCGGCCATCAACGCTAAGGCGAGCGGGGCGCTGGCATGGGTTTTCATCGGTAGTCTGCTCCTGTCATTCGGGCCGGCGATCCCTTGTATCGGCCCCTGGTTGGCGTGTCGCACGCGACCGGTGTTCATCTAAACCTTGCTCGCAGGTGAACGTCCAGACCCCGGTTGCCACAGGAGCGGGCAACCGGGGCAGCCGGTGCGACGAATTGAGCCGAGGCCAGTGCGCACGAGGCGCCACGCGGCGCCTGTTGGAGACACATGAGACACTGTCCAGGGCCGGAAAAACGCTCCCCCAGCCCCCGCATTCATCGCCGAAACGCGGGCAGTGGGACGGACGCGGGCGTGCACGGCGACGTGCCCGCAAACCTAGAACCGGGCTTGCCGGTAGGAAAGCGCCGCCCGTCTCAGCGTGCCGCCTGCTCCGCGATCCAGCGATCGATTTTCTGCTCGAGGATCGTCAGCGGCAGTGCACCGGTGTTCAGCACCTGCTCGTGGAACGCCTTGATGTCGAACCTGTCGCCCAGCTTCGCCTCGGCGCGCTTTCGCAGCTCCTGGATCTTGAGCGCGCCGATCTTGTAGGCGAGCGCCTGGCTGGGGATGGCGATGTAGCGGTCCACCTCGGCCACCACCTCGGTGCGGGTCATGCCCGAGTTCTGCAGCATGAAATCGATCGCCTGATCGCGGGTCCAGCCCTTGGCGTGGATGCCGGTGTCGACCGCGAGACGCATCGCGCGCAGCTGTTCGTCCTGCAACGTGCCGTAGCGGTTCCAAGGGTCCTTGTAGAAGCCCATCTCCTTGCCGAGCGTCTCGGCATAGAGCGCCCAGCCCTCTACGAAGGCGGTGTTCCCGCCGAAGCGCATGAAGGGCGGCAGGCTCTCGTTCTCCTGCGCAAGGCTGATCTGGAAGTGATGGCCCGGCGAGCCCTCGTGGAGGTAGAGCGTCACGTTGCCGGTGGTCAGCCGGCTCGGCAGGTCATAGGCGTTGAAGTTGAAGACGCCCGGGCGCGAACCGTCGGGCGTGCCCTGCTCGTAGGAGCCGCCTGCCTGGAACTGCTCGATCGTGGGATCGTAGGGCTCGATCTTGAGCGGCGTCTTGGGCACGAGCGAGAACAGGTCCCCGATCCTCGCGTCGACCTTCCTGCCGATGTCGTAATAGGTCTGGGTCAATGCCTCGCGGCTCTTGGGCTTGAACTTGGGATCGGTGCGGACGTAATCGAAGAACTCGCCCAGCGTCCCCTTGAAGCCGACCTCCTTCTTGACCTTCTCGAGCTCGCCCTTGATGCGCGCGACTTCGGACAGGCCGAGCTGGTGGATCGTCTCCGCGTCGAGCGGCAGGGTGGTGGTGCTCTCGATCATCGCGGCATAGAGCTCGGCGCCGCCCTTCATCTGGCTCAAACCGATGCTGTCGCGCGCGGCGGGGTAGTATTCGTCGCGCAGGAAGTCGCGCAGCCGCGTGTTGGCGGCGTAGAGTTCGCGGGTCTTGGCCTCGTAAGCCCGGGTGAGCCGCGCCCGGTCGGTCGCGGAAATGCTGTCGGGGAAGTTCTTGACCGGCGCCATGAACTGCGAATCCGCAACCGGGATCGCCAGCTGCGTGTCGAGTTGCTGGACGACATTGCCGATGGTCAGCTTGGTTTCCAGCACGCCGGTTTCCATCCCCTCGCGGAAGCGCTGGATCGCGCGATCGGTGAAGGCGATGTAATCGTCGTGGCGGGAGAGGTTGTCCTCGTAATTGGCGAGTGTCTTGAAGGGCGCTGCGCCGTTGCCGCTCGCGAAATTGGGATAGAAGGTGTGCAGACCGAAGAAGTGGTTGATCGGGCGCACCTCGGTCAGGGCGCGGATCTCGTCGCTGTCCCACTTGAGGTCGCTCTCCTGGGTGTAGCGGAACACGTCATAGGCGAGCTGGTCGGTTTCCGAGAGCTTCGCGCGGTCGATCTGGGCGAGCAGCGCGAGATTGAGCTGGGTGTTGGTGCGTTCGGCGAGGAAGGCGGAATCGGTGAGCAGGTCGCCGAGCCGGTCGGCATCCTCGTCGTCGCCGCGGAACAGCCGGCCGAGCGGGTCGAGCGCCAGCTCGCGGGCGTCCGCGTCCTCGAACAGCGCGAAGAGCTTCTCGTGCTCCGATTGCGGCGCCTCGGTGGCGGTTTCGCCGGGCATCGCTGTCTGGGCCAGCGCCGGCGCGGCGCTCAGCAAAAGCGCGCTCGAGGCGGCGAGGGCAAGGCGAAGTTTCATGTCGTTCAGTCCCTGGTAGTGCAGTCGGCGGGAGCTAGGGGGCGCATAGGCGTCCGGCAAGCGTCGCCGCGACGAAGAAGGAAGCGGCCTCGACCGGCGTCGTGGCGGCGTGACGTCAGGCGTGGGTGCGGGATTGCATGTGAAGGGCGGCGTCGGCGCGCAGCCGGTCGTGCTCGACCCACACCGAATGGGTGCCCGAGCAGATCTTGTGCGGCAGCGCGAGGCGGCAGATCGGGCCCTTGGCGATATCCGCTGCATCGAGGATCGCGCATTCGGACGTGCCGCTGTTCTCGTCGATGAGGAAGGTGACGAGGTAGCCATCATCCTCCGAGAGTCTTTGTTGGTCTACCGCTCCGCTACTTGAGGCCGGGGCGCCCTTTCGCGGGATCATCGGGCTTTCGCTGGCATACACGCCCTCGGGCAGGCGGTAGACCTGTTCCTCGCCGGTCTCGGTGTCGTGGCGGACATAGCCGTTGAACAGGAACCAGCCGGGCCGCGTGGTGGTGGACCAGACGTAGCGGCTCTTTTGCATCGCGTATCGCGGATTGATCATCCCGAACTCGACGATGCGTTCCGACAGGCGCTCCTCGCGGGTTTCGCCGGTGGCGAGGTTGAAGCGCCAGCGGTGGAGGCGGCTCTGGAAGGAGTGCTCGTCCACGTAAGCCATCATGTGGCTGTAGCGGCCCATTTCCGCGAGCGGATCGGGCATGGGCTTTGCCTGATGGTAGCCTTCGAGCACCACCTCGTCGCCCTCTTCCCACGCGTTGGTCCAGTGCAGGACATAGGTTGGGGAGGCCTCGAACCAGCGGATCTCCTCCGGCTGGCCGCGGCGCGGGATCAGCGCGAAGCGGGTCGGCAGCCCCTCGTGCAGCCGCGCGGCGTGGATGTTGCTGTCCAGCAGATCCGGGTCCCAGAACAGCGGCATGTCGTTGAGGATCGACCAGTTCTTCGTCACCGCCATGTCGTGCGGCAGGCGCGGCCCCGGAAGCGGCACGGGGACGTAGTGCACCAGCCGGCCCTCGCGATCGGCCACGCCGTAATGCATGAAAGGCGCGAACTTGGAGTAGTTGAAGAACATGAGTTCCCCGGTCTCCTCGTCGACCTTGGGGTGGGCCGAAATCCCGTCCAATGGCACCCACGGCGCCTTGCCCTTGTTCGCCAGCGTCACGGGGTCGAGCATCCACGCCTCGCCGCACTGATACAGCGTTGCGTAGGCGATGCCGGCGTGGACGATGATGTCGGTGGAGCCGGTGTCCTTGAGGCCCCCGTGCGCGCCGAAGCCGGGCCTCAGCGAGGTGCCCCAGGGGTCCATCAGGCCGCCCCACAGGCTGCGCCCCGCGATCTGTTCGGCCTCGAAGCAGTGAGTCCGCACGAAGCGGTTGCGGTAGCTCGCCTTGCCGCCGGAGATGTTCACCTGGTGGATCATCGCGTCGCCATCGAAGGGGTGGTGGCGGCCCAATGGCTGGTGCACCTGGTTCTCGGTGTTGCGCAGGTAGATGCCGTCGATGTCGGCGGGGATTTCGCCTGCGATCACCGGCAGCTCGGCGACGTCGACCTCCTCGTGAAGCGGCGTCCACGGCCCGGTCAGATAGGGGTGGTTCGACGGCTCCAGCGTGTGTCTCACCGGCGGGTGGCGCGTGATCTGCATGATGTCCTCTCTCCCGACGGGCAGGATGAACCGCGCGCGGGCGGCTGGCAAGCGGCGGCCAATTTTGATTGGAATCAAGGCAGGACGCGGTGCTTGGGCGCATGCCCGCGTCCATCAGTGGGAGACACGGCCATGAAATCGATTCTTCTTCACATCGACCACGACGGCGGCCTCGAGGCGCGCCTGCAGGTCGCGCTCGACATCGCGCGCGCCGCCGGGGGGCACATCACCTGCCTGCAGGCGATCTCTTACGAAGTCTTCGCGCCGGGCGACATCTACGGCTCGGCCATCGCCGCGGCCATGCCGGTCATCAAGGAGAACGCCGAAACGCTGCGCGCCGAAACCGAAGCGCGGCTCGCCAAGGAGGGCGTGCCCTTCGACTGGCGCTTCGAATACGGCGTTCCGCTGCACCGGCTGATCGAACATTCGGTGCTCGCCGATCTCGTCATCCTCGGGGCTTGGGAGGGTGCGGAGCAAGGGCGCGGACCATCGGGTCTGGTCGGCGATCTCGTGCTGCGAGTGGCCTCGCCGGTGCTGGTGGTGCCCGGCGACGCGAAAAGCTTCGATGTCGCCGCGCCGGCGATGGTCGCCTGGAACGGCTCGGCGGAGGCCGCCCGCGCACTGCGCGCGGCGACCCCCTTGCTGGCGGCGGCGGACAAGGTCTGGCTGGTGAGCGTTGCCGAGGACAGCGACAAGCCGCGCTTCGATCTGCCCGCGCTGGAGGGCGCGCAATATCTCAGCCGCCACGGCATCGATTGCGAGGTGGTCGAGGTGCCGCGCGGCGCGGCAGGCATTGCCGACACGCTGTTCTCGGCGGCGCAGATGCGCGAGTGCGGGCTGATGGTGATGGGTGCCTACGGCCACTCGCGGCTGACCGAGATGCTGCTCGGCGGCGTCACGCGGCGGATGCTGAGCGAGCCGCAGATGCCGATCCTGCTGGCGCATTAGCCTGTTGCGCCCTCAAACGCCGGGCGCGGCCCGTCCGGACCGCTTGGCTTCCGCGCCATAAGGCGCGGCGGCCGGTCGGCCTTGCGGCGGCTACGCCGCCGATACTCCTGCCCACGAGCCTCGTCATTGCGAGCGGAGCGAAGTAATCCATGGACAAAGGGCTGGGAGACTAGGCCTTCACCCTTTTGCGCATCATCCCTTCCTGCGCGACGCTGGCCACCAGCTCGCCCGCGCGGTTGAAGATCCGCCCGCGGTTGAACCCGCGTCCGCCGCCGCTCCACGGGGCGTCGGTGGCGTAGAGCAGCCATTCGTCGGCGCGCGCGTCACGGTGGAACCAGATCGCATGGTCGAGGCTCGCGCCGACCAGTTCGTTCCGCATCCAGCTAAGCCCGTGCGGCAGGGCGCTGGTGCCGAGCAGGGTGTAGTCGCTCGCATAGGTGATGATCGCGCGGTGGAGGTCGGGCGTGTCGACCTCGCCTGTAATCGGCGCGACCACCCGGAACCAGGTATGCGCGCGCGGCGCCTTGGGTTCGCGGTTCATCCAGTGGAGCGCATCGACCGTGCGCATCTCGATCGGGCGCGGGCGCAGCATCAACCGGCGCTGCTGCTCGCTCATCCGCTCGCCGAGGCGATCGGCGATTGCACGGCGCTGCTCCATGTCGGAGCGCAAATCGTCGGGGCCGGGCACGTCCGGCATGGGGGAATCGCTGTGCTCGAGGCCCTCCTCGGGCAGCTGGAAGCTGGCGGTGAGGTTGAGGATCGGCACCGGCATCCCGTCCTCGCCTTCCTGGCTTGCGACCACCCGGCGGTTGGCGAAACTGCGTCCGTCGAAATCGCGCTGGATGCGGTATTCAATGCCAGCGCCCTCGCGCCCGCCGCGCAGGAAATAGGCGTGGAGCGAATGGGCGCGCTTGCCATCGGTGACGCTCGCCTGCGCGGCCTGTAGCGCCTGCGCCAGCACTTGCCCGCCGAACACGCGGCCGATCCCGTCCTGCTGGGGCGGCCCGGCATAGACATCGGCGGCGCGTTTTTCGACCGTCAGCAGGCGCACGAGGCCCGCGACCAGTTCTTCCTTGGTGGGCGTGTCACTCATGGCACCGGGCCATGCGTGGGCTTTACCCGCCCGTCAATCCCAGCTTGCGGAGCGCCCGGTAGGCGTAGGCCTTGGCGTAGTTCTGGTGCGGGAAGCGGCCCGGCGCCTTGGGCGCAAAGCCGCGCTGGCGCAGGATCGCGTTGAGAACGCGCGAATCGCTCTCCCGGTAGCTCCATTCGCTGCGCCAGGTGATCGACAGCGAGACCGAAGGGGCGGGGCCGTTCTTCACGAAATGCGGCGCCATGACGGGCACGAACAGCGCCTCGCCCGGCGCAAGCGCGAATTCGCGGCCATGGGCGAGGAAGGCATCGTCCCACTTGAGTTCGCGCGGGCCGCCCGAATGGTAGGCCTCGTGCGCCTCGTCGGGCACAAAGCGGGTGTCGCCCGCCGGGAACTGGGTCATCACCTTGCTGCCGCGGATCTGGAGCAGGATGTTGTGTTCGGGATCGAAATGGTAGGGCGTGACCGAATTGGGGCTGGACACGAAGATGAAGCCCTGCGGGGTCAGCATCGCGCCGGTCGCGGCCTCGATCTCGGGGCGGATCTCCGCGAGCAGGCCGAGCAGCAGGTCTTCGTAGGCGGGCACCTGCTCGATATTCTTGAGCACCGCCCAGCTTTCGGCCTCGGAGACGCGGCGGATCGTCTCGGCAATGGTCATGCCGTTCGAACCCGGCTTGCCGTCGACCCCGATCGGCAGGTCGCCCCGGTTGTATTCGACCGAGGCGATCGGGAGCTTTTCGGCGAGTTGCGCAAGCGCCTCGATCTCGAGCAGCGGGTGGCTGGTGAGGCCATGCTTCAGGACATGCGGCTGTTCCGGGTAATGCGCGGCAAAGCGGGCGCGGGCGGCGGCGTCGAACACGCTCGCGGGGAGGGCATCGGCAAAGCGGGCAGGGGCGTTCATGGCTGGCTCCTCGGGCGGGTTTCGTAGGCCATCAGCAGGCGGAAAGCAGTGCGGTGCAGCGGGCCGCCAATGGCGATGTTGCGGCTGACCATGCGGCGGCGGTCGCGCCACAGGCGTTCGATCATCGGGTGGCCTTCGGTCGCGCAGCTGTCCGCCCACTGCACGTCGCCGCGTTCGAGCAGCGCGAGGTTTTCCAGTTGCAGCAGCATGCCCGGAGAAAAGCGCGCGTAGTCCTCGGCAAAGGCGGTCTTGAAGCTGTAGGCGCCCGGAGGGGTGAGGAAGTTGGCGAGCATTGCCACCGCCCGCCCGTCGAGCCGGAGCGCGAGCCGCTCGAGCCGCCCGGCTGCTGCCGCGCCCGGCAGCGCAGCCGCGAACAGCGCGGCGGTGTCGGGCGCGCTGGCGAGGGCGGAACCGGCCTTGCCTTTCCAACCGGCGGCTTCCAGAGCGAGGAACTCGGCGGTCCATGCGTCCAGCCCCGCATCGCCCTCCAGCCGCTCGAAGGCGAGCGCGCCTTCCTCGGCGAGGCGGTTGTGCTGGCGGCGCAATTCCTTGCGCTTCTTGGCGCTCATCGCCGCTTCGAGGTAGGCATCCGCCGAAGTCTCGCCCGTGAGCAGCGCGCGGTTCTCCTCGGCCGCGATGAAGTGGCGGCGGCCACCCTGCGCCAGCACCCGGTCGAGCGCGCCGTTGACCGGCCCGTCTGCCGGCAGCAGCGGCAGGTGCAGGAACAGAGCGCGGCCCGCAAGGGCGTCGAAATGGGCCAGCAGCGCGCGCCAGAACGGCTCCTCGAGCCCCGCCATCACCAGCGGCGTGCCGCAGAAGGCGTTGGCGTGGAGCCAGCCGGACGCATGGGTGACCGGGTGTCCGTAATAGCGGGCGCTGCGCCGGATCGGCAGAAGTCCGGCGAGCCGACCTTCGTCGAACCAGGCCGCAATCACCACCCGTTCCCCCGCCGCGCAATGGGTGAGCGAGGGGAGCAGGAACCACGGCTCGAAGAAGGGATTGGGTTCGGCCGCGCCGCGCACCAGCCGGTCCCAGTCGGCGCGAAACCCGGGCTCCGCGAGGTCGGCGAAGGTCAGCAGGCGTAGGCCGGAGACAGGCGGGCTCGCGCCCGTTGCGGGCGGCGTGCCGGTGCGAAACGCCTTCGCCGGTGCCATCTCCATCGTCGTGAACCCTGCCTTGTCGCGGCCGCGCGGGCGACCTTCGGGCTCTATCGCACGCAGCGTTGCAGAAAGCCTCAGGAGCTTCGGCACCTGTCCGGCAGGGGGACAAGGGTGCAGACGAAGATGAAAAAACCCCGCCGGAAGCGCTCCCGGCGGGGTGAAGGTGTCAGGCGTGCGAGGCGATCACATCGCCCCGTGCGCCAGCGCCGCGAGCAGCAGCAGCGCGACGATGTTGGTGATCTTGATCATCGGGTTGACGGCCGGGCCGGCGGTGTCCTTGTAGGGATCGCCGACCGTGTCGCCGGTCACCGCGGCCTTGTGGGCTTCACTGCCCTTGCCGCCGTGGTTGCCGTCTTCGATGTACTTCTTGGCGTTGTCCCACGCCCCGCCGCCGGCGGTCATGGAAAGCGCCACGAACAGCCCGCCCACGATCACGCCCAGCAGCAGCGCGCCCAGCGCCGCGAAGCCGTTGTCCTGCCCGGCGATTCCCGTAATCACGAAGTAGACCACGATCGGGGTCAGCACCGGCAGCAGCGAGGGGATGATCATCTCCTTGATCGCCGCCTTGGTGACGAGGTCCACGGTCTTGGCGTAGTTGGGCCGCGAAGTGCCCGCCATGATGCCCGGGTCGTTCGCGAACTGCTCGCGCACGTCGACCACCACGTCGCCGGCCGCGCGGCCCACCGCGGTCATGCCCATCGCCCCGAAGAGGTATGGCAGCAGTGCGCCGAGCAGCAGGCCGACGATGACGTAGGGGTTCTTCAGACTGAAATCGACCGCCAGCGTCGGGAAGAACTCGGCGAGGTCGGTGGTGTAGGCGGCGAACAGCACCAGCGCGGCGAGGCCTGCCGATCCGATCGCATAGCCCTTGGTCACCGCCTTGGTGGTGTTGCCCACCGCGTCGAGCAGGTCGGTCTTCTCGCGCACGCTGTCATCGAGGCCCGCCATCTCGGCGATGCCGCCGGCGTTGTCGGTGACGGGGCCATAGGCATCGAGCGCCACGACCATCCCCGCGAGCGCCAGCATGGCGGTCGCCGCATAGGCGATACCGATGAGGCCGGCGAGCTGGTGGGCGATGATGATGCCCGCCACGATGACGATCGTGGGCAGCGCGGTCGATTCGAGGCTGATCGCGAGGCCCTGGATCACGTTGGTGCCGTGGCCGGTTTCCGAGGCCTTGGCGATCGAGCGCACCGGGCGGAAGTTGGTGCCGGTGTAATACTCGGTGATCCAGATGATGAGCCCGGTGATGGCAAGACCCAGCAGCGAACACCAGAACAGGTCCATGCCGGTGAAGCCGCCGATCACGTCGGCATCCGCCACCACCATGTCGCCGCCCGAAACGGTTGGAACGGTCGCGACAGCGGCCACCACATCACCGCCGATTGTCGCGCCCATGTCGCCCAGCACGGCCTGGATCGCGACCCAGATCAGCGGGATGGAAAGCACCGCGGTGACCAGGAACCCCTTGTACATGGCGCCCATCACGTTGGTGCCGCCGCCCAGCCGGACGAAATAGGTGCCGATGATGCTGGTGAGGATGCAGGCCCCGCCGATCAGCAGCGGCAGCGTCATCATCGGCATGAGCATGTCGCCCAGGCCCTTCAGCAGCAGCGCGGTCAGCACCATGGTGGCGCCGACGGTGACGACATAGGTTTCGAACAGGTCGGCGGCCATCCCGGCGCAGTCGCCGACGTTGTCGCCGACGTTGTCCGCGATCACGGCGGGGTTACGCGGATCATCCTCGGGAATCCCCGCCTCGACCTTGCCGACGAGGTCCGCGCCGACGTCCGCCGCCTTGGTGAAGATGCCCCCGCCCAGACGCGCGAAGATCGAGATCAACGAGGCGCCGAAGGCGAGGCCGACGAGGCCGTCCACCACGGTGCGATCGGACGGGGTCAGGCCCATCGGTCCGACCAGCACGTAGAAGAACACCGCGATGGCGAGCAGCGCGAGGCCCGCCACCAGCATGCCCGTGATCGCACCCGCGCGGAAGGCGAGGGTGAGGCCCGCCTGCAGGCCCTTCTCGGCAGCGGCAGCGGTGCGCACGTTGGAACGCACCGAAATGTTCATGCCGATATAGCCCGCCACGCCCGAAAGCACCGCGCCCGACACGAAGCCGATCGCCGGCACCACGCCCAGCGCGAAGGCGACCACGGCGGCGACCACCACGCCGACGATGGCGATGGTGGTGTATTGACGGTTGAGATAGGCCTGCGCGCCTTCCTGGATCGCCGCGGCGATCTCCTGCATGCGCGCGTTGCCGGCACTGGCCCCCAGCACCTGGCGGCTGGTGATCACGCCATAGACGATGGCGAGCAATCCCAGCCCGATCGAAATCAGCAATAGGTTCACGAGTAATCCCCTCTCGTTTGTTCCGCCCCTTTGCGGGGCGCATGCGCCTCTCTTGAAATCCCTCGGGCGCAAGGGCGCACAGTCATAGGGGCTGGACAAGGGCTGGCAAGCCTCTGGCGCGTGCAGAGCGGCGCTTTCCTGCGGGTTTCACCAGATTTGGCAGGGGAGGGGCCCCTGCGACGGCCTAGCCGTGGCGATAGCCGAGGCCTGCGGGATCGGCGAGCGCCACTTCGTCGAGCAGCAGCGGCGCCGCGCCGCGCGGGCGCACCGTGCCAATGCGGGTTGCAGCGAGTGGCGGGGCATTCCCTTCGGGCAGGGTGAACAGCAGTTCGTAATCGTCGCCCCAGCGCATGCATTCGTCCGCCCGGTGGCGCGCGGCGACCGGCACGGCGGTGCTATCGAGCGCGAGCGTCGTCCCGCTCGCCCAGCCCATCCGCCAGCAATCGAGCAGCAGCCCGTCTGAGATGTCCATCATCGCGCTGACATGGGGCGCGAGCGCGATGCCCTCTGCCAGCCGCGGGAGGGGGCGATTGAAGGCGGCAAGGTGCTCGGCGACGCCCTCGTAACCGAGCATCGCGCGCCCGACCGGGCCGGTCACGAAGATGCCGTCCCCCGCCCTGGCGCCGGAGCGCGAAGGGACGGGACAATGCGTCGCGCGGCCGACCGCGGTGATGCCGTAGGTGCTGGTCCCGGTGGTCGCGACCGTGTCGCCGCCCATCAGCACCGTGCCGAAGCGTTTGAGGCCTTCGCCCAGCCCTTCGAGAAACCGCGCATCCTCGCGCCCCAGCGAATGGCCGAGCAGCACGCCCACCGGTTCCGCGCCCTTCGCGGCGAGATCGGAGAGGTTCGCGGCGAGCAGCTTGAAGGCGACGTCGGCCATGTCGGCACCCTTCAGGAAATGGGTGTCCTCGGCCATCATGTCGTGGGTCAGCACCAGCGTCTCGCCGCCGATGGTCAGCACCGCGCAATCATCCTCCAGCCCGCGCGCCCCGGCATGGAGCGGCAGCTTGCGCAGCGCGGCGACGAATTCGGTCTCGTTCATGGCGTCGGCGCCAGCCTAGGACGCGCGCGCGCCCTTGGCGACCGCATCGAGGATGCCGTTGACGAACTTCGCCTGGCGATCATCGAAGAAGGCCTTGGCGACCTCGACATATTCGTTGATCGCGACTGCCGGCGGCACATCGGCGCGGGCGATCAGCTCGTAGGTCCCGGCGCGCAGCACCTGGAGCATCGCCTTGTCGAGCCGTGCGAGGCTCCACCCCTCGGCAAGATTGGCGGCGAGCGCCCCATCGATTTCCTCGCGCCGCGCATCGACGCCGCGCACCACGTCGTCGAAGAAGGCGACCTCGGCATCGGCATATTCCGCGTCGCCGAAATCATCGTCGTCGATCGCGCGGCCGAGCCGGTGCTGGTGGAATTCGTCAAGCAGGCGGGCAAGCGCGGTGCCCTCCATGTGCTGCTGGTAGAGCGCCTGCACGGCGGCGAGACGCGCGGCCGAGCGGGCCTGCGAGCGTTGAGGCTGGTTCATTTGATTCTCAGTTCCACGGATCGGGCGTGCGCCGGCAGGCCCTCGGCCCGCGCAAGGGTCGCGGCAGCGGGGCCTACCTGCGCGAAGGAGGCATCGTCGAGGCCGAGGAAGCTGGTGCGCTTCATGAAGTCGAGCACCGACAGCCCGCTCGAAAAGCGCGCGCGGCGTCCGGTGGGGAGCACGTGGTTCGGCCCGGCGACATAATCGCCCACCGCCTCGGGAGTCATCCGGCCGAGGAACACGCTGCCCGCATGGCGGATCTTGTGCAGCAGCGTCTCGGGCTGGTCGACCGCCAGTTCGACATGTTCGGCAGCGAGCCGGTCTGCCAGCGCAGGGGCCTCGCCCGCGAGATCGTTGACGACGATGATCACCCCGTGCGCATCCCAGCTGGCGCGCGCCGTCTTGCCGGTGGCGAGTTGGCTGATCTGGAGCTCGACGCAATCCTCCACCTGCCGCGCGAAGGCGGCATCGTCGGTGATCAGGACCGATTGCGAGGTGGGGTCGTGCTCGGCCTGGCTGAGGAGGTCGGCGGCGATCCAGTCGGGATCGTTCTGCGCATCGGCGATGACGAGGATTTCGGAAGGCCCTGCGACCATGTCGATGCCGACCACGCCGTAAAGCTGGCGCTTGGCCTCGGCCACCCAGGCATTGCCGGGGCCGGTGATGACGTCGACGGCGCGGATGCGCTTCGTCCCATAGGCGAGTGCACCCACCGCCTGCGCTCCGCCGATCCGCCAGATCTCGTCCACGCCCGCGATATGCGCCGCGGCGAGCACCAGCGGGTTGACCGCACCGTGCGGCGTCGGGGTGGTGATTGCGAGCCGCTCCACCCCGGCGACGCGCGCGGGGATCGCGTTCATCAGCAGCGAGGAGGGATAGGCCGCGCGCCCGCCCGGCACATAGAGCCCCGCCGCGTCCACCGGCCGCCAGATCGCACCCAGCCGCACGCCGGCCGCGTCCACGTAGTCGCGGTTCTCGGGGAGCTGCGCCTCGTGATAGGCGCGGATGCGCGCCGCGGCGAGTTCGAGCGCGTCGCGCAATTCCCCGTCGAGCGCCTTGTAGGCTGCCTCGCAGGCCTCGCGCGGGATCGACCAGTCGGCATCCTCGGCGAGCGCGTAGTCGTCGAAACGCTGGGTGTATTCCACCAGCGCCGCATCGCCGCGCGCCTTCACCCGCCGCAGGATCTCGGCGACCTGTCCGGCGACATCGCTGTCGGCCTCGCGCCGCGCCTCGACCAGCCGGGCGAAGCGGGCAGCGAAATCGGGCTGGAGGGTGGAGAGCATCTGGCTCATGCGGCGGCGCTCGTCCCCCGTGCCTCGGCATCGCGCCGGAAGGCATCGACCAGCGCGGCAACGCGGCGATCGGTCTTCAGCGCGGTGCGGTTGACGATCAGCCGGGCCGAGATGTCGAGGATCGTCGCGGTCTCGACCAGCCCGTTCTCCTTGAGCGTCCGTCCCGTCGAGACGAGGTCCACGATCTGCCGCGCAAGGCCGAGCGAGGGGGCAAGCTCCATCGCGCCGTTCAGCTTGACGCACTCGGCCTGCACGCCGGCGGCCTCGAAATGGCGGCGGGTGAGATTGGGATATTTGGTCGCCACGCGCAGGTGGCTGGCGCTGTCGGGTTCCTGCGCATCCGCGGCGAGGCGCGCGACCGAGAGGCGGCACAGGCCGATGCCGAGGTCGACCGGCGCGTAGAGATCGGCGTAGTCGAACTCCTCGATCACGTCCGAGCCGACGATCCCGACCTGCGCGGCGCCGTGCGCGACGAAGGTGGCGACATCGAAGGCGCGCACGCGGATCAGGCGCATGTCGGGGCGGGTGGTGGCGAAGGCCAGCGCGCGGCTCTTGGGATCGTGGAACTCCGCGTCCGGCTCCACCCCGGCGCGCGCCATGACGGGGAGCGCCTCGTCGAGGATGCGCCCCTTGGGGACAGCGAAGGTCAGCTGTCCGGGATTGTCGTGGATGCCGGTGACGGTCATGATGGGCCGCGCACTTAAGGGCGCGGCCGCGAAAGGGCAATGGAAATGGGCAAGCAGGGTGAGCGTCCGGCTTATGAATTCGTCGACATGAACACCCGCGGGGCCGGCGCGGTGGCGACCGCCTTCGCCAACCAGGTCGCCTATTGCGAGAACGCGGGTGCGCCGATCACTGCCAGGGTGTGCGCCGGGATCGCGGCGGTGCTTTCCTCCGGAGCGCGGGGCGAGCTGGCAGAGCGCATTCGCGGTTGGCAGGGCGCACCGCTCGCCGACGCGCTTCCGCTGCGCGTGGCGGGAGGCCTGCACGCCCTCCACCTGTCGGGGGCCGCGCCCGCGCTCGCGCCGATCTATGCGGGCGAGGCCGCCGCGGACGCCGCGATCATCGCCGACGTCATGGTGGCGCACGAGGCGGCGCTGCTGCCGTGGCTCGATGGCCCGCCGCAGACCAACGAGGCGGGGCGCTCGGCCAATTTCATCGCGGCGATGCTGTGGCTCGCCCAGCGGGGCCTGCCGCCTGCGTTCGAATGCCTCGAGATCGGGTCGAGCGCAGGCATCAACCTGATGCTGGATCGCTATGCCTATGATCTCGGCGGGGTGAAGGTCGGGCCGCAGCATGATGCGGCGATGCACTTTGCCCCCGAATGGCGCGGGTCGCCGCCGCCTGCGCGCGACATCGCCATCGTCTCAACGAAGGGTTGCGATGTCGCGCCCGTCGACCTCACCGACCCGGCGCAGGCGCTCAGGCTCAAGGCCTATATCTGGCCCGAACACGAAGTCCGCTTTGCCCGCATGGACGCCGCGATCCGCGCCGCATCGGGGCGCAGGCCCGATCTGGTCAAGGCCAGCGCCGCCGATTTCGTCGAAGCGCAGCTTGCCCGGCCGCAGCAGCCCGGCACGACGCGGATGCTGATGCACTCGATCGTCTGGCAATACGTTCCGCAAGCCCAGCAGGCGCGGGTGACGGCGGCGATGGAGGCGGCAGGCGCGAAGGCGACGGTCGAGGCTCCGCTCGCCTGGGTGATGGTCGAGGCCGATCGCAGCGTGCACCGCCACAAGCTGACGGTGCGATACTGGCCGGGCGGCACGGAGGAAGTGCAGCTTGCGTGGTCGCACCCGCACGGGGCGGATGTGGAGTGGCTCGCAGCCTAGCCCGCCAGAAAATCCTCCATTGCCGCATTGACCGCCTCGGGTGCCTCCCACGGCACGAAGTGGCCGCAATCGGGCACCTTCACGATGGTGAGCGGATCGATGATTGCGTCCAGCCCGTCGAGATTTTCCGGCGGCAGGGCGAGGTCGTCCAAGGCCCAGATCACCAGCGTCGGGATCGTCAGCTTGGGCAGGGCAGGCGGCGTCCAGCCTTCCGGCACCGCGAAAGGCGCGTCCATCGTCGGCACGTCGATCGGGCTGGCGCGGTAGTAGTTGAGCATCCCGAAGGCGGCATCGCGGTTCTGCCAGTCGCGGAGCAGCGCGTCGCGTTCTTCCGGCTCCATCGCGCTGGGGCGGTCCCACTTCACTTCCTTCAGCAGCAGGCCGGTGAGCCCGTGTTCCTTGACCAGCGCATCATTGGCCGGATCGCGGAAACCGCGGATATACTGGCTCGCCTCGCGCTGGACCGGATTGGTGTAGAGCAGCTTCTGGAACACCACCGGGTGCGGAGCATTGGCGATCACCGCCCGCGTCACGCGCGCGTGCTGCCCGGCCAGCGCCACGCCCCAGGCGATCGCGCCGCCCCAGTCGTGGCCGACGATGGTGAAGCTCGCGATCCCCAGCGCGTCCGCCAGCAGGAAGATGTCGCCGATCAGCTTGTCGGGGGTGTAGGCCTCGACCGCCTGCGGCTTGGACGAGCCGCGATAGCCGCGCTGGTCGGGGGCGATGCAGCGGTAGCGGTCCTTGAAATGCGCGATCTGGTGGCGCCAGGTCCGGTGGCTTTCGGGAAAGCCGTGGAGGAAGATCAGGACGGGTGCGTCGGTCGGGCCTTCGTCGACCACGTCGAGATGGATGCCGTTGGGCAGCGCGACGCGTTTCTGTTCGAAGCTCATTCGGCGGCCTCCAGCTTTTCCATGTAGCCCTTGGCGACCATGTCCGCGACCTGGTCGAACAGTGCCTCGGGGGTGCGGCGGGCCTCGCCCATCGCCTTCTCGCCCCCTTCCGCGACGATGATCTCGCGCGTTCCGGCGGCGATGGCATCGAGCATCTCGCGCGCGGCGACCCCGGCGGGGATGCCGTTGTCGATCGCCGGATCGGACTTGCCGCGCACGCCTCCCTCGGCGGTGAGTGCGTTGCGCGAGACATTGGTGGCGACCGAGCCGGGATAGATGGTGTGCACCGTCACCCCGGTCTGCGACAGCTCGCCGCGCAGCGCGTCGGCATAGCCCGCGAGGCCGAACTTGGCGGCGCAATAGGCGGTGCGCATCGGCACCCCGACCTTGCCCGCGATCGAGGAGATGAACCCGAGCGCGCCCGAGCCGCGCTCCGCCATGTGGCCGATCAGCCCCTGCGTGAAGGCGATCTGCGCGAGGAGATCGACGGCGATGATGTCGCGGTAGACCTGCATCGTGGTCTTCAAAGCGCGGCTGCGCTGCGAGATGCCGGCATTGGCGAAGGCGATGTCGACGCCGCCCTTCCAGCGACAAGCCTTGGCGGTGGCGTCGGCCAGAGCCGCCTCGTCGCGCACGTCGAAGGCGAGGATCAGGCTCTCGCCGCAATCGGCCGCGACCTCCTCCAGCCGCGCCCCGTCACGGCCCGAGAGCACCACCTGTGCGCCCCGCGCCGCCAGTTCGCGCGCGAGCGCCGCGCCGATGCCCGAGGACGCCCCGGTGATCCACGCGACCTTGCCCGAATAGTCCATCTGCCTCTCTCCCGTTTCGCACGAGAGGTAGCGGGCAGGCAGGCGCGGCGCAATCAGGTTGCGATATGGGACCGGATCATCTCGGCGAGGTTCACAGGGAACACCGCCTCGGGCCAGCTTTCGAGCTCGCCGAGCGTGAACCAGCGGTGCTGGGTCATCAGTTCCTGTTCGAGCGCGGTGTGGCGGCTGGTGTCGATCGCCGCCTCGGCGACGCGCACAAGGAAGAAGCGTTCGTCGGCCTGCACCGGCTCGCCCTCGACGGTGACGAATTCGGGGGTCATCCGCGCGATTTGCGGCCCCGGATCGGCGGTGAAGCCGGTTTCCTCGAGCAGTTCGCGCCGCGCCGCCTCCTCGAAGCTCTCACCGGGCTCGCATTCGCCGCCCGCCGTCACCCAGAAGGGATCGCGTCCGGGCACGTCATAGCGGAACATCAGCGCGCGGGTCTCGGGATCAAGCACGATCAGCCGCGCCGCGCGGCGCAGGCGCAGGTCGGGGTTGAGGCTCGTCACGCTTCCGGCACGCCCGCCCTGATCGCCACCGCGTGCACCCGCTGTCCGACGATATCGCCCAGCGCCGCGATCACTGCGCGCTGGCGGGCGAGGCGGTTCATGTCGGTGAAGGCGGCGGCCTCGATCACGACGGTGAAATGCGATTCGCCCGAACCGTCGTCGCCCGCGTGCCCGTGATGCCGGGCGCTGTCGTTGATGATTTCGAGGCGGGTCGGCGCGAAGGCCTCGGTCAGGCGCTGGTGCATTTCCTCGGCGACACTCATCGGCACTTTCCTTCTTTGCAACGCGGCGGGGGCGATCAAGACTTGGAACTTGGCCCCCCAATTGCCATTCTTGGACGTCATGCCTTCACCACGATTTCACGGCCGCGTCGAGGCCTCGGGGCGCCAATGCGAAGCGCCGGGCTGCCGCGAGGCGGGCGAATTCCGCGCGCCCGGCACCCGCCCGCACGGGTTCGATGGGCCGGGCGAGTGGCGCTGGTTCTGCCTCGATCACGTGCGCGAATTCAACGCCGGCTACGACTGGTTCGAGGGCATGAGCGCCGAGGAGATCCTCGACGCCCAGTCCCCGGTCGCAGGGTGGCGCCCCGGCGGGCGGAGCGCCTTCCGGCCCGACACCCATGTCGACGGGATGCCGCGCTGGGCCGACTATGCCGACCCGCTCGACGCGATCTCCGCGCGCGCCGCCGGCATTCGCAGCCGTGCCGAGCGCGAGGCGAAGATGAGCATGGCGGGCCGCTTCAGCCGCGAGGAGGCGCAGGCGCTCGAGACGATGGGCCTCGGGTCGGACACCGACCGCACCCGGTTGCGGCGCCGCTATTCCGAACTGGTGCGCCGCTACCACCCCGACCGCAACGGCGGCGATCGCAAGCACGAGGCGCGCCTCAATCAGGTGGTCGAGGCCTACCAGCTGCTCAGGAAAAGCGCCGCCTTTGCCTGATCAGCCGGCTTCGCACAGCGCCGCAAGCTGCGCGGCGGCGGCCTCCCAGCCCTGGATGAAGCCCATTGCTTCGTGCTGTGCGCGGGTCTCGTCCGACCAGTGCCGCGCGCGGGCGGTGTAGCGGGTGCCGTCACCTTCGGGTTCGACTTCCCAGATGCCGATCATGAACGGGCCGGAGGGTTGCAGATCGCTGGTGACAGCATCGGTAACCGCGAACATCCGGCCTTCCTCCCACGCGAGGAAAATGCCTTCTTGCGGCATTTCCTCGCCATTGGGCCCATACATCACCATCGCGCTGCGTCCGCCGGGCTTGCGGTCGTGTTCGACCACTTCGGCGCGCCACGGCTTGGGGCACCACCATTCGTTCATCCGGTTGACGAGGATGTCCCACACCCTGGCGGGCGGCGCATCGATGAAGCGGGTGACGGACAATTCGTTCATGGCGTGTCTCCGGCAATCGCTGCAGCGATCGCGGCATGGTCGAGCTTTTGCATGGTCATCATCGCGCCGAAGGCCCGCCGGGCGACCTCGCCGCCTTCGGTCAGCGCCTCGGTGAGAATGCGCGGGGTGATCTGCCAGTTGACGCCCCACTGGTCCTTGCACCACCCGCAGGCGCTTTCCGCGCCGCCATTGCCGACGATGGCGTTCCAGTAGCGGTCGGTCTCCTCCTGCGTCTCGGTGGCGATCTGGAACGAGAACGCCTCGGTGTGCGGGAAGATCGGTCCGCCGTTGAGCCCGATGCAGGGGGTGCCGCAGACGGTGAAGTGCACCACCATGACATCCCCCGCCTTGTTGCCGGGATTGTCCATCGGCGAGCGGACCACCGCGCCGACTTCGCTGTCGGGGAAGACGCTGGCGTAGAAGCGCGCGGCCTCCTCGGCCTCGCGGTCGAACCAGATGCAGATCGTGTTCTTGGCGGTCATTGGCCGCCTGCCGCAATCAGCTTTGCATCGACGGCGTTGGCCTCGGTGTAGGCGGGGCGCTGGGTGATGCGTTCGACATAGGCGCTGAAGGAGGGGCGTTCGGGGATCGAGCCGAAGCGCAGGCCCCAGACGAACTGGCTGCCCACATAGGTGTCGGCCATGGTGAAGCGGCTGCCGGCGGCGAAATCATTCGCCGAGAGCCACTGGTCGATCGCATCGAGCGCGAGGTCGAGGCTGCCGAAGCCCGCCATGCCGGTCTTGCCCTCGGGCACCTGCCAGCCCATCGCCTTGCCGACGACCGCCTGTTCGAGCGGCCCGGCGGCGAAGAACAGCCAGCGGAAATAGGCGGCGCGCTCATGCGCATCGGGCAGCAGGCCTTTGTCGGGGTGGGTTTCGGCGAGGTAGTGGTTGATCGCCGCCGCCTCGGTGATGACGTGATCATGGCCGCCGTGATGATGGACGAGCGCGGGGACCTTGTTCATCGGGTTGATGGTCTTGAAGCTTTCCGGACGCGTCGCCCAGTCCATGACGACGTGCTCGTAATCCGCGGCCGCCTCGTGCAGCGCCCAGCGCGAAATCTGCCCGCGGCTCATGGCCACGGTGTAGAAGGTGAATTCGGCCATCGTCTTTCTCCGGTCCAGGGCGCAACGGCGCCTCATTGCGATGGGGCAGGGCGTCAGCCGACCAATTCAGTGGGCGCTTCGGCCGTCGCCATCGCCGGGTCCATCCACATCGGCTCCCAGATGTGCCCGTCCGGGTCCTCGAAGCTGCGACCGTACATCACGCCGAAATCCTGGATCGGGTTCGGGTCGGCGGTCCCGCCGGCCGCCGCGGCAGCCTCGGTGACGGCATCCACGCCTTCGCGGCTGTCGATGCCGACACACAGCATTACCTGCGCCTGGGCATGGGCATCGACGATCGGCTTGCCGGTGAAGCTTGCCCATTTCTCGTGGGTGAGCAGCATCACGACGATGTTCTCGGACCATTGCATCGCGGCAGCGGTGTCGTCGGTGAAGCGCGGTTCGTTGGTGAAGCCCACGGCCTCGTAGAAGCGCATCGCGCGGGCCAGGTCGGTAACCGGCAGGTTGACAAAAATCATCTTGGACACGGGTTTTCTCCTCCTCACGGGTTGCTGTGCGACTCGGCTTGCAAGTGATGCGCGTTGCAGTTTACAAAAGCAACCGTGAAGTTACCAAAAGAAACCAAAATTCATGGTCGCTGGTATGACGACGCCTGCGGCACCGCCTTTGCGCTCGAACTGGTCGGGGAACGCTGGAGCTTGCTCGTGATGCGCGAGCTTATGCTCGGACCGCGACGCTTTTCGGACCTGCGCGCCAGCTTGCCCGGAATCAGCGCCAAGGTGCTGACCGAACGGCTCGCCGGGCTCGAGGCGAGCGGCGTGGTGCTGCGTGAAACCCTGCCGCCGCCGGCAGCGGTTCAGGTCTATGGTCTGACCGAGTGGGGTTACCGCGCCGAGCCGATCATGCAGGAACTGGGGCGCTGGGCGGCGGCCTCACCGCTGCACGATCCCGGCCTGCCACTCTCCTCGGTCTCTTTCATGCTGTCGCTGCGCACCATGCTCGACACCGCGCGCGCCGATGGAGGCAGCGCGGCGGCAGGGTTCGGGATCGGCGAGGACACCTTCATCGCGCGGCTGGCGAACGGCGAGATGCCGGTGCGGCGCGAATCCATCGACAAAGTCGACTTCGCCTTTCTCGCCCGCGATGCGCAGGTGTTGGTGGCATTGTTCTACGGCAAGGTCGACCCGGCCACGCTCGAGGCGGCAGGTGCGCTCGAAATCCGCGGCGATCGCGCCGCTGCGTTCGCGTTCGTCACGCTGTTCGCGCTGCCTTCCGGCTAGGTCTGGCGGAACGCCCAGCGCAGCGTGCGGCCCATCCCCCAGGTCGCCGCACGTGCCGGAAGCGCGGTCAGCACCGGGCGCTGGAGGCTCAGCATCGCCCGTGCCCAGCCGGGTAGCATCGCGACCGCATCGGCGGTGATCATCGTCTGCACGCTGCGCGGCGTGCCTTGCGGGCGTTGGCTCAGCACCAGCTGCGCGACCTCGCGCGCTTCGGGCGAGGTCGCAAGATCGTGGCGCAACATCCTGAAGATGCGCTCGGCCTCGGCGCGGGTCTCGGGCACCGGGTCGGCGCCGAGCATCCGCGCGATGACCGCGAACTGGCGGTAATATTCGTCCTGCTCGGCTCCCGGCATCCCGGGCCGCACATGGCGCAGGTAGCCCGCGAGGAAGCTCTGCGCCTCGGTCACGTGGACCCAGGCGAGCGTCCTCGGATCGGTCGCGGTGTAGGGCGTGTCATCCGGCAGGGTGCCGCCGACCTTGGCGTGGATGCGGTTGACGCGGGCGATAGCCTTCAGCGCATCGTCGCGGTGGCCGAAGCTGGTCACCGCGATGAAGCGCGCCGTGCGCCGCAGCCGCCCGTGCATGTCCTCGCGGAAATTGGAATGGTCGAGCACCCCCTGCAAGGCCGCCGGGTAAAGCATCTGGAGCAGCAGCGCGCGCACGCCGCCGGTCATCATCCCGACGATATCGGCGTGCACCAGCCGGATCGGGGTGTCGCGTTCGAACAGCGCCTCGTCCGAGGGCGGGGTGGGCTGCTGGCCCTTGGCGGTGTCGTGGAACACCCCGCGCACCTGGCCGACCAGCTTCATGCGCAGCGATTCGACGGGGTCGGCCATGCCCGCGAATATAGGGATGCGGGTGCGATTAAGGAAACGAACTCGCCAAAAATGCCAGCAAAGCACCGCTTGCAGCCTCGGCCCATGCGTTCTAACCGTCCCGGCGCAATGACCTCATCCTCCCGCTCCACCGTCGCCGGCGACAACGCCATGCCCACCCAGCCCGACACCACGGTCGACGTCCGCGAGATGTTCGGCATCGATGTCGACTGGCAGGTGCCCGCCTTCACCCAGAAGGACGAGCACGTGCCTGAGATCGACGATGCCTATGTGTTCGATCCGGACACCACGCTGGCGATCCTTGCAGGCTTCGCGCACAACCGCCGGGTGATGGTGCAGGGCTATCACGGCACCGGCAAGTCGACCCACATCGAACAGGTCGCAGCCCGCCTCAACTGGCCGAGCGTGCGCGTCAATCTCGATGCGCATATCAGCCGCATCGACCTCGTCGGGCGCGACGCCATCGTGCTCAAGGACGGGTTGCAGGTCACCGAGTTCAAGGAAGGCATCCTTCCCTGGGCGCTCCAGCACCCGGTGGCGCTGACCTTCGACGAATACGATGCCGGCCGGCCGGACGTGATGTTCGTGATCCAGCGTGTGCTCGAGTTCGACGGTCGCCTGACCCTGCTCGATCAGAACCGCGTCATCACGCCCAACCCGTGGTTCCGCCTGTTCGCGACGACCAACACTGTCGGCCTCGGCGATACCTCGGGCCTCTATCACGGCACGCAGGCGATCAACCAGGCGCAGATGGACCGCTGGAACATCGTCGTGGCGCTCAACTACCTTGCGGCGGACGTCGAACAGCAGATCGTCAAGTCCAAGACCCCCGAGGCCGACGACAAGCTCATCGCCGACATGGTCAAGGTTGCCGAACTGACCCGGCAGGGCTTCATCAACGGCGACATCTCGACCGTGATGAGCCCGCGCACCGTCATCACCTGGGCGCAGAACGCCGCGATCTTCGGCTCGACCGGCTTCGCCTTCCGCCTCTCCTTCCTCAACAAGTGCGACGAGGCGGAGCGCACGCTGGTGGCCGAATACTACCAGCGCGTGTTCGGCGAGGACCTGCCCGAAGGGGCGGCGAAGAAGCGCTGAGCCAAGCGACTTGCCCCATGGTGTTCTAGGCTGGTAACACAGCAGGACCATGGCGTTCTTCGACCGATTCTGGAAAGGCTCGCGCTCCGGTTCTCCGGAGGGGGCAGGCACGCCTGCCGGGTTCTACCCGCTCTACGAATCGATGCGCCCCCTCGACGAGGACGAGGACGACCTCCCTGCGCGGCCGCGCCCTTCGGCCACGCCCGATTTCGATGCCTGGGATGCCAAGCTGGCGGGGATCGACGAGGCGCTCGAGGTCGAGGAGAAGCGCCGCCTCAGGTGGTGGCAGCGCGACTACTGGCGACAGCGCGGCAAGCTGTGGTGGACGGGGCGCGGCATCCTCGCAGCGCTGGCAATGTTCGCGGTGCTGGTCGGCTGGCTGGCGGTCACCGCGCCGCTTTCGAAGAGCCTCGAACCCATCGCGCCGCCGCAGGTCACGCTGCTCGCCAGCGACGGCACGCCGATCGCGCGGCAGGGGGCGATCGTCGAGGCGCCGGTCAAGCTTTCCGAACTGCCGCCCCACGTGGCGCAGGCCTTCATCGCGATCGAGGACCGGCGGTTCTATTCGCACTGGGGCGTCGATCCGCGCGGCATCGCCCGCGCCGCGCTGACCGGCGTGGGCGGGGGCAGCACGATCACGCAGCAGCTCGCCAAGTTCACCTTCCTCACCCCCGAGCAGAGCCTTTCGCGCAAGGCACGCGAGGCGCTGATCGCCTTCTGGCTGGAGTTCTGGCTGACCAAGGACGAGATCCTCGAACGCTATCTGTCGAACGCCTATTTCGGCGACAATCAATATGGGCTGCGCGCCGCGAGCCTGCACTATTTCTACCGCCAGCCCGAGAACCTGAAGCCCGAGCAGGCGGCGATGCTCGCCGGGCTGCTTCAGGCGCCGTCGCGCTATGCGCCGACCAAGCACTATGACCGCGCCAAGGCGCGCATGGACCTGGTGATCGGGGCGATGGTCGAGGAGGGCTACCTGACCCGCGCGCAAGCCCGCGCGCTGCCCGACCCGCGGCTCGACGTGCGGCTGCGCGACGACGACGTTCCGACCGGCACCTACTTCGCGGACTGGGCCTTGCCGCAGGCGCGCGAGGGGCTGGAGGCGAGCTATTCCCGGCAGGTGATCACCACCACGCTCGATTCGCGGCTCCAGTCGCTGGCCGGCAGGGTGGTCGCGCGGGCGCCGCTCGGCAGCGCGCAGGTGGCGCTGGTGGCGATGCGCAGGAACGGCGAGGTGGTGGCGATGGTGGGCGGGCGCGACTATGCCAAGTCGCCTTTCAACCGCGTCACCCAGGCCCGTCGCCAGCCGGGATCGACGTTCAAGACCTTCGTCTATCTCACCGCGCTCGAGAACGGGTGGGAGCCGGACGACACCATCCCCAACACCGAAATCACCCAGGGCAGCTACCGTCCCAAGAATGCCGCCGGACGCTATTCCGACCAGATCACGCTTGAGGATGCCTTCGCCCGGTCGAGCAATGTCGCCGCGGTGCGGCTGTTCCAGGCGGTGGGCAGCGAGAAGGTGATCCGCACCGCGCGCAAGCTCGGCATCACCGCGCCCATGACCGAAGGCGACCCGAGCCTCGCGCTCGGCACCTCGGCGATGACGCTGATGGAGCTGACCGCCGCCTATGCCGGGATCGCCGCCAATGATTTCCCGGTCGAACCGCACCCCTTCCCGCGCGGTGAACAGAGCTGGTGGGAATGGCTGACCACGCCTTCCGACAGCTTTTCCGGGCGCACTCACGAGGATATCGAGACCATGCTGCGCGCCGCGATCAATCGCGGGACGGGGCGCAACGCGGTGCTGCCGATCGCCAATTATGGCAAGACCGGCACCACGCAGGATTACCGCGATGCGCTGTTCGTGGGCTACGCGGGCGATCTCGTGGTGGGGGTATGGGTCGGCAAGGACGACAACACGCCCATGAAGGGGGTCACCGGCGGCAGCACCCCGGCGCGCATCTGGCGCGATTTCATGCGCGGCGCATTGAAGCTCGAATCCGCACCGGCAGCGCGGCCGTCCGCCTCCCCTGACCCCGAAGGACCGGTCCAGCCGCTCGACATCGAGGAAGGCGCGGCGATCCCGGTCGGGCAGAACGGCGCGAGCCTGCGCATCGACGGCGGCGGCGTCACGCTTTCGCCGGACGGCGTGCCGGTCGAGGTCCGGATCGGCGAGGACGGCCTCGTCGTCCAGCCCGCGCCTTCGCCGAGCGCCAGTCCGCCCTAGCGGCCCTCGTCCATCAGGATGTTCATCACCGCGCTGGCGATCGGGCGGCTGCGGTCGTCCTGCCATGCCTCGACCGCGACATTGGCGTTGCGCCGCCCGAGGCGGGTGATCCGCCCCACCGCAAAGCTCGGGCGCGACTTGCCCGCGGCGAGGTATTGCACGGTGATGTTGATCGGCTTGAGCTGAGGATCGCGTCCCGCCGCGAGCAGCGCGGTGCGCAGCGCGGCATAGCCCGCCGCTTCGAGCAGTCCCGCGGTCGCGCCGCCGTGATAATGCGCCGGGCGCCCCTCCACCGTCGGCCCGAAATCGACCGTCAGCAACGGCATGCCGCCGTCCTCGCCGCACTGGCTGACGCCGAGCGAGCGGGCATAGGCGGGCAGTTCGAGCGGCTCAGTCATCGCCGCCTCCGCCGCGCAGCGCCGGGTTCGCCTTGCGCGGATCGGCGGCGATGGTCATGAACACGCCCGCGACATGGGCGACCGGGTCCTCCGGGTCGCCGTCATGCGCGATGCCGCGCACGAAGGCAGCGGAACGCGTGCGGCGATAGCATTCGACCCTGCCGCGAACGCTCGCCCGTTCGCGCGCCGGGCGCTGGTAATCGACCCTGAGGTCGAGCGTCGCGACGGGATTGAAGCTGCCGCTCGCCTGCCAGATCGCCATGCCACTCGCCATGTCCATCAGGCTGATGATCGGGCCGGAGGCGAGCACCGGGCGGCTCGCATCGCCGAGCAGGTCCTCGCGCCACGGCAATTCGAGTTCGACCCAGTTCTCGCCCTGATCGGCAAACCTGAGGCCGAGCCAGCCGGTATGGCCGTGGCGGAAGAACCACTTCGAGGCTTCGCGCGCGTCGAACCGGGCAGGGGGGGTGTTCATGGGCGTGGCCATAGGGGCGGGGGCGGTCAGCGCGCAATGCCGGAATTGTGAGGGGTTAAAGCACGCCCCCCGCCAGCCGGTCGATCGCGCCTTGCAGGATCACCGCGGCGGCGTGGGCGTCGATCGCGGCGGCGCGGCGGGCGCGGCTCATGTCCATGCCGATCATCGCCGCCTCGGCGGCCTGGGTCGACCAGCGTTCGTCCCACAGCAGGATGGGAAGGGCGAAGGCCTCGGCGCAATTGCGCGCATAGGCGCGCGAGGCCTGCGCGCGCGGGCCTTCGGAGCCGTCCATGTTGCGCGGCAGGCCGATGACGATGCCCTTGACGCCGCGCGCCTTGATGAGCGCCGCCAGCGTCTCGCGGTCGCGGCCCCACTTGCCGCGTTGGATCGTGGTGTTGTTGGTGGCGAAGCGCCAGCCCGCGTCGCAGGTCGCGGTGCCGATCGTCTTCGTGCCGAGGTCGAGCCCGAGCAGCACGCCGCCCTCGGGCAGTGCCTCGCCGAAGCCGCGCGCCTGTTCGAAGATCAGTTCGCCGCCGCCCATGCGTCCACCCGCCGCGCCACGTCCGCCTTGGTGTTCGCCCAGAACAGCGGGATGTCGTAGACGTGGTAATTGTTGCCCGGCAGGACGTAACGGCCCATTTCCGGGGGCGGGCCGATCAGCAGCAGACCCCGCGCATCGCAGCGCGCAGGGACGAGGTCGGGGGCGAGTTCGCCCGTCGCCATGCTGTCATCGGGCACCAGCGTGCCGAGATTGGCGCTCGCCGGCGCCGCGCCTCCGGGGCTGCCGGTGAGCGGATTGGTGCACAGGATCGGGTCGTTCCCCGGCGCCGTCCCGTCGAGCGCCGGCGTTTCGCCATAGGCCGCGAGCACCGGGGCAGGGTCGGCCGGTTCGGCAAAGCTCGACCAGCTGAGGATGCAGCCCGACTGGTCGGGGCCGGTGCAGGCAGGAAGGCCGAGCGCGGGAAGATCGTGCGCGGCCGAAAGCGGCCAGCCGATCAGATAGGCAGCCGCGATCCGCTTCGCGAGCGGGGTGCCCTTGATCTCCTCGGCGACAAGGCGCTTGAGGTGCAGCGCGCCTTGCGAATGGCCCGCCAGCACAATCGGCGTTCCGGGAGCGATGCTCGACACGAAATAGCGGAACGCCTCGCGCACGTCGGCATAGGCGGCGTCGATCGCCTGCTTGCCCTCGGGCTTGTCGGTGAGGAAGGCGCCCATCGTCGCCTGGCGGTAGCGCGGCGCCCAAATCTCGCTCGCCGCGTTGAAGGGGCTCGCCATGCCCCGCAGATAAATGCGCGCGATGCGTTCGGCATCCGGGTCGCCGCCATTCGCCAGCGGCGCGTTCCAGGCCGAACGGTCCACGAAACTGGTCGGGTGGACGAAGAACACCGCGAATTGCCGCTTCGGTTCAGGCAAGGTGACGGGCGCGGCGCCGCCGCTGGTGGCCGATGCCGGCTGCCAGCGCGCCGGGTCGCTCGTCCCGATGCCCGGCCGCGAATACCACAGGGCCGGGTCCTCGTAGGCGTTGCGCTCGAGCGGCTTGACCGGCGTGAAGGCGACCGAAGGCACTGTCGCCATGCGCGTGAGCTGGTCGGGGAACAGCGCGAGCAGGACGCTCCCGCCGATCACCACGACGATACAGAATGCCACGAAATAGAGGAACTTGCGGGCCATTGGCGGTTACTTGTCGGCAGCGCCTTCCGCGATCGCCGGGCGCAGAGTGGTCCAGGCGCGGTCCGGCCTCAAGCTCGAGAACCACGTCGCCGGGTTCCAGGTGGTCGAACCATCGAGGCTGAAGGTGATGAACTCCGCGCGCCCGCCGATATTGGCGAGCGGCACCGCACCACCCAGGCCGCTGTTGATGATTGCGGCGCGGCTGTCGGCGCTGTCGTCGCGGTTGTCGCCCATCACGAACACCGAATCCTCGGGCACCTTGTAGGGGCCGTAATCATCGAGCGGCTGCGTGGTGTAATCGATGGTGAGATAGGTCGCACCATTGGGCAGGGTCTCGCGCCAGGTCGGTGGCTCGAAATATTCCTTCCCGTCGGGACCGGTGACGCGATAATCCTCGAAGGCCTCAAGGCATGGCATTCCGCGGCACATGAGGTCGGGCTCGAACGGCAGGCGCACCGGGGGCACCACCTCGCGCTTGATCGGCTTCCCGTTGAGGATGATCTGCCCGTCGCGCACCTCGATCGTGTCGCCGGGGCGGCCGATGACGCGCTTGATGTAGTCCTCGTCCTTGGTCGGGTGAACGGGGATGACGATGTCGCCGTATTCGGGGGTATGCGGGAAGATCCGGGTCTTGCTGCGCGGCAGCAGGTGGAAGCTCGCCGAGGCCCAGGACCAGCCGTAGGGATACTTGCTCACCACCAGCCGATCGCCCACCCACAGGGTCGGCATCATCGAGGTCGAGGGGATGTAGAACGGCTTGGCGACGAGGCTGTGGAAGGCGATCACCGCCAGCAGCATCAGCGCAAGGCCGCGGATCTCGGCTAGCCAGTTGATCTTTTGCGTGTCGTCGCTGTCGTTCACTTGCGGGCTTTCGATGGTCGCCATGGATTGGGAGCCTAACGCAGGGGGATGGCTTCGATGATCACGAAGGCCTGTGCCCATGGATGATCGTCGGTGAGGGTGAGATGAACGCGCGCCTCATGGCCCTTCGGCGTCATTTCTTCAAGCCGCAAAGCCGCGCCGCCCGTCAGCGCCAGCGTCGGCGCGCCCGAGGGGGCGTTGACGACGCCGATGTCCTTCATGAACACGCCGCGCTTGAACCCGGTGCCGACCGCCTTGGAGAACGCCTCCTTGGCGGCGAAGCGTTTCGCGTAGGTGCCGGCGATGGTGTAGGGGCGGCGGCGCGCCTTGGCGATCTCCGTGGGGGTGAAGACGCGGTTCTCGAACCGCTCCCCATAGCGGGCGAGCGAATTGCCGATCCGCTCGATATTGCAGAGGTCGGAGCCCATGCCGATGATCACGACGGTTCCCCTAAGCCGTCGCCCCGGACTTGATCCGGGGTCCCGCTTCCGTGATTGCAACGCATCATTTGAACGCCCTGATGATGACGGCCACCAGCAGCGCCAGCGCGATGACGTGGAGCAGAACCTGGCTCTTGAAGAAGGGATGGGTGAAATCGCCCTTCGCCACCCGCAGCGCACCCGCATAGCCGAACACCTGCAGCGCGACCCAGCCGACCGCGAAGACCACCATCGCCTGCACGCTCAGTGCAAAGCCGAGAAAGCCGATCGCTACGAGGAACAGCGCCGCGGCGGCGAAGGCCCAGCGTTTCTGTTCGGGCGCGATCGGGGGGAGTTCGCCGGACGCCATGCCTCAGCGCGCCTCGTCCATCAGCTCGCGCATCCGGCGGATCGCCGGTTCGAGACCGGTGAACACCGCCTCGCCGATCAGGTAGTGGCCGATATTGAGCTCGGCGATCTGGGGAATGGCGGCGATGGGCTGGACATTCTCGAAGGTGAGGCCGTGGCCCGCGTGCGGCTCGATACCGTTTTTGGCGGCGAGCGCGGCCATGTCGGCGATGCGCTTCAATTCCCGCGTGACCTTCTCGCGGTCGCCATCGAGGAAGGCGTGGGCATATTCGCCGGTGTGGAACTCGACCACCGGCGCGCCCAATCGCAGGGCGGCGTCGAGCTGGCGCTCGTCGGCCTCGATGAACAGCGAGACGCGGATGCCCGCCCCGCGCAATTCGTCGACGATGTGAACGAGGCTGTTGTGCAGCCCCGCCGCGTCGAGGCCCCCTTCGGTGGTGCGCTCCTCGCGCTTTTCGGGGACGATGCAGGCGGCGTGGGGCTTGTGGCGCAGGGCTATGGCGAGCATCTCGCGGGTCGCCGCCATTTCGAGGTTCAGCGGAAGGTCGGTCGCCTGCTGGATGCGGGCGAGGTCCTCGTCGCGGATGTGGCGGCGATCCTCGCGCAGGTGCGCGGTGATCCCGTCGCCGCCGACCCGCGCGACGATCTCCGCCGCGCGCACCGGATCGGGATGATCGCCCCCGCGCGCGTTCCTGATGGTCGCGACATGGTCGATATTGACGCCGAGCCGCAACGGGCGGGGGTGGAGGGTCTCGCTCATTCCTTGCCTTCTCCACAGGCGAGCATCGCCACGGCCTGCGCCATGAATCCCTCGCCTTGCCAGATCTCGCCGAATTCGAAGTTCGGCTCGATCGTGGCGAACACCATCGAGCGGCCAAGATCGGGGAGCATGATGTTGTGCAGCCGATACTGCCCGATCGCGCCCCTGCGCTCGGCAACCTTGACCGGATCCGGACAGCCGGGCGGCTGAACATCGAACACCCATTGGCCAAGCGCCATGTAGCCCAGTTCGGGATCGCCCTGCCACATCGGCTTCATCTCGGGCCGTCCCGCCTTGTAGGCGCGCATCTGGCCCCAGTTGAAGAATATCACGTCCATGAGCGTCCCCCCGAGCGCACCCGAAGCGCCATAGGCGGGGATCACCTCGCGCTCGGGCGATTTCATCGCGTAGAAGCTCTCGGCATTCTTCGGCGTGATCATCGTCAGGCGTGAATACCGGGTCTCGTCGTCCTCGCTGTCGCTCGTGCGCGGCGGGCCGAGCATGTATTCGACCTTCTCGAGGCTCACCTCCTCCAGCACCGCGCCAAGCACGATATAATCGCAATTATTGTAGCGCCAGCCGGTCGCCGGAGGGGCGGCACGGCCGGTCATGCACCAGCCGAGGCCGTGCTTGTCCGGCGCGTTGTAGAAGGCCGGCCAGCCGTTCGCGCCAACCGGCGTATCCTCAGGATTGCGCAGGCCCGAGCGGTGCTGGAGCAGCTGGCGCACTGTCGGCGCGGCCGGCCCCCTCGGCCAGCGCGGCAGGATCCGCGAAACCGGGGTGTCGAGCGTTAGCCCCATGTTTTTCAGTTCGGGCAGCAGCCGCGCGGCCAGCATCTGCTTGGTGAGCGAGGCGAAGGGCCAGATCGCGGCCTTCCCTGGCACCGGCACATAGCCTTCGCGCCGCATGTCGGGGCTGAGGCCCATCGTAATGACGCGATTGCCCGCGTCGATGGCGATTTCGCCCTTGAACCCGCGCTTGAAGGCGAAGTTTCTGATCGCCTTGGCCCGCACGCTCTCCGGCGCCCCGCCGCCCCAGACGACGATGAGGGCGTCGGTCACTTCCTCGCCCTCGTCCTGCGCTTGCACCGGCGCGGTCGCGGCACACAGGCAGGCGAGCGCGAGGATCGGCGAGGGCAGGCGCATGGGGCGCATCTATTCCTTCCGGCTTCCGGGCTTTGTCACAGCTACGCGGGCGAGGGCTTCGGGGATGTCGTTTTCGTCATAGGTGGGAAAGTCGATGGCGAGCAGCGGGTAGAAGGGCACGCCCAAATCGACCGAACCGCAGGAACGGTCGATGATCGCGCATTCGGCGATCACCTCAGCCCCCTCGCGCGCGACGGCGGCGATGGCCTCGCGGCTGGAGAGGCCGGTGGTCACGACGTCCTCGACCATCAGCACCTTTGCGCCCGGCTCGAGCGCGAAGCCGCGGCGCAGGTGGAAGGTGCCTTCGGGCCGTTCGAGGAACAGCGCGTCCTTGCCCAGGGCTCGTCCGACCTCGTGGCCGATGATGATCCCGCCCATCGCCGGGGAGACCACGACGTCGACCTGTTCGCGCACCGCGGGGGGAATGCCGGCGACCACCGCCTCGGCCAGCCGGGCGGCGCGCGCGGGGTTCATCAGCACCCTTGCGCATTGCAGGTAATGCCCGCTGTGGCGGCCCGAGGAGAGCTTGAAATGCCCCTCGAGCAGCGCACCGCTGCTGCGGAATTCGGCCAGCACCTCGTCTTCGGTCATGCCCGAACTCCGTCGAAATCATCAGGGAAAGCGCCGACTTGCGCGGCGAACATCGCGGCTTGCATAATTTTCTCCCTAGAAGCGCTTGAGGCCCTCGGCAAGCGCGGCTAAGGGCCATGGTGACATCGGCCCTGTTGCCGGTTGATGCCGTGTGGCGGAGGGTCGCCGCGCGGCGTGGGATCAGAATTCGAAACGACATTTCGAAGCAACTTGGACACATGAAGATGGGTCAGATGCATACCCGTATGAAATTGGCTTCCCTTGGGGCGCTCGCTGCGCTGGCTGCGATCGTCGCGCCGGTGGGCGCTGCGGCACAGGACGCCGCCGCTCCGGCGACCACCGCCACGCAGGCCGGCGCTGTCGACGGCGCGCAGACCGCACCGGGCGCCGAGGCGCTTCCGGGCAACCTGACCCCGGCCGAGGCTGCGGCCACCGACACCCAGGGCGAGGCGGCCTACACCCCGATGGCCCCGACGAAGGGCAAGGGCATGCCGACCTCCTTCGAGGACGATCCGGTCAAGAGCCTGGGCTTCCAGGACCAGTATTCGAACATCGGCGACTATGCCCGCTGGATGCACGATTCGATCCTGCTGCCGGTGATCACCGCCATCAGCCTGCTGGTGCTCGGCCTGCTGCTGTTCGTGGTGGTGCGCTTCAACCGCCGCGCCAACCCGGTCGCTTCGAAGACGACGCACAACACCATGATCGAAGTGGTGTGGACGATCGTTCCGGTGATCGTGCTGGTGGTGATCGCGGTGCCCTCCATCACGCTGCTGGCGCGTCAGTATGAGACCGCGCCCGCCGACGCGGTGACCATCAAGGCGACCGGCTACCAGTGGTACTGGAGCTACACCTATCCCGACAACGGCGAGATCGAAGTGGTCTCGAACATGCTCGACCACGACGAGGCGCTGAAGCGCGGAGAGCCGGCGCAGCTCGCGGTCGACAACCGCATGGTGGTGCCCGCGGGCGTGCCGCTGCGCATCCAGACCACTGCGACCGACGTGATCCACGCCTTCGCGGTGCCTTCGCTGTGGTTCAAGATGGACGCCGTTCCGGGCCGTCTCAACGAGAAGCAGCTGACCATCAAGGAGCCGGGCGTGTACTACGGCCAGTGCTCCGAGCTGTGCGGTGCGCGCCACGCCTACATGCCGATCGTGGTCGAGGCGCTTCCGCCCGCGCAGTTCGCCGAGTGGGTCAAGGAGCAGGGCGGCACCATGCCGGGCGAGGCCGAGGCGCCCGCTCCGGCGGCCGACGCCGCGCCCGAGCAGGTCGCGCTGCTGACCGCCCGCTGAGACCCGACGTAAAGATTACACGCAGAGAGTAGCTGACAATGGCAACCACCGCAGAAGGCTTCGACGTCCATAGCGACCACGGCCACGACGCGCATGATCATGCGGACCACAAGCCGGGCTTCTTCGCCCGCTGGTTCATGTCGACCAACCACAAGGACATCGGCACGATGTACCTGATCTTCGCGATCATCGCGGGGATCGTCGGGGGTGCCATCTCGGGCATCATGCGTGTCGAGCTGGCCGAGCCGGGTATCCAGTACCTGACCTGGTGGGCGCAGTTCATGGGCGGCGGCAACGATCTCAACACCGCGCTCCACATGTGGAACGTGTTCATCACCGCGCACGGCCTCATCATGGTGTTCTTCATGGTCATGCCGGCGATGATCGGCGGCTTCGGCAACTGGTTCGTGCCGCTGATGATCGGCGCGCCGGACATGGCCTTCCCGCGCATGAACAATGTCAGCTTCTGGCTGACCGTGGCGGGCTTCTTCAGCCTGCTGTTCTCGATGTTCGTTCCCGGCGGCTCTGACCCCGGTGCGGGCACCGGCTGGACGGTCTATGCCCCGCTCTCGACCAGCGGTTCGGTCGGCCCTGCGGTCGACTTCGCGATCTTCTCGCTGCACCTTGCGGGTGCCGGCTCGATCCTGGGTGCGACCAACTTCATCACCACCATCTTCAACATGCGCGCGCCGGGCATGACCCTGCACAAGATGCCGCTGTTCGTGTGGTCGGTGCCGGTCCCCGCCTTCCTGCTGCTGCTGGCGCTCCCGGTGCTCGCCGCTGCGATCACCATGCTGCTGACCGACCGCAATTTCGGCACGACCTTCTTCAACCCGGCCGGCGGCGGCGATCCGGTGCTCTACCAGCACCTGTTCTGGTTCTTCGGGCACCCGGAAGTCTACATCATGATCCTGCCGGGCTTCGGCATGATCTCGCAGATCGTCGCGACCTTCAGCCGCAAGCCGGTGTTCGGCTACCTCGGCATGGCCTACGCCATGGTGGCGATCGGCGTGGTCGGGTTCATCGTGTGGGCGCACCACATGTACACCACCGGCCTCGACGTGAACACGAAGATGTACTTCACCGCGGCGACCATGGTGATCGCGGTGCCGACCGGCGTGAAGATCTTCAGCTGGATCGCGACGATGTGGGGCGGCAGCCTCGAGTTCAAGTCGCCGATGGTCTGGTCGCTGGGCTTCATCTTCCTGTTCACCGTTGGCGGGGTGACCGGCGTGGTGCTGGCCAACGGCGGGATCGACGACAACCTGCACGACACCTACTACGTGGTTGCTCACTTCCACTACGTGCTGTCGATGGGCGCGGTGTTCTCGATGTTCGCCGGTTTCTACTACTGGTTCCCGAAGATGAGCGGGCGGATGCACTCCGAGCTGCTTTCGCACCTCCACTTCTGGACCTTCTTCATCGGCGTGAACGTGATCTTCTTCCCGCAGCACTTCCTCGGGATGCAGGGCATGCCGCGCCGCTATCCGGACTATGCCGAGGCGTTCCACTTCTGGCACCAGGTCAGCACCTACGGCTATTACATCATGGCCGGCTCGATGCTGTTCTTCTTCGTGAACATCCTCTACGCGCTGGCCGCGGGCAAGAAGGCCCCCGCCAATCCGTGGGGCGAAGGCGCGACGACGCTCGAATGGACCCTGCCGAGCCCGCCGCCCTATCACCAGTTCGAAACCCTGCCGGTGATCACCGACGCGAACGACTACCACGATCACCGTCCGGTGACGGCCTGATCGCGGCCCGCGGCGGGGCGAGGGGGCTCCCGCCGCAGCCGCCGGAACGACAAGAAGGGGGAGGGCGCGGCCACGGGGCTGCGCTCTTCGCCGATTGAGACACAAGAGACGATGGCAAGCACCGCACCCCAGACCACAGCCGCCGCGCTGCCGACGGAATGGCGCGATTTCCTCGCGCTGACCAAGCCGCGCGTGATGACGCTGGTGATCTTCACCGCGATCTGCGGCGTGCTCGCCGCGCCCGGCACCATCCACCCGGTGCTCGGTTTCACGGCGATTCTCGCCATCGCGATGGGGGCGGGCGGGTCGGCGGCCTTGAACCACTGGTGGGAAGCCGATCTCGACAAGGGCATGAAGCGCACCATGAACCGGCCGCTGCCCGGCGGACGGATGCGGCGCGAGGACGCGCGCGACTTCGGGATCTTCCTGTCGGCCGTCTCGGTGGCGCTGATGGGCGTGGGCGTGGGCTGGCTGGCAGCGGCGCTGCTTCTGGTGGCGATTGTCTACTACGCTGTCATCTACACCATGTGGCTGAAGCCGCGCACCCCGCAAAACATCGTCATCGGCGGCGGGGCCGGGGCCTTTCCGCCGCTGATCGGCTGGGTCGCGGTGACCGGCGACCTCACCGCCATGCCGCTGCTGCTGTTCGCGATCATCTTCTTCTGGACCCCGCCGCACTTCTGGGCGCTCGCGCTGTTCGTGCAATCTGACTACGCCAAGGTCGGCATTCCGATGATGCCGGTGGTTGCGGGCGAAAAGGCGACCCGTCGCCAGATCTGGTGGTACACGGTGCTGCTCGCGCCGATCGCGATCGCGCCGTGGTATATCGGCGGGACGAGCTGGCTCTACGGGATGACCGCCGTGACCCTGTCGGCGCTGTTCGCGTGGCTCGCCTGGCCGGTCGGTGCGCGGATGCGCTCGGCCGAGGACAAGATGCTCCCCGAAAAGCGGCTCTTCAAGTTCTCGATCTACTATCTTTTCGCGCTGTTCGCCGCGCTCGTCGCGGACCGGGTGGCCGACTATCAGGGGTGGCTCGCATGACCCCTGAGGAAGAGGCCGAGTTCAAGCGGCGTCGCCGCAGCCGCAACCTGGTGGTCGCCGGCACGCTGCTGTTCTTCGTGCTGCTGTTCTACGCGATCACGATCGTGCGGATGGGAGACTGAGCCATGTCCAGCCGCACCGTCCCCCATGAGCACGATCCCGGGACCGGGCGCCGCAATCTGCGCACCGGCCTGATGGCGCTCGTCGGGGCGGTGGCGATGCTCGGCATGGGCTTCGCCGCGGTGCCGCTTTACCGGATGTTCTGTCAGGTGACCGGCTTCGGCGGGACGACCCGCGTGGCGAGCGAGAGCGAGGCGGCGCGCGCCGCGGCGGAGGCTTCCGGCCAGCAGATCTCGATCCGCTTCGACGCCTCGACCGCGGCGGACATGCCCTGGACCTTCCGGCCGAGCAAGCCGACCGAGACCGTCACCATCGGTCAGAGGGACCTTGCCACCTTCGTGGCGCGCAACAACAGCGGCAAGGCCATCACCGGAACCGCCACCTTCAACGTCGAGCCGGAGCAGGCGGGGCAGTATTTCAACAAGATCCAGTGTTTCTGCTTCACCTCGCAGACCCTCGCGCCGGGGCAGGAAGTGACCATGCCGGTGCTCTTCTATGTCGATCCGGCGATGCTGAACGATCCGAACATGGACGGGGTCGAGCAGATCACCTTGAGCTACACTTTCCACCGCGCTGCGGACCCGGTACAACCGGCGTCCGCAGGCTGATACCGAACCACCAAAGCAACCCCAGGGACGGGAACGACCACATGGCTGGCACTGCAAACCACGATTACCACATTCTCGAACCCGACATCTGGCCGCTGGTCGGCTCGATCTCGGCGCTGACCTTCACCACGGGCATGGTGTTCTTCATGCACCACACCCCGGCGACCGAGACGGAGCCGGCGCAGTTCGGCTTCTGGCCGATCGTGCTCGGCCTCGGCATCATGGGGCTGATCGCGACGTTCTTCATGTGGTTCCGCAACATCGTGATCGAGGCCCAGCGCGGCGATCACACCCCGGTGGTGCAGCTCCACATGCGCTACGGCATGATCCTGTTCATCGCGTCCGAAGTGATGTTCTTCGTCGGGTGGTTCTGGAGCTTCTTCGATTTCGCGCTGTTCCCGACCCCGCTCAGCTTCGACGAGGCGACCGGGGCGACCACGAGCCTGTTCGGCCAGGCCGGCGCGGTCGCGCAGTTCGTCCCCGAGGGGATGAAGGTGCTCGATCCCTTCGCGCTGCCGCTGCTCAACACGCTGATCCTGCTGTGCTCGGGCACCACGGTGACCTGGGCGCACCACTCGCTGATCCACGGCGACCGGCAGGGCCTCAAGCAGGGCCTGTGGGCGACCATCGCGCTCGGCCTGCTGTTCAGCTCGATCCAGGCCTACGAATATTCGGCGGCGCCCTTCGGCTTCGGCGGCAATTCCTATGCCAGCGCCTTCTACATGGCGACCGGTTTCCACGGCTTCCACGTGATCATCGGCACGATCTTCCTCGCGGTCGGCCTTTATCGCAGCTATCTCGGCCACTTCACCCCGCGCCAGCACTTCGGCTTCGAAGCGGCGGCGTGGTACTGGCACTTCGTCGACGTGGTGTGGCTGTTCCTGTTCGTCGCCATTTACGTGTGGGGCGGCTGGGGCGCCGAATACCACTGATGATGCCGGGCGAAAGTCCGAAGCAAAAAGGGGGGCAGCCGGGCATCGTCTCGGCTGCCCTTTCCGGTTCATGCCCACGCTGCGGCGCAAAGACGCTGTTCGCCCAGCCAGCCGGCTTGGCGGATGAATGCTCGGCCTGCGGGCTCGATTTGCTCGCGTTGGAGCGCGGCGGGCGCTTCGTCGGCGTGCTGACGATGCTGCTGGCGCTCGCGCTCATCCTCGCCGCGCTCGCCGTTGACGAATGGCTGCGCCCGCCGCTGTGGGCCACGCTGCTGTTCTGGCTGCCGGTCACGGCGGGCAGCGTTCTCTTCGTCCTGCGGTTCTACAAGACCCTGTGGGTCTACCATTCTTACGAGGAACGCCCGCGATGACCCGCCGCATTCCTATCGTCTCGACCATCGTGGTGTTCGCCGCCTGCCTGACGATGATCGGCCTCGGCATCTGGCAGCTCCAGCGCAAAGAGGAGAAGGAGGCGCTGATTGCGCGCTACGAGGCAGCGCTGCGCGACGATGCGGTGATCGCATGGCCGAGCCCTGCGGATTACGATCGCGCCCTGTTCCGCCGCACCCGTGTCGATTGCACGGCGGTGCGCGGCATGGATCCGATCTCCGGCAAGTCGGCGAGCGGAGAGTCGGGCTGGGTGCATATCGCCCGTTGCAGCCGTCCGGAAGGCGGGGTCGCAGACGTCACCATCGGCTGGTCGCGTTCGCCGCAATCCCCGCCATGGGCGGGCGGACCGGTGACGGGGCGCATCGCGACTTACGGCGACGGCGTGAGGCTCGTCGCCGAGACTCCGCAGGCAGGACTTGCGCCGCTCGCACCGCCCGACCCGGGCGACCTCCCCAACAACCACCTCGCCTACGCGGTGCAGTGGTTCTTCTTTGCCGCCACCGCGGTGGTCATCTACGTGCTGGCATTGCGTCGCCGGGGGCGCTAACCCGCGCGCCCATGCAATACGTCTCGACCAGGGGGAGCGCTCCGGCGCTCGATTTCGAAGGGGTGACGCTGGCGGGGCTCGCCAGCGACGGGGGGCTCTATGTCCCCGCCGAGTGGCCACGTTTCAGCGCGGCGGAAATCCGCGCGATGCGCGGGCGGCCCTACTGGGAAATCGCGGTCACGGTGATGCGCCCCTTCATCGGCGACAGCCTGACCGAGGACGAACTGACCGCGATCTGCCGCGAGGTCTATGGCGAGGCGTTCCACCATGCCGCGGTCACCCCTCTGGTGCAGCTCGACGAGCGCAACTGGCTGCTCGAACTGTTCCACGGGCCGACGCTCGCCTTCAAGGACATCGCCCTGCAACTGCTCGGGCGGTTGTTCGAGACCTTCCTCGAGCGCCGCGACCAGCGCCTCACCATCGTCGGGGCGACCAGCGGCGACACCGGCTCGGCGGCGATCCACGCCGTCGCGGGGCGCAAGCGCAGCGAGATCTTCATGCTCCACCCCAAGGGCCGGGTGAGCGACGTGCAGCGCCGCCAGATGACCACGGTGCGTGCGCCCAACGTCCACAACCTCGCGATCGAGGGCAGCTTCGACGACGCGCAGGCGCATGTGAAGCGGATGTTCACCGATCCGGAGGTGACGAGCGTGCTCGACCTCGGCGCGGTCAATTCGATCAACTGGGCGCGGCTGATGGCGCAGGTGGTCTATTACTTCGCCAGCGCGCTCCAGTTCGGCGGGCCTGACCGCACCGTCGCCTACGCGGTGCCAACCGGCAATTTCGGCGACGTCTTCGCCGGCTACGTCGCGGCGAAGATGGGACTGCCGATCGAACGGCTGATCGTCGCCACCAACGTCAACGACATTCTCCACCGCGCGCTCACCAGCGGCGACTATTCCGCCGGCGGGGTGACGCCGACCATCACGCCATCGATGGATATACAGGTCTCCTCGAACTTCGAGCGCCTGCTGTTCGACTGCGGCGGGCGCGACGGGGCGGCGCTGGCCGAACAGATGCGCGGCTTCGAGGCGTCGAGGGCAATGCAGCTCACCAATGCGCAGGCGACCGGGGCGGCGGCGCTGTTCGCGAGCCATTCCGCCGATCAGGTCGCCACCGCGCGGGCGCTGCAACACGCCTATCAGCGCGCCAAGCAGATCATCGATCCGCACACCGCCGTCGGGCTCGCTGCGGCGCAGGCGCTGGCGGACGGGATTGCCGCGGATGTCCCGGTGGTCACGCTCGCCACCGCGCACCCGGCGAAGTTCCCCGACGCGGTCGAGCGCGCGATCGGCGTGCGGCCCTCGCTCCCGGCGCGCGTCGGCGACCTGTTCGGGCGCGAGGAAAGCTATGTCGAGCTCGCGGGCGACTACGCCGCGACCCGCGATTTCGTGCTCGGCCACGCCGGACAGGCCTGATGGCGCAGCTCGTCCAGCAGCCGCTGGTGATGGCGTGCGCCGGGTGGGATTCCTACCGCCTGCTCGACAGCGGGGCGGGGCGCAAGTGGGAGGCCTTCGGCCCCTACAGCTTCATCCGGCCCGAACCCCAGGCGCTGTGGCAGCCCCGCTTGGCCGATTGGCCCGCGGCGGGCGAGTTCATCCCCGGCTCGGACGAGGACGGGGGCGGGCGCTGGCACTTCGATGAGGCGCTGCCCGACGCAGGCTGGGAGCTGGGCTGGGACGATGTCCGCTTCACCGCGCGGCCCACCCCCTTCCGCCACCTGCAATTCTTCCCCGACATGGCCCCCGTGTGGGAGTGGATGCGCGCGCAGCTTGACGGAATGAGCGAGGCCGAGACGCTCAACCTGTTCGGCTATACCGGCCTCGGCACGCTCGCCCTTTCGCGTCACGGCAGAGTCGCCCATGTCGATGCCTCGAAGAAGTCCGTCGCACAGGCGCGCGAGAACGCGGTCCTGTCGGGGATGGAGGACCGCCCGATCCGCTGGCTGACCGACGATGCGGCGAAATTCGCCGCGCGCGAGGTTCGGCGGGGGCGGCGCTATGACGGGATCATCCTCGATCCGCCCAAGTTCGGGCGCGGGCCGGACGGCGAGGTGTGGCGGCTCGAGGAGCATCTGCCGGGGCTCGTCGGCGATTGCGCGAAGCTGCTCGACCAGAACAGCCGTTTCCTGTTCCTCACCGTCTATGCCGTGCGGATGAGCAGCCTCGCCATCGCCGGGCTGCTGGCCGAGGCGCTCGCACACCTGCCCGGCATAATCGAACACGGCGACCTCGCGGTTCGCGAGGAAGGGGCCGATGAACCGGGGGACGGCAGGCTGCTGCCGACGGCAATCTTCGCGCGCTGGTCGAATTCGGGGTAAGGGCCCCGCCCATGACCGATTCGCTCACCCTCGAAGTCAACGATCTCGTCGTCGATGTCCTGACCGGCATCTATTCGGAAGAGACTGGCAAGCCCCAGCCGCTGCGCATCTCGGTCGCGGCGCGCTATGCGGTGGCCGAGCGATACGATCCCGAAACGCCGCTCGATGCGTCGAAGAACTACATGGACCTGAAATTCGCCGCCTCCGAGGGCCTGCCGGCGGGCGTTCATTTCAAGCTGATCGAGGCGGTCGCGGACCACATTTGCCAGACGTTGTTCGTGCAGGACGCGAGGGTCGAGGCGGTGACGGTCAAGATCGTCAAGCTCGCCATCGCGGAAGGCAGCGAGCAGATCGGCATCACCTTGCATCGCGAGCGGCCGGCGGACCACGGGGCCGCGTGATGCAGCGCGTGATCGAGGTCGGTCTGCTGCCCGAAGGCGCGCTCGATGCGAGCACCGCCTTCATGGCCTTCCACCTCGAGGCGGCGCGCGCGATGCTCGCCGATCCGGATTGCAGCGCGCTCGCGATTGTGCTGCCGCCTGCCGATCACGCGCACCGCGATTGGCGGCTGGCGCTCGCCCGCGACCTGGCGCGCGAGGCAGCGCCGCGACGGGCCAATGTCGTGGCGGGAGCGCCGGGCGAGGCGCGCGATGCGGTGCTGCGCTTTTTGGCAGATGCGCCGGGGGTGACAGGTCAGTATCTCCCGTGTCATGAATGACAACGTGCCGACGCCTGCTCCCCGCAAGCCCGACCTGATCCTGCTGCGCGATCCGGTCGAGGCCCAGCCGCCGCTGGTCGACGCCTTCCAGCGCCGCATCACCTATCTGCGCCTGTCGGTCACAGACCGCTGCGACCTGAGGTGCTCCTATTGCATGCCCGAGCGGATGACCTTCCTCCCCAAGAAGGACGTGCTCACGCTCGAGGAGCTCTATGACCTCGCCACCGGCTTCATCGCCCGCGGGGTCACCAAGATCCGCATAACCGGGGGCGAGCCGCTGGTGCGGCGCGACATCATCGACCTGTTCACGGCGCTGGGGCGCAGGCTCGGGCACGATCTGGCCGAACTGACGCTGACCACCAACGGCACGCAGCTGGCGAGCCATGCCGAGGCGCTGGCGAAGGCGGGCGTGCGGCGGGTCAATGTCTCGCTCGACACGCTCGACCGCGCGAAATTCGCCGCGCTGACCCGCCGCGACAGCCTGGGCCAAGTGCTCGAAGGGATTGCAGCGGCCAAGGCGGCGGGGCTCAAGGTGAAGCTCAACGCCGTGGCCTTGAAGGGCGTGAACGAGGAGGAACTGCCCGATCTCGTCGCCTGGGGGCATGGGCAGGGCCACGACGTCACGCTGATCGAGGTCATGCCGCTGGGCGATGTCGAGGAGGAACGGCTCGACCAGTATCTCCCGCTCGACGCCGTGCGGCAGCGGCTCGAGCAACGCTGGACGCTGACCGAGAGCAATTACGCCACCGGCGGCCCGTCGCGCTATGTCGACATTGCCGAAACCGGTGGGCGACTGGGCTTCATCACCCCGCACACCAACAATTTCTGCGCCGGATGCAACCGGCTCAGGGTGACGGCCACGGGCCAGCTCTATCCCTGCCTCGGCGGGGGTGAGCGGGTCGACCTGCGCGCGGCGCTGCGCTCGGACGCGCCCGAGGCGAACCTCGCCGCCGCGCTCGACGAGGCGCTCAGGATCAAGCCCGAGAAGCACCACTTCCGCATGGACGCCCGCGGCGCGGCTCCGGCGCTGGCGCGGCACATGTCGATGACGGGGGGCTAGGCCCATGCCTCGTCATTGCGAGCGTAGCGAAGCAATGCATGGGCTGGATGTCGCGTCCGGGCGCTTGGGCAGGTCATGGATTGCCGCGTCGCCTTCGGCTCCTCGCAATGACGAGATTGGCGAAGTATGATCCGTATCGTCTATCTCGGAAAGCTTGCCGACGTAGCTGGCAAATCGGAAAGCCAGTTCGTCTCGAGTTCGGGCGATCTCGATTGGCCGGACATTCTTGCCTTGCTGGACGATCATGTCCGCGAGGGGCTTGCTGATGCTGTGCGTGACGAGCGTGTAAAGGTCGCGCTCAATGGTCAGGTGCTGAGTGACCGCGAAGGGCTTGTCGCGCGCGACGGCGACGAGATCGCGCTGCTCCCGCCTGTCTCCGGGGGCTGACGCCATGCGCGACATCCGCCTGCTTGATGCGCCCTTCGATCCCAATGCCGCGATCGACGCCTTGGCCATGGCCTCGCCCGATATCGGCGGAATCGCCAGCTTCGTGGGCAAGGTGCGGCTGACCGGCGGGGTTGAGGCGCTCGAGCTGACCCATTACGAACCGCTGACCCTCCCGGGAATGCATGAACTGGCCGATCGCGCCTTTGGACGCTTCGACCTGATCGGCCTTCTGATGGTCCACCGCGTCGGGGTGATGCGTCCGGGCGAGCCGATCGTCTGCGTCTCGGCTGCCGCGCTCCACCGCCGCGATGCGTTGGGCGCAGTCGATTTCTGCATGGACCACCTCAAAAGCGCCGCGTGGTTCTGGAAACGCGAGAAGCGCGCCGGGCAATGGCACTGGATCGAGCCGCGTGAGCAGGATCACGCCGATCTCGCCCGCTGGTAGGGCGCATTTGATCCCCGTCAAAGCACCGGGGCGCGGGCGCGGATAATCCTCTTTCCAACATCAAGGAGGATCACCCATGAGCCACATCGTCCACGAACGCATTGCCCGCGGCGACGCGCGCATCGTCGAAGCGCCGGTCGCCGCGCCGGTGCGCCACCAGGTCGAGATCGATCGCAATTTCGGCCTGCCGACGCCGCTCTATGCCGCCACGATCGGCTGCTATCTCGCCTTTCTGGCGATCGTCGGCACCGCCTTCGCCAACCCGGTGCTGCTGATCCCGATGGTGATCTTCGCGCTGTTCATCGTCGCCGCCTTCGGGGTGCCGGCGGTGTGGACCCGGCTCGCAGGCAACACCTCGCAAGCCCAGACGCTCGGCGAGTTCGAAATCCGCGGCGTGATGACCCACACCGGCCGCCTCGCCCCGCGCGATGCGACCGTGCAGGTGCTGATCCTGCCGGTGCTGCTGGTGTGCTGGGGAATCGCCGTGGCGGTGATCGCCGCGATCGTCGCCTGAGCGCAGGCGCCCTATCGACACGCTCCCCGCGGAGCGGCGGCCCCTCTCCCTCGGCCGCCGCTCCGTTCTGCTACCTGCCGGAAATGTCGTGCAGCAGTTCGGGATCGCGGATGATGATTCCGCGCTTGCCGTCGCGCCGGATCGCGCCGGTGTCCTCGAGTTCGCCGAGCTTGCGGCTGACCGTCTCGATTGTGAGGCCGAGCATGTTGGCGATCTCGCCGCGGGTCAGTGGCAGATCGAAGCGCTGGGCGAGGTGGCAGGAGGAATCGCTCGCCGCGGCGGCGAAATCGTGCAGCAGCGCGGCGAGACGGGCCTCTGCACTGGCGTGGCCGGTCAGTTCGAGCAGGGTGCGGGTCGCCAGCAAATCGGCCTGGCTGCGGCGCAACAGCGCGCGGGCGAGGGCGGGGTAATCCTCGATCGCCCGCTCGATGTCGGCCTTGGCGAAGGTGCACAGCCGGCTGTCGGTCAGCGCCACCACGTCGTGATGGGCGAAGGGCGCGAACAGCTCACCGATGAAGCCCGCCGGGTGGACCAGCGCGAGGATCTGCTCGTTGCCGTCGACGTCGATCGCCGAGACCTTGAGCGCGCCGGTGAGCAGCGTGGCGCAGGCTGCGTCCTCGTCGCCCGCGGCGAACAGCATCTCGCCGCGCTTCAGCGTGCGCGTGCGCCCGGCGGCGGCCATCGCGTCGCGTTCCTCGGGCGTGAGCACCGCGCAGGCGGCGGTGTCCTTGACCGGACAGGTGCTGCAGGCGAGGTTCATTGTCCCATGTCCTTCCACAGGCGCGCCATTGCCGCGTCCTGCCCATCGACCAGCGCGGCGACGGTTCCGCGCGCGGTCTCGATGTCCTGTTTCGGCGCGAAGACCGCGGCGCTTTCCGCGACCAGCCGGTCGAGATCGGCCAGTGCCGCGGTGGTTACGCCGCGCTTGGCGGAGAGATCGGCCATTGCCAGCAGCGCGGCGGCACGGGCATCGCTCTCCACCGGCAGGCCCGCGGCAGCCGCCACAAGCGGGACCGCAAGCGCCCGCTGGCGTGCGAAGGCGTGGTCGGCCTCGAGCGCCTTCGCCACCAGCAGGCGCAGCGCCTCGGCGTCGGCGAGCGGGCGAGTCGGTTCGGCCGGTGCTGTAGGCGCGGTGCCGGGCGGCGCGGTCTCGAAGGGGCGCATCGCCAGCGAGGGATAGCGCGCATCGCTTGCCGCGCAGGCGCACAGGCCCGCCATCAGCGGAAGCAGGAGCAGAAATTTCCGTCGCACAAGCATAGTGACCCCGCATCCCGTTACCACGCGGGGCGCGATAGGCAAAGCGGCGTGACGCGCTGGCGGGCCGTGTTTTTTGCGCGCGGCGACCGTTGACTTGGCGCAGCCTTTCCCCTAACGGCACCCATCTTTCCGGAGGCGGCATTCGCGCCGCTTCCGCATTGCTGTCCGGTCGGAACGGTGCGCCGCGCCTCTCCGGACACAGCTTAGACACGAGAGTATAAAGCCATGTTCGCTGTTGTGCGCACGGGCGGCAAGCAATATCGGGTTGCCGCCGGAGACAAGATTGCCGTTGAAAAGCTCGCGGGCGAAGCCGGCGACACGATCACGCTGGGCGATGTCCTGCTGGCCGGTGAGGGCGACAGCCTCGCCGATGCCGCCAAGGTGACCGTCTCGGCCGAGATCATCGCCCAGGCCAAGAGCGAGAAGGTGATCGTCTTCAAGAAGCGTCGCCGCCACAACTATCGCCGCAAGAACGGCCATCGCCAGCAGATGACCCTGCTGCGCATCACCGCCGTGGGCGAAGGCAAGCCGGCTGCCAAGAAGGCCGCCGCCAAGAAGACCAAGAGCGAAGCGCCGGCCGAAGCCGCCGCCACCGCCGAATAAGGAGGCCCGGGAACCATGGCACACAAGAAAGCAGGCGGTTCGTCGCGCAATGGTCGCGATTCGGCCGGTCGTCGTCTCGGCGTGAAGAAGTTCGGCGGTCAGGAAGTGATCGGCGGCAACATCATCATTCGCCAGCGCGGCACCAAGGTCTATCCGGGCGTGAACGTCGGGATGGGCAAGGATCACACCCTTTATGCGCTCGACGCGGGCGTGGTGCGATTCCATTCGGGCAAGCTCGGCCGCAAATACGTGTCGGTAGACGCGATGGCCGAAGCCGCCGAATAGTCGGACGATTCGCTGAAGGGATCGTCCGCAAGGATGGTCCCGGCAGGTGCAAGACCTGCCTTCAGAGGGAGACGGGACTGTCCTCGAGTGATCGAGGGAGTCCGTCTCCCTTTTTGCACGCTCCCTCGTAAACCTGCGGAATCACAAAGTTTCGCGGCCATGAAATTGTCATGCGTCAGCCTTAGGGGCGGCGCAGGGCGAGGAAGGGAGTGATTTTTCCGTGTTCCATCGCAGTCACAGATTGCTGCTCCGGCCGATCTGGCCCGAGGACTGGCAGGCGCTGCTGGCGGGGATCGCCGACGAGGGGGTGGTGAAGAACCTCGCAAGCGCCCCGTGGCCCTATCGCGAAAGCGACGCGCGCGACTTCGCCGCGCTGCCGGTCGCACCGCGCTTTCCGCGTTTCCTGATCACCCGTGCGCGCGATGCGCAGGCGGTCGGCTGTATCGGGATCGGACCGATGGAGGGCGGCACGGGCGCTCCCGAACTGGGCTATTGGATCGCGCGTCCCTATTGGGGGCAGGGCCTCGCCACGGAGGCCGGGGCGGCGGTGTGCGCAATCGCCGCCGCGCTCGGCCACCGCGAACTGGTCGCCTCGCACTTTCTCGACAACCCGGCGTCGGGCCGAGTGCTGAGGAAGCTCGGCTTCGAGCCCACGGGCCGCGTCGAGGAGCGTTTCTCCTGCGGGCGCGGCAGCGCGGTGCAAGCGGCGCAATACCGGCGCATCCTGACGGGCGAGGGCGGCGAGCACCAGCGCGCCGCCTGACCTGGGTGGCCCCGCGCCTTGTCGCGTGGGGAAAAAGCGTTTAACCGCGGGCGCCTATGGCCAGTCGCAAGAGGTTGACCCCGGAGGAATCGCGCAGCTCCGCGCTCGCCGCGGCGCGTGCGCTGCTGATCGAGGCGGGGCCGCAATCGGTCACTCTCAAGGCGGTCGCAGGGCGGATTGGGCGCACCCATGCCAATCTGCTGCATCATTTCGGCTCGGCCTCGGGCCTCCAGAAGGCGCTCGCGGAACACCTTGCGCGCTCGGTCTGCGAGACGATCATCGAGGCGGTCCGCGCCAGCCGCGCCGGGCTGGGCCAGCCGCGCGAGGTGGTCGATCTCGCCTTCGACGCCTTCGATCGCGAGGGGGCCGGTGCGCTCACCAGCTGGATGCTGCTCACCGGCAACGAGGACGCGCTCGATCCGATCATCGCGGTGATCCACGAGCTCGTCGACGAGCTGGCCCCCGGGGAGGCGGACCATGTCTCCGGCGCGCAGACCATCCACCGCGACACACTGAGCCTGGTGCTGATGGCGCTCGGCGATGCGCTGATCGGCGGGGCGCTGGCGAAGTCGCTCGGCCTGCCGCGCGACGCTGCGCGCGACCGGGCGACGGCGATGCTCGAAGCGAGCCTCGCGCTTCACGAAAAGGGTTAGGTTTCGCGCTCCTGCACCGCGGGCCGCTGCCAGTCGGGCAGGGTCGCGGCATCGAGATTCTCGACGCGCAGGTGATCGACCGCGAGGCCGAGTGGGGGATAGGCTGCGGTGCGGCGTTTCTCCTCCGAGTCCGCGAGCGGCACCACCACCAGCCGCCGGTTGACCTTCTGCCGCCAGTTCATCCGCGCGGTGTTCTCCTGCCCGACGTAGCAGCCCTTGGTGAAGCTGACGCCGTTCAGTTCGACAGCATTGGTCTCCAGCCACAGGATGTCGCCCATCTCGCCGCGTCCCTCCGGCACGCCGAGCGCAAGGCGGTGGGCCAGCCACGCCGCGTCGGCGGTGCCGCCTTCCGGCGCGCCCAGCCAGCGCCACCCCAGCGCGGCGAGCCGCGGGTCCGGAACGGCGCCGGGATGGCCCTCGCGGCTCCAATGGACGGCAAGGCCGTCCTCGCGGCCAATCGCGATCCTGCGGCGCAGGCGGTAGAGCGTCAGGCGTTTGGCGAGCTCATCGGCAAGCTCGGCTTCGCAATCGAGCAGCAGGTCCTCCCCGTCGGCCCACACCAGAAAGTCGAACATGTGCTTGCCCTGCGCCGAAAGGAGCGCGGCATAGCAGGGCAGCGGGCCTTTCACGTCATTGGTGACGAGACCCTGCAGGAAGGCGGCGACATTCTCGCCCGCGTCGAGGGGGGAGAGGCGGATCAGGGCGCGAGTGGTCAATCGGGTTGCAACCATGCGTGACAGATAGGCATGGGCCTCGCTAAGGGGAAGCCATGAGCGAACGCCTGACCATCCGCCGTCCCGACGACTGGCATCTGCATTTCCGCGACGGCGATGTGATGCGCGAGGTCGTGCCCTACACGGCGCGGCAATTCGCGCGGGCCATCGTCATGCCCAACCTCACCCCGCCGGTGACCACCGCCGCGCTCGCTGCCGCCTACCGCGAGCGCATTCTCGCCGCCGTGCCCGAGGGGGGCGTCTTCACGCCGCTGATGACCTGCTATCTCACCGATTCGACCGACGCCGACGATCTCGCGCGGGGCGCGGCGGAGGGCGTGTTCACCGCGGCCAAGCTCTATCCCGCCAATGCGACGACCAATTCGGCGGCTGGCGTCTCCAATGTCGAAAAGATCTATCCGGTCCTCGCGCGGATGGAGGCCGAGGACATCGTGCTGTGCATCCACGGCGAGGTGACCGACCACCATGTGGACGTGTTCGACAGGGAAAAAGAGTTCATCGACAGGCACCTGCGCCGCATTGTCGAGAGTTTTCCTAAACTGCGCGTGGTGTTCGAACACATCACCACCTCCGATGCCGTCGATTTCGTGCTGGAGGCAGGGCCGCAGGTCGGCGCGACGATCACGCCGCAGCACCTCCACATCAACCGCAACGCGATGCTGGTGGGCGGCATCCAGCCGCACAATTACTGCCTGCCGGTCGCCAAGCGCGAGAGCCACCGGCTGGCGCTGCGCAAGGCGGCGACCAGTGGTTCACCGAAGTTCTTTCTCGGCACCGATTCCGCCCCGCACCTCAAGAAGGACAAGGAGAGCGCCTGCGGCTGCGCCGGCATTTTCGGGGCGCCCCATGCACTCGAAAGCTACCTGACCGTGTTCGACGAGGAAGGGGCGCTCGACCGGTTCGAAGGCTTCGCCTCGCTCCACGGCCCGGCCTTCTACAAGCTGCCGGTCAACGAGGACACGGTGACGCTCGAACGCGCGGAGGTGGCGGTGCCGCCGGTGCTGGCGGTGACGGGCGAGGCGATCGTGCCGTTCCACGCGGGCACGACGCTCGGCTGGCGCTTCGTCGGCTAGGCGGCGGACGCCGCGCGCGCCTTGCGCCGCCGGGCGAGGAGGTCGGACACGAAAATCCCGACCGCGATCCAGATCAGCACGAAGCTCGCGAACTTGGCCGGGGCGAGCGGCTGGTGGAACACCGTCAGCCCGAGGAAAAAGACGATGGTCGGCGCAAGATACTGGATGAAGCCGAGCGCCGAGTAGTTCATCCGCCGTGCCGCGATCGCGAACAGCAGCAGCGGCACCGCGGTGACCACCCCCGAAAAGACGATCGCGAGGCTGAGCCAGGGATCGTGGCCGAACGCGGACCCCGCCGGACTTTCGGCATACCACAGCGCAACGCCGCTGGCGGGCAGTAGCAGGATCGCGCTCTCGATCGTGAGGCCCGGCAGCGATCCCACCGAAACCGTTTTGCGGACAAGGCCGTAAAGGCTGAAGCTGAAAGCCAGTGTGAGGCTGATCCACAGGCTGGTGATTGCCCCTGCGGCGAGCAGGGCGACCGCGCTTCCCGCCAGCGCCACCGCCACCCACTGGCGGCGAGACAGCGTCTCTCCGAGAAACAGCGTGCCCAGCAGCACGTTGACGAGCGGGTTGAGGTAATAGCCGATGCTGGTCGCGTAGACCTCGCCCGCCATGATCGCCCAGATGTAGACGAACCAGTTGACCGCGATCAGCAGTGAGCTCGCGAACAGCGCGAGCAGCGCACGCGGGCTCTTAAGCGCGGCCAGCAGTTCCGGGAACTGGCGGCGCACGGCGACGATCGCCAGACACAGCGGCAGGGTCCAGATGATCCGCCAACCGACGAACTCGAAGGGCGGCACCGCCTTCACCAGCAGCAGGTAGAGCGGCAGGAAACCCCAGATCACATAGGCGCCGATTGCCTGGGGGAGGCCCGAGGGGGCGGCGGAGGAGGGGTTCGGCGCGCTCATGGAGCGCTGCCGTTAGGCGGGCCGGCGGCACGGTGCAAGCGCTCAGGCTTGCCGTGGGCGCATGAACCGCGGCTTTCGGCAGCGCTGCCAATTCGTTCAGATTCACTGGCCTATAGATGAATGAAAGCGCCCTCGAAGCCGTTTCGAATGTGGCTCCGCGCGGGCGCTCGATCAACTTGCGGCCGTTCCCACCAAACGGTCGCCGGCGCGGGCCCTCGGGTTCGCGGGGAGCGCCTCGGGCCGTCGTGATGGCCCGGGGCGCTTTCACCTGCGCGCGAGAGCCGATCTTAACCCTCGTGAGGCAAGAGAGGGAAATGCGCCGCGTCTGTGCCCTGATTGTTTTCCTGCCGCTGGCGGCTTGCTCGGCCGCCCCTGCTGTGCCTGATGATGCCGAGGTGCTGGCGCGCGACCCGGTCTTGGCGCGTGCGCTGCACGATCCGCTGATGAGCGATCCCGACCTCGCGCTGCGCAACCAGGCCAATGCGCTGCTGGGCTTTGCTGGCGAGGCCGCGTTGCCGGTTTTTCCCGCGACGCCCGAAGAGGCCGAGGCGGCGCGCGAGGCGGGGCGGCTCGAGTTGCTGGAGGGCGGGGCGATCCTTCCGCTGCCGGCGATTGTGGCGGGGCAGGGGCCGCTGCCGCCGCCCGGTGCCGATGCGGCGGCGCTCGTCGCTGCGCTCGGCGCCCCCCAACGCTGCGCGACGCTGATCGACGAGGGTTTCGGCTGGGCCGCCGATCTGCCGCCGGCCGCCGCGATCATGCCGCACGGCATGGTGGTGCAGGCGGGCGGGGCGCGCCGCGCACCCTGCGATGTGAGGATCGTGCGCTACCGCACCGCCGCCGCGCCCGAGGACGTGCTGCAATATCACGCCACCCGCGCCGGGCGCGCAGGGCTGCTGCCCTCGCGCTTTGCAGAAGGGATAGCGGCAAGCGGCGCGGATGGCAGGCTGCTGGTGGTCGCGGCGCGGCGCGGGCCGAGCGGACTGACCGCGGTCGACCTCCTCTACCGCGCGTCCTAGGGCCTGAGGCCCACACCGAGGGTCGCGCGCGGCTGGTCCAGCTCGGTGCTGGCGACCGGGTAGGCGCAGGTATCGGCGGCGTAATAGGCGGCCGGACGGTGGTTGCCCGACAGGCCGATGCCGCCGAACGGCGCCTTCGAAGAGGCGCCGGTGGTGGGGGAGTTCCAGTTGATGATCCCGGTTCGGACATTGGCCCAGAAGCGCCCGTAATCCTCGGGCGTTCCTCCGATCAGCGAGGCGGCAAGGCCGAAGCGGGTGTTGTTCGCCTCGGAGATGCCCGCGTCCAGATCGGGGACGCGGATCACCTGCAGCACCGGTCCGAACAGCTCGATGTCGGGTCGGTCCGTGATGTCGGTCACGTCGATGATGCCCGGCGTGAGGAAGGGCAGGTCGGGCACGGTGCGGCGCATGTGCAGCAGCGGCCGTCCGCCGGCGGTGATCAGCGTGAGAAAGCTTTCCGAGAGGCGGTCGGCGGTGTCGTTGTCGATGACCGGCCCCATGAAGGGCTGCGGCTCGCCGAGCGGATCGCCGGCCATCAGCTTGCGGGTCAAGGGGATCAACGCCGCCATGAGGTCATCGTAAACCGAATCCTTGACGATCAGCCGCCGCGCGCAGGTGCAGCGCTGTCCGGCGGTCGCGAAGGCGCTCTGCACGACCAGCGCGGCGGCATCGTCGATCTTCGGCGTGTCGATCACCACGACCGGGTTGTTGCCGCCCATCTCGAGCGCGACGATCTTGCCCGGATTGGCGGCGAGCTTGCGGTTGATGGCGATCCCCGTGTCGGCCGAGCCGGTGAACAGCACACCGTCGACCCCGGGGTGGGCGACCAGCGCCTTGCCTTCCTCCGGCCCGCCGACGAGGAGCTGGATCACCTCCTCCGGCACGCCGGCGCGGTGAAAGCAGGCGACCAGCGCCTCGCCCGCCGCGGGGGCCTTTTCCGATGGCTTGAATATCACCGCATTGCCCGCGATGAGGGCCGGCACGATGTGCCCGTTCGGCAGGTGCGTGGGAAAGTTGAACGGGCCGAGCACCACCATCACCCCATGCGGCTTGTGCCGCACCGCGGCGCTGGCGTTGAGCCCGGCATCGAACTTCTTCTTGCCGGTCCGCTCGGCATAGGCCTGCACCGAGATGTCGACCTTGCCGACCACCGCATCGACTTCCTTGCGGGCTTCCCACAGCGGCTTGCCGACCTCGCGTGCGATCAGCTCGGCGAGCGGTTCGGTCTCGCGGCGCACCTCGTTGGCGACCGCACGCAGAGTCTCGATGCGGGTGGTGAGCGGGAGCGCCGCCCACGGGCTCCAAGCGCGGCGCGCGGTGGCAACCGCGGCATCGACATCGCCGCGCGCGCCGCGCCAGATTTCCTCGCCGCTCGCCGGCTCGTAGGACACGAGCATGTTGTCGGTCACTGCGCCTCCTTTGCCCCGCCGCTTGCCCGGGCAGCCTCACGCGCGGGAGGTAATGGGCTGAAAGGTGAAAAGATAGGGTGAACGCCGATTACGGCACAAGCCGCGGGATCAATCCTCCGCTGCATGGCCGGCAGGGGTGGGCGGCGGCCCGTGCGCTGCGCCCATGCGCCTGAGCCCTGCGACCTTGGCGTGCAGCGGCTCCCAGTCATCGCGTTCGTCGATCGCCGCCCAGATCGCCTCGACCTCGTCGATGAGCAGCGACTGGGGCGCGTCGTCCGTCCAGTAGGGGTGCGTATCCTCGATGGCGGTATAGCTGCGCAGCGCTTCGGGCAGCCCGCGCCCTCCCCGGTGGGCGAAGAAGAACGCGTCGGGCGCGGCGTTTCCGGCGCGCATCTGCGCCTCGCATCCGGCGACCAGTTGGGTGTCGGCTTCCAGCCCCTGCGATTGCACGCCCAATCGCCAGCACCAGCGCCGTGCGACATTCTCCATGTAAAGCGGCCCGAAGCGTTCGAGCGCGGCGATCAGCGGGGCGCTGTCGGCGAGCAGGCGCAGCGCGACCGCGAACTGGCCGCAGTTCCAGTGCAAGGCCTCGGGCTGGCGACCGAAGGCGTAGAGGCCCGCATGGTCGAAATAGGCGGCGGTGAAGCCCGGCTCCCATGCCGGCAGCCAGCGCCAGGGGCCATAGTCGAAGCTTTCGCCGGTGATGTTCATGTTGTCGGTGTTGAGCACCCCGTGGACGAAGCCTGCGACCATGTAGCTGGCGGCCAGATCGGCCATGCGCTCGACCACCTGGTGCATCAACCGGACCGCAGGTTCGTCGCGTCCCGGCGCATCGGCGGGCGGGGGCGGGCCGGGGAAATGTTCGAGGCAGTAGTCGACCAGCGCGGCCATTTCGTCGGCCTGCTCGAGCGCCAGCAGGCGCTGGAAGGTGCCGATGCGGATATGCGAATGCGACAGGCGCACCAGCACGGCGGAGCGGGTCGGCGAAGGTTCGTCGCTGCGCCACAATTGCTCGCCGGTCTCGATCACGCTGAAGGTCTTCGAGGTGTCGACCCCCAGCGCCTCGAGCATCTCGGTGGCGAGGACCTCGCGCACCGCGCCCTTGAGCGTGAGCCGTCCGTCGCCCGAGCGGCTGTAGGGGGTCTGGCCCGAACCCTTGGTGCCGAGGTCGAGCAACCGTCCCTCGGCATCGCGCAGCTGCGCGAACAGGAACCCCCGCCCGTCGCCGATCTCGGGATTGTACACGCGGAATTGGTGGCCGTGATAGGCGAGCGCCAGAGGGCGGGGCAGGTTGCCAGGAAGCGGTGCGAAGCGTCCGAAGTGCTCGGCCCATTGGGTATCGTCGAGCCCCGCCAGCCCGACACTCGCCGCGGCGCGGTCGTTGCGGAAGCGGATGCGGGTTTCGGGGAAGTCCGCGGCCTCCACCGGACGCGCCAGCCACTCGGCGATGGCGAGGATCGCCGGGTCGGGCCGATAGACGGCCGATGATGTCGGGTGTTGCACAGCATCGCTCATCCCGCGATAGTGCGGGCAAGCGCGCCGCGAGGCAAGCCGCCCGGGCGCGGCCGGCCGGGCGCCGATCGTATCGAGGGAACATCGCCGTTCATGGCTGCACAATACGAAGATCGCTACTGGACCAGCAGCGACGGGCTCACCCTGCACTACCGCAACTATCCCGGCCCCGAGGGCGGGAAGAAGCTGCCGGTGCTGTGCCTGCACGGCCTCACCCGCAATGCCCGCGACTTTGCAGGGCTCGCCGAGGATCTTTCCGCAACGCGGCGGGTGATCGTCGCCGAGATGCGGGGCCGGGGCCTCAGCGCCTATGCACCCAATTCGGAGACCTATTCACCTGCGACCTACGTGGCGGACGTCGAAAAGCTGCTCGAGGAGGAGGGGATCGACCGCTTCTGTGCGATCGGCACCTCGATGGGCGGGCTGATGACGATGCTGATGGCGCAAGCGAGGCCCGGGCGCATGGCGGCGGTGGTGATGAACGACATCGGCCCCGAGGTCGAACCGGTGGGGCTCGGGCGCATCTCGGCCTATGTCGGACAGGGGCGCAGCTACCCCACCTGGGTTCATGCCGCGCGCGGGCTGGAGGCGGTGCATGCCCCGGCCTTTCCCGACTACGATCTCGACCAATGGCTCGAAATGGCCAAGCGGACGATGGTGGTGAGCCAGAACGGCCGCATCACCTTCGACTACGACATGGCCATCGCCGAGCCTTTCGGCAAACCCGGCAACGCCGCGCCGCCCAACCTGTGGCTCGCCTTCGAGGCGCTCGCGGGGGTGCCGATGCTGCTGGTGCGTGGCGAATTGTCGGACCTGCTCACCGCCGAGACGGTCAAGCGCATGGGGGTCAGGAACCCGGCGATGCGGACCGTCACCGTGCCGCGGGTCGGCCATGCCCCGACGCTCGACGAGCCCGAGGTGCGCGCCGCGATCCACGCCCTGCTGGACGGCGTCGAATGAACGAGCGCAGCGGCGCGGCGCTGAAAGTGCTGCACTGCCACTCGACCTTTTCCGCGGGGGGGAAGGAGGTGCGCAGCGTGCGCCTGATGAACGCCTTCGGGGCCGCGATGGAGCACACCGTGGTCTCCGCCGAGCCGGATGCCATGGCTGCGCGCGCGCTGATCGACCCGGCGGTGAAGGTGCGCTTTCCCGGGGATTTCCCCGCGCTCAAGGGCCTGCCCACGCCGGGGCGGCTGGCGGCGCTGGCCGAGGCGCTGAAGTCCTATGACCTGATCTGCACCTATAACTGGGGCGCGATGGATGCGGCGATGGCGCACACCGTCTTCGCCAGGAGCTTCTCCCTGCCGCCGCTCGTTCACCACGAGGACGGCTTCAACGCGGACGAGGCGCACGGCCTCAAGACCCGGCGAAACCTCTATCGCCGCGCGGCGCTGAAAGGCGCGGCGCGGGTAATCGTGCCCTCGACCGGGCTGGAGGCGATCGCCACCGGCCCCTGGGCGCAGCCGCCCGACAAGGTGCTGCGCATCCCCAACGGCATCGACACTGCCGCCTTCGCCGCCCCGCCGCGGCCGGGCGCGCTGCGGCTGATCAAGCGCAAGGGCGAACGCTGGATCGGCACGCTCGCGGGCCTACGGCCGGTCAAGAACCTGCCGATGCTGGTCGCGGCGATGGCGGGGCTGCCCGAGGCATGGCACCTCGTGATCTGCGGCGAGGGTCCCGAGCGCGACGCGATCGCCGCCGCTGCCGAGTGGCTCGAGGTGAGCCACCGCGTTCACCTGCCCGGCGCCGTCGCCGATCCGGCCCGGATCATCGGCCTGTTCGACATTTTCGCGCTGTCCTCGGCATCCGAACAGTTCCCGCTTTCGGTGGTCGAGGCGATGGCTGCCGGGCTGCCCGTCGCCGCCCCCGACGTGGGCGACGTCCGGCAGATGGTGTCCGAGCCAAACCGCGCCTTCATCTGCGTGCCCGGCGATGCCGCGGCGCTGGGCACAATGCTCGCCGAACTGGCAGGCGATGCGGACCTGCGCAGGCGGCTCGGCACGGCCAACCGCGAGCGCGCGCGGCAGCATTTCGACGCGGCGCAGATGGTCGCGGCCTATCGCGACGCCTATGCCGCCGCGCTCGGGCGGGCGTTCTGAGCGGGCGCGCTTCATCGGGCGTTCAATCGCGCCTCCGCACAAGCCTCCCGCGTCCCATTGCGGAAGGCGGCGCACCTGCCTAAAGAGCGCGGCAACCCGCCTGCGCCCTGCAGGCCTTATTCGTTGCAAGGGACTCGAGAGCCGAATGGCGCGCATTCCGACCACTCCGTCCGCCACTCCCGCCGCTCCGGCCGAGGACGAGATCCTGATCCGCGAGATCGACGAGGCGGTGCGCCAGGATGATGCGCTGCGTTTCCTGCGCAATCACGGCGGGAAGGTGCTCGCCGCGTTCATCGTGCTGATCGCGGGTCTGGGCGGCTGGATGCTGTGGCACAATCACCAGGAAAGCGGGCTCGAGAAGCAGTCCGAAACGCTCGTCACGGCGCTCGACCAGGCCGCGCAGAGCGACCTCAAGTCGGCGAGTGCGACCGTCGCTCCGCTGACGGACGATGCCTCGCCCGGCGCGCGCACCGCGGCGCGGATGCTGCAGGCCGCCGCCGCACTCGAGCAGGGCGAGAGCGACAAGGCGAGCGGGCTCTATCGCGAGGTGGCCGAGGATGCCGAAGCACCGCCCGCGCTGCGCGATCTCGCCCGCATCCGGGACGTCGCGGTGCGCTACGACACGATGAAGCCCGCCGATGTGATTGCCCGGCTCGGCCCGCTCGCGAAGCCCGACAGCCCGTGGTTCGGCAGCGCGGGCGAACTGGTCGCGATGGCGCACCTCGAAGCGGGCGACAAGCCCGCGGCGGGCAAGCTCTTCGCGGCCATCGCCAAGGACGAGGACCAGCCCGAGGCCCTGCGTTCGCGCGCGCGCCAGATGGCCGGTCTGCTCGGTGTCGATGCGATCGTCGATGTCGACAAGCTGCTCGAATCCGAGGGCGTTCGCACCCCCGGGGGGAGCGGCGGCGCTGGCGGCGCCCGGTAAGGAACAGGTTTGAACGGACGGACATGACACGAATGATCAATGCGCGGACCGCCCTGATGGCGGCCATGATGGCGATGGCCCTGACCGGCTGCAAGGGCGGCCTGTTCGGCGGCAGCGGCCCCAAGACCACGCCCACCGTCGGCAACCGGATGCCGATCCTCTCGCGGATCGAGAGCGGCGCCGAGGTCGATCCGGCGCTTGCCGGGATCAGCGTCGTCCTGCCCCCGCCGCAAACCAATGCCGAATGGGCGCAGGCCGGCGGCTCGGCGAGCAAGTCCTATGGCCACCTCGCGCTGGCCGAGAACCCGTCGCGCGTCTGGACCGCGCAGATCGCCGGTTCGAGCAATCGCGAGCGGCTCGCCGCCGCCCCGGTGATCGGCGGCGACAAGCTCTTCGCCGAAGGCACCGACGGCACCATCAACGCCTTCGACCGCAAGACCGGCGCGCGGATTTGGACCCATGCCGATCGCGATCTCACCAAGGACCAGGCCCCCTCGGCCTTCGGCGGCGGGGTGAGCTACGACAACGGCCGGCTTTACGCCACCAACGGCGTCGGCGAGGTCAGCGCGCTCGACGCGGACACCGGCGAGGTTCTGTGGAAGGTGACGCCCGCAGGCCCGCTGCGCGGCTCGCCCACCATCGCCTTCGGGCAGATCTTCGTGATGACCCAGGACAACCAGATCATCGCGCTCAAGACCGAGGACGGATCGCTGGTGTGGGACGAAAGCGGTTCGGCCACCCAGTCGGGCGTGTTCGGCGTCGCTGCGCCTGCCGCCGGGCAGGGCACCGTGATCGCCGGCTATTCGAGCGGGGAACTCACCGCCTACCGTTACGAGAACGGCCGCACGCTGTGGTCGGACGCGTTGGCGCGCACCAACATCTCGACCACCGTGGGCTCGATCACCGACATCGATGCCGATCCGATCATCGATTCGGGCCGCGTCTATGCGCTCGGGCAGGGCGGGCGCATGGCCGCCTACGAACTGGTCACCGGCCAGCGCATCTGGGAATTGAACCTCGCCGGCATCTCCACCCCGGCGGTCGCGGGGGAGTGGATCTTCACCCTCACCGACGATGCGCGCCTGCTCGCCATCGCCCGCTCCTCGGGCCGGGTGCGCTGGATCACCCAGCTGCAACGCTACAAGGACGAAAAGGACAAGAAGGGCCCGATCTTCTGGACCGGCCCGGTGCTCGCCGGCGGCCAGCTGTGGGTGGCGAGCTCGCGCGGCGAGGTGTGGAAGGTGAGCGCGGGCGAAGGCTCGGCGCAGCTCTTCACAGACCTCGGCGAATCCGTGAGCCTCGCGCCGGTGGTTGCCGACGGCTATCTCTACATCCTCGACGACAGCGGCAAGATTCACGCCTGGCGCTGAGGCGCGCCGAGCCGGGGAGGGGCTGTTAACCCTTCCGCGTTAAACGCGAGGGCGTGATGCGCGCGTCCCGTTCGCCCGATGCAGCCGCAAGGCCGTCCCTGCCGCCGAGCCCGCCGCCCAGCGACGTCTCGGCGGGGGTGGGGCTTGCCGGGCTCGCGGGCCTGTTCGGCTGGATCGCCTTCTGCCGGGCCTTCCCCGCGATTTCCCAGGCACTCGGCTTGTCCGGAGTGCTGGCGGCCGATCGCGGGGTTCTGTCCGGCCCCTATGCCGCGCTCGCGGCCATGCTGTTCACCGCGCTGCCGATGACGCTGTGGTCGGTTCTGGTCGACAAGGTCCACCGCCGCCCCTCGACGGGGCTCGACTGGTCGCTGCGCCGCCCGCTCGCCCAAAGCCTGCCGTTCACGGTCGTCAAGCTTTCGGGCCTGTGGGCGACCTGGGCGATCCTGGCCGCCTTCTATGGTCTCGCGCGGTGGTACTGGAGCGGGTCGTATCTTTTCGCGATGGAGGTGCTGACCGCCGCGGCAATCCCGCTGGTGGCGCTCTCGATCCCCTATGTCATCTGGCTCGACCGCCACATGGAGGAACCGCGCGACGGCGCCTGGCATTTCGGCGCCTTCGTGCTCGGCCTCGGGGTGATCGGCCGCGAGGGCTGGGAGGCTGGGCAGATCGCGAGGCACTGGCGCGCGTGGGCGATCAAGGGCTTCTTCGGCGCCTTCATGATCTCGATCCTCCCGCCCGGCTTCGCGCAGGTGGTCGAGGCCGATCCGGCGCGGCTGATCGGCGATCCGGTCGGTTTTATCACGACGCTGGTGACCTTGCTGTTCGTCATCGACGTGCAGATCGGCACCGTCGGCTACCTGCTGACGCTGCGCCCGCTCGATTCGCACATCCGTTCGGGCAATCCGCTGCTCGCCGGCTGGCTGGCGGCGCTGCTGTGCTATCCGCCCTTCGTGTGGGGCCTTATCGGCCCGGACAATCAGGTGCTGAGCTACGAGGTCGGCACTGCGGGCTGGGCGCACTGGTTCGCAGGCCATCCGGCGCTGTTGTGGGCGTGGGGCGGGGTGCTGGTGATGCTCACCGGCATCTACGCCTGGGCGACGGTCGCCTTCGGGATCCGCTTCTCGAATCTCACCTATCGCGGCGTGCTGACCCACGGACCCTACCGCTTCACCCGCCACCCGGCCTACCTGTCGAAGAACCTGTTCTGGTGGGCCTCGGTGCTGCCCTTCCTCGTCGTGAGCGGATCGCTGGCCGACGCGGTGCGCAACAGCGTGTTCCTGCTCGCGGTCAACGCGATCTACTACTGGCGCGCGCGGACCGAGGAGGCGCACTTGCTGGCCGAGGATTCCAAATATCGCGAATACCACGCGTGGATGGAGCGGCACGGGCTCATCACCGCGCCGCTCGCCCGGCTGAAGCGCCTTGTTGCCGGTGCGCCGCGCGCCGCCGATCCGGCAGGAGAAGCCTTCCCCGCCGAATAGCGGCTCACATCACCGGCGTGCCGTCGTCGGTCGGGTACTTGAGCGCCTCGACGATCTTCACATCGAGCCCGGCGATCGCTGCGCCGAAGGCGGCCATGTGGGGCGTGGCGAAATGCGCCGCGAGCGCGGCATCATCCCGCCACTTCTCGACGATGTGGAGCACGTTCGGCTGCAGCACGTCCTGCGTGAAGGCATAGGCGATGCAGCCTTCCTCGGCGTTCGAGGCCGCCACCATGTCGGCGATCGCGGCCTTGGCGGCCTCCATTGCGCCTTCGCCCACTTCGGCCTTTGCCAGCACGATCAGCATGGTATTCTCCCTTTCTCAGAACGATTGTTCGTAGACGCGGGTGATGTCGCCGTTCCATTCCCCGTGATAGGCGTCGAGCAGTCGCTGTGCGGGGACCTTGCCGCTCGCGACGATCTCGTCGAGCGTGTCGAGGAAGCCGGTCTCGTTATCGCCGGACGAATTGAGCCGCGCACGCGCCGCCAGCCCGCGGTGCGCGATCTTCAGCGCCTCGCGCCCGAGATCGCGCAAGGTGCCGCCACCCGGCACCGGCGCATCGAGTGCCAGCTTCGGCGCGGCGCTTCGCAGCGCTTCGCGTTCCTCCATGCTCCAGTGCTTGACGAGATCCCATGCCGCATCAAGCGCGGTCTGGTCGTAGAGCAGGCCGACCCAGAAGGCGGGCAGGGCGCAGATCCGGCTCCACGGTCCGCCATCGGCGCCGCGCATCTCGAGGAAGCTCTTGAGGCGCACCTCGGGGAAGGCGGTGGAGAGGTGATCCCACCAGTCGCTCTGGGTCGGGCGTTCGCCGGGCAGGACCGAAAGCTTTCCATCGAGGAAATCGCGGAAGGAAAGCCCTGCCGCGTCGATATATTTCCCGTCGCGGAAGACGAAATACATCGGCACGTCGAGCATGTATTCGGCCCAGCGGCCATAGCCGAAGCCTTCCTCGAAGACGAAAGGCAGCATCCCCGTGCGCGCCGGATCGGTGTCCGACCAGATGTGCGAACGATAGGACAGGAAGCCGTTGGGCTTGCCTTCGGTAAAGGGCGAATTGGCGAAGAGCGCGGTCGCCAGCGGTTGCAGCGCGAGGCCGACGCGGAACTTCTTCACCATGTCGGCTTCTGAGGAATAGTCGAGATTGACCTGGATCGTGCAGGTCCGCAGCATCATGTCGAGGCCCATGCTGCCCACCCGCGGCATGTGCCTGAGCATGATGTCGTAGCGGCCCTTGGGCATGATCGGCAGTTCGTCGCGGCGCTTGTCGGGCCACATCCCGAGCCCGAGGTAGCCCACGCCGCATGTCTCGCCCACGGCCTTGACCTGTTCGAGGTGTCGACCGGTTTCGGCGCAGGTCTGGTGGAGGTTTTCCAGCGGCGCGCCCGAAAGTTCGAGCTGTCCCGCCGGTTCGAGGCTGATCGCCCCGTCCGCGCCCTTGAGCGCGATGACGTTCCCGCCTTCCTCGACCGGCGTCCAGCCGAACCCTTCCAGCCCTTTCAGCAGATCGCGGATGCCGCAGGGTTCGTCATAGGAGGGCGCGCGGTGATCGGACCGCTTGTAGACGAGCTTCTCGTGCTCGGTGCCGATGCGCCAGTCGGCGGGCGGCTTCTCGCCCTTGATCATCGGCGCGACCAGCTGGTCGAAGCTCTCGATGATCGGATCGTCGGCAGTGGAAGCTTCGCGTGTGCTCATCGAAAGAGGCCCTCTCTGGTCGGTGGCCTTAGAAAACCGATCTGGCGGTGGGAAGGGCAATTCGCACTTGTGCAGGGCTCTTGGGGTTCGGACGAGGTGCGGTGCAGGTTACCAGTCGCCGGCCCGTGCCATCCACACCGCGAGCGCGGCGAGCGCGGCGGTCTCGCCCCTCAGGATGCGCGGGCCGAGGCTGATGGGGCGTGCCCGGGGATGGGCACGGATGGTCGCGCGCTCGGCATCGTCGAAGCCGCCTTCCGGGCCGGTGAGGATCGCCGCAGGTGCGCCCTTGCAGGCGGCGAAAGCGGCAGCGGCGGGCTCGCCGCCCTCCTCGTCGGCGAAGAACAGTGCGCGCTCCTCGGGCCAGTCCGCCAGCAAGGCATCGAGTTTCACCGGCGCGGCGAGGGCAGGGAGCGCGGTGCGGGCGCATTGTTCGGCCGCCTCGGTGGTGATCGTGCGGGCGCGCTCCATGTTGAGCTTGTCGGCGACGCAGCGGCGGGTGAGGACCGGGGCGATGCGGGCGGCGCCGAGCTCGGTCGCCTTCTCCAGCACGAGGTCGAAGCGGTCCTTCTTGAGCAGGGCAGGGCAGAGCCACAGGTCGGGCACGGCCTCGCGCTCGCGAAGCTTCTCGGCCACCTCCAGCACGACGTCGCGCTTGCCCACCTCTCGGGCCTGCGCTGCCCATTCGCCGGTCGCATCGTCGCACAGGATCACCGTGTCGCCCTCGCGCAGGCGCATCACCTTGCCGAGATAATGCGCCTGCGGGCCATCGAGCGCGACAGTCTGACCGGCGGCGAGTTCGCCGGGCACGAACAGGCGCGGGGCGCTCTTGGGGGGCCAGGCGGGGGTTGCGGGCATGGCTTTGCACTAGGCCTTCGCCCGGCTAGAGCGCAAGCGATGACCGAGCACATCGTCCCCGATAGCGAACACCGCTCGCTGGTCGAGCGCCTGCCGCAGCTTCCGCGCGACCTTGCGCTGCTGGCGCGGTTCGACCGGCCGATCGGCTGGTGGCTGCTCTACTGGCCCTGCGTCTTCGGGGTCTGGCTGGCAGGCGCGGGAGCGCAATGGGCGCTGCTCGGCTGGCTGCTGCTCGGCAGCATCGCGATGCGCGGCGCCGGGTGCGTCTACAACGACATCGTCGATGCCGATCTCGACGCCCGCGTCGCGCGCACCGCGGCGCGCCCGATCGCCAGCGGGCGGGTGTCGAAGCGGGTGGCCTGGGGCTGGCTGGTCAGCCTGTGCCTCGTCGGCCTCGTCGTGCTGCTGCAACTGCGCTGGCAGGCGCAAGTCGTGGCGCTCGGCAGCCTCGCGCTGGTCGCCGCCTATCCCTTCATGAAGCGCATCACCTGGTGGCCGCAGGCGTGGCTCGGGATGGTGTTTACCTGGGGCCTGCCGGTGGCCTGGGCGGAGCTGCGCTGGGACAACTGGGACGCGCTCGCGGCGCTTTATGCCGGGTGCATCTGCTGGGTGATCGGCTACGACACGATCTACGCCCTGCAGGACCGGGAGGACGATGCGATGGTCGGCATCCGCTCCTCGGCGCTGGCCATGGGCGCGCGGGTGCGGGTGGGAATCGCGGGTTTCTATGCAGGGGCAATAGTCCTGTGGGGATTGGGCTTCTGGCTCTACCGCCCCGATCCGCTGGCGCTCGCCGCGCTGCTGCCGGTGGCGGGGCATCTCGTCTGGCAGGTGGCGAGCCTCGACGCCGGAGACCCGGCGAACCCGCTCGAGCGCTTCCGCTCGAACCGCTGGGCCGGGGCGCTGATGGCGGCGGCGTGCTTCGTCGTCGGGAACGCCTGATATGTGCAACCTCTACCGCATGACCAAGAACGCGAACGAGGTCGCCGCGTGGTTCGATGCGGTGGAGGCGGCGGGCGGCGCCAATTTCGGCGCGGAGGTCTATCCCGGCTATCCCGGTCTCGTGGTCGCCTCAGGCGAGGTGCGGGCGATGACCTGGGGTTTCCCGCTGGTGTTGAAAGGGGCGAAGGGCCAGCCGCTCAAGCCCAAGCCGGTCAACAACGCGCGTACCGACAAGCTCGGCACCTTCTTCTGGCGCCATTCCTTCGCGGAGCGGCGCTGCCTCATCCCGCTCACCGGCTGGGCCGAGGCGCAAGGGGCGAAGGGCAGCATGACCCGCACCTGGCTCTCGCTCCCCGACACGCCGCTGTTCGCGGCGGCGGGCGTGTGGCGGCCATCGGACGAGTGGGGCGCGTGCTATTCCATGGTGATGACCGATAGCGCCGGCTGCGAGGCCGAGACGGTGCATGAACGCATGCCGGTGCTGCTTGCGCCCGAGGACTACGCGGGCTGGGTCTCGGCACCCCCCGAGGAGGCGCTCGCCCTGTGCCGGCGATGGGAAGGGCGGCTCGTTATCGACCGAACGGACGAGCCGTGGGCGAAGGGATCGGCCGTCCAGAAAGCCCTGTTCTGACTGTGTCTAACGAAGATCGGCTCGTTCATGACGCGCCCTCCTCGTAGCTGACCATCTCGAACTCGATCCCGTCCCAATCGAAGAAGTAGAACCGCCGGCCGGGTTCGTAATCGGCGTGGTTGAAGGGTTCGAGCCCCGCCGCCTTCACCACCGCTTCGGCCGCGTCGAGATCTTCGACGACCAGCCCGACATGGTTGAGCGGCACCCCCTTGGCGAAGCGTCCGGGCTTCTCGCCGCGGGTGTAGACTGCAAGATAATCCCGTTCGCCGCCGACGTGGATCGTCTCTCCGCCGAGAAGCGAGGGGCCGCGCCAGCGGATGTGCCAGCCCATCAGCTTTGCCAGCAGGTCGGCGGATCGTTCGATGTCGCTGACGGTGATGTTGACATGTTCGAGGCGGCCGTGGGGCATGACTCATTCCTTTCCTGCAAGCTGGCGAAATCCGCGCCTGCGCAGCGCGAATCGCCGGACTTGCCCAAGGTGCAACCTCAAGTTAACTTGAGGTCAAACCGAAAAGCGCGAGGACCCCGATGCGCCGATTGAAGCCGTCCGATTTCATCACCATCGGGGAAGTCGCGCGCCGCACCGGGCTCACCGTCTCGGCGGTGCGCTATTACGAGGAGCGCGGCCTCGTCGCGCCGCTGCGCACCAACGGCAACCAGCGGCGTTTCCTACGCTCGGACATCCGCCGGCTGAGCTTCATCCTCATCGCCCAGCGGCTCGGCCTGTCGCTCGGCGAGATCGAGGCGCAGCTTGCCGCGCTTCCGCAGGGCCGCACCCCGACCGCGAAGGACTGGGAGACGATCGCTGCCGCGATCCGCGGCCATATCGACGCCGGGATCGCCGATCTGGTGCGCACCCGCGAAAGGCTCGACGGCTGTATCGGCTGCGGCTGCCTCAGCCTCTCGCACTGCGCGATCTGGAACCCGCAGGATGCGCTGGCCGAACAGGGGCCGGGGCCGCGCAAGCTGATGGCCTGACCGGCGGCGATGCAGGGGGCGCTTGCAATCCCCGGTCATACCCTGTTCAAGAGCGGGTCTGCATAAGCGCCGCGCAACCTTGCCCGTGTGCAACGCTGCGCAAGTGACCTGAGAGAGACCGATCCTTATGACCACCCGCAATTTCGTTTCCGCCCTGTCGACCGTTTCCGCCGCCGCGCTGCTCGCCGGCGCGGGCGTGGTGCCGCAGGCCGCGCTGGCAGAAACCGCCGGCGACAAGGCCGCCGCCACCGCCCCGGCCATCCCGCAGGGCACCGGCTATTTCGCATCGGACAGCGCGCTGCCCTTCCACGCGCCCGACTTCACCAAGATTTCCGAGGACGACTACATCCCCGCCTTCGAGCAGGGCATGGCGATCCAGAAGGCCGAAGTCGCCGCGATCGTCGCCAATCCCGAGGCACCGACCTTCGAGAACACCATCGTCGCGCTGGAGAAGTCCGGCCGGATGCTGGGCCGCGTCAGCCGCGTTTTCTATGCCCTGACCGGCGCCAACACCACCGATCGGCTCGACGCCATCGACACCGAGATCAGCCCCCGGCTCTCGGCCCATTCGGATTCGATCATGCTCGACCCTGCGCTGTTCGCGCGGGTCAAGGCGGTCTACGACCAGCGTGGCAGTCTCGACCTCACCACCGAGGAGGCGCGTCTGCTCGAGCAGACCTATGACAACATGGTCCACGCCGGCGCGCTGCTGACCGACGCCCAGCGCGAACAGGTCAAGGCGATCAATTCCGAGCTTTCGACCCTCACCACCGAGTTCAGCCAGGCGGTCCGCACCGCGACCAACGAACAGCCGCTGATCGTCGACACGGCCGAGGAGCTCGAAGGCCTGTCGGACGCCGAGATCAAGGCCGCCGCCGATCTCGCCGCCGAGAAGGGGCACCCGGGCAAATACGCGATCGCGCTGCAGAACACCACGCAGCAGCCGCTTCTGCCGAACCTCGCCAATCGCGCCACCCGCGAGGCGCTGTTCGACCTCAGCTATCACCGTGCCGACGGGACCAATCCCGAATACGACACCCGCGAGTTGGTGGCGAAGATCGCCAAGCTGCGTGCGGACAAGGCTGCGCTGTTCGGCGAGGCCGACTGGGCGAGCTACGCGATGTATGACCGCATGGCGAAGAAGCCCGCGACCGCGCTCGATTTCATGGAGCAGATGGTCCCCGCGCTCGCGGCAACGCAGCGCCGCGAGGCCGACATGCTGACCCAGGCGATCGCCGCCGATGGGGGCGATTACGCGGTCAAGCCGTGGGACTGGTATCGCTATGCCAACCGCATCAAGGCGGAACGCTACGACCTCGATGAGGACGCGGTGATGCAGTATTTCCAGCTCGACAAGGTGCTGGAGGACGGCGTCTTCTATGCCGCGAACAAGCTCTACGGCCTGACCTTCGAGCGCCGCACCGACATCCCGACCTATCACCCCGACGTGTGGGTCTACACCGTGCGCGATGCCGATGGTTCGGACCTCGGGCTGTTCTACTTCGACCCCTTCCAGCGCCCCTCCAAGCGCGGCGGTGCGTGGATGAGCAACTTCGTCGACCAGAGCCACGAATGGGGCACCAAGCCGTTGATCTACAACGTGCTCAACATCCCCAAGGCCGCGCCGGGCGAAGTGCAGCTGGTGAGCTTCGACAACGTCAGCACGATGTTCCACGAATTCGGCCATGCGCTGCACGGCCTGTTCGCCGACCAGCGCTTCGAAAGCCTCTCGGGCACCGCCACGGCGCGCGACTTCGTGGAGTATCCGAGCCAGGTCAACGAGCAGTGGGCGACCGATCCGCAGGTGCTGCAGAACTATGCCAAGCACTACAAGACCGGCGAAACCATCCCGATGGCGCTGATCGACAAGATCGAGGCGGCCTCCAAGTTCAACCAGGGCTACGATTTCGGCGAGGTGGTGGAAGCCGCGCTGCTCGACATGAAGTGGGCCGCGCTGACGCCGGAAGAAGCCGCCGCGATCGACACGCCCGAGAAGGTCGATGCCTTCGAGCAGAAGGCGCTTGAGGAACTGGGGCTGGAAATCGCGCTGGTGCCGCCGCGCTACCGTTCGACCTATTTCAACCACATCTTCAGCGATCCCGCGGGCTATTCTGCGGGCTATTACAGCTACCTGTGGACCGAAATGCTCGATCGCGACAGCCGCAAGTGGTTCCGCGAACACGGCGGCCTGACCCGCGAGAATGGCGACCACTTCCGCAAGACCGTGCTGAGCCGCGGCGGGACGATGGACTATTTCGAGATGTTCCAGGACTTCGCCGGTCGCCGGCCGGACGTTCAGCCGATGCTCGAAGCGCGCGGCCTTGCGGGGCAGAGCGACACGGCCGACACCGAGGAATCCGACGGCGAGCTGCCGCCGCGCACGGTGGAATGATCTCCAACCCTCGACAGCCCGAACAGGAAAAGCCGCGCAGCCCAGAAGGTTGCGCGGCTTTTTTCATGAGCCTTGGCAAGTTGGCAGGGCCACGCCCGCCCTGAAGCCCTGCGCTAGCTTTCCGGCCCCAGATCGGGGTCGAGATCGCGCGGGCGCGCGAAGTGCACCATCCTTGCGCAGTAGCGCTTGAGGTCCGCCCAATGGTCGATGTCGCATTCGAGCACGGCGTAGGCAGCGGTCGGGAACTTGACCACGGCTTCGCGGAACAGGTCGTTTTCGTGGCTTGGCGAGACAAGTTCGAGCAGGGTGTCCTGCAGGCCCGGATTGTGCCCAGCGACGAGGATCGCCCCGGCTTCCTCGCCGCCGCTGCCGCCATGGGCCTCGATCGTCTCCATGATCGTGTCGGCGCTGGCGAGGTAGAGCTTCTGGTCGTATTCGGGCGCCATGTCGGGCAGCGCGCCTTCGAGCGTCAGCTTCACGCGCACCGCGGGCGATGCGATCAGCTTGTCCCACTTCACCCCGTGATCGCGGATATGCTGGCCGATCAGCTCCGCGCCCTTGCGCCCGCGCGCGTTCAGCCCGCGGTCGAAATCGCGCTGGTTCATGTCGTCCCAGTCGGACTTGGCGTGGCGCAGGAGGCCCAGGATTTTCACGGCTGCACGGCTCCTTGCTTTGGCGCGGTCCGGGTACCCCCAACACCAGCGGCGAGGCGATGTAAAGCCTCATCGAGTGTCAGGCGCATGACGGGCGTGCCGGGCGGGAAGGCGGTGAGCAAGCGGCTCGGGAAGGCGGGGGAGAGCATCACGAAGTGGCCCGCGTCGTCCTTCGATCGGATCAGCCGCCCGAAGGCCTGCGCCAGCCGCGCGCGGATGATGCGGTCGTCATAGGCCGAGCCGCCGCCCGCGAGACGGCGGGCCTTGTGGAGGATGTCGGGCCGCGGCCAGGGGACCTGCTCCATCACCACGCAGCGCAGGGAGTGGCCGGGCACGTCCACCCCGTCGCGCAGCGCATCGGTGCCGAGCAGGCTGGCGCGCGGATCGTCGCGGAAGATATCGACCAGCGTGCCGGTGTCGATCGGGTCGACGTGCTGGGCGTAGACCGGCAGGCCGCCCCGTGCGAGACGGTCGGCGATCCGGCCGTGGACGCTCCTCAGCCGCCGGATCGCGGTGAACAGCCCGAGCACGCCGCCCTCGCACGCCTCGATGATCCGCGCATAGGCGCCGGCGAGGGCGGGAAGGTCGCCCTTGGCGATGTCGGTGACGATCAGCACCTCGGCTCGGGCAGCGTAGTCGAAGGGGCTGTCGGCGGCGGAGAGCAGCGGCGGGGATTCGAGGTGTGCCGCCCCCGACCGGGCGATCGCGCTTGCCCAAGGGTCGTCCGGGGCTCCCTTGTCGGTCAGCGTCGCGCTGGTCAGCAGCACGCCGTGCGCGGGTTCAAGCACGACCCGTGCGAAGGGCTTCATCGGGTCGAGCCAGCGGCGATGAATGGCGACGTCGAACTCGCGCGCCTCCGAGCGGTCGACCGCGAGCCAGTCGACGAATTCGGGGTCCGCCGGCCCGCCGAGCCGTTCGAGCAGGGCTTCCCAGGCGGCGATGAGATCGATCCGCCAGGCGAGGCTGAAGCGTGCCCCCTCGATGCGCGCGCGGCCCTGTGCGTCGAGCCAGTCGGGTGGCTCCGCAAGGATCGCTTCGAGCCTGCCGCCCAGCCGGATCAGCGGCACGCGGATGCTGGCGAGCGCCTCGGCGGCGGCGCCCGCGGCCTCGATCACCTCGCCGGGGAGCCCCGATGCCTCGGTCTCGATGCCGTAGCCCGCGTCGACCCCGCCGCTTTCGTCGCGGGCATAGGTGGCGGTCCGCACCGCGGCGAGCAGCGCCTCGACGGGGCCGAAGGGGGTGTTCTCGGCGAGCCGCTGGAGCCAGCCGTCCGAGGGGAGCTGCTGCCCCGCCGCACAGGCCGCCGCGATCGCCTCGCCGCCTGCCTCGTCATAGCTGGCGACATCCGCCAGCCGCGCGGCCAACCCGCGCCGCCGTCCGCGCGCCTCGCGTTCGGGGCCGATGATCCAGCGCCTCAGCTCGATCGCTTCCTGCCCCGAAAGCGTGGCGGCGAAGGTGCTGTCGGCGGCGTCGAAGACGTGGTGCCCCTCGTCGAAGATCAGCCGTGTCGGCCGATTGGCGGGATCGCGGGCACGCGCGGCGTTGACCATCACGAGCGCATGGTTGGCGATCACGAGGTCGGCCTGTGCGCTGTCCCGTCCGGCACGCTCGATGAAACACTTCCGGTAATGCGGGCAGCCGGCATAGATGCACTCGCCGCGCTGGTCGGTCAGCGCGGCGATGCCGCGCTTGCGGAAGAGCGTCCCGAGCCAGCCCGGCAGGTCGCCCCCGATCATGTCGCCGTCACGCGTGTATGCGCCCCAGCGCGCCACCAGCTGCGCGAGCACCGCTGGACGACCCGCAAACCCGCCTTGCAGCGCGTCCTCGAGATTGAGCAGGCACAGGTAGTTCTCGCGGCCCTTCCTCACCACCACCGGCGGGCTGCCGTCGGGACGCTTCAACGGCCAGGCGCGGCGGCTTTCGGCGCGCAGCTGGCGTTGCAGGTTCTTGGTGAAGGTCGAGACCCACACCGTCCCGCCGCTTGCGCCCGACCACAGGGAGGCAGGGGCGAGATAGCCCAGCGTCTTGCCGATGCCCGTGCCCGCCTGCGCCAGCGCGACGTGGGGGCGGCCTTCGCGGTGACGCGGCGCGAAGATGCGGGCGACCTCCTGCGCATAGGCACGCTGCCCTTCGCGGCTCTCGGCGCCCTCGCCGGTTAGCCGGGCGAGTTGGGCCTGCACCGCCTCTTGCGCGAGTTCCACGGGGCGCGGGGCAGGGCGCTCGCCCGCCTCCTCCCATTCGGGCAGACGCGCGAACAGCCAGCGTTCGGCGCGCTCCGGCTTGGCGATATGGGGCTTCAGCACCTGCGCCCAGGGCCAGCGCAGCCGCTCGAGCGATTGCACTGCGCTCCATGCGCCCTCGCGCTCGAACCACTCGGGGTCGCGCACCGCGGCGATCAGCGCCCCGGCCGCGCGCTGGAGGAACGCGGGCACTGCCGCGTCGCTCTCGGGTTCGGACAGGCCCAATGCCTCGGCAAGCCCGCGCGGAGTCGGGACGCAGAAGCGCGCGGGATGAATGAAGGCGAAGGCTTCGAGCAGGTCGAGCCCGGAAAGATCGGGATAGCCGAGCCGGCTCGCCACCAGCGGGGCGTTCAGCAGTAGCACCGGGGTATCGGCGGCGGCCATGATCGCGTCGCCCTTGGAGACGGCGGCGGTCGCCCCCTCGGCGCTGCGCAGCCAGTGGCCGCCGTGGCTGGCATGGAGCGCGGGCAGGGCGACGGGTTCGGGCGAGGTGGCGGGGGGACTCACGCGCGCCAAAATGGGGAAGCGCGGGCGCAAAGTAAACGCGCGCTTGCAAGCCGCCGTCAGCTTCTTAATAGCCGCCGGACCATGACGATCACCCGAGACGCCCTCATCGCCGCTGCGCAAGCCTCCAAGGCCTGGCCGTTCCAGGAGGCGCAGCGCCTCGCCAAGCGGATGCCGGACGGCAAGCCGGGCGGGGTGCTGTTCGAGACCGGCTACGGGCCTTCGGGCCTGCCGCATATCGGCACCTTCCAGGAAGTGCTGCGCACCACGCTCGTCCGCCGCGCCTATGAGGCGTTGACCGGCGGCGCCCCGACGCGGCTGGTGGCGTTCTCGGACGATCTGGACGGGCTGCGCAAGGTGCCTGACAACGTCCCCAATCAGGCGATGCTGACCGAGCATCTGGGCAAGCCGCTGTCGCGCATTCCCGACCCGTTCGAGAAGTTCGAAAGCTTCGCTGCGCACAACAACGCGATGCTGCGCGACTTCCTCGACCGGTTCGGCTTCGAATACGAGTTCGTCAGTTCCTCGGACTGCTACAATTCGGGCTGCTTCGACGAGGCGCTGAAGGGCGTGCTCGCCAATTTCGGCGCGATCATGGACATCATGCTGCCCACGCTGGGCGAGGAACGCCGCCGCACCTATTCGCCCGTCATGCCGATCAGCCCGACCACGGGCGCGGTGTTGCAGGTGCCGATCGAAGTCGTGGACGCCGCGGCGGGCCTGATCCGCTTCACCGACGAGGACGGCTCTGTCGTCGAGCAGTCCGCGCTCGGCGGCATGGCCAAGTGCCAGTGGAAGGTCGACTGGGCGATGCGCTGGGTGGCGCTCGGCGTCGATTACGAGATGTATGGCAAGGACCTGACCGATTCCGGCATCCAGTCGGGCAAGATCGCCCGCGTGCTGGGCGGCCACAAGCCGGAAGGGCTGATCTACGAGCTGTTCCTCGATGCCAAGGGAGAGAAGATCTCCAAGTCCAAGGGCAACGGTCTGTCGATCGAGCAATGGCTCGAATATGGCAGCGAGGAGAGCCTCGGCTATTACATCTTCGCCAATCCCAAGAGCGCCAAGCAGCTCCATGTTGGCGTCATTCCCAAGGCGATCGACGATTACTGGCAGTTCCGCGCCGCCCTTCCTGGGCAGGAGATCGACAAGCAGCTCGGCAATCCGGTGTGGCACCTTCTGCGCGCCAACGCGCACCACGCGGGCGCCGAGGCGCCGGGCGCAGGCGACGCGCTGCCGGTGCCCTTCAGCCTGCTCTTGAACCTTGTCGGGGTGCTCGGCGCGGGTGCGACGCGCGAGGCGGTGTGGTCCTACCTCGGCAATTACGTCGAGGATGCGGACCCTGCCAAGCACCCCGCGCTCGACGGGCTGGTGATGAAGGCGCTCGCCTATAACCGCGATTTCGTCGCCCCGACGCTCGCCAAGCGCGCGCCGACCGATGGCGAGGTGGCGGCGCTGTGGGCGCTCGATGCCGCGCTCGCCCAGGCACCGGCCGACATGAGCGCCGAGGACCTTCAGACCATCGTCTACGAGATCGGAAAGCAGGAGGAATTCGGCTTCGCTTCCTTACGCGACTGGTTCAGGGCGCTTTACGAAACCCTGCTCGGCTCAGAGCAAGGCCCGCGCATGGGCAGCTTCATCGCACTCTACGGCATCGCGCCGACCCGGCAGCTGATTGCCGAGGCGCTGGCGAAGGCGTAAAACCGCCGCATGACCCGCGAGGCCGATCCGCACCAGCTTGCGCGCGACCTGCTGGGCCGCGAATTCGACGACCTCGAGGCGGAAGAACAGCGGGTGCTGCGGCGGGTCGCCTCGGGCACTTTCACCGGGCGTGACGCCGATGAGCTGGCGCAGGCGCACGAGACCTGGAAGGACCGGCTGGCCGACCGCGTGGCGGCGGTGGGCGGCAGCTGGAGCTTCATCGTCGGTTTCGGTCTGGTGCTGCTCGCCTGGACGGTGCTCAACAGCGGGGTGCTCGAACACCTCGGCCTTGCGCCCTTCGATGCCTATCCCTTCATCTTCCTCAACCTGCTGCTGTCGATGCTGGCGGCGGTGCAGGCGCCGGTGATCCTGATGAGCCAGAACCGCCAGGCGATGAAGGACCGCATCACCGCGCGCCACGATTACGAGGTGAACCTGCGCACCCAGCTGGAAATCCTGCGGCTCGCCCACCGGGTCGAGCGGCTGGCGAAGGAGGTGCGGGCGATCCGCGAGGCTGAGGGGCAGGGCTAGCGGCTCACCGCCACTTGCGGGTGCGATACCACTTGGTGATGACGTATTTCGCGCCCTTCAGCACGGGCGTTCCGGCGTGCATCGTGCTTTCGTTGGGGCGCCCGTCGGGAAGGGCGTTGTTCCACAGGAGCAGCACCCCCGGCTTGGGCTCGATCGCGAAGCCCAGCTCGGTGAAATGGGTCGCGCCGCCTTCCTCGACCGCGTTGAGATAGGCCATCGCGGTCCAGCTGCGCTGCCCGCCGCGCGCCTCCTCGAGCGTCCAGTACTTCTCGGAGGTGTAGAACCAGTCGTTGTGCGGCTGGAACTGCTGGCCGGGCAGGTAGCGCTGGCCCTGCACCGCCTCGCCGATTTCCGGATCGAGCCCGAGCAGGTCGTCGATCCGCCGCGAGATGCCCTTGACGAAGCTGTCATAGGGATCGAGATCGCCCGAATAGGACGTGCGGAAGCCCGCCGCATAGTCGAGCTCGTGGAGCGAGGAGGGGCGCGCGACCGCGTCGATCATGGTGCACAGCCGGGTGCATTCGCCGGGGCTGAGGAAGTCGCCCACCGCAAACAGTTCGACCTTGTCGTTCTCGATGCGGTAGACCCCGGGGTCCGCGGCGAGCCGCTCGCGCACGATCGCGCCGACGCGGGCGAGGGCCTGCTGGTCGGGCACGGTGTCGCCGGGAGTCGAAGGGGCGCTCATGCCCCGCCTGTTAGCAAGCGGGGCGCGCGGTGCAATCGCAACCTGCGCGCCCCCGAAGGCTCACCAGAAGAAGTCGTGGATCACGTCGACCACTTCGCCGGTGTAGATGTCGACCAGCAGCACGTCGTCGTAATAGCGCACCCACTGGTAGGGCCCGTAGACCGGCGGCAGGCGATAGGACCACGGGTCGTTGATGAAGAAGCGCGGCTGGAAGAACAGGCTGTCGAGGAAGAACCCGATCTGCAGGCGGCTGTAACGGTGCGAACGATAGGGCGCGTAGTAGCGTCCCAGGTGGTAGCGATTGCGGTTCCCGCGGCGGAAATCGTACCAGTCATAGGTGCGGTTGCCGCGCCAGCCGCGATCCCAGCGCCGGAAATCGCGCCGGTCCCAGCCGTTCCAGCCGCGATAGTTCCAGCGCCAGTCGTCGCGCCGCCAGTCGTGGCGGTCGCGGCGCGCATCCGCGCGACGTTCGTCGCGCCAGTCGCGGCGGTCCCCGCGCCAATCACCCCGACGGCCGTCGCGCCAATCCTCGCGGCGCGTCTCGATCCGGTCGGCGCGGCGATCGCCGCGACGTTCGATGCCATCGGCCCGGCGGTCGCCGCGGTCCTCGACGCGGTCGGCGCGGCGTTCGGTGCGGCGCTCGACCACTTCGGCACGGCGGTCGCGGCCCTGCCATTCGAGCCGGTCCGCGCGCCGCTCGCCGCGGCGTTCGATCACCTCGGCGCGGCGTTCGCTGCCGCGATCCACGCGGTCGGCACGGCGTTCGCTGCGGCGGTCCACCCGCTCTGCGCGATCCTGGCGCTGCACGCCGACGGGCCGCTGCTCGGCCTCGGCGGCGCGCTGGGCGCGGCGCATCGTCTCGACGCCGAAGCCTTCGCGGCGCGGCTCCACGCGGGCACGCTCGGCACGCTGCGGACGTTCGGCGCGGCGCTCGGCGCGGGCCTGCTGGCGCTCGGCGCGCGCGTCGTCGCGGTTCTGTGCGTCGGCGGGTGCCGGGGTGCCGGCGAGGGCAAGGGCTAGGGCAAGGGCGGACAGCGTGCCGCCGCCCGCGAACAGGGTCTTGGTCATGGGTGCCTCCAGTGTCGCCCGCCCACCACAAGCGGCAAGTTGATGACCCCTGCTACCCCCCGCCATCTGTCGCTTGGCTGAACCATCCCGTCGATATTCAGAAAAATGTCGCTTTCGATGAACATTCCTATCGCTGCTTGACGCGGAACCCGCAGGCTCCGAAGGCGCGATCATGTTCGAGAGCCTCGACGAGATCCGCGCCGATTGTGCCGCGCGCCTGATCCGCGCCGCGCGCGACCGCAAGTCGCCGATGCACACGCCGGTGATCGTCACCGCCGATGTCGATGCGCGGGTGATGGTGCTGCGCGCCTTCGACAGCGCGTCCTGGACGCTGCGGCTGCATACGGACAGCCGTGCGCCCAAGGCCGCTGCCATTGCCGCCGATCCGCGCGTTGCGGCGGTGCTTTACGACAAGGGCGCCAAGATCCAGATGCGGTTGCGCGGGGAGGGGCAGATCCTCACCGCCGGGCCGCAGGTCGATGCCGCCTGGGCGGCGAGCACCAATTTCGCGCGGCGCTGCTATCTGGGCGATGCGCCGGGTGCAGCTTCGGACGGGCCGACCTCGGGCCTGCCGCCCGAATTCGAGGGGGTCGAGCCCGATGACGAACAGCTGCTCCCCGCGCGCGAGAACTTCGCAGTGCTGCTGATCACGGTCAATGCGGTCGATTGGCTCTATCTGGCGCATACCGGCCATCTGCGCGCCCAATTCACGCGCGCGAGCGACGGGGCGTGGGAAGGGCGCTGGGTCGCCCCCTAGTCGGTCAGGCCGCCTGGGCCGGCGCCTCGGGTGCAGGGAGGAACATGACTTCCTCGATCTCGCTTGCGGCCACGACGTGATCGCCGCCCGCCTTCTGCGCCGCCCGCAGCGCGGTTCGCGCCCGCGCGACGAGGCTCTCGCGGCTTTCGCCCTGGCGTTCCGCGGCGACGCCGAAGCTCGCGCTGAAGGGAGCGGTCCTCCCGAACTGCGGCAGATGCAGCCCGGCGAGCGCGCGGCGCAGGCGCTCGGCGACGCCGCGCGCGGCCTGCTCGTCGGCACCCGGCATCAGGATGGTGAAGCCATCGCCTTCGAGGGTCGTGAAGGCGTCCTCGCGCCGCACGCCGGCCTTCATCACCCCGGCAATCTGCCCGAGCACCCGCGCGCGGGTCGCCGCATCCCAGCCGGCGTGCAGGGTCGCGAGCTGGTCGATGCGGCCGTGGAGCACCGCGCGAGCGCCGGTGCGGCGATCGGCGGCGTCGAGGGCGGCTCCGAGATTTGCCGAGGTGAAAAGGCCGGCAAGCGGATCGTTCGCGGCGGCGGCGGGCTTCCCGCGCAGGCGAAGGCGACCGGCCAGGACACCGAGCGCGAGCGCCGCCAGCCACGCCGCCATGGCCGCCTCGAGCGGCACTTCGATGCCCGTGATGGCCATGCCCCCATGCCCCCTTGTCGCGACGCCTTGGTCGCCGAGAAGAGTGGCGCAGGTCTGGTTAAGGCTCTCTAAACGGTGCTCGAGCGCCGCTGTGATCGCCTGCCATTCTGAGTCAGCGGGTCAGCTTCTTGTAGGCGAGGCGGGTCGGACGGTCTGCCGCGTCGCCGAGGCGGCGGCGCTTGTCTTCCTCGTAGGCCTCGAAGTTGCCCTCGAACCATTCGACATGGCTGTTGCCCTCGAAGGCGAGGATGTGGGTGGCGAGACGGTCGAGGAAGAAGCGGTCGTGGCTGATGACCACGGCGCAGCCCGCGAAGTTCTCGATCGCGTCTTCGAGCGCGGCGAGCGTCTCGACGTCGAGATCGTTGGTCGGCTCGTCGAGCAGCAGCACGTTGCCGCCAGCCTTGAGCATCTTGGCCATGTGCACGCGGTTGCGTTCGCCGCCCGACAGCTTGCCGACGTTCTTCTGCTGGTCCTGCCCCTTGAAGTTGAACGCGCCGACATAGGCGCGCGTGCTCATGTCCTGCCCGTTGACCTTCATGTAATCGAGCCCGTCGGAGATTTCCTCCCACACGTTCTTGGTCGGGTCGAGGTGGTCGCGGCTCTGGTCGACATAGCCCAGCCGCACGGTCGAGCCGATCTCGATGGTGCCGCTGTCAGGCTCTTCCTTGCCGGTGAGGATCTTGAACAGCGTCGACTTGCCCGCGCCGTTCGGGCCGATCACGCCGACGATGCCGCCCGGGGGCAGCATGAAGGAGAGGTTCTCGAACAGCAGCTTGTCGCCATAGGCCTTGGTGATGTTCTTGGCCTCGATCACCTTGCCGCCGAGGCGCTCGGGCACCTGGATGACGATCTGCGCCTTGCCGACCTGACGGCTGTCCTGGCTGTTCTGGAGTTCCTCGAACTTGCGGATGCGCGCCTTGGACTTGGTCTGGCGGGCGGACGGGGTCTGCCGGATCCACTCGAGCTCGCGCTGGAGCGCCTTCTGCTTGCCGCTTTCCTCGCGGCTTTCCTGCTCGAGGCGCTTGGCCTTCTTCTCGAGGTAGGTCGAGTAGTTGCCTTCATAGGGGTAGTAGGAGCCGCGATCGAGTTCGAGGATCCATTCGACCACATTGTCGAGGAAGTAGCGGTCGTGGGTGATCATCAGCACCGCGCCGGCATAATCCTTGAGGTGGTTTTCGAGCCACTGCACCGACTCCGCGTCGAGGTGGTTGGTCGGTTCGTCGAGCAGCAGGATCGAGGGCTTCTGGATCAGCAGGCGGGTGAGCGCGACGCGGCGCTTCTCGCCGCCCGACAACTCGGTGACGGGCCAGTCGCCCGGCGGGCAGCGCAGGGCCTCCATCGCCACTTCGAGCTGGTTGTCGAGCGTCCAGCCGTCGACCGCGTCGATCTTGTCCTGCAGCTCGCCCATTTCCGCGCCCAGCGCGTCGAAATCGGCGTCGGGCTCGCACATCAGCGCGCTGACCTCGTTGAAGCGCGCGACGAGATCGGCGGTTTCCTTCGCTCCGTCGCGCACGTTTTCGAGCACGGTCTTGGTCGGATCGAGCTCGGGCTCCTGTTCGAGATAGCCGACGGTGATGTTCTCGCCCGGCCAGGCCTCGCCGGTGAAGTCCTTGTCGATGCCGGCCATGATCTTGATGAGCGTCGACTTGCCTGCGCCGTTAGGGCCGACGATGCCGATCTTGGCGCCCTGATAGAACTGCAGGTTGATGTTGTTGAGCACCGGCTTCTGGGCACCGGGGAAAGTCTTGGTCATGCCTTTCATGACAAAGGCGTATTGCGCGGCCATCGGATCAGTCCTTGCAGGGTCGGGTCAGGGTCAGGGAGGTTCGCCCGCGCAAATAGGGAAGGGGAGGGGCAAGGGCAAGCGGCTAGACTTGCGCGCAAGGCGGGGATAGCAACACGGCCCATGAACACCGCACACACCGCGCTTGCCGCGCTTTCGCTCGCTGTCCTTTCCACCACTGCCGCCTCGGCCCAGACGCCCGCGCTCGATGCCGCTGCGGATGCCGCGCTGGAAGGAGATTCCCACGCCTGGGACTTCGTCGAGGGGATCACCACCGAAGTCGGCCCGCGCCAGGCGGGGACCGAGGCCGAGGCGCGCGGGCGCGCCTGGGCAACCGCGTGGCTGAAGGCCAAGGGCTTCCGGAATGTCGCGGTGGAACCCTACATGATGCCCACCTGGATCCCGGGCGAGCCGGGCAAGGCGATGATCGTCAGCCCCTTCCCGCAAAGCTTTGCCGTGGCGCCGCTCGGCACCAGCGCCTCGACCGGGCCGGACGGGATCACCGCCGAGGTGGTGATGTTCCGGAGCGTCGCGGACCTTCGCGCCGCGCCCGAAGGCAGCCTCGAGGGGAAGATCGCGTTCGTCAGCAACGCCATGACCCCGACGCAGGACGGCAGCCAGTACGGCTTTGCCGGCCCGACGCGCTGGGTCGCGGCGGGGATTGCGGCGCAGAAGGGTGCAATCGCCACCGTCATCAAGTCGGTCGGCACCGACAGCCACCGCAATCCGCACACCGGCGGCACCACCTTCCCCGAAGGCGTCGCCCCGACCCCGGCGGGTGCGCTCAGCAATCCCGATGCGGCGAACCTTGAACGCATGTTCGCCCGTGCGGGCGGCAGGCCGATCACCATGAAGCTGGTGCTCACCCCGCAGGATCTCGGCATGACCGAAAGCGGCAACGTGGTCGGTGAGATCGTCGGTCGCAACCCCTCGCTGCCGCCGGTGCTGCTCGCCTGCCACCTCGACAGCTGGTGGCTCGGCACCGGCGCGATCGACGACGGCGCGGGCTGCGCGATCGCTTCGGCCGCGGCGCTCAATGTCGCCAAGGCGGGCCAGCCGCTGCGCACCATCCGCGTGCTGATGGCGGGCGCCGAGGAGACCGGATTGTGGGGCAGCAAGGCCTACAGCGAGGCGCACCGCGACGAGCCGATCGCGGTCGGTCTGGAAAGCGATTTCGGCGCGGACCGCATCTGGCGCTTCGACAGCAATTTCGCCGACAGCAATCCCGACCTGCACCAGCGCATCGGCGGTGCGGTCGCGCGGTTCGGCGTATCGACCGGCAGGGACCCGGCCACGGGCGGCGCGGACATCAACGTCGTGCGCGACCAGAAGGGCGCGATCATCGACCTGCAGCAGGACGGCACCCGCTACTTCGACCTGCACCACACGCCCGACGACACGCTCGACAAGATCGACCCCGCCCAGCTTCGCCAGAACGTGGCGGTCTGGACGCAGGTGGTCGGGATCCTCGCCAACGAACCGAACGCGATCCTCACCGGCGGCCCGGTTCCGGCGGCACCGGCGATCATGAAGAAGTGACCGCTGCCGCCGGCGTGCCTCACGCCGCGTAGCTGAGCGACGCGGACGAGGGGTCGCTGCGGGTGAAGCGCGCAACCTCGTGATTGAGCGCGTCGGCGCTGCGCAGCAGCTCGACCGATGCGGCGCTGGTCTGCTCGGCCATCGCCGCATTCTGCTGCATCGCGCGGTCGAGCAGGCCCATCGCCTCGTCGATCTGCCGGATCGCGCCCAGCGCGGCATCCGAGCCAAGCGCGATCGTGTCCACCTGCCCGGCGATGTCCGAGAAGCGCGCCACCAGCGAAGCGAGCAGGCTCACCAGTTCCTGCACCCGGGCGACTCCCAAGGAAACCTCGTCCTTCGAGGTCGCCACGAGGTTCTTGATCGCGCTTGCGGATTGCGCCGAGCGCTGCGCGAGTTCGCGCACTTCGCCCGCGACCACCGCGAAGCCCTTGCCCGCCTCGCCCGCTCGCGCCGCCTCGACCCCGGCGTTCAAGGCCAGCAGGTTGGTCTGGAAGGCGATGGGTGTCGATGAAGGCGATCATTTCGCCGATCTGCGCCGAGGAGGCCTCGATCCGCGTCATCGCCTCGGCCGCGCCGGCGATCGCCTCGCTGCCGCGGTCGGCATCCGCCTTGGCCTCGATCGCGGTGGCGCGGGTCTCGCCCCATTGCCGCGACTGCGCCTCGACATCGCGCAGCAATCCGGTGGCGGTGCGCGCGACGGTCTCGATCGCGGCGGTCTGCTGCTCGGTCTTGCTGGCGAGATCGCTCGAGGCTTCGCGGAGCTCGTGCGCGCCGGTGGCGACCCGGTCCGCGGTCTGCGCGACCGCGCCGACCAGCCGGTCGAGCTCGGCGCAAGAGCTGTTGAGCATCGCGCGCGCGGTTTCGTATTCGCCGGGGAAGGGCGCATCGAGCCGCGCGGCAAGGTTGCCTTCGGCGAGCATCTTCAGCCGTTCGCTGAGGGCGCCGAGCACGGCACGCTGCTCGGTGGCGACCGTTTCGCGCTCGGCGGCGCGATCGGCATCGGCGGCGGCCTGGGCCGCGCGCGCCTCGACGAGGCCGGAAATGAGCGATTCGAGCCGCACGCACAGCGTCGCCAGCACCCCCGCCTCGAGCAGCACGACCAGCGCGTGGAACATCACCCGCGGCAGGCTCGCTCCGTCGGGGAAGACGTAGGCGGGTGCCGCGAAATTGAGCAGCAGGTGATGGACGGCCGTGGTCAGCGTTGCGGCGAGGATCACCCGCCAGTCGGCCATCACCGCCAGCACGGCGAGGAAGGCGAAGAACACCATGTGGAAATCGAGCAGCCAGCCGGTATTGCTCGCCAGCGCCAGCAGCAGCGCGGCAAGCAGCGGGAAGGTCACGCCAAGCGCGAGCCGCGCGGGCGCATCGCTGCGCCGGCCGAGCGCGAGCCAGACGGGCAGCACCACCAGCAGTGCGGCGCTGATCGCGTAGGCCGGGGCGCCGGCCGACAGGCTCCAGCCGATGATGATCGTTGCCACCCCGCCGGCCACCGCCGCCAGCAGGCGCACGCCCTGGAGGCGCAGATGGTTCAGTTCTTCCATGGGTTTTTCCTCCCTTTGCGCTGCGTGCCGCAGCCGGGACTGCGGGCGGCGACCGGCACGATCCCGCGCGCCAGTGCCCGCCACAGGCTGTGGTTGGACGGAATGCGTGCGATCACCCGCGCCCGGCCGGTGTCGATGCCGAGCACCGGTGCGCGTTCGGCCTCGGCCCAGGCGAGCGTTTCGCTCATGCGCCCCGTGCCGAGCGGCACCAGCACCGCCGCCTCGCCCACCCGCGGCCAGGCAAGCGCGGCGCCGAGCGCGAGCAGCGCGGCGCACCCGTGGCCGGCGAAGAAGGCGCGTTCAGGCCACAAGCGCGGTCTCCAGCCTGGCGCGCAGGTCGCCAAGGCAGATGCTCGTCACCGCCGCGGCCGGATCGCTCGCGGCCATCACCCGGGCGATCTCGCGCAGCGACTGGGCGATGCGGTCGATTTGCTGGAGCTGGCCGAGGTGGCGCGCCGCGAAATCGGCATCGCCGCACAGGACCGTGCCGAAAGTCTCGGCCTCGCCCGCGAGCGTGCCGAGCGTCACGGCGATCTCGTGCATCAGCGGGTGCGCCAGCGGCGGGGACCCGCTCATGCGGCCATGTCCATCGACTCGTCGGCCATCAGCCGGTTGAGGTCGAGCATCATGACCATGTCCTCGCCGAGCGGGGCAATGCCGGCGAGGAAGTGGGTGATCGATTCCTCCCCCGTGGAATCGGGCTGCTGAAGGCTCGAATGATCGATCCCGACGATGTCGGCGACGTCGTGGACGATCAGCCCGCGCAGCTGTCCCTCGTGCTCGATCACGATGATCGGGTTGCGCGGCGTGGCCTCGGTCGGGGTCCAGCCGAGCCGCGCGGCGAGATCGACCACCGGCAGCACCGCACCGCGCAGGTTGACGACCCCCGCGACATATTCGGGCACGCGCGGCAGGCGGGTGACAGGCGACCAGGCACGGATCTCGCGCACCGCCATGATGTCGATGCCGAAGCGCTGTCCGGCGATGCCGAAGGTGATGAGTTCGTGGCGCATGACGGGGGTTCTCCGGGTGAAGTCAGTGGATCACGCGGCGCAGCGCGGTGGTGAGCTTCTCGGCGTCGAAGGGCTTGACGATCCAGCCGGTCGCCCCGGCGTTGCGGGCGCGCTGCTTCTTCTCGTCCGAGCTTTCGGTGGTCAGCACCAGGATCGGCCGCTCGGCGTGCAGCGCGCTGGCGCGCAGCTTCTCGATCAGTCCGAAGCCGTCGAGGCGCGGCATGTTGATGTCGGTGATGATCACGTCGACCTCGTTGGTGGCGAGCCATTCGAGCGCCTGCTGGCCGTCCTCGGCCTGCTCGACGGCAAACCCGCGCGCGGTCAGCGCGCCGAGCAGCAGCGCGCGCATCGACGGGCTGTCGTCGACCGTGAGGACGCGGATCGGGGTGGCGGTGGTGGCGGACATGGAGTGCTCCCTTTGCTCGTCAGAATAGCTCGACGGTCCCAAGCGCGGATTGCGGCCGTCCCAGTGGTTTCTGCGTAGGTGCGGTTTCGGGCGCGACGATGCGGGCGCTGACTTGCCCGGTGGCGGGCCGGAAACGGATGCGCCGCGCCAGCGTGCCCTCGAGATCCTCGAACACCTTGGGGATGCCTTCGCGCTCGAGGAACTCGCGGGCGAAGGCGGCGTTGGCCGTGCCGATCGGGGCGAGGTCGGGGTTGAGGTTCGCGCCACCATAGAGCCGTGCGCGCATCCGGCTGCGCGCCGCGCCCAGGCCGAGCATCTCGTTGACCAGCAACTCCATCAGGAACAGACCGTAATCGCTGTCGAACTTCTGGCTGCACTGGTGCGCGGGCGGCTCGGCGAGGAGGAAGTGGTTCATCCCCCCGACCCGCGCCACGGGATCGAACAGGCAGGTGGCGACGCAACTGCCCAGGATCGTGCTCATCTCGATGGCCGGATCGGCGCTGGCCTTGGCCTCGCCTTGCAGGATGGTGAGCCGCTGCATCGACGGCAGGGCCGGCATGGGGGACCGGGCGTTCACGGCTGCACCTTGGCGGGGGTGAAGATCGCCGGTGCGATCCGCGACAGCGGGTGCACCTCGCGTGCGGCGCCGCGCTCGATCGCGGCGCGCGGCATGCCGAAGACTACGCAGCTGGCCTGGTCCTGCGCGATGGTGCGCGCGCCGATTGCGGCGAGCGCGGCCATGCCCTCGGCCCCGTCCTGGCCCATGCCGGTGAGCAGGATGGCGAGCGCCGCACGACCCCTCTGGGGACCGAGCGTTGTCGCCAGTGAACCGAACAGGCGATCGACGCTGGGGCGGTGACCGGACACCGGCTCCCCTTCGCGCAGCACGCAGCGCAGTCCCTGGGCTCCGGCGCCTGCGACCTGAAGGTGCCGGCCCTCACCGGGCGCGAGCAGCACCGTCCCCGGAGTGAGCACAAGATCGGTCTCGGCAAGCATCACCCGCGGGCGCACTGCGCGGTCGAGCGACTGGGCGATGGCGCCGGCGAAACAGGCGTTGATGTGCTGCACAATCAGCGTCGGCGGGCAATCGGCAGGGAACTCGGAGAGCAGCACGTGGAGCGCCTCGACTCCTCCGGTGGAAGAGCCGATCGCGATCACGTCGGGCAGCGGCGTATCCGGGGCAGGAGCAGGCGCAACGGCGGGGCCGGGTGCAGTGCGCGGAGGCGCGGGCCGCAGCCGCACCTGCGCCGCCTCGCGCACCAGCCGCGCCAGCGCTCCGCCGTCGCTCTCGCCCGCCTCTAGCCGCAGTTCGGACTTGGCTAGGCAGCCCACGGCCCCCAGTTGGAGCCCACGCACCGTGGCATCGGCCCCGCGTTCGGTCGCCCCGGAGACGAGGATCACCGGTGTGGGGCGCAGTGCCATGATCTTTTCGAGGAAGGACAGGCCGTCCATGCCCGGCATCTCGATATCGAGCGTCACCACGTCGGGATCGAGCGCCTTGATGAGCTGGCGCGCCTCGGCGGCGTCGCCCGCGCTGCCGATCACGGCGATGTCGCTCTCGCGCTGCAGGCGATGCTCGAGCAGTGCGCGCATCACCGGCGAATCGTCCACCACCAACACGCGAATGGTCATGCGGCGCTCCTCTGATAGATGGTCGGCCCGATCGGCCGCAGCAGCGCCGTGGCCGGGCCGGTGACGCGCTCGGAATGACCGATGTAGAGCAGCCCGCCCGGCGCGAGGCTCAGCGCCAGCCGCTCGACCAGCCGCTCCTTGGTGGGCGCGTCGAAGTAGATCATCACGTTGCGGCAGAAAACGACGTCGAAGGGCCGGCGCATCGGCCAAGCGCCGAGCAGGTTGAGGTGGCGGAAGCGCACCAGTGCGCGCAGCTGGGCTCCGATCGCGAGGTGTGGCTCGGCCTGGATGACGGCCGGCTCGCACCATGCGCGGCGCAGCGCCTCGGGCAGGGCTTCGAGCGCTTTGGCCGGATAGGTGGCGCCGCGCGCCTGAGCGAGCGCGTTGACCGAGACGTCGCTCGCCAGGGCGCGGACGTCGCTCGCGGCGATGCGTTCGCCCGCGGCGCGTTCGCTGCCCAGCAGCACCATCATCAGCGTGAACACCTCCTCGCCGCTCGAGCAGCCCGCCGACCACAGCCGCACCGGCTCGCCTGCAAGCGCACGCGCGACAAGATCCGGGCGGACTTCCCGCGCAAAATGATCGAAGTGGTGCGGCTCGCGGTGGAAATAGGTGTGGTTGGTGGTGAGCGCGGCGATCACCTCGGTGAGCAGCGATGGCGCGCCCTCCAACCCGTCGAGAAAGGCGGCGAAGCTCTGCGCGCCGCTGCGCCGCACCAGCGGGGCGAGCCGCGAATAGGCAAGCATCCGCTTGCGATCGCTGAGCACGATCCCGGTCTCGCGGTGGATCAGCGCGGCAATCCGGCGGAAATCCTGCTCGCCGTAGATCGCCGGACTGACGCCGGGGACCAGCGCCGCCGCTTCGCGCGTCGCCATGGTCATGCCGCCACGCGCGAGGGGCTTGCCGCGGCCGCCGAGCTGGCGACGAAATCGACATCGACGATCAGCGCGACCTGCCCGTTGCCGAGAATGGTCGCCCCGGCGACGCTTTCGACCTGCCGGTAATGGGCATCGAGCGCCTTGATCACGAACTGGCGCTGATCGGCGATCGCATCGACCAGCAGTGCCGCGCGGCCGTGGCCCTCGGTCTCGACCAGCACCAGCACGCCCTTGCAGGGGTCGGTGACCGGGTTCTCGGCACCGGTCAGCAGACCGAGCGGGACGATCGGCACGAAGATGCCGCGTGCGTTGAGCATCTGGCGTCCCGTGCCGAGCCCCTTCACGTCGCTCGCCCGCGGGCGCAGGCTCTCGATCACGTGGGCGAGCGGGATCACCAGCGATTGGTCGCCGACCTGCACGATCATCCCGTCGGAAATCGCCAGGGTCAACGGCAGGGCCAGCGCGAAGGTGGTGCCCTTGCCGGGCGTGCTCTCGATCGTGATGCGCCCGCCCAGGTCCTTCACGTTCTGCTTGACGACGTCCATGCCCACGCCGCGCCCCGAGATGCTCGAAACCTGCGCGGCGGTCGAGAAGCCGGGGGCGAAGATCAGCTGGTGGATATCATCGTCGGACAGTTCGGCATCGGGGCTGACAAGGCCGTTCGCGATGGCCTTGGCGAGCACCTTGTCGCGGGCGATCCCGCGCCCGTCGTCGCCGATGCGGATGACGATGCGCCCGGCCTTCTGCTCGGCCGAAAGGGTCAGCGTGCCCTCCGGGTCCTTGCCTGCGGCCTGACGCTCCTCGGGCGGCTCGATGCCATGATCCACCGCGTTGCGGATGAGATGGGTCATCGGTTCGGAGAGCCGCTCGATCACGGTCTTGTCGAGCTCTGTGGTCTCGCCGGAAACCTCCAGCTTGACGTGCTTGCCGGTGCTCGCGGCGAGCTCGCGCAGCAGCCGCTGCACGCGTCCGAAGACCGAGCTGATCGGCTGGGCGCGGAACGCCATCGCGTGGTCCTGGATGTCGCGCACCAGCGTCTCGATCAGCGCCAATTCCTCGATATGGGCGAGGCCCTCGTTGGCGAGCCGCTGGGCGAGCATCGCCTGGGCGATCACCAGTTCGCCGACCCCGTCGATCAGCATGTCGAGCTTCCTGAGGTCGATGCGCACCGACTGGTTGGCGGGGGGCGAGGGCGGCGCGGCGGCGCGGCGTTCCGCCTTGAGCCGCTCGGGCGGCTGGGGCTCGGCCGGGTCGGGCTCGCAGCGCCGCGTGATGCGCACCGGCGGCATCGCGTCCTCGCCGAAGGAAAGGCTGACCTCCTCGCCGACGAAGTCGAAGATCTCCGACACCGCGTCGCGGGAGACGCCCGCCGGCATGCGGAAGGTCCAGCCGAGATAGCCCTCGTCGACGAGCAGGCGTTCGAGCGCCGGGATCGCGGAAATGTCGCAGGCGGCGCAGGTTCCGCCCAGTTCGGCGAGCTCGCGCAGCCACAGCAGCGGCTCGCTGCCCTTGGTCATCGCGCCGGCATGGGGGCGGATATGGACCAGCCAGCCCTCGGCGGGCGCAGGCGCAGGGTCGGGCGCAGCCGCGGGGGCGGCGAGTTCGTCGAGCAGCGCGTCGAGATCGTCGAGCGGATCGCCCGCGGGCGCTCCGGCGTTGGCCGGAACGGGCGCGGCGGGCGGCGCCACTTGCGCCGTGCCGCCATGCTGGGCCGCCTCGATCCGCCCGAGCAGCTCAGTGTCGTCGGGCGGCTCGGCCCCGCTGCGCGCCGCCTCGACGTGATCGCGCAAGACATCGAGCGCCAGCAGCAGCAGGTCGACAAGCCCCGCCTCGAGCGCAACGCGGCCTTCGCGGATGTCGCCCAGCAAGTTCTCGAAGCCATGGGTATAGGCCGCGAGCGCCCTGTGCCCGAAGGCCCCGGCGCCGCCCTTGATCGAATGCACGGCGCGGAAGATCGCGTTGATCGTCTCGGCATCGTGGGTGCCCGCGCGGCAGGCGTCGAGGCCTGCCTCGGCGGCTTCGAGCGCCTCCTCGCATTCGACGAAGAAGATCTGGCGGATATCGTCCTCGGTCACGGCGCAACGCCCTCCATCACCGCCTTCTCGAGCCCGGCGAGCGTAAGCGTCGCGGCGAACGCGGGGCTGGGTTCGTGCACCGCAATGCCCGCTTCGGTGCGCGCCGCGGAGACCAGCACCTGCAGCATCGCCTGGCCGATCCGCTCGACCCGGCTGGCGTCGATCGCCAGCGGATGGGGGCCGAGCGCCTCGGCGACCTCGGGATAGAGCGCCGCGGTAGCCGCGCGGTCGCACACGGGGGGGAGCACAATCATCGCGGGTCTCCGGTCGTCAGCTTGCGGGAGCGGGGCACGGGTTCAGAACTCGCTCCAGTCGTCCTCGCCGGGTGCGGCGAGGGGCTGGGGTTTGCGCGCGAGGTTGCCGGTGACGGGGGCGGCGACGGGGCGGCGCGGGGCGGCGGGTTTGCGCGGCGGCGCGGGGCGCGGCGGTGCGGCCGGGGCGGCGAGCGCGTGGGCGCCCGCTCCGGCGGCGGCCTCGCCGACCCGGAACTGCGCGACCAGCTCGCCGAGGCGCTGCGCCTCGCTCGACAGGCTGCGCGTCGCGGCGGTCGACTGCTCGACCATCGCCGCGTTCTGCTGGGTCATGCGGTCGATCGTGCCGACC
>WGLN01000018.1 GCA_016125555.1 Porphyrobacter sp.
GACCTCCGACACTTCGCGAGCCCATGTCGCGGCGAAAGCCTCGCGGTCGGCTGCCTGCCAGTGGCTCTCGGCCATCATCTTCAGCGAGGCGTGATGGTGCTCCATCGGCCTGATCAGACGAACGCGGCGTTCGATCTCGCCGTCATCGAGCATCAGGCTCGGCGCCGGGATCTGTACGGCGGCGCGGCCCGAGCTCTCGTTGACCAGCAGCATCGCGCGGGTATCGGCGAGGTGATCGAGCGCCTCGTCCAACGTCACCGGACGATTGCGCCGGCGCTCGGTGATGGTGAGCAGCCGGGTTTCCGCGCCCGTCGCGGGATGGGTGTAGATCGCGCGGCGATCGGTGACGACGAAGCTTTCGGCCCGCAGCGTCTCCAGGCCGACGTCATAGACGCCGCTGGCGATGGCGCCCTCGATCTTGGCGTTCAACAACTGCTCGAACGCCGTGAACAGCACGCCCTGAAGGTCGATGGTGAGTGCCAGCAGGCGGTTGAGGAAGGTCGTGATCGGCGGCAGCTCGTCCTTTGCGCCGTTCGCATCCATCAGTTTGAGGCCCGTGGCGTCCTCAAACATCTGGAGCGAGCAGTCTTCGATCTTGCCGCGCACCAGCAGCAGATAGAGCTGGCGCAGCGCGTCGCGGGCGTAGTGCGATTCCAGATTGTCTTCGGGCCTGAACAACCCCTGTCCGCCGGTCTGGCGCTGGCCGCGGGTGATGGCGCCCAGCGTGTCCAAGCGACGGGCGATGGTCGAGAGGAAGCGCTTCTCGGACTTCACGTCGGTGGCGATCGGCCGGAAGAGCGGCGGCTGTGCCTGGTTGGTGCGGTTCGTGCGCCCGAGGCCCTGAATCGCGGCGTCGGCCTTCCAGCCGGGTTCGAGTAGATAATGGACGCGCAGGCGGCGGTTCCGCGCCAAAAGCTCGGCGTGGTAGCTCCGGCCCGTCCCGCCCGCCTCCGAGAAAACGAGGACGCGCTTCAAATCGTCCATGAAGGCGGCGGTCTCGGCCGGGTTGGCGGAGGCGGCGCGGTTCTCCACGACGAGGCGGTCGCCCTTGCGCACCACGCGGCGCGAGCGCCCGGTCACTTCGGCCACGAGGTCCGTGCCGAAGCGCTGGACGATCTGATCGAGCGCGCCCGGCACTGGCGGCAGCGAAGCAAGCCGCTCGATCAGCTCGTTACGACGGGCGACGGCCTCGCGGCTCTCGACCGGCTGGCCGTCGCGGAAGATGGGCCGGGAGGAGAGATTGCCCTCACTGTCGGTGAACGGCTCGTAGAGCTGCACCGGGAAGGAATGGGCCAGATAGTCGAGGACGTACTCGCGCGGTGTGATGTCGACGCGAACGTCGCTCCATTCCTCGGTCGGGATCTCGGCGAGCCTGCGTTCCATCAGCGCCTCGCCGGTCGAGACGATCTGGATGACGGCGGCGTGGCCGTTCGCGAGGTCCTGATCGATCGAACGGATCAGCGTCGGCGTCTTCATCGAGGTCAGCAGGTGGCCGAAGAAGCGCTGCTTCGCGCTCTCGAAAGCCGAGCGGGCCGCCGACTTCGCCTGCCGATTCAACGTGCCGGTCTCGCCGGTGATGTTGGCGGCCTGCATCGCGGCGTCGAGATGGTTGTGGATGATGGCGAACGCGCCGGCATAGGCGTCGTAGATGCGGCGCTGCTCGTCGGTGAGCGAGTGCTCGACCAGCTCGTATTCGACGCCGTCGTAGGAGAGCGAGCGGGCCGTGTAGAGACCGAGCGAACGCAGATCGCGGGCGAGCACTTCCATGGCGGCGACACCGCCATCCTCGATCGCCTCCACGAACTCCGCGCGCGTGGCGAAGGGGAAGTCCTCGCCGCCCCAAAGACCGAGACGCTGCGCGTAGGCGAGGTTGTGAACCGTGGTGGCGCCAGTCGCTGAGACATAGACGACGCGCGCATTCGGCAGGGCGTGCTGCAAGCGCAAGCCGGCGCGACCCTGCTGCGAGGGAGCCACGTCGCCCCGCTCCCCTTTGCCGCCACCGGCGTTCTGCATGGCGTGGCTCTCGTCGAAAATGATCACTCCGTCGAAATCGGAGCCCAACCATTCGACGATCTGCCGGACGCGGGAAAGCTTCTCGCCGCGGTCGTCGGACCGCAGCGTAGCGTAGGTTAAAAATAGGACGCCTTCGGTGAGCCGGATCGGCTTGCCCTGCGCGAACCGCGAGAGCGGCGTGATCAGCAGGCGCTCCATGCCGAGGGCCGACCAGTCGCGCTGCGCGTCCTCGAGCAACTTGTCGGACTTCGAGATCCACACCGCCTTGCGCCGGCCCTTCAACCAATTGTCAAGGATGATGCCGGCCGACTGGCGGCCCTTGCCGGCGCCAGTGCCGTCGCCGAGCATGAAGCCTCGGCGAAAGCGAACGGCGCTCGGCGCATCGTCGCGCGCAGCGGTGACGAGATCGAAGGTCTCATCAACCGTCCAGGCACCGGCGAGATAGTCGCCATGCGCTTCGCCGGCATAGATCACCGTCTCGATCTGAGCCTCGGACAGGAGGGCGTCGCTGATGAGATTGATCGGTAGGCGCGGCCGATAGCTCGGCTTCGGCGGAGCGACCGAGGACATGGCGGCGGATTGCACCAGCTTGGTGGGATGCGCCTGGGCTCCGGGAATCCGGATCGATTGGAGCCTGTATTCCTCATAGATCGCATCGCTGAGACGCGCACCCTCGGGCGGCGTCCAGTCGATCATCTCATAGGCGAGATCGACCGCTTCCGGATCGGCAACGGACGGCCTGACCGGTCCTGCCGCAGCAGCGCGGGCGAGATAGCCCCGCACCGTCCGCGGTACGGCAGTGGCCGACACGGGGATGGCGACGCTCGGCGCGAGCGCCAGGCGAGCCGGAACGTGCTCGGCGATCCAGCTCAGCAGCGTGGCCACGTCAGGCGCGATGCCTGGCGATTCCGGCAGGGCGGCCGGGTTCTCGGCAGGCGCCTTGTCGATGACGATCAGCCGCGTGTCGATGGTCGTGCCATGCTTGGCGTAGACCGCGCCGTCGATCGCGGCAGTGAAGACGATGCGGCCGCGCTCCTGCAGCCGGACGAAGGCGTCGCGCCAGGCCGGGGCGTCCGGCCCGAAGTTCGCGCCGGTGATCGCCACCAGCCGGCCGCCATCGGCGAGCCGCGCGAGCGCGGAGGCGATGTGGCGATAGGCGGCGTCTGCCATACGGCCAGTCACATTGGCCATCGCCGAGAACGGCGGGTTCAGCAGCACGACGCTGGGGATGACCGCCGGATCGAGATGATCATCGATCTGTGCGGCGTCGAAGCGCGTGACGGGCTCGGCCGGAAAGAGGAGGGAGAGCAGCCCGGCGCGGGTCTCGGCCAGTTCGTTCAGCACAGGCGCGCCGCCGACGATCTCGGCCAGGACGGCGAGCAGGCCCGTGCCGGCAGACGGTTCGAGCACGCAATCTGTCGGCGTGATGGCGGCTGCGGTGAGCGCGGCCAGCCCGAGTGGGATCGGCGTCGAGAACTGCTGGTAAGCCTCGCTCTCGATCGAGCGGCGAGTGTGGGTCGGCAGGAGGCCGGCGATCTTCGCCAGGGCTGAGAAACGTGAAGCCGGAGAGTCGGCCTTGCGGAACAGCGGCTTTCCGTATTTGCGCAGGAAGAGGACGGTCGCGGCCTCGCAGGCGTCGTAGGCCGTCTTCCAGTCCCAGGCGCCAGAGGCATCGGAGCCGCCGAAGGCGGTTTCCATGGCGATGCGTAGGATCGTGGCATCGACACGCTGGCCGCGTTCGAGATGGGGAAGCAGCTGCTCCGCTGCGGTGATGATGGCGCTGACGCTACAGGCAGGCGAGATCGGCGCGGCCTGACCGGCCGCGATCGGGGAAAGATCGTTCATGGAGGAAACCTCGGGAGAGCGGGAACGGATGAGCCGACCGGCGCTCTCTCTTCGACCGCACCGGCTCAAACCCGTCCCGGCCGACCTCTCCCTCTCAACGTCGCGGCCGTGGCGGGCATGAAAAAAGGCGCCCCGCCGGGAGGCAGGGCACCGAAATCATGGCGCGGGCGTCAGTACCCGAACTCCCAGGACGGCCACGCTTGGCCGTCGTCTGCGGCGGCAACGGCTTCCGCCAGGTAGCTCACGTCGCCTTCGACGACGGTGGGATCGGCGACCGCCGTTTCGTCGATAACGGTGACCCGGCACACCTGTCCCTCTTCGACCTCGACATGCACTGGGACGAGGTACTGGAAGACGACGCGGCGGCAGGCTGGCTGCTCGGTCATGACGCGTCTCCATCCGCATGAGGGTCCGGAGAGCCGGCGATGATCGCCTCGCCCTTGGCGATTGCCGCCTCCAGGCGCCGTCGCCAGAACGGCCCGTCGTTCGGCTCTCGATCGGGCGCGTGGGCGAAGACCTTAAGCAAGCCGAGCAGGACCTCGAAATGCGCGGCCTTGCGCTGGATCTGCTCGTCGAACCGGGAGGGAACGTCCAGTGCGCGGCCGCTGTAGGCGGCGTCGCGGCCTTCCCAGGCCCCGGTGACGTAGGTGTCGCCGGACGTCTCGACATCCGACTTCTCGTCGTCCCAGCCTTCGTCGGCGATGGCGAGATCGCAGGCCTGGTCGAGCGTGTCGGCTTCGTAGGTCCGTTGTCGATAGACCGGCAGACGGTAGGTCGTCTCAATGGTGAAGAGGGGCATGCTGGCCTCCGGAATGCGAAAAGCCCGGCGCAGGACGGGGCTGTGGGTTCGATGGGATTTGAAAGAAGTGCGGGACGGCCGAAGCCGCCCCGCGAGGTCGTGGTGCTACTCAGCCGCGATCATGTGCGACTCGTCCGCTTCGTCGGTTGCTGGTTCCTCGTCGTCCTCGGTGAGGAATTCCGGCAGCTCTTCGCCGTCGACATCGCCCTGTGCGGCTTCGCCGGCCGCCTCCTGCGTGTCCGCCATCCTGAGCGGCTCAGGCAACCAGCCCGTCTCGGCCAGGAGCCGTTCGGCCTCCTTCGCCATGTCGCCCTTCTTCAGATGGTCGATGAGCTGGGCGGCTCGCTCGCCAGCGCCTTCGCGCACCGCCTCCAGGATGCGAGCCTTCGGCACGCGGCCGAGGTAGTTGTCGACGGTGGGGCGCCAGCCGGCGTCCACCATGTCGAGATCGACGGCCCTGGCGATGCGATCGGCGTCGGCGATGCGTTGCTCGACGGTGTGCGGCGAGACGCCACCGCCGTAGCGGTCGCCCTTCTCGTAGAGCGCGTTCACGCCGAACGAGGCGCAGTGCGCGAAGAGCGCGGCCTGCTCGTCGCCAGTGAGGCTGGTTAGCCAGTCCCAGAGGTCGGCCTTGTCCTTCGGCATGCGCTCCTCCCACGCCTTGCGGCGAGCGTCGATCGCTTTGGCTGCCGGCGTGTCTTTCAGCCCGTGAGCCTGCGCCGGGAAGCTGGTGCTGCGCACCGACACTTCCATCGCCGTGCCGTAGGCGAAGTAGCGGGAGAAGACGTCGAGGCAGAACTTGTGCAGCACGGACTGGAACGCCACCGACGGCATGTTGGCGAGCTTGTCCTGCAGCGCCAGCGTCCGTTCGGCCGTCAGCTCGGTCACGAGACGATCCGGCAGCGGCTTCAGCTCCTCATCATCCTCGTCGTCGGGCCCGGCGACCTGTCCGCCGATCGTGATGACGGCACGCTGGACGATGGGCGCCGTGGATTCCGCGCCGTCGGGGGAAGCGACGATGGACTCGCCGTCGACGTCCTGGTCCGGTTCGACCACGGGCGCCTCGTCCTCGGGCCGGACATAGCCGCGATCGACCGACAACGCGCCGTCGGAGTCGATGCCGACGAACACGCCAGCGCGGGCGATGTCGGCCGGCTTGTAGGTCACGGGCCGATCGTCGAAGGCTGCAAGCGCCGTCTCGATCTCGCCGAGCCGTTGGTCCGCCTCGTCGGGCAGCTCATCGGCCCCGTCATACTCGGCTTCGAGCTTGGCGTATTCCGCGTTGAGGGCCTCGATCGTCGCCTGTTCCACGGCCGTGAGGTCGGCCGCCACGCCCTCCAATTCACGTAGGCCGCGGGTGTGGCCATAAGGGAAGTCGATCGCGACTTCGATCCACTTCCAGCCCTCGGCGGCGATCACTTCCGCCTCGGTCTTCAGCTTCTCGGCGACCAGGCCGTCGAGCAGTGCGACGTCTTCGAGCCAGCCGCCATCGTCGGACTGGAACAGATCGCGGAGCACCACACCGCCGGCGGCTTCGTAGGCGTCCAAGCCGACAAACACCGCCCGCCGGTCGGATGCGCGCACCGTCTTCTCGGTCAGCATGCGCCGGATCTGATAGGGCTCCTTTTGCCAGGAGCCGGAGACCGCCTGCCAGACTTGCTCCTGGCGGGCGTGATCGGCGGTGACGGTGAACGCCATGAGCTGCTCCAGCGACATGCCGTCCTCGGCATAGACGTCGAGTAGGGTCGGCGAGACCGACGCGAGGCGCAGGCGCTGCTTCACGACGTTGACCGAGGTGAAGAAGGCGGCGGCGATGTCCTCCTCGGACCGGCCCTTCTCCCGCAGGGCCTGGAAGGCGCGGAACTGGTCGAGCGGGTGCAGCGGTGCGCGCTGGATGTTCTCGGCCAGCGAGTCGTCCTCTGCGAGGATGTCGCTGGCTGGATCGCGGACCACGCACGGGATGGGCGCAGTCTTGGCCAAGCGCTTCTGCTTCACCAGCAGCTCGAGCGCGCGATAGCGCCGGCCGCCGGCGGGGATTTCGAACATGCCGGTCTCGGCGCCCTCGGCGTCGAGGACCGGCCGGACGCTCAAGCCCTGAAGAAGGGTGCGCCGGCCGATGTCCTCGGCAAGCTCCTCGATCGAGATGCCGGCCTTCACACGCCGGACGTTGGACTGGGACAGAACCAGTTTGTTGAAGGGGATGTCGCGCGAGGACGACAGGGTGATCTTCTGAACAGCAGTAGCCATCGGGATATACTCCGCGACGAGCGCCGAGAGCCTCTCTCTCGGACCGAAACTCGTCACGAAGCGAAGCGCCGCCCTCTTCCTCTGAAGGGGGCAGCGCCACGATCCGACGATACGCAAAGACACGAAGGCGTAGAGCCGGAGACACGGAAAGCCGTATCTCCGGCTTCACGGAAGTCAGGCGGCCCGGTCGAGCAACTTCTTCGCCTTGCCTTCCATCTCGAGGCGGGCGTCTTGGTGAGGCTTGTCGCGCGCGATGGCCGTGATGCCTTGGACGAAATCGAAGATGCTCTCGGGCGGACGGCCTTCCTCGGCCAGCACGGCGTCGATGATCTTCCCGCTCTCGGCCCTGGAGAAACCGCGCCGGCGTAGGAAATCGGTGCGGTCCTCGTCGGACTTGGCCACGATCCGCTCGCGGGCCGCCTTGATCCCGTTGACGAAAGGCATCGGCGATGAGTCCGCGAAATTCAATAACGCGGGAGCCGCCTCATGCGCGAAGCGCGACGCGGCATATTTGGAATGGCGGATTGTGATCTCCTCGAAATCCTCCACGCCCCACAAATTCCGGTTCTGGCAGACCGCGCGCAGGTAGAAGCTGGCCATGCCCAGCGTGCGGGCTCCGACTTCCGAGTTCCAGACATAGAAGCCTCGGAAGTAGAGATCAGGTGATCCATCCGGTAGTCGACCGGCCTCGATCGGATTGAGGTCGTCCACCAGAAAGAGGAATACGTCGCGATCCGACGCATAGAGCGTCGTCGTATCCTTGGTGATGTCGACGCGCGGATTGTAGATCCCGGTCGACCAGTCGAGCACGCCGGGCACCTTCCAGCGAGTGTCGCCGGTGCCATTGCCGGCGATGCGCTGCACGGCCTCGACCAGCTCGTAGTCGTGGATGCGGCCGTAGTCGGGGCCGGTGACGGCGCGCAGCTCGACGCGGCCGCCTTCCAGTTCGAGGGTCTTGACCTGCTCTGCGCGATGCGAGGTCAGGCCATACTGTAGATTGATGCCCGCGAGCGCGGCCGGGAGCTGGCGCAGATAGGCTGCCGGAGCGCCGACCAAGCTGGCGAGTTGACCGAAGCTCCAATGGGTCGGCGCCACCGGCGCGTCGGCGCCCGGCAGGAGCAGCGAAAGCCGCTCTGGATCGGCGCGATTTGCCTCGACATGGATGAGGGCGCTCTCCACGACGCGCGTCCGGCTTCGCTCGGAGCGCTCGCGGACCGTGTGCGCGAGATCGGACAGAGACAGATAGCGTTCGTCGTCGGGCCGCGAGAACCATTCCGACGAGACGCGTCCGACGCGCTCGCCGCGGCGCACATCGACCTTGTAGCCGCCGCTCATGTCGCGGCGCGCATCGAGAACCTGCATATTCATGGGACGAAACTCCATGACGGGCGCCGGAGGCCTCTCCTCCAGCCCTAAACCCGTCACGGCAATTCGGTCCGCACTCTCACTCTAATGGGGGCGTTGCGGGGCAGGCTGTGCCAAAACTCGCAAGCTGACCCGGCTGAGGTGTCGTGACGGTGCGATGCCTAGCATTCCAGCCCAGATCGACCTCAATTTCATGTGGCTCGGTCGCGCGCTGGCGTCGGCGTTAGAATCGCACGTCTGCGATAACTGACATTTTCGCCCAGCGGTTCAGATTCACCGTTGACTATAAATAGTTACTTATATAAGGTGTTTATTATGACTCAGGAGAGATCGACGACCGACCTCAACGCCGCTTTCGGGGCGCTCGCAGATCCGACAAGACGCGCGATCCTCGCCCGTCTCGCGCGCGGGGAGGCGACGGTGATGGAATTAGCGAGGCCGTTCGCCCTTACCCAGCCGGCAATCTCGCAACACATCAAGGTTCTCGCGGATGCGGGTTTGATCGTTCGGCGGGTAGATGGAACGCGTCGCCCCTGCCGTCTTGCCCCCACGGGAATCGCGGCGGCCGATCAGTGGCTCGGCGCTCTGCGTGATGCGCTTGAGGCTAATTACGACCGCCTCGATGCAGTCCTCAAGGGAATGAATTCAGATAGCGAGAGGACAAGCTCATGAGCAAGATGACTCTCACGACCGAAGAGGATCGCTACGTCCTCGTCACGCGACGTTTCGCGGCGTCGCCGGAGGCCATCTACCGAGCGCACATTGAGCCGGCGCTTCTGCAGAAGTGGCTGCTTGGGCCAGAGGGATGGACAATGCCCATATGCGTCAGCGACCCCCGCCCCGGCGGTCAAATCCGGTACGAGTGGTCCGACGGAAATGGACACCGTTTCCATTTGACGGGCGAGTACATCGAGCTCACGCCGTTTAGCCGGATTGTCCACGTCGAACGGATGCATTTGCCCGATCCGACGCCAGAGAACCACGTCGAAACGACATTCACTCCCGACGGCTCCGGCACGCTCATGACCTTGCGGATGACCCTGCCTGACGCCAGCGTCCGCGCGACCATGCTGGCAACGGGTATGGAGCACGGGATGGAAGCCAGCTACGCGCGGCTCGATTGCATCGCCCAATCCGCAACAGCCTGACCTGGATTGCATAGGTGATTTGACGCAATCTGGCGAGGTGTGCGTGAGATTTATCGAAGGAACAGATCGCGGTCAGGTCAGCTTACTTCCGGCGTGCGTTGAAGACTACGTCCAGCCAGATGCCCTGGTCCGAGTCGTCGACGCATTTGTCGCCAGCCTGAACCTTACCGAGCTGGGCTTCAGCCGCACCGTGGCCGCAGCCACTGGCCGCCCCGGCTTCCATCCAGGCGACATGCTCCGCCTCTACATCTGGGGCTATCTCAATCAAGTCCGATCCTCGCGCCATCTGGAGCGAGCCTGCGTCCGCGACCTCGAAGCGCTCTGGCTACTCCGCCGACTGGACCCCGACTATCGGACAATCGCAGCCTTCCGGCATGACAACCCAGAAGCCATCGTCGCTGCAAGCGCCGCCTTTATTCAGTTCTGTCGCGAGAGCGGGCTGATTACCGGCCGTTTGTTGGCCCTCGACGGCACCAAGATGCAGGCCGTCGCCAGCAAGAAGAACATCGCCGGCGCAGAGCGCCTGGCGCGCGATCTCGCCCATACCGAGCGCGAGATCGCCTACTATCTCGACCGCCTCGACATCATCGATGAGCAGGTGACGGAGGGATCCGACGATCAGCCGGCGCGCCGGCAAGCGTTCAGCGCTGCCATCGCCTCACTGGGCCGACGGAAGGACCAACTCAGCCGCCGGCAACGTGAGCTCGAAAAGCGCGACGAGAAGGTCCTCGTCTTCGGCGAGATCGAGGCAAAGCCGATGGGCTACGGCCGCGCGCCGAAATTCCCAGCCTACAATCTCCAGAGCGTGGTCGATGTCGATAGTGGCCTGATCGTCCATCACGACGTCGCCAACGAGGCCAACGACAGCCAGCTGCTGCATCCGATGTCGCTGGCGACCATGCAGGTGCTGGAAGTCGATCAGCTGAGCGTGCTCGCCGACGGCGGTTACTCCAACGCCGAGGCCATCGCGCAATGCGAGCGTGACAACGTCGAGGTCGCCGCGCCCATCAAACGTGGCGCGATGAACACCGACCACTTCCGGCCAGTGCAGTTCGCCTACGACGAGGCTTCGGACACAATCCGCTGCCCAGCCGGCGAGACGCTCAGGCCGTCGGGCAAGCACACGCGCAATCGCGCGATCCGCTATCGGACCTCGGCATGCAAGACCTGCCGGCTTAAGGAACGTTGCACGCCCGGCGCCCAGCGAACCATCCACCGGCTCTTCGACCAAGGTGCGCTGGATCGGATGGAGGCCAGGATCTACGCCGATCCAAGCCTCATGGTGACACGCCGATGTACTGTCGAGCACCCCTTCGGCACGATCAAGCGAATGTCGGGCGGAGGGCGGTTCCTCACGCGAGGGCTGAGACGAGTGAAGGCGGAAGCGGCGCTCTCAGTTCTCGCCTACAACATCCTCCACGCCGCCAATACTTTCGGGGCAGACAAGCTGGTCCCAGCTGGCTGATCTGGCGGCGCGCTTACGCGCTACGCGGCGATGCTCTCGCGGAGCCTCCTGGCGAGTTTCGGCACAGCCTGGGGGGGACCACCCCGCAGAAGGGGGTGTGCCGGCGACCCAGGCGCCGGCCAGGGGGAAGGCTTTCCCCTCAAGGACTTAATCTGCGCGAACCCCTTCTGGTAACTTCCAATCTGCGGGCTTGAGACTTCCAATCAGCCGGAGAGCCGCAAACCCTGAAAACCGAGCACATGCTTCCACATATTGCCCGGTGTGACGGCCGTCCTTGACGGCGCTCCAATGCAACCCTATCTTTAGGGTCGTATTAGGAGGTGCGAATGGCCCATACCGCCCAATTCACCGCTGCCGAAGCTGCGTTCGTTCTGCGCGAACCCGTCCGGGCTGTGAAGAAGGCCCTAGATGCCGGCCCGGTTCGTCCGGTGCTGCTTCGCCGCGCCGGCGCACCCGTGCGCGCGATCGAATGGCGTGACCTCTTCTATCTCTACGCTGTGCGGGCGCTGCGTGACGAGCTGACGCCGAAGGCGCGAACAGAATTCTATGAGGCGCTCCAGCAGGCACCCATCGAACGGGGTGACGAAGTTCGCTTCGGAAGATTTCGGATTTCGGTCAGTGATCTGGTTAAGGAGGTCGAGCGGCGCACGACCGATCTCACTGCGCTTGCCGACAAGGTCGAGTTTCAGGCTGACGGCGAGCCGATGCTGAAGGGCACGTCCACCGAGGTCTATCGCATCGCTGCCTTGCTCGAAGGCGGTGCCCCGATCGAGCAGGTCCTGGAGGACTACCCATCGCTGTCACGCAATCAGGTCGAGACGGCCCGGGCCTTTGCGGAAGCCTACCCCAAGGCGGGCCGGCCCTATCCGCGCACCAGCGTCAAGCGGGCGCTGCAAGGCGCGGGACTGGAAGTGCTCGATGACGCCTGATAGCAACGCCGGCGGATGAAATATCTGCTCGACACGAACGTCCTGCGCGAACTTGGTAAGACATCGCCGCACAAGAATGTGGCTGCCTGGCTGAAGAGCGTCGACGACGCCGATCTCGCGATCAGCGCGCTCACGGTGCGCGAGATCGCGAAGGGTGTCGTTAAGCTCAGAAAAACGAAGCCTGACACGGCGGCTGCTTTGGCCGCTACAGTCGCCGCGATCTTCGACGCCTTTGACGGGCGGATTTTGCCGATCGACCGGGCGGTCGCCTCCATCTGGGGAGAGGCGCTTGGCGAGAGCGAAAAGCATATCGACGACGCAGGCCTTGCTGCGACCGCGCGCGTGCATGGCCTGATCGTCGTTACTCGCAACGTCAAGGATTTCGATGGACGCGGCGTGAAGGTGATCGACCCATTCAAGTCCGCGACACGCCGAGCTTAAGCCGCGATACGCTGGTCTTCCGTCGCCTCGGGGTTTTCATTTTCCATAGAGGCCTTGAGCAAGAAGCGGGCAAGCGCCGCTTTGCGGGAATCGCGATCTAGCGCGTAGGCTGTCTGCTTGAATTCCTTGCCGTCGAGCAGACCCTGGACGTAACCGGCGACAGTGTCGGCTGCCATGATCAGTGCCGTATCGAGCGTGTGAATATATTTGCTCGTCACCGATCCCTTGGCGTGTCCGATCAAGGCAGCAATCGTAACTTCCGTGAACCCTAGATCATTGCCGATGCTGGCGAAGCTGTGTCGCAGGACGTGGGGCGTGACATCCGACAAGGGGGAGTTCCTGAACAGTTGCCTCCAGTGGTTGGGGAAGCCGCCGAAGGCGTTGTCCTCGCCATAGCCCGGAAAGACATAGGAGCCGGAGCGCGTCTTCCGGTGCGCTTCGAGAAACTCGACCACAGGGAGCCCGATGGGACGAACTGAAACGCCCTCCTTGCTGTTGACCAGGCGCAGACAACTCGCGTCTGTATCGGTTTCCGTCCACTTCAGCCCGATGATCTCGCTGCGGCGTGAGCCGGTCAGCGCGATCTGGCGGATGATCCCGACCGTAGTGGCGTACTTCTCCTTCTTCTCGGCGGCCCGCAGCATCTCGCCCAAAATCCGATATTCGTCATCCGTGAGCCGCCGGCTGCGCACATTGTCCTTGGGCTTCTTCAGCCCATGAGCGGGATTGGTCGTGATGATTCCGGCATCGACAGCATAGGTGAGAATGCCGCCGAGCAGCCCGACGGTTCGCGTTGCGGTGCCCGCCCCGCCTCGAACGATAGCTTTGCCTCGCAGCTTCTCGGTCTTGACCGAGACGCGCGTCTTGCCGGCCATGACGTCCTTGAGCACCTTGTTGATGTCGGCCTTGGTGAGATCCTTCACCCGTCGTGTCCCGATCAGCGGGATGATGTGGCGGTGGATTCGTCCGATGTCGCTGGCGATCGTGCCCGGCTTCTTCGGCCGTCCGCCTTTGCCGAGGATGAGGCCCGCGTTCAGGTCGTTGAGATAGAGGGTGCAAAGCTCCTTGACCGTGATCGCCTTGTGATCGAGCTGGCGTTCCTCGGCGGGATTGTCACCCTGAGCGACCCGACCTAACTGGACCTTCGCCTCCTGCCGCGCGGCCTCCGCGGTCCAGACGCCATGCAAGCCGATCGTATAGCGACGCGAGCGGCCCAACGATCGATATTGGATGACATAGCTGCGCTTGCCGGACGTGAAGACACGCAGACCGAAACCGGGTAGCTCATCGTCCCAGATGACGTAGTCTTTGTCTCGCGCCTCGCTGGCGTCGACGACCCTTTTCGTGAGCTTAGTCATGGGGCTTCTCCCACCCAAACCCCTGTTCTCGCGTAAGCACCACGTAAGCAGTCGGACGCAAATCGGGGCGTATCCGAGGATACGTCAGACAAGCCTCGATTTCAATTTCTATAGTGATTTCAGTAGTATAGCGCATTGGAGCGTACCCCATCGAATTTCATCGTAGGGCAGGCTAAATTCTCCGAAGGCAGAGGTCGTGAGTTCGAATCTCGCCGGGTCCGCCACTCTTTCCCGCAGGTTATTTTCTCCCGGAGAGCGCGTCGCTCCCATGCGGCGTCATGGCCCGTGCCAGGGCCGTTCGCCTCGCGGCGGCGGCGCTGGAAGCGCCGTATCGGGGACTTTTGGGCGAAATCGACGTTAGCCTTTCCAGAGCCACCCCCAATGCAGAGCGGGCATGACTACTCGAAAGACGACCGACCAGCACCAGCGCCGCCTCGAGCGCATCCGGACCACCGAGCCGAGCCTGCCTCTCGAAGAGGTGGTCAGCCGCGCCAGGGCCTATCTCGCCGACCGGCTGTGGCTGCCGCCCGCCGACCTGAAGGCCACCGTCCAGCGGTTGGTGGATGCCGTCGAGACCGCGCCGGAACCGCCGCCGCCTGCCGCTCCCAGCGCCGCCGCGGCGTCCGCCGCGACCGTCGCCGTCGAGCGGGTGGAGAAGCCGCGCAAGCGCGCCGCCGCCCGCAAGGCCGCGGCGCCTGACACGGCCGCCGGCTCCGAAAACGCCGCAGTCTCCGAGAAGGCCACTCCATCCGAGAGGGCCGCCACCTCCGAAAAGGCCGCCACCTCCGAAAAGGCCCTCGCCTCCGGCAAGGACGCCTCAGGCACGGCGACCCATACCGGCACGGTGCTGGGCCTGGGTTCGCGGTCCGACTACCAGGCGCGGCTGGTACGGCTGGGCGACGGCGCCTGGCAGGACGAGACCGGACGCCGCTTCAGCGTCGACGACTACGGCTATGACGACGAGGAAGCGTTCCGGCTCGACCTCGACAGCGTGAAGCCGCTCTGACGCCTGCGTTCGGGGCGATCATTCAGGACGATCCGTTTCGCCCTCGGCGATCAGCGCGTCGATCTTCTGGTGCAGGCGGCGCAGGCAGGCTTCCATGTAGCGGGTGAACTCGACCTTGCCGCCTTCGAGGGCCCGCAGGCCCGCCTGGACGTAGGGCAGGTTGGAGACGTCCTGCTCGAACACGTTGGCGAGGAACGGCCCCAGATCGTCGTCGGCGTCGGACATGGGATCGTCGTAGCCCAGATACCGGGTCTCGGCCGGCTTGGGCCGCGGCCCGTCCTTCGGTACCGGCTTCAGCACCAGGATGTCCATGATCGTCCCCTCGGGGTCGAGCCCGTCGGGCCGGAACCGGTAGACCAGGTTGGCGAACATGCCGACCCAGAAGGCCATGTGCGGAAACACGTTGTAGGCCATGGAATCGATCATCTCGGCGTCGCCGGCATGGGAATAGTCGTACCCCGTCTCGGCCGACAGGGCGTCGCGCAGCATCTGGGCGGCGAAGGCGCGCGCCGTCGTGTTCTCCGGTACCAGTACCTTGGCGTCCTCGTCCGAATCGGAGCGGTAGCCGATGAACGCGTTGAAGATCTCCTGCTCGGAAAGCTTCCGCTCGATGCGCGGGGTCTGCACCGCGTGGGCGGTGAACTGCCGGCTCACATAGTCGTTCGGATGGTCGTACTGGGTGTTGATGTCGGCGCTCATCGGCAGGCTCTGCGGGTGGGTGCCGACGATGTGATGCGCCTCCATGAACGCCTCGGTGGTCGCCTTCCAGTTGGCGCGCATCTTCTTTATCACGTGCGCCGCCTTGTAGCGGTTGGCGAAGTCGTAGCGCGCGAAGTGCTCCGGGATCGGGCCCAGCACCTCCTCCAGCGGCGGCGCGTGCGGGTCCATGGTCATGAACACGAAGCCGCCCCAGCGCGCCACCCTGGCCTCGGGCAGGTTCAGCGGCTTGTCCGCCCATTGCGGCATGTCCCAGTCGAACGGGTTGACCGCGAGCGTGCCGTCCACGTTCCAGGCCATGCCGTGGTACGGGCAGCGGAAGGTTTCCAGGCTGCCGCTCGCCTGGGCCAGTTGCCGGCCGCGGTGCAGGCAGGCGTTGTAGAGCGCCTTGATCTCGCCCGGCGCGCTGCGGACGATGATGAACGACTTGCCGACGAACTCGTAGACCACGTGGTCGCCGACCTCGGGGATCTCCTCCTCGCGGCAGGCCCAGTGCCAGACCTTCGGCCAGACATGGGCCACCTCCTTGCGGAAGAAGCCGGGATCGTAGTAGCGCGACGCGTCGATGGGTTCGGTCCCCATGTCCGTGTCCGGTCCTTCGCGGAAGAAGTCCGGCGCCTTCACGGCGTCCCGTGCCAGAATGTCCTCGTAGCTCTCCGCCGGATAGCGGTCCTCGCGGAACGGGCGCCCGCGCCCTTCGACGATCTTGTCCATCATGTACTCCCCGTGCGCGCCGATGGCCGCCGCCTGTTGCGCGGCCCGCCCATCGGGTCGATCGGCAGAGGGTAGGCCAATCGGCTCCGCCGCGGCAAGCCGCGGCGCGGCGCTCGCGGACGATGTTCAAGGAAGCTGGGGGACCATCGATACTGTAATCTGGCTCCGCTGTCCGCTCATTCATTTGGACTCTCTCGATGAACAAGTCCGCATTCTTCACGGTCATTCTCCTTTTGGGGGCGTCGGTCTGCACGGTGCCGGGATCGGCCATATGGGCAGAAGGGGCGCCCGGCGCGGCGTCATCGAAGGCTGCGAGCCCCTGGTCCGAGGCCGGGACCGTGCTCGCCGCCACGCTGGCGGATCTGGCCCGGGGCGGCGGCATTCTCAGCGTCGCCCCGCACGCCGGGGCACTGGAGCAGGTGCTGTCCTCCGCCGGCGATCTCGCCTGGGTCAGCCCCGAGGACGGGACGGTCCATGTCCTGGCGGATGGCGCGGCGGATGCCCTGGTGCAGACGGCGGCCTACGCCACCGTTCAGGGGGACGGCGACAAGCGCAAGGTCGTGTCCGAGGCGAACCCGTATCCGGCCGTGGCGCTCTATCTGGGTATTTACTACAATGAAATCGGCCGATCCGCCGATGCGCTGCGGGTGCTCGACCGGGGGCTGGCGCTGATGTCCGATGTTGCCGAGCACCGTGGCTTGCTGGTCGGCGAGAAGGGTGCGGCGCTGGGCGCGCTGAAGCGCTTTCCCGAAGCGCTTCAGGTTTATGACGACGGCCTCAAGCTGACCGCCTTAGGCGACGCGGATCGCGCCAGGTTCTATCGGGGCCGCGGCTTCGCGCTGACCGAGCTCAATCGGCTCGATGAAGCGGAGCAGTCCTACCGGGAATCCCTCAAGCTGGAGCCGGGCAATGCCCTCGCCCAGCGGGAACTGGGTTATATAGAGCATCTCCGTCGTGGCGGCGGACCGGTGAAGCCCCAGCTTTTCTTGCCTCACGCTTCGCCGTCGCCCGACGCCGCCGCACCCGCCCCATCGCCCTAATTCCGATCGCGGTCCCGCGCGAACAGCGGGCCTGGGTCCGACGGCTGCGTGCCGTATGCGGGCTCGATCAGCTCGGGCCCTTCGTTGCGCGGGCTGTTGACCGCCTTCGACACCGGCTGGAAGCGTAGCGCCAAAGGCGAGGGCACCAGCAACTCCTGCGCCGGCTCGGCGAGCCAGCGGTCGATGCCGTCGCCGTCCAGGATCACCGGCATGCGGTCGTGGAAGGGTCGCATCTGGCGGCTGGCGGCGCAGACGACGATGGCGCAGGACACCAGGCCCAGCGCCTCGTTGCGGTCCCACAGGCCGGCGAAGGAAAGCGGCCGGCCGTCGGCGCGCTCGATGAGGTAGGGCTGCTTGCCGCCCGCTGACGCCTTCCACTCGAAGAACGAGCTGGCCGGGATGACGCAGCGCCGCCGGCGGAACGGCTCGCGCCACAGCGGCTTGTCGGCGACGGTCTCGGCGCGGGCGTTGATGGTCGAGGCCCGGAGCGGCTCCCCGGCCCAGTCGGGCACCAGTCCCCAGCGCATCGTCCGGGCATGCCGCCCACCGTCCTCCACCACCGCCAGCACGTCCTGGGTTGGCGCGATGTTGTAGCGCGGCCGCAGGTTCATGGGCGGGTCGGTCAGCCGGTAGAGCTGGACGATCTCCGTCCACGTCAGCTTGTTGGTGAAGCGTCCACACATGCCGGGAGGGGTCGTCCTGCCGGTCTCAGCCGGCGGCGGGCGGTCGCCGCAGGTGCCAGTCGGTGGCAGACTGGAACGCGCAGCCGGCCCGGACCAAAGTCGTTTCCTCGAAGTGCCGTCCCACCAGCTGCATGGCGAGCGGCAGGCCGTCGTGGAAGCCGGCGGGCATGGTGATGCTCGGGCTGCCGGCGACGTTGAACGGCACCGTGTAGGAGAACGCGCGGATGGCGGCCTGCAGGTCCTCGCCCATCATCCGCTCGACGACGCCGGCGAGGGGCGTGAGCATGGGCAGCGCCGGCACCAGCAGCAGGTCGATGTCGTCGAACAGCGCGCGCAGGCGGGCTTTCACCAGGTCGGCGACATTGATGGCCGCGGCCACGTCGACGCCGCTGGTCTCCTGGCCCAGCTTCACCAGGCCGCCGAGCCCGGGACCGTACTCGTTGGCGCGGGACGGATAGGTCTCGCGGTGCGCGTCGCCGATGCCGGCCGCCACCAGGGTGAACAACCGCGCCCAGTCGGTCTCCGGGTACGCCACGGTGCGGATGCGCGCGCCCCGGTCGCGCAGCACGTCGGCGCCGTCATGGAGCGCCCGGGCGAGGGGAGCCGGCACCTCGGCCTCGATTCGGTCCCAGTCGACGCCGATGGTGACGCCGCTGAGGCTCGTGCCGGCGGCGGCCAGATAGTCGGGCACCGGCACGGCGGCGGCGGTCTCGTCCCGCGGATCGGGGCCGGCGATCACGCCCAGCACCGCGCCCGCGTCGGCTGCGCTGCGCGCCATGGGGCCGACCGTGTCGAGGAACTCGACCAGCGGGAACACGCCGGCCCGGCTCACCCGTCCCCAGGTCGGCTTGATGCCGGTGACGCCGTTGAAAGCGGAGGGGATGCGGATCGAGCCGCCGGTGTCGGACCCGAGCGCGGCGCAGCACTGGCCGGAGGCCACCGCGACGCCCGAGCCGCTCGACGAGTAGCCGGCGGAATGCGCCGCGCTCCAGGGATTGAGCGGTGCCGGAATGGATGGATGATGGTAGTTGGTAGCGCCTTCCGTGGTCTTCAGCTTGCCCAGCACCACGGCGCCCGCCTGGCGCAGCCGGCGCAGCACCGTGCCGTCCTCGTCCGGCACCCGGTCGGCGTGGATTGCCATGCCGGCGGCGGTCACCACGCCGGCCGAATCCACCAGGTCCTTGACGCCGACGGGGACGCCGTGCAGCGGACCTCGGCACAGTCCGGACTCGATCTCGCGGTCGGCCCGCGCCGCCTCGTGCAGGGCGCTGTCGCGCATCAGCCGGGCCCAGGCGCGGCTGGACTCCTCCAGCGCGTCGATGCGGTCGAAGAAGGTCGCCGCGAGTTCCACGGCGCTGGCCTCGCGCGCCTGCACGCGTCGTGCGCTTTCCATCAGGCCGGCAAAGCAGGGGTCGTCATTGACGGTCATGGCGAATGTCCTCCCGGTCGGCAGGGTAGGTCTTTTCCGCGGCGCAGGAAACAGGCCGGCGGCGACGGCGGAAGCGGTTGCCGCAGCAAGGCAAACCCGCCATCATGGATTGATATTCCGGAAGCGCGGCGGGCGCCTCCCGACCAAGCGTGTTGAGGCTGCGGGATGATGCCGTTGCAGGGTGCCGGACTGAAGGTCGCCGAGCACCTGGCCCGGAGGTGGCAGCTCGACGCGGCGCGCAGCCGGTGGCGCAACGACGGCTTCGACTGGTGGCCGGCCGACTATCTGGTCTCGGTGCGCATCGCCCACAATCCGGGCGCCGTCCCGGGGAGGAGGTGGCGGGCGACCGTCGACACCCGTCTCGCCGGCGGCTATCCGGAAGGCGATGTCGGGCAGCTCTCCCTCGACGGCTATAAACGCACTTTCGGCACGACCCATGGCTGGATCGTGCCGCCTCGTGGCGCCCTCCGAGATGCCGGCGGCGAACCCACACTGACCTTCCATTCCTCAATCTATTTCGACGACGACGAGTTCCTGGAAGACTGGCTGAGCCTGCTTGCCTGCGCTGGTCTGTTCCAGCCATTTTCGGCGCAGGACCACGCCGCGATCGTCGCCGGCGGCACGGGATCGGTGCCGCTGCGCTACCCCGAAGACGGGCAAGCGGCTGGAGGCGCCGAGGCGGCGGCCTCGTTCATGCTGAGCGCGGCCGAGTTTTTCGTGCCGCCGATGACGGCGCCCAGCGGCTGGGCCGGCACGGGAGAATTGGCCGAGCTGACGCGCTACTTGTCGGGCAGCGACCGGGTCTTCGTGCAGGGCGACGACACCCGTGTCAGCGCCGAAGTGGCATTCGGTGATTCGACCGCCCTTCTCCAGATTCTGACGGAACTCACCCATCCCGCTGTCGGCGCCGGCCTCGGTCTCCGGCTGCGCCTGCCCGTCGAACTGCCCTCTATGGACGCCATCCAGCTTGCCGACCGGATGAACTGGGAGGAGGCCACCTCCTGGACGGGCATGGCCATGATGGGCAATTGGGTCGCCTCGGATAGGGCGGAAGACGGCCTTTCGGGGATCGATCACGTCACCTTCGTGCCGAACGCCCTCTGCTGGGAGGGGCTGGCCGGCAATCTGGCGTTGAGCATGCTGGCGCGAGCGGAGTGGGTCAGGCGGGCGTTCTGGCCGGACATACAGGATCGGCCGCTTTCCGACATCCTGCGCGACCGCTTCGGGCGCTGACTTGCCGCCCCGGGAAGTCCAGCGGACACTACCTCCGGGACGTGTCTGGTTCTCAGGGCAGCAGGCCCGTTTCCCGGCCGATCTCGCGGACCCGCTGGCGGACGCCGGTCTTGTGCCGGTACCAGTAGGCGTTGATGTGGAGGAACTCGCGCGAGGCGGCGGGCAGTCCGGTCTCGGGATAGATGGCGCCGACCACGCACGCCGCCATGCAGGCACCGCAGTCGGTGCAGCGGGCGGGATCGATGAAGGACATGTCGTCCTCGGGGCCGGAGAAGATGCAGGCCTCGGGGCAGACCTCCATGCAGGCCTCCCCCTTCACGCCGATGCAGGCTTCCGTGATCACGTAGGTCATGGTCGTCTCCCTCGGAGGGAAGGAGCGGTCAGAGCGCCGGCGGCGCGTGATGGAAATCGACCCTGAGGGTCACCGGGCCGACCGGTTCCACCCAGTGGGTCTGCTCGGGCGCCACGACGCCCGGCCGGTCCTCGGTGAGGAGGCGCGGCTCGGCGTCGTCTTCGAAGTGCAGCCGCAACTCGCCCGACAGGACGCGGATGACTCCCCATGTGCCGGCCCTGGTCCGGTGCTCCCGGCGCAGCGCGTCGGGCAGGGTCGTCTCGTCGAACACCGGTGTCGAGCGGTAGGGCGTGCCGCTCGCCGCCGGGCGCGCGGCGAGGGTCGTCTCGCCGCGGTGGAAGCGGAGCGCCAGCTGCAGGCTCTCGCCGATCCGGCCTGCCTTTTCCTGCAGGTCGCCGGCGGTCTCGGCGGGCAGCAACTCGGCGGTGGTCTCGCGCCACAGGTCGAGCCAGCGGTCGAACATGGCGGGCGTGATGCGCTCGGCGTGCTTCAGGTGTTCGGCTACGGGATTTCCCTTGTAGCGGCCGGTCCGCAGCATCACCGAGGACCAGAAGCGCCCCAGCTTCTCCAGGTGGCGCGGCCAGTCGTCGACCGCGCTGTTGAACAGCGGGCCGATCAGTGAATCCTGGCGAGCCTTGCCGTAGAACCGGTGGACCAGATCGTCGAGCTGCGCCTCGGTGATGTGTGTCGTCATGGGTGTGGCCTATAAAGATGCATATTAAATACATATTATTAGGAAAGACGATCACATGCAAGGTCGCTGCATGATCGTCGGCCTCGCAGCGTCCAAGGGCGTGCGGCAGCGGATGGCGTCAACGGTTCCGGCCGAGGGTCGAATCCCCGGTACCATCGCGTCCACCGGCACCGTAAGGTGTGCCGTCGAATCCCGAGCCCCAACCTCAGGAGAAGGGTAGATGAGCGGACGGCACGGTCACGACCACCACGATCACGGGCATGGCCACGCCCATGGCGGGCACAGCCATGCACCCGCCGATTTCGGCAAGGCCTTCGCCATCGGCATCGCTCTCAACATCGTCTTCGTGGTCGTCGAGGCCGCCTACGGCCTGATCGGCAACTCCCTCGCCCTGCTCGCCGACGCGGGGCACAACCTCAGCGACGTGCTGGGCCTGGCCCTGGCCTGGGGCGCCGTGGTGCTGGGCCGCCGCGCGCCCACCGGCCGCTTCACCTACGGTCTGCTGGGATCGTCGATCCTCGCAGCGCTGGCCAACGGCCTGCTGCTGATGCTGGCGGCGGGCGCCATCGCGTTGGAGGCGGTGCAGCGCTTCACCGATCCCCAGCCGGTTGCCGGCGGCACGGTGATCGTGGTCGCCGTGATCGGCATCGTCGTCAACACGGCGACGGCGCTGCTGTTCATGGCCGGGCGCAGGAGCGACATCAACGTCCGCGGCGCGTTCCTGCACATGGCGGCCGCCGCGGGGGTTTCGGTGGGCGTCGTGATCTCCGGCGTCGCCATCCGCTTCACCGGCTGGAACTGGCTCGACCCGGTGGTGAGCCTGGTCATCGTCGCGGTGATCATCTGGACCACCTGGGGCTTGCTCAAGGAGGCGTTCGCCATGTCGCTCAACGCGGTGCCCGCCGGCATCGATCCGGCGGCGGTGGAGCGCCATCTGGCGGCGCTGGCCGGCGTGGAGAAGGTGCACGACCTGCACGTCTGGCCGCTCAGCACCACCCAGACGGCGATGACCGCCCACCTGGTGATGCCCGGCGGAGAGCCCGGCGACGGCTTCCTCCAGGAGACCGCGGAGTCCCTGCGGGAGCGCTTCGGCATCGGCCACGCCACGCTGCAGATCGAGCGGAACGCGGCCGCCTGCGCCCTCGAGCCGGCCGACGTGGTCTGAGCCGGCGGCCCGCTAACCCATGGGGTACAGGATGTCCTTGGACACCGCGTTGACGGCGTCGAGTACGTCCTGGTCCAGCGTCAGGTCGGCGGCGGCGAGGATGTCGGGCAACTGGTCCTCGCGGGTCACGCCGACGATGGTCGAGCCGACGAAGTCGTGCTGCTTGCTCCAGGCGATGGCCAGGGTTACGGGCGACAGGCCGGCCTCGGCGGCGATGGCCATGTAGCGCCGCGTGCTCTCGATGGTCTTCTCGTTGACGAAGCGTTTCGCCATGGTCGCCTGCCGGCCGCCCATGGCCAGATACTTGCTGAATCGGGCGCCGTCCGGGTTGCCGTCGTTGTACTTGCCCGACAGCACGCCGCCGCCGAGCGGCGAATAGGGGATCAGGCTCACGCCCTCATGCCGGCAGGCAGCGGCCAGCTCGTCCTCGAAGCGCCGGTTGTTGAGGCTGAAATTGTTCTGGATGGTCTGGAAGCGGGCGATGCCGAGCCGTTCCGAGGCGGCCAGGTTCTTCATCAGGCCCCAGCAGGTCTCGTTGCTGCAGCCGAGGATACGCACCTTGCCCGCCTTCACCAGCTCGTCGAGCACGCCCAGCGTCTCGTCGCAGGGCGTGCCGTGGTCCGGCCAGTGGGTCTGGTAGAGATCGACGTAGTCGGTCCCCAGGCGGCGCAGGCTGTCCTCGACCGCGCGGATGATGTTGTGCCGGTCGAGGGCGGTCATCGCCGCCCGCTGGGCGCCCTTGATCCAGCCGTGGCTGGGTCCGCACACCTTGGTGGCGAGGATGATGGCGTCGCGGTTCTTGGTCTTCAGCCAGCGGCCGAAGATTTCCTCGGTCTGGCCGGCCCATTTGGGATCGGGCGGCACCGGATAGTTCTCGGCGGTGTCGAAGAAGTTGATGCCGGCGTCGAGCGACCGGTCGAGCACCCTGAAGGCCGTCTGCTCGTCGGCATGGGAGCCGAAGGTCATGGTGCCCATGCAGATGTCGGACACGGTGATCGGGCTTCGCCCGAGGCGGCGGTGCTGCATCCTGTTCCTCCCTGTGCTGCGGCGGGGCACAGCTTAGGTCGGGCAGGCGGGCATGGCCAGCCTTGCCGTGGGGTCGCCGACGCCTACTGGGGCGGCGTCAGGCGGATCTCCTGGCCCACCTCGATATGGGCGGCGTCCTGGATGTTGTTCCAGCGCACCACGTCGTCCAGCTTCACGCCATTGTCCTCGGCGATGCTGTAGAGCGTGTCGCCCGGCTTGACGGTCACCGAGGACGGCTTCTCCGGTTCCGGCGGTGGCGGAGGCGGCTCCGGCATGGGCGGTGGCGCGGCCTCAGGCGGCGCCGGCATGGTCTCGGAGGCCGTGGGCGGAGGCGGCGTCGTGGCGGGCGGCTGAGCGGGCTGCTCGGCGGCGGGCGCGGGCGGCGGTGCCTCGTCCTTCTCGCCGCAGGCCGCCAAGGCGGCGGCGGTCGCCGCCAGAAGAATCATCTTTCTCATGGTCGGTCCCCTTTCAACGGTTACGTAGGTGTACCGACTCTGTTGTCAAGAAAAACAGCCTCGCCTGAGCGGGGCTCCCACTCGCGAACACTCGACGATCTGACGTTTTAGTTGCAGCCCGGCGGGATATTAGGCCAGGGGCGGCCGGCCCGGGACGCGATTTCTCGCGAAGACCTGTCGTGAACCATGCCGCGAAGGCGCTGGCCGCATCCGGCTCGGGGCCGGTTTCGAGGATGCGCGGACAAAGAAAGGGGGTTTCCGGTCTATCCGGAAACCCCCGATCCCTGGACGCTTAAGGCGGCGCCGATTACTCGGTGGGCGCGCCTTCCTTCGTCTCGTCGGCCGGCGCCGTTTCGTCGGCGGGCGGGGCCATCGTGTCGCTGCCCTGGTCGGCCGGGGCCTCGGTGCTCGGCTCGGCCGGCATGGCTTCCGGCGCCGGCGCGGCGGGCGCCTCGGTGGCCGGCTCGGCCGGGGTCACGTTGGTTTCTTCCTTGGACTGATCGCACGCGGAAAGCGCCAGCAGCAGAGCCGCTGACGGCAGAACGATTTTCCACATCCCTTTCATTCGATTGTACTCCTCTTCCCAGAGACGGCTACAGGACGAGCAACTTTTGCACATCCGGCGGAATCTTACAAACGACAAGTACACCCTCACCCGACTTCAGGCCAAAAGTCCGGGCTTGTGGCTGCAGCCTGAGGGCCCGAGCGACTATCTCCCCAGCGCGCGACCGCGCTGAATCAATTCCCTCAACGGCCGCGAGGCAACCAGGGTTCCCTCGCGGACATAGGCTTCGTGGTTCGCCTCCACACGCTGCAGGTTGTAGAGATAATTGACCATCAGCCCATAGGACTGGCGCCAGCCGTTCGTCGAGCGGTCGGCCGGCCAGTTGAGCCGTTCCAGCCGGGCCCCGTTGCGCAGGTGGAACCGGGCCACGGGGTCGATGGGCAGGCCCTGACCGTTGCGCTGGGCGAAATACCAGCCGGCCATCCGGTCGACGAACGCCCGCATCTCGGGCGTCTCCGGCAGCCGCTCGGGCGACGCGGCCTGCAGCGCCTCGAATCGCGCCTGGTCGCCGGGCTGGAACAGCAGGTCGCCGTGGGCCGGCGCCGCCTTCTCGAGCCACCGCCGGAAGCCGGGCACGGGCGACAGGGTGGCGAACTGCTTCAGCGACGGCACGTCGTGGCTCAACGCCTCGGCCGCCTTCTTGATCAGGTGCTCGCCGAAGCTGACGCCCTGCAGGCC
>WGLN01000009.1 GCA_016125555.1 Porphyrobacter sp.
AAGAACTCGCCCATCGCGCAGCCGGTGTAGGGCGCGAGGTACTGGAGCGGGGCGGGCTCCGAAGCGGTCGCGGCGACGACGATGGAATATTCCATCGCGCCGTTTTCCTCGAGCTGCTTGACGATCTGCGCGACGGTCGAACGCTTCTGGCCGACCGCGACATAGACGCAGTAGAGCTTCTTTTTCTCGTCGTCGCCGGCGTTGACTTCCTTCTGGTTGATGAAGGTGTCGATCGCGACGGCGGTCTTGCCGGTCTGGCGGTCGCCGATGATCAGTTCGCGCTGGCCGCGGCCGACGGGAACCAGCGCGTCGATCGCCTTGAGGCCGGTCTGGACGGGCTCGGAGACGGATTCGCGCGGGATGATGCCCGGCGCCTTCATTTCGACGCGGCGGCGCTCTGCGGCCTCGATCGGGCCCTTGCCGTCGATCGGGTTGCCGAGCGCGTCGACGACGCGGCCGAGCAGGCCCTTGCCGACCGGCACGTCGACGATCGTGCCGGTGCGCTTGACGACATCGCCTTCCTTGATCTCGGCGTCCGAGCCGAAGATCACGACGCCGACATTGTCGGCTTCGAGGTTCAAGGCCATGCCCTGCACCCCGTTGGCGAACTCCACCATCTCGCCGGCCTGCACCTTGTCGAGGCCGTGGATGCGGGCGATCCCGTCACCCACCGACAGCACGGAGCCGGTTTCGCTGACTTCGGCCTCGGTGCCGAAATTGGCGATCTGGTCCTTGATGACCTTGGAGATTTCTGCGGCGCGGATTTCCATGGGTTTGTCCTTTAGGCCTTCATGGCTTGGGCAAGCGAGTTGAGACGGGTGCGGATCGAGGCATCGATGCGCTGCGATCCGATGGTGACGACGAGCCCGCCGAGGAGGTCGGGATCGACCTTGGCGGAGAGCATGACGGTGCGCCCCTCGCGCGCGGTCAGCTTGTTCTTGAGCGCGGTGAGCTGGGTCTGGGTCAGCGGGTGGGCGCTGGTGACTGTGGCGCTGACTTCACCGCGCTGCGCGGCGGCGATCGCCTTGAAGGCCGAGATGATCCCCGGCAGCTTGCCGAGCCGGCGGTTGGCGGCGAGCACGCCCAGGAAATTGACGGTGAGCTCGGACAGCTTGAGCTGCTGCGCCACCGCGGCCATCGCCTTGCCCTGCGCATCGCGCGACAGCTGCGGGTTGGTGGTCAGCGCGGCCAGTTCCGCCGATTCGTCGAGCGCGCGGCCGAGCGTCTCGAGGTCGCTCTCGACAGCCGTGACCTTGCCGTTCTCGCTGGCGAGATCGAACAGGGCCGAGGCATAGCGTCCAGCCAGGCTGGCCTTGATACCGGCGGAAATATCCACGCGCGTGCAGTCCTCTTGCGAAGCTTCGATAAGGTAATTGCTTGGGCCTCGACAATCAGGGCGAGCGCAGGGGCTGCCCGCAAGGCTGGCGCGCGCCTAGCAACAGATTTCCGTTCCTGCAAGCCGATGGACGGGATTCTCTGGACAGCAGCGCGCGGGGACGACAGATTGCCCCGCAGAGGCGGCAATCGCCCGAGGGAGAGGACCCATGGAAATGACCCCCATGGCCCCGCGCTGCGGGGTCGAGATCGCGGGCGTGTCGCTGAAGGATTGCAGCGATGCCGAGATGGCGGCAATCAAGCAGGCGATCTGGGAACACGGCGTCGCGGTGCTGCGCGACCAGGACTTCTCGCCAGAGGATCACATCGCCTTCGGCAAGCGCTGGGGCGGGATCGACCTCAACAACTACTTCCCCTTGGACCCGCGCTGGCCCGAGATCGCGCTGGTCGCCAAGGCGCCCGAGCAGACCACCAATATCGGCGGGGCGTGGCACACCGATCATTCCTACGACCAGATCCCGGCGATGGGCTCGATCCTGGTTGCGCGCGTGCTTCCGCCGGCCGGGGGCGACACGCTGTTCGCGCACATGGGCGCCGCCTATGACGACCTCGACGACGAGACCAAGGCCGCAATCGCAGGGCTCAGCGCCTTCCACACCGCCGATCATGTCTACAAGGAGGGCGGTCTCTATGCGCAGACCGATCAGGGCAAGGCGCTGCGCGGACAGGAGCTCAGGACCGGGGCGATCCATCCGGTGGTGATCCGCCACCCGATGACGGGGCGCAAGCTGCTCTACGTCAACGGTGCCTTCACGATCAATTTCGTGGGCCAGACCCGCGAGGAGAGCCTGCCGCTGCTCGGCAAGCTGCTCGCCGCGGCGCTGCGGCCCGACAACCAGTGCCGGGTGGTGTGGAAGCCGGGCACGGTGGCGATCTGGGACAACCGCACGACCTGGCACAACGCGCTCAACGACTACCAAGGTCACGCGCGTGAGATGCATCGCATCACCCTGTCGGGCGAGGAACTGGCGGCGTAGCTTCGGCGAAACCCGCTGCGCTACTTGAGGCGTGTTTGTGCGCCTGTCGCTGCGCTACTTGAGGCGAGTTTGTCCGGCGTCCGCCTTGGGGCTGCAACGGTAGACAAGCCGCTCATTGGGCGTGTCGGGCAGCAGCGCGACCAGCGCGGATTGCTGCTCGCCGAGCGTCCGCGCGGCGTCGCTCACCCCGCAGGCGGGCGGGGTGTATTGCGCCCGGGCCTCCAGCACCCGGTCCATCGCCGACTTGCCCAGCAGGTAGCGATCGGTGCGGAAGGTGCGGGTGTCGGGGTCGTAGGAATTGACCGCCACCGCCGCCTCGTCCTCGAGCACCAGCACCCGGCTCCAGGTCCCGTCGGCGGCGCGGCCATATTGCGTGCGGGTGTTGACGCAGCCGTCGGCGTGCCAGTCGAAGGCGACATCGTCGGTGCGCGCGGTGGTGACCCGGCTGCGTTCGGGAACCAGGGTGCAGATCAGCGCCCCGTCCGCCGCGAGCGCGGCACTACCCCCCGCGGCCCCGTCGGGGGTCTTGCCCTCCGCCTCGGCGATCGCCGAGGCGACCCTGTCCTCGATCGCCGCGAGGCCGGGGCGGGTGAGCCACAGCACCGCCGCGCCGACCAGCGAAAGCCCCGCCACCGCGGCGGCGATCGCGGCATGGCGCCGCCGCTCGGGATCGCGCCGCCACTGCACCGCCGCAGCGCCCGTGCCCGCCGCCAGCAGCAGCGCGATCAGCGCCAGCGCCATCGCGTTCTCGCGCGCCTCGAGCACCGCCATCTGCGCCTCGAGCCGGGCGCGCTCGCGCACCTCCCCGGTGCGCGCCGCACGCGCCGCGAGCCGCTCGCGCGCGGCTTCCTGCTCGGCCTCGAGCCGCTGGCGCTCCTCGGTGTTGAGGTCCTCGATCGAGCGGCAGGGCAGGGCGTTGATCGTCGGTTCGACCCCGTTGGCGCGCAGGAACGGCACGAGCTCGCGCATCGACACCGCGAAGTAGAACTCCGCGTCCCCGCTGTCCGAATCCGCGCCGAAGGAGTTGACCCCGAGCACCCGCCCGCAGGCATCGAGCAGCGGCCCGCCCGAATTGCCGCGCGCGATCGGCGCGGTGTGGAGCAGCGTGTCGAACTGCCGGCTGGGCCGCTCGCCGGACAGGAAGCCGCGGCTTTTCACCGGCGGCTGCGCGCGGAAGATGTCGGACATATCAAGCCCTTGGGCAAGATCGACGTTCATCGGGTAGCCGACCGCCGAAACCTCGCCGAGATCGGGCATCGCGCCGCCTGCCAGCGTCAGCGGGGGCAGGCGCAGGGCTCCCTTGGCGATCTCGATCAGCGCGAGATCGTTGCGGGGCGAGACCGCCACCACCCGCGCGAAGGTGCCGCCTTCGCCCTCGCTCGGCACCACCGCGATCCGCAGCGTGTCGTCCTGCAGCGCTTCCTGGATGACATGGGCATTGGTGACGATCCGCGTCGGCGAGACGGCAAAGCCGCTGCCGTGGCTGATCGGCACCGGCTCCCCGCTGCGGTCCCCGATCAGCACCACCCGCACCACGCCGCGCGCGGCCGCGTCGATATCGGCCGGATCGGCGGCGGCAGGAGCGGCGACAAGCGCCGACAGGGCGAGGACAAGCGGCGCGAGCGCGCGGAGAAGGCGGAGCATGGCGGCGCTTATAGCCGCTTTTTCGCGGCGTGCGAGTTTGAACGCAAGGATCGGGGATGCGAGGCGGCGATGGGTGTGGCAGAGTGTTTCACGTGAAACATTTGCAGAACATGACTGACGAGGACCGCTGGCGCATCGTGCTTGCCAAGGACCGCCGCTTCGACGGCGCCTTCGTCACCGGGGTCCACTCGACCGGCATCTTCTGCCGCCCCTCGTGCCCGGCGCGCGCACCCTTGCGCAAGAACGTGCGCTTCTACGCGACCCCTGTCGAGGCCGCCGATGCAGGGCTAAGACCCTGTAAACGCTGCACTCCCGATGCGGTGAGCGCCGAAGAGGCCTGCGTGCTCGCCGCGATTGCCGCGATCCGGGAGCGGGGGCCGATGACGCTCGCGGCGCTGGCCGATCTGACCGGCTACGCGCCTTCGCACTTCCAGCGCCTGTTCAAACGCACCGTCGGCATCTCGCCCGCGGCCTTCGCCCGCGCGTGCCGCGAGGAAGGCGTGCGCGCGGCGCTCGCAAGCGGCCTGGCGGTGACCGAGGCGCTCGCGAGCGCGGGCTACGGTGGCCCGAAACAGTTCTACACCGAGACGAAAGGCAGGCTGGGAATGACCCCGAGCGACTGGAGCAGGGGCGGCGCGGGCCGCGTGGTGCATTGGGCGGTGATGGCGACGACGCTGGGACCGATGCTGGTCGCCGCGACCGACAAGGGCGTGTGCTGCCTCGCTTTCGGAGAGGGCGAGGCGGAACTGCGGGCGCGCTTCCCGCGCGCCGAACTGGTCCCTGCCGGCGAAGCTTTCCGCGACCTTTTCGCGCAGGTGCTGGACGCGGTCGAGCAGCCCGGGCGGGGCAGCGCGGCGATCCCGCTTGATGTGAAGGGCACCGCCTTCCAGCAGCGCGTCTGGGAGGAGCTGCGCCGCATCCCGCACGGGGAGACGCGCAGCTATGGCGAACTTGCGGCCGCGCTCGGCAACCCCAAGGCCAGCCGCGCGGTCGGCAGCGCGAACGGGGCCAACAACATTGCGGTGCTGATCCCCTGCCACCGCGTGATCGCCAGCGACGGGTCCCTCGGCGGCTATGCCTACGGACTGGACATCAAGGCAGAGCTGTTGCGGCGCGAGGGCGCGGGCTGATCAGCCCTCCGGCTCGCTGTCGCCGATCGGGGCGAAGGGCTCCGGTGCTGGGCTGGTATCGGGCGGGGTCTGGCCGACGCCGCGACCCTCGCCGGGGTTTTCGAGCACGATCGGGTCCTCGACACCCGCGCTGCGATCGCCCGAGGGGTTGAAGGCGACCACCACCACGAGGATCGCGACCACCACGATCAGCACCACCCAGATCCATTTCGAGCGCGATTCCTGCGGTTCGGGGGGCTGGGTCATGTCGGGTTACCTCTCGCGTTGTTCGAACATCGCGCAAGGGGTCTGCGCCCTCGCGCCTTTCCCCTTCGAACAGGCAGCGAAGCGCCGGTGTTCCGTCAAGCAGGCCCGGTCGCGCGAGAGGTGCGACGGAGCGAGCCCTCATCAATCGAGTTTGGGCGGCATCCCCGGCTCGCACTTGGCCATCGCTTGTCTGTACGCAGGCCGTTCGCCGATCCGCGCGAGGTATGCCTTGAGATTGGGCAGGTGGTCGATGGCCATGCCGCTCATCGCGCGGGAGGTGGTGAGCTGGAAGCCCATCATGATGTCTGCCGTGGTCAGCTGCCGCCCCCCGAAATAGTCCGCCTCGCCCAGCCGCTTCTCGACGATTGCCCAACCTTTGTGCACCCGGTCGGCAACAAAGGGCGGCAGTTCCTTGGCGCCCATGAATTGGGCAACCAGCGCCATCATCCCGTTCGTCATGAAGGTCGCATTGGCCCAGTGGTAGTAGAACAGGTGGTCGGCGAAATCGGGGTGGTCGGGGCCGGGGACGAGCGCGGTGCCGGGCGCGTATTTCGCGACGATCCAGTCGATGATCGCGCCGCTTTCGCCGAGCACGAAGTCGCCGTCGGTGATGACCGGGGCGATGCCCATCGGGTGCAGCGCCTTGTATTCGTCAGGCGCGAGCCGGTTGTCCGCGCGCCGGTCGTAGAGCTTGAGGTCGTATTCCAGCCCCAGCTCCTCGGCCAGCCAGACGATGCGCTCGGATTGCGACAGGCGCAGGTGGTGGATGGTCAGCATGGCGTCGGCTCTCCCGGTCAGTTGCGCGCCCAGCCTTCGCGCGCCGGCTCGAGCGAGTCGAGGAACTTTTCCGCGCTGTCCAGATATTCGGCTCTCTTCGCCTCGCCCATCCGGTCCCAGGTGGCGTAGATGCGGCCGATGCGGTGGTTGCTCTCCAGCTCGCCGCGGTTCCGGTCCATGAAGTGCCAGTAGAGCGGATTGAAGGGGCAGGCGTCCTCGCCCGTCTTCTTGGACACCTTGTAGCGGCAGTCCCCGCAATAATCGGACATCTTGTTGATGTAGTTGCCCGAAGCCGCATAGGGCTTGGTCGCGAGCTTGCCGCCGTCGGCATAGAGGATCATGCCTGCGACGTTGGGCAGCTCGACCCATTCATAGGCATCGGCATAGACGACCAGATACCAGTCGGCGACCGCCTGTGGATCGATCCCGGCGATCAGGCAGAAATTGCCGAGCACCATCAGCCGCTGGATGTGGTGCGCGTGGGCGTCCTCCCGCGTGGTGCGGATGCAGTCGGCAAGGCAGCGCATGTCGGTCTCGCCGGTCCAGAAGAATTCGGGGAGCGGGCGATGCGCGGCGAGTGCGTTGGCCTCGGCGAGGCCCGGCATGGCGTGCCAGTAGAAGCCGCGCACATATTCGCGCCAGCCGATGATCTGGCGGATGAAGCCCTCGACCGAATTCAATGGCGCGCGGCCTTCGCGGTATTCGGCCTCGGCACGCTCGCACAGTTCGAGCGGGTCAAGCAGGCCGCAATTGATGCTGGTCGAGAGCATCGAGTGGTAGAGATCGTCCTCGCCCGCCACCATCGCGTCTTGGTAGGGGCCGAACTTCGCCAGCCGCCGCGCGAAGAAGGCCTCGGCCGCCTCCAGCGCCTGTTCGCGGGTCACCGGCCAGCCGAAGGGTTCGAGATCGCCGAAGTGGTCGGCGAAACGTTCCCCGACCAGCGCGATGACCTCGCGGGTGATTTCGTCAGGGTCGAACTTGGGCGCGGGCGGTGCTTTCAACCCGTCCTTGGGTGGCTCGCGATTGTCCGCGTCGTAGTTCCACTCGCCGCCCTCCGGCTTGCCGTCCGCGCGCATCAGGAGGCCGGTCTTGCGGCGCATCTCGCGGTAGAAATACTCCATCGTCAGGTGCTTGCGGCCCTCGGCCCATTCGCGGAACTCGGCATGAGTGGCGATGAAGCGGGTGTCGGGGCAGATCGTCACGGGGCAGGGGAGGCGGCCTTCCCATTCGTCCATCGCGCGGGCCACGCGCCACTCGCCCGCCTCGGTCACGCGCACTTCGCTGGCCCCATGGCGCTCCACCGCGCGGGCGACCTCGCCGGTGAAGCTGCCGGTGTTCTGCGCGTCGCCTAACGCCACGTAATCGACCTGCCAGCCCTCGGCGCGCAGTGCTTCGGCGAAGTGCCGCATGGCCGCAAAGATCAGCACGATCTTCTGCTTGTGGTGCTTCACGTAAGTCGCCTCGTCCCACACCTCCATCATCAGGATCACGGCCTCGCCGGGGGAGAGGCTTTCGAGGCTGGAGAGATTGCGCGACAGCTGGTCGCCGAGGATCGGCACGAGAACGGGAGAGGTCATGGGGGGCATACGCGCCGCCCCGCGCTTTGGTTTCGTCAGACGAAGGAATAGGGGTCGATGTCCACCCCCACCCGCACGCCGGGCGCGAAGGCGACGCTCCCGATCCAGTCCCTCAGCACGGCTTGCAGGTTGGCGCTCCGCCGCGCGTTCACCAGAAAGCGGTAGCGGTAGCGCCCGCGCAGCAGGGCGAGCGGGGCGGGGGCGGGGCCGAGGATCTGCACGTCCTCGAGCCGCGGGCGCACGTCGCCCAATCGCACCGCCGCCTCGCGCGCTTCCTTCTCGTCTTCGGAGGACAGGATGATCGCCGCCCAGCGTCCGAAGGGCGGCGCGCCCGCGCTGCGGCGGCCTTCGGTCTCGGCGGCGTAGAAGGCGTCGCGGTCGCCGTCGGCGAGCGCAGCGATGACGGGCGCGTCGGGGTGGCGGGTCTGGATCAGCACCTCGCCCGGCTTCGCCCCGCGCCCGGCGCGGCCAGCGACCTGCGCGACCTGGCTATAGGTGCGCTCGGCGGCGCGCAGATCGCCGCCCTCAAGCCCGAGATCCGCATCGACCACGCCCACCAGCGTCAGCTCGGGGAAGTGGAAGCCTTTCGTCACCAGCTGCGTGCCGATGATGATGTCGATCGCCTTATTCTCGGCCTCGGCGATGAACTGCGCGGCGCGCTCGGGGGTGTTGAGCGTGTCCGAGGTGGCGAGCGCGATCCGCGCCTCGGGGAAAAGCCCTCGCACCTCGTCGGCGATACGCTCCACCCCCGGACCGCAGGCGACGAGGCAATCGCCCTCGCTGCATTCGGGGCAGGCGTCGGGCACCCGCGTTTCGAAGCCGCAATGGTGGCAGGCGAGGCGGGCCGAGAGGCGGTGCTCGACCAGCCACGCGCTGCACGAGGGGCATTTGAAGCGGTGCCCGCAATTGCGGCACAGGGTCAGCGGGGCATAGCCGCGGCGGTTGAGGAACAGGAGGCTCTGCTCGCCCTTCTCCAGCCGGTCGCGCAAGCCCTCGATCAGCGGCCCGGCGAGCCAGCGCTGGCTGCCGGGCTTCTCTTGCGTCAGGTCGATGAGGCGCACTTGCGGCAGGCTCGCCCCGCCGAAGCGGCTCGGCAGGTCGAGCTTCTCGTAGATGCCCTGCGCCGCCATGTGCAGGCTTTCGAGCGCGGGCGTGGCGCTGGCGAGCACCACGGGGAGGCCTTCGAAGCGGGCGCGCATCACCGAGACGTCGCGGGCGTTGTAGCGCACCCCGTCGTCCTGCTTGAAGCTGACCTCGTGCGCCTCGTCGACCACGATGAGGCCAAGCTTGGCATAGGGCAGGAACAACGCCGAACGCGCGCCGACCACCACCTGCGCCGAACCATCGGCGATGGCCCGCCACGCGCGGCGGCGTTCGGTGCTCTTGAGCGAGGAATGCCACAGCACCGGCGCCGCGCCGAAACGGGCGGAAAAGCGCGCGAGGAAGTTTTCGGTCAGCGCGATCTCGGGCAGCAGCACAAGCACCTGATGGCCGCACCGCAGCGCCTCGGCGACGGGTTCGAAATAGGTTTCGGTCTTGCCCGAACCGGTCACCCCGTCGAGCAGGAACGGCGCGAACTTGCGCGCCCGCACGGCCGCCACCAGCCGCGCAGCGACAGCGGCCTGTTCGGGCGAGAGATCGGGCGGGGCGTGATCGGGGTCGGCAGGGTCGTAGGGCCGGTCGATCGCGACGCTGACCGGCTCGATCACGCCCTGATTGACGAGGCCCCGCAGCACGCCCTCGGACACGCCGGCAATCCCCGCGAGCTCGCGGATCGTTCCCTGTTCGCCTTCGAGCGCCTCGATCGCGGCGAGGCGCTGCGCGGTCATGCGCTCGGGCGTGCCGCCCGACAGGCGGTATTCGGTCATCACAGCCGGGCCGCCCAGCGCGCCGCCGCTGGCGAGTGCCATGCGCGCGACGCTGGCGAGCGGGGCGCAGTAGTAGTCGGCGGTCCATTCGATCAGCCGCCGCAGCGCCTCGGGCAGCGGGGGGACGGGCAGCACCTCGACAATCGGGCGCAGCCGTTCGAAGGCGATCGCGTCTCCCGGCAAGCGGCCTTCGTCCCACACGATGCCGGTCACCTTGCGCGGCCCCAGCGGGGCGATCACCACGCTGCCCGCCGGCGCCGCCACCCCGTCGGGCAGGCGGTAGTCGAGCGGGCCGAGGGCGGCGTTGAGGACGAGCAGGCGGACGCGGTTCATCGCCGGGTTATATGGGCGGCGGCATGAGGGTCCGGCAAGCTCGGAGACCCTGCCAATGACCACAAATCTCATATCCCCGCCCACCCGCCGCGGGCTGCTCGCCGGAGCGGCGGGCCTCGGCGCGCTCGCGCTGCTGCCCGGCTGCGCCACCACCGGGGGCGGCTACAGCATGGAGGAGGCGGTGCGGCGCCTGCTGTTGCTCGCCGCCGACAATGCCTTCGCGCGGCTCACCGCCCCGGGCGGGTTCTGGGACGAACAGGTCGCCCGCGTCGGGCTCGACGGGTTTCTCGGCGCGCGCGGCGACACGCTGTCGCGCATCCTCACCTCGCAGCTGTTCAAGGACCGGCTCGAGGAACGCTTCGCCAGCCTCGCCATCGAGGCGAGCTTCCGCGCCGCCGGTGGTGACCGACGCGGTCGAGGTGATCGGCCTTGCCAACGCGATCGAACTGGTGCGCGGCGGGCCCACGGCAGCGAGCACCTTCCTGCGGCAGGATATGGGGACCGCGCTGATCGACGCGATGGTGCCCGAACTCGCCGATGCGATCCGCCTGTCCCGCGACCCGCTGATGGGCGAGCTGCTCGGCGCGCTCGCCGGGGTCGACGTGGGCGGGCTGGCGATGCGCGTCTCGCGCGAGATCGACGATGCGGTGTGGGGCGAGATCGCGCGCGAGGAAGCCGCGATCCGTGCCGACCCGCGCAGCACCCGCGATCCGCTGCTGATCGGGGTGTTCGGGCTGGCGGGGCGGGTCTGACGCGAGGAAGGGGGGCGCCGCGGGCTGGAGGGCAGCGCCCGCGACGCGGCATCGCCTTAGCCCGGCAGGTGTTCAGGAAGCGCCAGCGCGGGCCTAGGTGTTGGCGCGGGGGGCGCGGGTCAGAAGTGCCAGGTGACGGTGGCCATCGGAACGTGGCTCAGCCGGTCGCGCCGTTCGCCGCGCGGGGAGAGGATCAGCCAATAGGCCGCGCCCGCGTCGAGCTTGGGCGCGACCTGGCGCGAGACGCCCAGCAGCGCGCGCCATTGCTCGGTCGAGGCGCCCTGACCCCGGCTGCGCCCCTGCAAGAGGCCGAGCCATTCGCCGCCGATGCTGCCGCGCCAGCCGCCGCCGAGCTTGCCGCTGATCTGGATGCGCTGGCGCAGCCGCAGTTCCATGCGGTCGGCACCGTCGAAGAACCGCTCCTCGATCCGGGTGCGCAGTTCGAGCCTGCCCGTGGTGTAGACCGCCTGCTGGAAGGGCCGCAGCTCGGTCGCGCCGCCGGCGTCGAGGATCATCGCCCCGCCGCCGAGGCGCAGACCCTCCGCCGCCGTCCGTTCCAGCGTGACGCGAAAGGTCTGCTGCGCATCGCCGCGCGCCTGTTCGCGCCAGCGCTGCGAGGCGTCGAGTGTCAGCCGCGTTCCATCGGCGATGTCGCCGGTGGCGCTTGCGACCAGCCAGAATTGCGTGTCCTCCTCCGCCGCCAGCGCTTTCGACGGTTGCCAAGCCGCCGCCATGGCGGCAAGCAGCAGCGGACAGCGCAGGCGCGGCGGAATCATCGCTTCGCCTTATGGCAGGGCCGTGCATTCAGGCCAGAGCAAACCGGGAGACCTTCGTGAAATTCTTCGCCGACACCGCCGAGATCGACGCCATCAAGGATCTCGCCGCCACCGGCCTGCTCGACGGGGTGACCACCAACCCCTCGCTGATCGCTAAGTCGGGGCGGGATTTCATGGAGGTGACGAAGGAGATCTGCGCCATCGTCGACGGCCCGGTCAGCGCCGAGGTGGTCGCGCTTGACCACGCCACCATGATGAAGGAGGCCGAGGTCCTCAGGAAGATCGCCGACAATGTCTGCATCAAGGTGCCGCTGACCGTCGATGGCCTCAAGACCTGCAAGGCGCTGACCGGCGAGGGCACGATGGTCAATGTGACGCTGTGCTTCTCGGCCAACCAGGCGCTGCTTGCGGCGAAGGCGGGCGCGACCTTCGTCTCGCCCTTCGTCGGCCGGCATGACGACAACGGCTTCGACGGGATGGACCTGATCGAGGACATCCGCCTGATCTACGACAACTACGCCTTCGCCACCGAGATTCTGGTGGCGAGCGTGCGCCACACCACCCATGTGTTGCAGGCGGCGAAAATCGGCGCCGACGTGATGACCGCGCCGCCCAAGGTGATCCACGACCTGTTCAAGCATGTCCTCACCGACAAGGGCATCGAGGGCTTCCTCGCCGACTGGGCCAAGACGGGGCAGAGCATCCTTTAAGCAATGGCCGACCAGTCCCCTCTCGATCTGTTCAAGCAGGCGCTGACCGGCGCCAGCCGCGCGATCGCGCGCGATCCCGAGGTCGAGGTCGCGTGGAGCGCCGATGTGCCCGGCAGCGCGGGCAACCGCTTCCGCGTGCCGCTGCCGGGGCGCGATCTGCCCGCCGACCAGGTGACCGAGGCGCGCGGCTTTGCGGATAGCTTCGCGCTGAAGCTGCGCCACCACGACGCCGCGCTCCACGCCCGCGCCGCCCCGCCCGAACCCATCGCGCGGGCCTGCTACGACGCGATCGAGCAGGTGCGTTACGAGGCGCTGGGCGCCAACCGCTTCGGCGGGATCAAGGCCAATCTCGACGCCGCGACCGAACTGCGCACCGCGGGCGACAAGATCGTGCGCGCGCAGAATTCCTCCGAGGTGCCGCTCCAGACCGCGCTCGCGCTGCTGGTGCGCGAGGCGCTGACCGGCGAGGCGGTGCCCGAAAAGGCGCGCGGCGGGATCGAGCTGGTGCGCGACTTCCTCGAGGAGAAGGTCGGCGGCGACTTCGCGCAGCTGGCCGAGACAATCGCCGACCAGCAGGAATTCCAGAAGCTCGCGCTCGACATGCTGCGCGAACTCGACCTCACCCGGCCGACCGATGCCCCCGACGAGAACGAGGGCGAGGACAGCGAGGACGAGGACGGCGCCGAGGACGACCAGACCGGCGAGGACGAAAACCAGGGCGAGGGCGATCCGCAGTCCGCCGAGATGGCCGGCGACATGGCCGAGGGCGAGGGCGAGGGCAGCGAGATGTCCGAGGCCGAGACCGACTCGGAAATGTCCGAGGGCGATCCGGGCGACGAGGGCGAGGCCTCCAACGCGCCCGTGCGCCCCAACCGCCCGCAGGCCGAAGTGCCGCCGAGCGTCGACTACAAGCCCTATACCACCCGCTTCGACGAGGAAGTCGCCGCCCCCGATCTGTGCGACGCCGAGGAACTCGATCGGCTCCGCGCCTATCTCGACAGCCAGCTGACCGGGCTGCAGGGCGTGGTGACGCGCCTCGCCAACCGCCTGCAGCGGCGGCTGATGGCGCAGCAGAACCGCAGCTGGGATTTCGACCAGGAGGAAGGCGTGCTGGATGCGGCGCGGCTCAGCCGCGTGATCGTCTCGCCCGGCACCGCGCTCAGCTACAAGGTCGAGCGCGACGTCGAGTTCAAGGACACCATCGTCACGCTCCTCGTCGACAATTCGGGCTCGATGCGCGGGCGGCCGATCTCCATCGCCGCTATCAGCGCCGACATCCTCGCGCGCACGCTCGAGCGCTGCGGGGTCAAGACCGAGATCTTGGGCTTCACCACCCGTGCGTGGAAGGGTGGGCAGTCCAGGGAGGCCTGGCTCGCCGACGGCAAGCCGCAGAACCCGGGACGCCTCAACGACCTCCGCCACATCATCTACAAGCAGGCCGACGAGCCGTGGCGCCGCGCGCGCCGCAATCTCGGGCTGATGATGCGCGAGGGCCTGCTGAAGGAGAACATCGACGGCGAGGCGCTGATCTGGGCGCATTCCCGCCTGCTCTACCGCCCCGAGGAACGCCGCATCCTGATGGTGATCTCCGACGGGGCGCCGGTGGACGATTCGACGCTGAGCGTGAACTCGGCGGGCTATCTCGAAGCGCATCTGCGCAGCGTGATCGAATGGATCGAGAAGGTCTCGCCGGTGCAGCTGGTGGCCATCGGCATCGGCCACGACGTGACCCGCTACTATCGCCGCGCGGTGACGATCATGGATGTCGAGCAGCTCGGCGGCACGATCATGGAACAGCTCGCCGAACTGTTCGAGGACGAGAAGGGCGTGAAGGGGCGGCGGTGACGAAAGTCGAGACCGTAACACTGTGGCGCCCGACCGGTCCTGAGGAACTGGCGCTGGTTGAGCAGTCAGGCTGGAGGGCATGGCCCCCGCGACTGCCCGAGCAGCCGATCTTCTATCCGGTCACCACCGAGGAATATGCCATCAAGATCGCCCGCGACTGGAACGTGCGGGCGAGCGGTTCGGGCTATGTGACCCGCTTCGAGGTGCGCAAGGATTACCTCGACAGATTCGAGGTCCAGCTCGCAGGCGGCCGGGACCACGCTGAGTACTGGATTCCCGCGGAGGAACTTGACGATTTCAACGCCGCGATCGTTGGCACCATCGAAGTCACGAGGACATACCCCGAATGAACGTCACCGAAGCCGTCACCACCCGCCGCTCGGTCCGCCAGTTTCTCGACAAGCCGGTGCCCTACGAGGTGATCCGCCGGGTGATGGACACCGCGCGCTGGGCGGCTTCGGGCTGCAATTACCAGCCGTGGGAGGCGACCATCCTGACCGGCGAGCCATTGAAGGCGCTGCAGGCCAAGATCACCTCCACTCCTCCGCAGCAGCTCGAATATGATTGGGACGCGCCCAAGCAGGAGGATGCCTACAAGCAGCGCCTCTACGGCATCTCCAAGGGGATGTTCGACGCGCTCGGCATCGCGCGCGACGACGGGGCGGCGCGCATGGCGGCGATGGGACGCAACGCGACCAGCTTCGATGCGCCCGCGGTGATGTTCGTCTATTTCCCACGGCTGATGAAGGAGCCGCAGTGGTCGGACACGGGCATGTGGCTCGCCACCGTCGCGTTGCTGCTGCGCGAGGAGGGGCTCGACAGCTGCTTCCAGGAGTTCATGGCCTATTACGCCGACGTGATCCGCGATCACATCGGCATCGACAAGGCGCGCTACATGTTCTTCTGCGGCATGGCGATCGGCTATCGCGACCCCGAGGCCCCGGTGAACAATTTCGAGCGCCAGCGCGTGCCGCTGGGCGAGCAGGTGCGGTTCATCGGCTGGGATTGACCAGCCGCCCCGCTCCAAGCAAAGCGCGCGCATGACCGACGCTGCCGTCCAGAACCCCCTGCGCCTGTTCAACTCGCTCACCCGCCGGCTGGAGGTGTTCGAGCCCGTCCATGCTGGCGAGGCGCGTGTCTATTCCTGCGGGCCGACGGTCTACAACTATCCGCATATCGGCAACATGCGCGCCTATGTCTTCGCCGATGTGCTGGGGCGCACGCTCTCGTGGAAAGGCTACAAGCTCACTCACGTCATCAACATCACCGATGTCGGTCACCTCACCGACGATGCCGACGCGGGCGAGGACAAGATGGAGAAGATGGCGGCGGAGCGCGCGCAGTCGATGTGGGACATCGCCGAGCATTACAAGCAGGCCTACTGGGCCGATGTCCGCGCGCTCAATATCCGCCAGCCGGCGCGCTGGACGGTGGCCACCGATTATGTCGAACAGATGATCGAGTTCGCGAAAGGCATTGCGGAGAAGCACTGCTACGAATTGGACAGCGGGCTCTATTTCGACGTCTCGACCGTGGCGGACTACGGGCGGCTGGCGCGGGCCAATACCGAAGAGGGCGAGGGCCGGATCGAGGCGGTCGAGGGCAAGCGCAATCCGCAAGACTTCGCGATCTGGCGCAAGACTCCGCCGGGCGAGAAGCGCCAGATGGAATGGGACTCGCCGTGGGGCCGGGGCGCGCCGGGGTGGCATCTCGAATGTTCGGTGATGAGCGGCGCGGTGCTAGGCTTTCCCTTTGACATCCACACGGGCGGGATCGACCACCGCGAGATCCACCACCCCAACGAAATCGCGCAGAACCAGGCCCATTGCTGCACGAACGGATTGGACGACCCGAGGAACTCGGGCGCGCGGATCTGGATGCACAACAACTTCCTCGTCGAGCGCAGCGGCAAGATGAGCAAGTCCTCGGGCGAGTTCCTGCGGCTGCAATTGCTGATCGACAAGGGCTACCACCCGCTCGCCTACCGGCTGATGTGCCTGCAGGCGCATTACCGCAGCGAGCTGGAGTTCAGCTGGGAAGGTCTGCAAGCTGCGCTGACGCGGTTGAAGCGGATGGTGATGGGTTTCGGCAAGTGGCGCGGCAAGCTGCCCGGAACCGATGTTCCGGGCGATAGCTGGGAGCGTGAGCGCGTCACCCGCGATCTGGTGGCGCGCTTCGATGCCGCCATTGCGAGCGACCTCAACACCGCCGAGGCGCTGACCGTGCTGGAGGAAATGCTGGCGCTGAAGAAGATCGCGCCCGAATGCGTGGTGACCGCGGCGGCGAAGATGGACACGGTGCTGGGCCTCGGCCTCGGCAGGCTGGAGCGGGCCGACCTGCGCATCCGCCCCAAGGCGGCGACCATCACCGAGGATCACATCGAGTCGTCGATTGAGTTCCGCAAAGAATTGCGGGCGCAACAGAACTACGCTGGTGCAGACCGGGTCCGCGACGAACTCGCCGCGGCTGGCGTCGAGGTGATGGACGGCGACCCGCTCGGATGGGAATGGAAGCTCGGCTGACCGGGCAGAACAGGGAACACCGATGACCACGCTTGCGATTTCAGGCCTGATCCGCCCGCTGCTCGAACCGCGCCTGCCCAAGGACCTCGACGTGCGCTGGTTCATGACCCACGAGGAGGCGCTGGAGGCGGTCAAGGGCGCCGAGATCGGCTGGTTCGATTCGAACAGCAAGGAGGACATGGTGCGCTCGCTGATGGCCGCGACCGATCTCAAGTGGCTGAACTCGATCTATGCGGGCCTCGATTTCCTGCCCATGGACGTGCTGATCGAGCGCGGGATCACCGTCACCAACGGTGCGGGGATCAACGCCATCACCATCGCCGAATATGTGGTGATGGGGATGCTCACCACCGCCAAGGGCTACCGCGAGGTGGTGCGCGCGCAGGATCGGCACGAATGGCTGCTCGACAGTCCCGGCAAGCGCGAGCTGGCGGGCTCGAAGGCGCTGCTGCTCGGCTATGGCGCGATCGGCAAGCTGATCCAGCCGCGGCTCGAAGCCTTCGATGTCGCGGTCAGCGTGGTGCGCCGCTCCGGGGGCGAGGGCACACTGCGCCCCGACGAATGGCGCGCCCGGCTTGGCGAATTCGACTGGGTGATCCTCGCCGTCCCCGCCACGCCGGAGACCGAAGGCATGATCGGGGCGGAGGAGCTGGCGGCGATGAAGAGGGACGCCGTGATCGTGAACATCGCGCGCGGCAGCGTGATCGACCAGCCCGCGCTGGTCGCGGCGCTCGAGAACAAGGCGATCGGCGGGGCGTTCCTCGATGTCACCACCCCCGAGCCGCTGCCCGCGGACGATCCGCTGTGGAGCCTGCCCAACGCGCATGTCACCATGCACCTGTCGGGCCGCGCGCAGGACAAGATGTTCCTGCGCAGCGCCGACCGCTTCCTCGCCAATCTCGAGCGCTACCTGAAAGGTGAGCCGGTCGGCCCGGTGTTCGACCCGCGCCTCGGCTACTGAATACCGGCCCGCGCCTTGCGGCTTGGCGCATTTCTGCAATACTCGCGCGGAGTGAGCCGCCATCACGGTGCGGTCACACGCGCGCGCTAGCCGTGAGGGGCGCACGCGGGCGGAGCCGGGGAGGGCTCCGGCACAACGGGGGGAAGCAGCATGAGCGACACGAAAAAGGCATCCGACCTGTTCATCGAATGCCTCGAGGCCGAGGGCGTCGAATACATCTTCGGGGTGCCGGGCGAGGAGAACCTTGATTTCCTCGAAAGCCTCTCGCACTCGAAGAAAATCAAGCTGATCCTCACCCGCCACGAACAGGGCGCAGGCTTCATGGCGGCGACCTATGGCCGCCACACCGGCAAGACCGGGGTATTCCTGGCGACGCTCGGTCCGGGTGCGACCAACATGGTCACCGCGGTCGCATATTCGCAGCTGGGTGGGATGCCGACGCTGGCGATCACCGGGCAGAAGCCGATCAAGAAATCGAAGCAGGGCCGCTTCCAGATCCTCGACGTGGTGGCGATGATGAGCCCGATCACCAAATACGCGCATCAGCTGGCCAGCGCCGACAATATCCCGAGCCGGGTGCGCGAGGCGATCAGGCTGGCCGAGGAGGAAAAGCCCGGCGCGGTGCATCTCGAGTTTCCCGAGGACATTGCCGAGGAGAAGACCACCAGCCGGCCCCTCGCGGCCAGCCTCGCCCGCCGTCCCAGTGCCGAGGCCAAGGCGGTGCGACAGGCGGTGGTGGCGATCGAGCAGGCGAAGTCCCCGATCCTCGTCATCGGCGCGGGCGCCAACCGCAAGATGACGGGCCGGATGCTGCGGCAGTTCATCGACAAGACCGGCATCCCCTTCGTCACCACCCAGATGGGCAAGGGCGTGGTCGACGAACGCCACCCGCTGTTCCTCGGCTGCGCGGCGCTGTCCGCCGGAGACTTCGTCCACCGCGCGATCGAGGACGCGGACTGCATCGTCAACATCGGCCACGATGTGATCGAGAAGCCGCCCTTCTTCATGCGGAACGATTGCGAGGGCCCGGTCGGCTCGGACAGCCCGCCCACGGTGATCCACGTCTCGACCAAGACCGCCGAGGTCGACCCGGTCTATTTCCCGCAAATCGAGGTGATCGGCGACATCGCCAACGCGATCTGGCAGATCAAGGAGGACATCGTCCCGCAAGGGCGCTGGGACTTCAAGCGGATGCTCGAATACCGCGCCGCCGAACTCGCGCATACCGGGCCGCTGGCGGACGACGCGCGCTTCCCGATCTTCCCGCCGCATCTCGTCAAGCAGGTGCGCGGCGCCATGCCCGAGGACGGGATCATCTGCCTCGACAACGGGGTCTACAAGATCTGGTTCGCGCGCGGCTACACCGCCTACCTTCCCAACACCGTGCTGCTCGACAATGCGCTGGCGACGATGGGCGCAGGCCTGCCGAGCGCGATGATGAGCGCGATGCTCTATCCCGACCGCAAGGTGATGGCGATCTGCGGCGACGGCGGCTTCATGATGAACAGCCAGGAGATGGAAACCGCGGTGCGCCTCGGCCTCAATCTCACCGTGCTGATCCTGCGCGACGATGCCTATGGCATGATCCGCTGGAAGCAGGCCAACATGGGGTTCAAGGATTTCGGCCTGACCTACGGCAACCCCGATTTCGTCGCCTATGCGGAAAGTTACGGCGCGATCGGGCACCGGGTGACGTCGAGCGAACACCTCACCGACCTGCTCGCCCACTGCCGCGACACGCCGGGGGTGCATCTCATCGATTGCCCGGTCGACTACAGCGAAAACGACCAGATCCTCAACCACGATATCAAGCGGCTGAGCAAGGAGCTTTAGGCGTTTCGTGCCACGTCATGCTGGAGAATTCGCGTGAAGCTCAAGGATACCTACCCGCTCTACCTCAACAACAAGGCGGTCCAGCCGAACACCGATCTGGAGGTGACCGACAAGTATAGCGGCGAGGTCGCCTTCCGCACCGCGCTGGCGACGCCGGACATCATCGCCGAGGGGATCGCCGGCGCCGTGCGCGCCGCCGAGCCGATGGCGAAGCTTGCCTCCTATGAGAAGCAGGACGTGCTGATGCACTGCGTCACGCGCTTCCGCGAACGCTTCGACGAGCTTGCCTATGCCCTGTGTGTCGAGGCGGGCAAGCCGATCAAGGACAGCGAGGGCGAGGTCACGCGCCTGATTGACACCTTCCGGATCGCGGCCGAGGAGGCTGTGCGCAATTACGGCGAGGTCCAGCCGCTCGACATCTCGGCGCGGGCCAAGGGCTATATGGGGATGTGGAAGCGCGTGCCGATCGGGCCGTGCAGCTTCATCTCGCCCTTCAACTTCCCGCTCAATCTCGCCGCGCACAAGATCGCGCCCGCCATCGCGGTCGGGTGCCCCTTCGTGATGAAGCCCGCCAGCAAAACGCCGTTGGGCGCGCTGATCATGGGCGAGGTTCTGGCCGAATGCGACGTGCTGCCGGAGGGCGCGTTCAGCATCCTGCCCGCCAGCCGCGACGGGGCGGACCTGTTCACCGAGGATGAGCGCCTGAAGCTGCTCAGCTTCACCGGCTCGCCCGCGGTGGGCTGGGACCTCAAGGCCAAGGCGGGCAAGAAGAAGGTCGTGCTGGAACTGGGCGGCAATGCGGCGGTGGTGATCGACCGCGACGCCGATCTTGCCGATGCGCTCGAACGGGTGATCTTCGGCGCCTTCTACCAGTCGGGCCAGTCCTGCATCGGGGTCCAGCGCATCCTGATCCACGCCGACGTCTATGACCGCTTCAAGGACATGCTGGTCGCCAAGACCGAAACGCTGGTGGCGGGCGATCCCAAGGACCGCGACACATTCATCGGCCCGATGATCTCGGACGGCGAGGCGAAGCGCCTCAAGGGCTGGATCGACGCGGCGGTCGAGGGCGGCGCGACCCTGCTGTGCGGCGGGGGGCTGAGCCGCGGCAACATGCTGGAAGCGACGCTGCTCGAAGGCGTGCACGAAGGGGCCAAGGCGCGCGACGAGGAAGCCTTCGGCCCGCTCGCGATCCTCCAGAAGTTCGACGACTTCGGCGCCGCGCTGGAGGAGGTCAACAATTCGCGCTTCGGCCTGCAAGCGGGCATCTTCACCCGCGACCTGTTCCAGATGTTCGACGCGTGGGACAGGCTCGATGTCGGCGGCGTGGTCATCAATGACGTGCCGAGCTACCGGGTCGACAACATGCCCTATGGCGGGGTCAAGGATTCAGGCCTGGGCCGCGAGGGCATCCGCTTCGCCATGGAGGACATGAGCGAAATCCGGAATCTTGTGGTGCGGCGGACCTGAATCGCGCTTCAGCGCGGGCGAATTTTCAGTTCGTAGGGGATGAACAGCAGCACCTCGCCCGGGCCCGAGCGCGCCCATTGCACGGGCATGTTGAGCCCGGTCAGTTCCACCGCATAATCGCTGCCCAGCACGTCTGCCTGCCGTTTCGCGTCGGCCGCGACCTCGGCGATGATCGCGGCGCGGTAGCTGTCCGGGCCCACGACCGAGAGCGTCGGATCATCCATCTCGTCCATCTGCGCCCGGCCGACCTCGGGCACCGCCTTGATGAACCGGCGGATCGCAGCCTGCGCCTGTTCGACCGTCTGGCCCGCCAGAGGGGCCTTGATCAGAAAGTTGATCCTCTCGCTGTCGGGGCGACGATCATTCTGCAATTCCAGTTCCGCGGCGGTTGCCGGTGTCAACCGGGTCAGGATGTAATCCCCGTATGCCAGCTCCACGCCGCTGCGTCCGGCCATTTCGATGGCGCGGGTCAGCATTGCCCGGATTTCCTTTTCGCGCTGGTCGGCATCGCGGGTGTCGCCGCGGATGGTGACTTGTTGGACCAGGAAGTCGGCCTTGCGGCGCAGTCCGACGGCAGGCTGGAAGTCGGAATAGTCGTCCTGCTCGATACGCGATCCGGTGACCACGATTTCCTGCTGCTGGAGATCCTGCGCCGCCGCAGGGGGCGTTGCCGCCATCAGCACGAACGCTGCCGCCAGATACCGCATTGCCTTCTTCTCCTTCCGACAAGGCGATATAGCTGAGGCACTTGCAGGCGATTGTCTAGCCCTCCTCCAGCAGCAGCAGCACCGCCGTTACTTCCAGCCGCTCCATCGCGCCGAAGCGGTGGTCGACGGCGCTGATCGTGGCATCGGCGACCAGCTGGCCGGGGAGGGCGAATTCGTGATCGGGCAGACGCTCGATCAGCTCCTCGCCGCCCGCGACCGCCTCCGCGCCGCAGAATTCCAGCACCACCTCGTGGCGCGTGCCCGAGAAGGTGATCGAGGCCCAGGCCTTCTCCTCGTGCGAGAGGACCGTGCCCGCGCCGCCCGTCAGCGCCAGCAGCGCGGCGCGCACCCGGTCGGCGGTGGTGCGGCGCGGGCGGAAACCGGCGAGGCCTGCGGATTTCACCTCGTAGGTGCCCAGATCGGCGAAGGCATGCGCGAAGGGATCGCGGTGGCTCTCGGTCAGCATCATGCCATCTCCTTCGCACGCTGCGCGGCGCGGTCGGCATAGCCCTGCATCCACGCGCGGGTGCGCAGCTCCGTCTCGCGGCGCGGGGTGCGGCCCATGCGCAGGTCGAGCACGAAGCGCGGGTCGTGGGCGGCGAGGCGCCCGAACTTGGTGGCGGGCAGGTCGTGCTCGCGCAGGAAGGTTTCGATGGTGCGAAGCAGCATGGTTTTGCGTCCCTGTCGGTTGCTTGGCGATTGGCGATGACCGGGCGATTCGCTCGGTGTTCCGCATCTGTTCCACTCGATTTCCTACTTGTCTAGGAAAAATCCTACGTGTAGGAAGGATTGATGGTTACCGACCCGCAAAACCCTCGCCATGGCCTCGATGCGCCGCGCGCGCGGCTGCTCGCATTGTCGCAGGAGCGCGGGGTGAGCCTCGCCGCCTTGTCCGAACTGCTGGGGCGCAATCCGTCCTATCTTCAGCAATTCATTCGCAAAGGCAGCCCCCGCAAGCTCGAGGAGCAGGACCGCGCGACGCTCGCGCGCTTCTTCGGCGTGGGCGAGGAGGAGCTGCGCGAGGCGCAGGATAATTCCTATGTGAAGCCCCTCATGCCGCGCGAATCGGGCGTGTGGGTGGAGGTGCCGCGGCTCGATCTTGGCGCATCGGCAGGGCCGGGGCGGGTGCCCGGGGACGAGGCGGGCTTCGACGCCTTCCGCTTCTCGCGTCGCTGGCTCGCCGAGCAGGGTCTGGAGAGCGCGCAGCTCTCCGCGATCCGGGTCGAGGGGGATTCCATGGAGCCGCTATTGAACGACGGCGACGAGATCCTCGTCGATTGCAGCCCGCGCCCTTTTCGCGACGGCATCCACGTGGTGCGCCTCGGCGAGACGCTGATGGTCAAGCGCGTCGCCAGCACCGGGGCGGGGCGGATGGCGCTGCTCTCGCAGAACCTCGCCTACCCGCCGGTCGAGGTCGCGGCAGAGGAGGTCCAGATCATCGGGCGGGTTGTCTGGAAGGGGGGGCGGGTCTAGATCGGCCCCCATGACCGAGACAGCCACTCCCCAGCTCCCCATGCGCGCCGCGATCATTCCGGTGACGCCGCTGCAGCAGAACTGCTCGCTGATCTGGTGCACCAAGACCATGAAGGGTGCGCTGGTCGATCCCGGCGGGGATCTCGACAAGCTGAAGGAGGGCGTGGCCAAGGCGGGTGTGACACTCGAGAAGATCCTCGTCACCCACGGGCATCTCGATCACTGCGGGCAGGCCGGGATGCTGGCGGACGAGTTGGGTCTCCCCATCGAAGGCCCGCACGAGGACGATCGCTTCTGGATCGACCAGCTCGACGACGACGGCCCGCGCTGGGGGATGGTCGCCAAGAGCTTCACCCCGACCCGCTGGCTGAAGCACGGCGACACGGTGACGGTGGGCGAACTCACATTGGATGTGATCCACTGCCCCGGCCACACCCCCGGCCACGTGGTGTTCTTCCACGAACCCAGCCGCTTCGCGATCGTCGGCGATGTGTTGTTCCAGGGGAGTATCGGCCGCACCGATTTCCCGCGCGGCAATCATCAGGACCTGATCGATTCGATCACCCAGCGCCTCTGGCCATTGGGCGAGGATGTGATGTTCATCCCCGGCCATGGCCCCACCAGCACCTTCGGCCGCGAGCGCAAGACCAACGCCTTTGTGAGCGATTACGCGTTGTCCTGATTTCGCACGCCCTCCGGCGTGCGGTATCCTCGCTCACGCGACCTGAAGGTCGCATCGCTGCGGGCGCGCAGTCGCGCTTGCGGCCCGCCATCTGGTGGGCCGATGGGCGCTGCCGGTGCGAAGTTTACATAACCCCCATCACCACCAGAACCGCGACCACCGCGAGCCCCAGTTGCGTGAGCATCGTCACCAGCGTGCCGACCATCCGGCCGACCTGCGCCTTGCCGCCGTCCATCCCGAAGCCGTGCGCCACCCGGCCGAGGAAATAGACTGCCGCGACATAGGCGAGCCACCAGCTGCCCTTGCCCGCCAGCTCGATCGCGGCGATCAGCACCAATACGAAAGCGGTGTTCTCGACATAGTTGAGCTGCGCGCGCATCCGGCGCTGCAGGCTTTCCTTGCCGCCGTCGCCGACGCTGACCTGGAGGGCGCTGCGCAGCGCGCCGATGCGGATGCCCAGCCAGATGTTGAGCACGGCAGCCGCCGCCGCGGCGGCGAGCGTTACGGGAAGCACGGTCATGATGAAGATCCCCTCGATATTGCAGCCGCAGTGCTAGGGCGCACTCGCGCGGGTTGCAACGCGGGATTTTTTCGCTATAGCGCGCGCCTTCCCGCCACGTCGGCCAAGGAGTGCGCGCACCCGCTTGTGCTTGTGCGCAATGCTTCCTTGCCGTAAGGGCGGCCTTCGAGAATCACGGCGCCAATGGCGCAGCTTATCTGTTTATTTGAGGAATTGGTGCCGCCATGGCTGTCCCCAAGAGAAAAGTATCGCCTTCGCGTCGCGGCATGCGTCGTTCGCACGATTCGCTGAAGGTCGAAGCCTTCGGTGAATGCAGCAACTGCGGCGAATTGAAGCGCCCGCACAACATCTGCGGCCACTGCGGCCACTACAACGGGCGTCAGGTCCTCGCCGCCGGCTGATTGCCGCTGGCCCGCACCTTGATCCGGAGAGAAGCACCATGAGCCTGCCGCGTATCGCCGTTGACGCGATGGGCGGCGATGAAGGCGTGCGCGTCATGGTCGAAGGCGCGGCGCTCGCGCGTCGCCGGCACGAGGACTTCAAGTTCCTGCTGGTCGGCGACGAGAAGCGCATCGCCGCGGCGCTCGAAAACCATCCCAACCTGCGCAGCGCATCCGAAATCCTCCATTGCGAGGATGTGGTCGGCGGCGACGAGCTGCCCAGCCGCGCGATCCGCCGCGCCAAGACCACCAGCATGGGCCTTGCCGTCAATGCGGTGAAGGCGGGCGATGCCGGCGCCGCGGTCAGCGCGGGCAACACCGGCGCGCTGATGGCGATGAGCAAGATCGCGTTGCGCACCCTGCCGGGGATTGATCGCCCCGCGCTCGCCGCGATCATGCCGACCTTGCAATCGCACGACGTGGTGATGCTCGATCTCGGGGCCAATACCGAGGCCGACGCGCGCAACCTCGTCCAGTTCGCGGTGATGGGCGCGGCCTATTCGCGCATCGTCAACGGCTTCGAACGGCCCGTGGTGCGGCTGCTCAATATCGGCACCGAGGAAATCAAGGGCACGGAGAAACTCCGCGATGCGGCCGCGCTGCTCACCGCCGCATCGGCCGCGGGCGAGGGCGCGCTGGCCCTGGAGTTCGACGGCTTCGTCGAAAGCGACAAGATCAACCGCGGCGAAACCCACGTGGTCGTCACCGACGGCTTTTCGGGCAATATCGCGCTGAAGGCGATCGAGGGGTCGGCGCGCTTCGTCACCGACCTGCTGCGCCAGGCCTTCACCTCCTCGCTGCGCTCCAAGATCGGCTTCCTCGTGTCGCGCCCGGCGACCGAGCTGCTGCGCCACCATCTCGATCCCAACAACCACAACGGCGCGGTCTTCCTCGGTTTGAACGGCGTGGTGGTGAAGAGCCACGGCAGCGCCAATGCCAAGGGTGTCGCCAATGCTGTCGCGGTGACCGCGCGGCTGCTCGAGAACAAGCTGATCGAACGCATTGCTCACGATCTCGCCGCGCTTGGCGAGGAGGCCTTGGGCCGCAACGGCAAGGCCCGCGGCGGCGAAATCGGCGAGGCCGCCCTGTGAAGCAAGGCGTGAGCGGATCGCGGCTGCTCGGTACCGGATCGGCGCTGCCCGCGAGGATCGTCACCAATGCCGAGCTGGCGGCGCGGGTCGATACCTCGGACGAATGGATCGTCGAGCGCACCGGCATCCGCCAGCGCCACGTCGCCGGGGAAGGGGAAACGACCGCCACCCTCGCCACGGCCGCAGCGCGCGCCGCACTCGCGGATGCAGGGGTCGAGGCATCGAGCATCGGGCTGATCGTCCTCGCCACCGCGACCCCCGACAACACCTTCCCCGCGACCGCCACCAAGGTGCAGGCCGCGCTGGGTTGCAATGGCGGGGTCGCCTTCGATGTCGCGGCGGTGTGTTCGGGCTTCCTCTATGCGCTCGCCACCGCCGACTCGCTGCTGCGCACCGGCATGGCGAAGCGCGCGCTGGTGATCGGGGCGGAGACCTTCAGCCGCATCCTCGACTGGGAGGACCGCACCACCTGCGTGCTGTTCGGCGACGGCGCGGGCGCTGTGGTGCTCGAAGCGCCCTCGGGCGAGGCGGGCGGCAAGGATGCGCCCGGCATCCTCGGCACCCGCCTCCACGCCGACGGCGCCTGCCACGACCTGCTCTATGTCGATGGCGGCCCGTCGACCACGCAGACCGTCGGCCACGTGCGCATGAAGGGCCGCGAAGTGTTCCGCCACGCGGTCGTCAACCTCTCCGACGTTCTCAAGGAAGTGCTTGAGGAAACGGGCGTTTCCGTCGCGGAAATCGACTGGGTGGTGCCGCATCAGGCCAATGCGCGGATCCTCGATGCGACCGCGAAGAAGCTCGGCATTGCGCCGGAAAGGGTGATCGTCACGGTCGATCGCCACGCCAACACCTCGGCCGCCTCGGTGCCGCTCGCGCTCGACACGGCGCGCAGGGACGGGCGCATCAAGCCGGGCGATCTGGTGATGCTGGAGGCGATGGGCGGCGGCTTCACCTGGGGGGCGAGCCTGATCCGTTTGTGAGCCCACCCAGTCGCGGTTACCGGCAAAAGCTAACACAATTGCTGAAAACTCAACATCGGGCTCTGCATCGCGTTGCAAAACCGGCGGAAAAAAGTAATCTGACGATCTTCGGACGGGTCGCGCCAACGAAGGAGAAAGCGCATGATGCGTTCGGTAGGCACCCTGACCCGCGCCGATCTGGCGGAAACCATCAATCGCAAGATGGGATTCAGCCGCGCGGAGTCGCTGGCGATGGTGGAAGCGATCCTCGGCAAGATGAGCGATGCGCTCGCCAAGGGCGAAAACGTCAAGATTTCGGGCTTCGGCAGCTTCGTGCTGCGCGACAAGAACGAACGCATCGGCCGCAACCCCAAGACCGGGGTTGAGGTGCCGATCACGCCGCGCCGGGTGATGACCTTCCGCGCGAGCCAGCTGCTCAAGGAACGCATCGCCAAGGGATAGAAAGGTGAGGGCCGATGGCCGAGTTCGGTGACGGAAAGGACGAGGGCGCGCTGCGCACCATCGGCGAGGTCAGCGAGGCGCTCGGCATCAAGCCCCACGTGTTGCGTTACTGGGAGCAGCAGTTCCCGCTTCTGAAGCCTTTGAAGCGCAGCGGCGGCCGGCGCTACTACCGCGCCAGCGACGTCGCGATGGTCGAGACGATCGACCGGCTGGTCAACCGCGAGGGCTACACCCTCAAGGGCGCCGAGGCGGTGCTCCGCGCGCAGGCCAAGTCCGGCTTCGACCGCCGCGCCGGAGACCGCCGCGCCGCCGCCGAACCTGCCGGCGCGCCGGGTGTGCGACTGGTGGTCAGCGAAGGCCCCGAAATGTCCGAGGTGATCGCCGGGCTGAAGGCGGTGCGCGCCAAGCTCGCGGCGGCGCTGGAGGCCTGAGCCGCTACTCCGCCGCCATCAGCGCGGCCTCGCCCAGATCGACGCTCACCAGCCGCGAGACGCCCTTTTCCGCCATCGTCACCCCGAACAATCGGTGCATCCGGCTCATTGTCACCGCGTTGTGGGTGACGATCAGGTAGCGGGTCGAGGTGGTGCGCACCATCGAATCGAGCAGGTCGCAGAAGCGTTCGACATTGGCATCGTCGAGCGGCGCATCGACCTCGTCGAGCACGCAGATCGGCGCGGGGTTGGTGAGGAACAGCGCGAAGATCAGCGCGGTCGCCGTCAGCGCCTGTTCGCCGCCCGAGAGCAGCGACAGCGATTGCAGCCGCTTGCCCGGCGGCTGGGCATAGATTTCCAGCCCCGCCTCGAGCGGATCGTCGCTGTCGACCAGCGCGAGGTGCGCCTGCCCGCCCTCGAACAGCCGGGTGAACAGCACGCGGAAATGGCCGTCGACCTCCTCGAAGGCGGCGCGCAGCCGTTCGCGCCCTTCGCGGTTGAGGCTGCCGATCGAGCCGCGCAGCCGCGCGATCGCCTCGACCAGTTCCGCCTGCTCCTGCGCGCTCGAACCGTGCTCGCCCTCGATCCGTGCCAGTTCCTCGGCAGCGACGAGGTTGACCGGCCCGATCCGTTCGCGTGCGGCGGTGAGCTTTTCCAGCTCCTCGGATTCGCTGCTCGCCGGCGCGATATCGTCCTCGGTGAAGCCGAAGCGTTCGCCCAAGAGCGGGGGTGGGCACTGGAAGCGTTCGCCGGAGATGCGGGCGAGTTCGGTGCGGCGCGACTCCTCGTTCTCGGCGCGCGCGGCGAGGCTGGCGCGGCCCTCGCGCGCCTGGGCGAGGCTTTCGGTGCGCTGCGCCAGTTCGCCATCGGCGGCCCGGCTGCGCGCCTCGGCCTCGCGCATCGCGGCCTCGGCGGCGGCGAGTTCCTCGCCGAGGCGTTTGCGGGTCGCCTCGCCCGCCTCGATCTCGGCGGTGAGCGCGGCGGGCTTGGCGGCGAGAACGGCGCGGTCCTCGGCGATTTCGGCGAGGCGGCGGGCGGCCTCGGCCATGCGCCGCTCGGCATCGCTGGAGCGCGCCTTCCAGCCTGCCTGCTCGGCCTGCTGCGCGGCGAGCCGCTCGCGCGCCACCGCCAGCGCCTGGTCCTGTGCGGCGAGCTCGGCAAGCGCGGCCTGCACGGCGGAGCGGGCGGCTTCGTTCTTCGCTTGCGCAGCCTCGAGCGCGGCGCGTTCGGCATCGCGGGCGGGCAGGCGGTCGCGCGCCTCGCGGGCGGTAGCGACATCGGCGGCGGCGGCGGCGACCTGCGTTTCGAGATCGCCCGCGCTGGCGGCAAGTTCGGCGAGCCGCGCGGCAAGGCGCTCCTTCGCGGCCTCGGCCTGGTCGAGCCGCCGCAGCGCCTGGCGTTCGGCCTCGATGGCGCCGGCAAGCTCGCGTTCGCGCGCGACCAGTGCGATTTGCAACTGGCCGAGGTCCTCGCGCACCGCCTTGTCCGCGGCCTCGGCGGCGGCGGCGGCTTCGCGCAAGGGGGGGAGGGCGGCATCGAGTTCGGTGAAGCGGTTGGCGGCCTCCAGCTGCGCCGCCTCCGCCGCGCCCTCTCCGCGCGCGACAAAGCCGTCCCAGCGTCGCAGATGCCCCACGCGAGTGACCAGCCATTCGCCCGGAGCCAGCGCACGCCCATCGTCCGCATCGACGCAATGCACCAGCGCGAGCCGGGCGGCGAGTTCGGGGGGGTAGTCCTTGAGGTGTGCGAGCAGGCTGTCGGCGACCGGTTTGGGAGCCTCGGCCCCGGTCCAGAAGCGCCCGTCCTGCGCTGCGGCAGGCGCGCCCAGTGGCGATTTGCCGTCGCGCCCCAGCACAGCGGCGAGCGCGCGTTCGTAGCCGGGGGCGACGCTGACCCGGTCGAGCGGTGTCGCCATGCCCTGCCGCCCCGCCTCGCGCTTCGCCCGGGCTTCGCGGTCGCGCGCGAGGGCGGCGTGTTCGCGTTCGACCCCGGCGAGTTCGGCGCGCGCGGTGGCGAGCCGCGCCGCAGCCTCGTCGCGCTGGCCCTGCAATTCGCCCTTGCGCGCCTGATCGGCGGTAAGTCTTTCGCGCAGGGCAGCGACCTCGCCTGCCGCCGCTTCCGCGGCCTTGCGCGCCGCGAGCGCCTCGGCCTCCGCATCGCCGCTGGCGGCAAGTTCGGCGCGGGTGCGCTCCAGCCGCGCCATCTCCGCCTCGACCCGTGCGAGCCGCGCTTCGGCCTGTTCGACCGCCGCCTCGGCGACGCGCCATTCGGCCTCGACCCCGGCATGATCGGCTGTCGCCTTGGCGAGCGCGAGTTCGGCGGCGCGGCTAGTGCGCTCGGCCTGTTCGGAGCGGGTGGCGAGCGCCGGGCGCGCGGCCTCGGCCTCGGCCACGGCGCTGCGGCTGGCGGCGACCTCCTTTTCGAGCCGCGCCAGCGCCTCGACCGCGCTGCTGGTCAGCCGGTCGGCGTCGGCGCGGTCCTCCTCGAGCCGCGCCTGCTGGCGGGCGAGATCGGCGAGGCGGGTCTCGGCGGCTTCGAGCTTTTCCGAGAGCGCCGCCATGCGGTGGCCGTGGGCAGAGCAATCGTCGCGCCGGTCGGCGAGTTCGTCGCGCGCCTCGGCCAGCGCCTGCGCGGCGGCGGCCTGTTCCTTGTGTGCCTCGGCGACGCGGCCCTGCGCTTCGGCGACCGCGGCATTCGCGCCCTCCGCTGCGGCGCGCGCTTCCTTGGCGGCGTGGGCCGCCTCGCGCCAGCGCGCGAACAGCAGCCGCGCCTCGGCGGCCTGTATCCGGCCCGTGAGTTCGGTATAGCGTTCGGCCTGCCGCGCCTGCCGCTTGAGCGAGGAAATCTGCGCGTCGAGCCCCGCCATCAGGTCCTCGAGCCGGGCGAGGTTGGCCTCGGCCCCGCGCAGCTTGCTTTCGGCGTCCTTGCGGCGGACGTGGAGGCCCGCGATCCCGGCGGCCTCCTCGAGCATGGCGCGGCGTTCTGCCGGCTTGGCGGCGATCACCTGCGCTATTTTGCCCTGGCTGACGAGCGCGGGGGAATGCGCGCCGGTGGCGGCATCGGCGAAGGTCAGCGCCACGTCCTTGGCGCGCACGTCGCGCCCGTTGACCCGGTAGGCACTGCCCGCGCCGCGCTCGATCCGGCGGGTGACGACCAGTTCCTCGTCGGCATCGTCGCTGGCGTGGAGCACCACTTCGGCAAAGTCGCGCGGCGGGCGGGTGGAGGTGCCCGCGAAGATCACGTCCTCCATCCCGCCTGAGCGCAGCGACTTGGCCGAGGTTTCCCCCATCACCCAGCGGATCGCTTCGAGCAGGTTGGACTTGCCGCAGCCATTGGGGCCGACGACGCCGGTCAGCCCGGGTTCGATGCGCAGTTCGGCCGGCTCGACGAAGCTCTTGAATCCGCTGAGCTTGAGGCGGTGGATCTGCATCAGGCCCCCCTCCTCATGCCGTCCGCCCCGGCAGCTGCCTCAGCGCGCCCCGGCGCGCTGAAGCTGCGGCTCCAGTTCGGCCCAGCTGCTCGCCTCCAGCTTGTTGCCGTTGAGCACGAAGGTGGGCGTTTGGTTGATGCCGTCCTCCGAATAGTCCGCAGAGTGCTTCGAGATGCGATCAAGAGCTGCCATGTCGCCCATGCAGCTGCGCGCCTGATCCTCGCTGATCCCGCGCGCCGCGAAGAAATCGTAAAGGCCGGTGAGCTGGCCGAACTGCACGTAGCGCTGGTCCGCCGGCACTTGGTCGAGTCCGGCGAGCGCGTCCTGGTTGGCGAAGGCGCGCTGCTGGATCGGCACGAGGTTGGCCCAGATCTGGTCGGCCAGCGGGATCGCGGCTTCCGGGCTGGTGCAGGAGATCATCCGCGTCAGCGCGAGGTCGAGCGGCCCGTGGATCACGAAGCTGCGAAACTCGAAGCTGACCCGGCCTGAATCGACGTATTGGTTGAGCAGCGGCTGGATCCCCTCCATCGAGAAGCGCGCGCAGGCCGGACAGGTCAGCGAGCCGTATTCGACCAGCTTGAGCGGGGCATCGGGATTGCCGACCAGAAAGCCGCCAGCCTCGGTGGTGCTGACCTTCTGCGACCAGGTGGTGCCGGCAGGCGCGGCGACGGTCGGCAGCGGCTCGCCTGCGGTCGCCGTCCCGCTCTCCGCGGCATCGCCGCAGGCAGCGAGGGCGAAGGGGGCGGCAATCGCGAGCGCGAGCGCGAGGAGTCGGGAGAATGGCATCGAACACGGGTCCTTGAAATGGGGCTTCGGAAAGGAATAGCCGCGAGCGCGCCCCGGCAGCAAGGCCGCGCGCGAGGCTTTGTGAATAAATGGCTCAGCCGCCGCTCGCGGTGTCCTCGCCCCCGTCCGGCGCGAAGCGTGCCGAGAGCACCGGGTAGAGCGCTGTCCAGTCATGCACCTCGGTCAGCAGCTTGCCGTCGAGCGCAAAGCTGGGGGTTCCGGTCACCTTGAACTCGGCCCGGTCGGCGGCGTCGTTGTCGAGGATCCGCTGCGCCGCGACATCGTCCATCACGCAGGCATTGACCTCGGAGATCGACTGGCCGCGCTGCACCAGTATATCGGCGAGCCCCAGCGCGCTGGCGGCGTTCATCCGCGAATCCTTGCCAAAGCGCGACCAGATCGCCTGCTGGCTGCGCGGGGCGTTCATGTATTTGGCCATCCACGCGGACTGGGCATAGAAGAAGGCGCGGTGGCGGTCCTTGAAGCCTGCCGGATCTCCGCACTGGACAAGCAGCGATATGGTGAGGTCGAGCGCATTGCGGATGACCGGGCGCACCTCGACCGCCATCTTGCCCGGCATCAGCAGCGTAAGGTCGATCGCCGGGTCGCCCTCCATCGCGAAATGCGCGCAGTGCGGGCAGGTGTAGCTGATGAATTCGATGAGCCGGGTGTCGGCCTCGGGATTGCCGAGCAGGAAGCCGCGTTCGGTCCTGGCGACGGCGGCGCTCCAGTTGCCTTGCGGGTCGACGCCGGGAAACGCGCTGCGCGGGGTCGAAAGGTCCTGCGGCTTGGGCTGCTGCGCAATGGCGGGGGAGGCCAGCACGGCCAGCGCCGCTCCGGCGGCGGCAAGGAAGCGGATCATCATGTCTCGTCCTGTTCGGGATTGGGAGCTTCGCCCTCGCCGAGACTGCGGGCGAGGGATTCGAGCACCATGCGCAGTTCGGGATCGCCGATGTCGCGCAGCGAATCGCCGAGCTCCAGCGGAATGGGCTTGAGCGAGGGCGGGGGCTTGGCGGGCCGTTCGGCCTGCGCAGGCGTGACGGCGCCCTGCCGCAGCTTGACCCGCGCCACCGCCTTGTAGCCGAAGAAGCGGTTCACCCTTTCGATGATTTCGGGAATGACCTGGCTGATCAGCGGGGCATGAGCGGGAACGACCACCAGTTGCAGAATGCCGTCGGCGCGCTCCCCGGGGGGGAAGCGAATTGCCTCCGGGCTGCACACGCGGGCATGGGCGGGGCCAACGATTTCGGGCCAGCGGGTGACCACCGAGCTTTGCACGAAGCCGAAGCGGCGGAAGGCGGTGCGGCCGATCTCCGGCATCAGATCGCCGATCGCGCGCACGCCGGTGCCGCGCGGCCGGGCATAGGGCCGCGCCTTGGCGGAATTGCCGGAGCTGGTCTTGTCGCTTCCCATGGGTGAGGCCGCCATGCCATAGGCGGACCGTGACCGCCAGTATCTCCGACCATCTGCTCGCCTGGTACGATACCCACGCCCGTGTGCTGCCATGGCGCCTGCCGCCGGGTAGCGCGCTGCCGGAGGACCCCGCCTGGCCCTATCGCGTCTGGCTATCGGAGGTGATGTTGCAGCAGACCACCGTGGCGGCGGTGAAGCCCTATTTCGCGAAGTTCACCGAAACCTGGCCGACGGTCGAGGCGCTCGCTGCGGCGCGCGAAGAGGAGGTGATGGCGGCCTGGGCGGGGCTCGGTTACTATTCGCGTGCCCGCAACCTCCTCAAATGCGCGCGCGAAGTGGCCGAGCGGGGCGGCTTTCCGAGCACCGAGCCCGAGCTGCGCAGGCTCCCCGGGCTTGGCGACTACACCGCCGCGGCGATCGCCGCGATCGCTTTCGGCCGGCACGCGGTGGTGGTCGACGCCAATGTCGAGCGGGTGGTGGCGCGGCTGTTCGATATCGACGAGCCGCTGCCCGGCGCGCGCAAGGCGATCCGCGCTGCCGCGGGGACGATCACGCCCGAGCATCGGGCGGGCGATTTCGCGCAGGCGATGATGGATCTTGGCGCACAGGTCTGCGCCGCGCGCAATCCGCGCTGCCTGATGTGTCCCTTGCGCGAGGATTGCCGTGCGCGCGCCGCGGGCGAGCCCGAGCGCCTGCCGGTCAAACCGGTCAAGAAGGCGGTTCCCGCGCGGCGCGGCACGGCCTTCTGGATTACCCGGCGGGACGGCGAGGAGGTGTGGCTCGTCACCCGTCCACCGGGCGGTATGCTCGGGGGGATGCGCGCGCTGCCCGACGATGGGTGGAGCGCGCAGGCCAATGGTTCGGGCGAGGCGCCGCTGCCCGGCCAGTGGCACGATCTGGGCGCGGTTCGGCACGGCTTCACCCATGCCAGCCTGACGCTTGAGGTGCGTGCGATCGAGACAGGGTTCACGCCGCCCGGCGAAGGGCAGTGGTGGCCGGTGGAGAGCATCGAGGAGGCAGGGCTGGCGACCCTGTTTGCCAAGGCCGCGCGGCTGGCGATCGCCGCCGATTAGGTCACCCGCACGCGCCTGGGAGCCTTCAATCGGCGCGGCGGCTCAGAAGAAGCCGCCGCCCAGCATCAGCCGCACCACCGCGATCAGCAGCACGACGAGGCAGAAATTGCGCCCCCCGTCCTTCGAGGACAGCGCGCCGATGATGATCCCCACCACGATCAACGGCAGGGCGAACCAGTTGGCCCAGCCGAGCAGCGGAATCTGCGCGGGGATGACGATCACCAGGCTGACGAGGCCGACGAGATAGGCAAGGGCGTTGAGCATGTGTCTTATATGCATAAAACACCCCCGGATTTCAACCCCGCGCCCGTTCCGGCGATTGACCCTTGCTGTTCGCTGCCGCAGGAAGGGCGCGAAAAAGCTGTCCGGAGAGTCCCCCCACATGAACACCGCCCTCGATTCCGCCGTCCTGTCCCGCCGCGCCCTGTTCCGGGGCGGTTCGCTGCTCGCTGCCGGGGCGGCGCTTTCGGGCCTGCCGTTCGGCCGCGCGCTGCTGGCGCACGACATCAGCGAGAACTGGCCCCACGTCGCCGAACTCGCCAACCGCTATGTCTCCGAACGCAAGGTCGCCAACCTGCTGGTGACCTTCGGCTGGGGGCAGGAGGAGCCGCATACCGTGGGCGGGGGCACGCTGTCGCTGGCGCGGCCCACCCCGGTGGACCTCGATTCGCTCTACCGCGTCTATTCGATGTCGAAGCCGATCACCGGCATGGCGACGATGATCCTGATCGACGAGGGCAAGCTCGGCCTCGACCAGCCGCTCTACGAGATCCTGCCTGCCTTCCGCGACATGCGCGTGCTGGTCGATCCCGAAGGCCCGCTGGACGACACCGTTCCAGCAGAGCGGCCGATCACGATTCGCCAGCTGCTCACCCACACGGCGGGACTGGGCTACCAGATCATCAGCAAGGGCCCGCTGCTCGAAGCCTACAACAAGGCCGGTCTGGTCGGCGGGCGGGTCAGCCGCATGCCGGTCCCCGGCTACCCCCCCGTCACCCCCGCACCGGGGCTGGAGGCCTTCGCCGATCGCCTCGCCGAGCTGCCGCTGATGTATCAGCCCGCGACCAAGTGGAGCTATTCCTGCGGGCTCGACCTGCTCGGCCGGGTGATCGAGGTGGTCTCGGGCGAGGATTTCGAGAGCTTCCTCAAGACCCGCATCTTCGAGCCCTGCGGCATGACCAGCACCTGGATGCAGGTGCCTGCAAGCGAGGCCCACCGCCTGACCGACAATTACGGGATCATCGCCGGGAACGCCTTCCCGATCGATCCCGGCCCGGCCTCGGTGTTCCTCGACCCGCCGGAGATGCCCGCAGGCGGCGGCGGGCTGGTGTCGAGCCCGCGCGATTACGACCGCTTCCTGAGGATGCTGCTCGGCTACGGCATGATCGACGGCACGCGGGTGATGAGCGAGGAGGCGGTGCGTGTGGGCACTTCGAACCTCATCCCCGCCACGGTCGACACCACCGGCAGCTGGATGGAAGGCCAGGGACACGGCGCGGGCGGGCGCTCGGTCGGGCAGACCTTCGGTTGGGGCGGCGCAGCGGGCACGCTGGCCGCGGTCGACTACGGGCTCAAGCTGCGCTCGACCCTGTTCACCCAGTACATGCCGTCCGAAGCCTACCCGATCCGCGACGAGTTCCTCGCCGCGATGGAGGCTGACCTCGGAGCGATGCGGGCGAAGAAGGCGGCGTGATGCATCGACCCGCCGCCGCATCCGGTACGCCGATCGCCTTTTCCGGCTCGCCGATCGACCGGGCGGACCACATCCGCACCGACGAGGCGGCGCTCGGCGCGCTGATGGACTGGCGCGCGCGGGTGCTGGTGCTGGACGGGCTGCTGCCCGGAATCGACGAGACGGGCGGGTTGGTGTGGGGCAGCCTTGCCGATGTTCCCGAAGAGGCCGAGCTGGTGTTCCTCGGCCTGCTCGAGGGCAAAGCCTGTTTCGCTCCCGTGCCGGGCGAGGGCGCCGAAGGCCCGGCCTATGCGATGCCGCGCGCATGGGCGGTGATGCAGCAGCTCGTGCCCGCCGACCTTGCGATCTACGGCGGGGCGCGCAGCCTTGTCGACTGGCACGCGCGGCACCGCTTCTGCGCGCGCTGCGGCGGAGCGACGAAGATCGCCAAGGGCGGTTGGCAGCGCCATTGCGGCACCTGCGGCGCAGACCATTTCCCGCGCACCGACCCGGTGACGATCATGCTGGTCGAGCACGAGGACCGCCTGCTGCTCGGCCGCCAGCCGCGCTTCCCCCCCAAGATGTATTCCGCGCTCGCCGGCTTCGTCGAACCGGGCGAGACCATCGAGGAAGCGGTCGCGCGCGAAATCCACGAGGAGGCGGGCGTGCGCGTGCGCGACGTGCGCTATATCGCCAGCCAGCCCTGGCCGTTTCCCAGCCAGCTGATGATCGGCTGCACCTCGGTCGCCGACGATCCGGAGATCACCATCGACGAAACCGAACTCGAGGACGCGCGCTGGTTCACCCGCGCGGAACTCGAAGAGGCGCGCGCCGCCGGGGAGGCGGGGACCGACCTGCTCTACTTCCCGCGCCCCTTCGCCATCGCCCATCGCCTCATCGCCTGGTGGCTCGACCGATGACCGAAACCCTCACCATCGACATCTATTCCGACGTGATGTGCCCCTGGTGCCTGATCGGCTACGGGCAGTTGACCAAGGCGCTGGCCACGCTGGAGGGCGAGATTGCGGCCGAGATCCGCTGGCGGCCCTTCGAGCTCAATCCCGACATGCCCGCGGCGGGCGAGGAGCAGGAGGCGCACCTGCAACGCAAGTATGGCCGCTCTGCCGCGGAGGGCGCCGCGGTGCGCGGGCGGATGAAGGCGATCGCCGAGGAGGCGGGCGTCTCTCTCGCCTGGCAGGGAGAGGGCGAGGCCCCGCCCGCGATGATGTGGAACACCCGCGATGCCCACAAGCTTCTCGCCTTCGCGCTCGAACAGGCCGGGCCCGAGGTGCAGACGCAGTTGAAGCTCGCGCTGTTCCGCGCCCATTTCAACGAGCGGCGGGACCTGTCGGACCCCGCGGTGCTGCTCGATATCGCGGCGAGTGCCGGGCTGCACCGCGAAGCGGCCAAGGCGGCGCTTGCCGATGCCGATCTGGAAGCGCGCGTGGTCGCCGAGGAGCGGCAGGCCTGGGATCTCAACATCACCGGCGTGCCCGCGATGATAGTGGAGGGGCGCTTCCTGATCCCCGGCGCTCAGGCGCCCGAGGTCTATGTCGATGCGCTGCGGCGCGTGGTGCGCAAAAGCCGGGAAGCCCGCTGAGGCTCCCCGGCTTCTGCCACAAGGTCGGCGAGACGCAACCTACATCGTCCAGCGCGCCCCGAGGAAGAACGACCGCCCGATCGGGCTGACCGGATAGGCCCGCTCGGTGATGAAGGGCTTCACGTCGGTGAGGTTGTTGATCCCGCCGAACACCTCCAGTCCCAGGTCCGTGAACTTGTAGGAGGCGCCGAGATTGTGTGTCCAGGTCTCGCCGGTGATCCCCGCCGGGCCGAACTGCGCGGCGACCGTCTCGATCTCGACCGCCCGCAACGCCATCTTGCCGAGATAGCTGACGGTGTAGTTGAGATCGAAGTCCCCGATGCCGTAGCTCGCGGTCGCCCGGCCGGACCATTCGGGGCGCTGCAATTCGCCGCGCTCGGGGTCGATGCGGGTGAGATCGGTGGGATCGAAGAAGAAGTCGATCTTGTCGGTCCACGATGCGGTCGCCGCAAGGCCGAGGCGATGCGGGCCGATGTTGGTGCGGTAGGACAGCGAGCTGTCGATCCCGGCGGTCTCGATCCGCACGAAGTTGATCGTGGTGAGGTTGAGCGAGGTGAACCCGAGATACTGCGCCGAGGTCGTATCGCGGTTGCGGGTGAAGGTGCTGCAGAACTCGTTGGGGAAGGTGCTGCTGTCGTAGCAGTTGTCGACCACGTCCTGCGCGTTGATGGTGCTGATCGCGTCGTCGATGCGGATGTTGTAGTAATCCACCGTCACCGCCAGACCCGGGATGAAGCGCGGCTGCAGCACCACGCCGAAGGTGTAGGTGTCGGCGGTTTCCTCGCGCAGGTCGGGATTGCCCGCGATGGTCCCGGCGAAGCGCGCGCTCAGCGGATCGGCGAAGCCTTCGGGGATGCCGTCGGCGCGGCAATTGGCGATGCGGTTCTGGACATTGGGATCGCCCGCCGCGCTCAATGCGTCGATTTCGGCCTGGTCGCAGGGATCGAAGGGCCGGAAGAAGGCGGCCTGGGGCGGGGCGAAGAGCTCCGAGATGTTGGGCGCACGAACGGCGCGCGAGTAGGTGCCGCGGAACCGGACGTCCTCGATCGGTGCCCAGAAACCGTTGATCGCGTAGGTGAACACCGATCCGACCGTGCTGTAGTCGGAATAGCGCCCGGCAAGCTCCAGTCGCAGTTCCTCGATGAAGGGCACGTCCTGGATCAGCGTGGTGCCGAGTTCGCCGAACACCTCGGCCACGTCGTACTGGCCGCCCGAGTTCTGGAAGAAGCCGTCGGGCGGGGTGCCGAGCGAGGTCTGGGAGAAGCCGTTGCCATCGAAGCCCGGCGCGTCGCCGACGAATTCGCCGGCGGTGCCGTCGACCGTGGTGACCGGCAGGATGCCGCGCACCAGCGGATCGAAGATCGAACGGCTCTTCTCCTTGCGATATTCGGCGCCCAGCGCGAACTGCAGGCTGTCGTAGGGCAGGTTGAAGAAGGCCGAGGTGTCGCCGCTGACCACGCCGGTGAGCTGCAGCTGGTCGGTGCGGTAGCGGTTGATCGTGGTGGTGGTGATGAAGTCGACCGCCGCCTGGCTGATCGAGCCCACCCCGAACAGGTTGGCGGGCTGGCACTGGCCCTGGCCGGGCACGAAGGTGAGATAGCCGAACTCGCCGGTCGGGATGCCGAACACGGTCGAGGGCGAGCGCGTGGTCGGATCGATCTCGCTGCGGCAGACCGGGTTGCCGTTGGCATCGCTGGTCACGTCGATGGCGGCGAGGAAGCGGTCGAACAGCACGTTGTTGCGGTTGATCGCCTCGAGATCGTAGCGGCCCCAGTTGGCCGAGACATCAAAGGTGATCTCGTCGCTGATATTGCCCTTGATCCCGCCCACGAAGCGATAGGTTTCGGAGATGTTGGTGTCGATATTGGGGCCGAGGTCGGTCGGGTCGCGGGTGATGAACAGACCGCCCGCGGCATCGGCGATCGGCTGGAGCACGTCCGGGATGAAGGGGTTGTCGGGCGCCACGGTGAGCAGGTCGTAGAACGAGTTGCGCCTGTCGCCGAAGGTGGTCTTCTGCCGGTAATACTTGCCTTCGAAATAGACGTTCGCGGTGCTGCCGATGTCGTAGTCGGCAAGCAGGTTGATGCCGTAGCGTTCGGTCTTCGGGATCAGGTTGGCAGTATTGTCGAAGATGTTCCCTTCGCCGCCGAAGGCGTTGAAGTTGCCGGCGATGAGGCCGTCCTGGGTGATCGGCTGGACGCCGTCGGCGGTGGCGATGAAGCATCCGCCGAGCGCACCGAAGCCGTTGTAGTCGAACAGCCCGTTGAAGCCGGTGAAGCTTTCGAGGCAGTCGCTCACCCCGTTGTTGTTGATGTCGGAATTGGGGTCGGCGAAGTCGCCGGGGATGATCACCCCGCCTGCCGAGGTGATCTGGAAGCCGTAACGTGGCCCGATCGCGCGCGTCGGCGAATTGAGCGCACGGTCGATCAGCGCCTGTTCGGCGGCGGTCGGAGTGGTGCCCACGGGGAAGATCGCATCATAGCGCGAACTGCCCGGCGTGGGGATCGAGAAGCCATAGGGGTAGCGACCGTTGGCGATGCTGAAATAGCTACTGAAATTGGGCGTGTCGGTGCCCAGGTCGCCGCGCTGGAAGCGCAGCGCCGGGTTGGGGCCGTCGTCGGAAATGTTGCCGTCGCGGAACTGTGCGCGGTCACCGTAGCGGATGCCCTTGTCGTAGGCATAATCGCCCACGAGGGTGATGTTGCCGCGCCCGTCGGCGAAGTTCTTGCCGAACTTGATGTAGCCGTCGAAGTTCTCGCCGTCCCAATTGTCCGAGATGCCGCCGTTGAGGCCGACTTCCAGCCCGTCGTAATCGCGGTCGAGGATGAAGTTGACGACGCCGGTCACCGCGTCCGCGCCGTAGACCGCCGATGCGCCGCCGGTCAGCACCTCGACGCTCTTGATCAGCGAGGCGGGGATGGAATTGATGTCGACCACCGAGGTCTCGGCCACGCCCGCAACGTGGCGGCGGCCGTTGACCAGCACCAGCGTGCGCTGCGCCCCGAGGCCGCGCAGATTGAGCGTCGCGGTGCCCACCGCGCCGCCCGAATCGAGCTCGCCCGGTGCGATCGACTGGGCCGAACTGATCGAGCTCGAGAGCGCCGGGATGGTGCGCAGCGCGTCGGCCACCTCCTGCTCGCCGCGCAGGCTGTCGGCTGTGATGCTGACGACTGGGGAGGGGGAATCGAGATTGGTTTCGCGGCGCAGGCGCGATCCGGTGACGACGATCGCCTCCTCGTTCGGGGCATCGGCGGCGGCCGCGGCGCTCGCGGCGATGACCTCGGCCCCGGCGTCCTCCGCGTCATCGGCGGCCCATGCGGCGGGCGCGAGCGCGACGGTGCCGGTAAGCAGCGTGGTGGACAGGAGAGTGCGACGGATCAGAGCGGACTTGGAAATGTTCATCATTGCCCCCGAAGGCTGGGTGAATGTTCATTCCTCCCCTTGCTCGGCGGCCTCGCGTCTTTCGCTGCGCGGGTTCGCTCAAGTCGCGCCCGCCTTTCCCCTCGGCGTAACGCAACCGTCATACTGATGCGCATTTTGGTAATACCCGGCTATGCGCCATTTGACTTATACGGCCGGGGCGCGGGCAAGCGGCGTCGCGGCATGCCCGCAAGCACCTTCCAAGAGGTTCGGCAATGTCTTGGAGGAGCGCGCATCGCCCACTCTGGCGCGCGCGGCAGTCGCCCGGGCTGTGCGGCTCAGCAGGTTTCGGGCTGAGGCCCCGGGCCCTGCCCGGCGGCGGGCGCGGCGTCCGATCCGATCGCCCCTGCCGGGGCAGCCAGCGCGGCGCGCAGCGCGCGCTTCAGGAGCCAGGGTTCAAGCGCGCGGCCGACCATCCAGATCACCAGGAACAGCCCGGCCAGAACATAGGCCGGGGTGGTGGGGATCTTCTCCTTCTTGTCCGCCTTGTCCTTCTTCTTCGCGTCCGGATCCTCCGGAGCGGGCGCGCCGAGGAACTTGTCGATCGGGTGGAGCGCGGCCTTGGGCCGGTTCTTGTCCTTGTCCTTGTCGGCGGACTTGTCCTTGTCGGCGGCCTCGGCCGAGGCCTCCCAGGCGTTGATCGCCGCGCCGACCTGCGCGAAACCGAGGAACAGCAGCGGGGCGAGGAAGCAGAGCAGCAGCGCGGTGCTTCTCACCCGGAAAACCAGCCGCGCGATGCCGTTCGGCTGGTTTTCGATCCGCAGCGTGCCGCTGGTGAAGGTGGCGAGCTTGTCCTGGGCTGCGGGATTTGTCTTGGAATAGGTGAGGGTGTCGCCTGCGACCGCGTAGCTGGTGCCGGGTGCGCGCAGCAGCGGATCGAGCCGGGCGAAGGCGTCCTGCGGGCTCAGCGCCTCATCCAGTTCGAGCGTGCCCGAAGCATGCCAGATGCGGTCCACATAGGGCAGGGCGAGCCTGCTCACTCGGCGGGTTCCGGCTGGACTGCGGCGCCCGGCGCCTCGGGAAGCCGCAGCTTGCGTCGCAGCCAGGCGCGGGTGGTGCGATAGCCTTCGCGGAAGGGGTAGACCATCGTCTCGCCGATATCCATGCGGCGCCCGCCTTCTTGGCCGAGCAGTTCCGCCTCCCCATCCACGCAGGTGCCGAAGATGCGGTCCCAGATGATCCAGGTGCCCGAGTAGTTGCTGCGGGTCGCCTCGTAGTCGCGCGAGTGGTGGACCGAGTGATGTTCGACCGTGTTGAAGATGAAGCGCCACCAGCGCGGCGTGTTGAACCGCACGTTGATGTGCTGATAGGTCGCCACCGACATGCCGATCGCCCCGGCAATCAGGAAGGCGCGCGGCAGGAAATCGAAGAAGCCGCCCACGCCCAGACCGATCAGGAACAGCTCGACCGGGTTGCCGACCGCGCCCTTGTTGATGTTGAGCTGGGTGATGTAGTGATGCGGCGCGTGGGTCAGCCACAGCGGATACCAGTTGTGCATCCCGCGATGCATCCAGTACTGGCCGAAGTCGAAGATCATCGAGATCGCCAGCGCCTGCACCAGCAGCGGCAGTCCGGTGAACCAGGAGAACTTCTCCCAGGCGAAGGCGTCCTGCACCGCGCCGATCATCACGTCGTCGCCCAGGTAGGTGCCCATCATGCGCACGAGCGTGTAGCCGAGCCCGACATAGAACACGTCGGTGGCGAATTCCTTCCAGGTCAGCTGCCAGCTGCGATAGCGCGGATTGACCCATTCCAGCCCGAGCAGGAGGACCTTAAAGCCGAGCCCGATGGCGATGCCGATCGAGGCGAGCGCCCATTCGTTGGGGGCATAGTACCAGAAGGCGATCAGTCCGAAGAGCACGGCAGGCTGGAACCAGGTGAAGAAGAACCGCTTGAACGGCCCGCCCTCGACCCGGCCGATGTTTTCCCAGCCCACGATGACGGGCGCTTCGGCCCCGATGATCCGCTTACCTACCTGCACTCCGGCCATGGCGCACTCCACCTACGCGTCGCGTGACGACCCGATTGCCTTCTCGCGCGGACCGACGATCCGCGCGCTTGCTGCAACCCTCCCGGTCCGTTTCTGTCCTGCCTTCCTTGGCAAGCTGACGGTGCGGGGTAAGTGTCCAAATGACGTAGTGGTGCGCCCCCGGCGCATTCCCTGTGCGGGTGCCCTCTTACTCTGAAATCAGCTTCACGGCAATCGCGGTGGCGGCGGCCCGGGTTTCGACGCCCAGTTTCCTGAACACCTGTTCGAGATGCTTGTTCACCGTGCGTGGGGAGATGCCGAGGATCTCGCTCACCGTGCGATTGGTCTTGCCGTAGCTGACCCACAGCAGCACCTCGGCCTCGCGGCGGGTGAGATCGGTCTGGCGCAGCAGCAGTTCGACCTTGGAGGCCTCACCGACCTCGGCGATCTTGAACAGCACCTCGCCCGACCGGTCGCTGTCCGCGAGCGCGATTTCAATGTCGATGCCGGCGAGCGTCAGGGCAATCGTCGCCGGCCCCGCACCGCTGCGCAGCTGGACGAGCGCCGGAGCGATCCCCTGCGGCAACGTGCGGCCATCCGCCGCCCAGGCCGGATCGAGCTTGCGGAACAGCGCCTCGGCCTGCGGGGTGCACCACAGCAGTTCGCCCGAGGCTCCGACCGCGGCGAGGCTGCGGCCCGCGCGGTCGAGCGCGAGGCGCGAGCGATAGGAGGCGCGGGCATTGGCGAGGTGCACGCGGATGCGCGCCAGCAGTTCGCCCACCACCACGGGCTTGCGCACGTAATCGACCCCGCCGGTCTCGAGCGCGGTGACGACATGCTCGGGATCGGTGAGCCCGGTCATGAAGATCACCGGGATGTGCGCGGTCGCCGGGTCGGACTTGAGCCGGCGCGTGGTTTCCAGCCCCGAAAGGCCCGGCATCAGCGCATCCATCAGGATCAGGTCGGGCGCGGCATGGGCGAGCAGATCGAGCGTCGCCTCGCCGCTGCGCGCGATCAGCACGTCCATCCCTTCCGCCTCGAGCGTGTCGACGAGGAAGCGCAGGCTTTCGGGATTGTCGTCGACCACCAGGATGCAGTCGCGCGCGCTCTGGCCGCGGGCCCGCTCGATCACCGCCCCGCCTCCCTTTCGGCAAGCGCGGCAAGCGCCTTCAGATCGAAGGCATCGAGATGGCCGCGCATCCGCTCGGCGAGCGTCGCGGCCTCGGGGCCGAGCGCGGCGAGCGCATCGATCCGCGCCTCGATGGCGCGGACATGGCCGATCCGCACCAGCCGGATGATCTCGTCGAGCTGCGGGCGCGCCTCGGCGGCGGCCAGCGCGGGCAGGGCAGGCGGGGCGGCAGGTGCGCCGCGACCGGGAGAATGCGGCCATTCGAGCCCGAGCTGCCGCGTGACGACGTCGAGCAGCACCGCGAAGTCGAACGGCTTGGTGACGAAGGTGCCTTGCGCCGGCGCGCTTTCCGGCGCCTCTCCCGACAGCATCACGATGGCAAGCTGCGGCCCGTGGCGGCGGCGCAGGGCGTCGGCGACCTCCCAGCCGTCCATTCCCGGCATGGCGACGTCGAGCAGCACGAGGTCGGGCTGCGCCTCGCCTGCGAGCGCCAGCCCGGCCTCGCCGTCCGCCGCTTCCAGCACGTGAAAACCGCGCCCGGCGAGCAGCCCGCGCAGCGCCTCGCGGTGTGCGGGATCGTCGTCGATCAGCAAGACACTGCGGGTGCGTCCCAGATAGAAGGGCGCCGCCCCGTCCTCCGGCAGGTCGGCAGGCGGGGCGTGGGGCTGCGAGAGCATCAGCTTGATCGCGAAGTGCGACCCTGCGCCGGGGGCGCTTTCGACCGTCATCTCGCCCCCCATGATGTGCACCAGCGCCTGCGTGATCGCGAGCCCGAGCCCGATCCCGGCGCGCTCCGCCGAGGCGCCGCCGCGCTCGAAGGGGAGGAGGATGCGCGCGATCTCGGCAGGGGGAATCCCGATCCCGGTATCGGCGACGGTGAAAGTGGCAAGCTCGTTGCGATACTGCACCCGCAGGCAGACTTCGCCCGCGTCGGTGAACTTGATGGCGTTCGATATCAGGTTGATCAGCATCTGGCGCAGCCGCTTGGGATCGGTGCGGACATATTCGGGCAGGTTCGCAGGCGTGTCGAGCCGCAGTGCCAGCCCCTTCATCGCTGCCTGGGCCGAGAACATGCCGATGAGCTGGTCGAGAAAGGCGGGAAAGCGGATCGTCTCGCGCGCGAGCTTCAGCGAGCCGCTCTCGACCTGCGCGATGTCGAGCAGGCCCTCGACGAGGTTCGAGAGGTGCTCGGCGCTGCGGCGGATCACCTTGCCGGCCTGCGCCCCGTCCTTTCCGTCGCCGCGTTCGAGCAGCTGGGCATAGCCGTAGATCGCATTGAGCGGCGAGCGGATCTCGTGGCTGACGCTGGCAAGAAAGCGGGTCTTAGCCTCGTTCGCGGCCTCGGCAGCCTCACGCGCGCGGGCCAGCGCATCGCGCTCGGCCAGCAGCGCGGCAAGCGCCTCGGCACGGGCGGTTTCGCCGCGTTCGTGCAGCCATTCGAGCAGGGTCTCGGCGGTTTCGCCCGTCAATTACAGCCCCCCGATATAGGCCCGCCAGCCGCCGAGGCGGGTGATGTCCTCGGCGCCCTCGATCGCGCGCGGCTCGGCCACGAAGCCTTTCACGCTGGTGCCGTCGGACAGGGTCACCGTGCCGATCGCGAGCGGCGGGGGCACCTCGGCGACGAAGCTGCCGAATTCGGCCATGCCCAGTTCGTAGACCTCAAGCGCGATTTCGCCCCCGTCCTTATCGAACACCAGCGCGGGCTTGGGCGGGACGCTGTCCGCCATGGCATAGAGGCGGTAGGTGGGGGCAGTGGTGAAGGCGCCGACGAATTGCGCGTTCCGGCTGGTCAGCTGCCAGTGCAGCGGCATGTCCTTGAGGTGGGCGCCGACGACGGCGAGTTTGACGGTGTCCATGCGGTCTCCAAGGTCGAGCGGGGGGAGGGGCGGAAGGTCGGCGGCGTCGAGATAGGCGCTCGCCATGGCGATCAGCGCAAGGTCGCTATGCGCCGGGCCGATCAGGGTGATGCCGAAGCCGGTGCCGTTGTGCCGCGCCCCTGCCGGAACCGCCACCGCCGCCATGTCGAGCAGATTCACGAAATTGGTGTAGCGTCCGAGATTGCTGTTGAGCGCCACGGGGGCTTCGGCGAGCTCGGCGACGCGGTAGGTGGTGCCGGTGGTGGGGAAGGCGAGCGCGTCCATGCTGTCCCACAACGCCTCGGCATGGCGGGCAAGCGCGGCGAGGCGGTAGATGCCGTTCCAGGTCTCGACCGCGCTCATCGCGAGACCGGGTTCGAGGATGCTGCGTACGGTCGGGTCGATGGCGTCGGGGTTCGCTCGCAGCAGGGCTTCGACCGCCGCGGTGCGCTCGGCCACCCAAGGGCCGCCATAGAGCAGCTGCGCGGCTTCGAGCAGCGGGGCGATGTCCACTTCGACGAGTTCGCCTTGCTCGGCCAGCACTTCGAGCGCGCGGGCGTAGAGTTCCTCCGATTGCAGGTCGCCGAAGAACACCCGCTGGTCGGGGCGCGGCACGCCGATGCGCTTGCCGCTGATCGCCACATCGGCAAGCGGGCGCGAGAAGGGGTCTTGCGCATCGAAGCCCGCGAGGATGGAGTCCACCAATGCGGCGTCCTCAAGCGCATCGGTGAAGACGGTGATGCAGTCTATGCTCCGGCAGGCGGGGACGAGGCCGCGCGTGCTCCAGCGGCCCTTGGAGGGCTTGAACCCGACGAGATGGTTGAACGCCGCCGGCACGCGCCCCGATCCGGCCGTGTCGGTGCCGAGCGCAAAGGCGACCAGCCCCGCCGCCACCGCCACCGCGCTGCCCGAGGACGATCCGCCGCTGACATAGGCGAGATTGCTGGCGTTGCGCGGAATGCCATAGGGGCTGCGGGTGCCCACAAGGCCGGTCGCGAACTGGTCGAGATTGGTCTTGCCCACGCAGATCGCACCTGCCGCTTCGAGGCGTTCGATCACTGTCGCCGAGGCATCGGGGCGGTATGCGAAGGCGGGGCAGGCGGCGGTGGTCTCCAGCCCCGCGACGTCGATATTGTCCTTCGCCGCGAAAGCCACGCCCGCCAGCGGCAGCGCCTCGCCCGCCGCCATGCGCGCATCGACGGCGCGGGCCTGTGCGAGCAGCGCGTTCGGGTCCATGCGGCTGATCCACACCTGCGGCTGCACCGCGTCATAGGCGGCGATCCGGGCGAGGGTGGCCTCCATCTCGGCCACGGCGCTGCTGCGCCCCGCGTTGACGGCGGCGGCGATGGCGCTGGCGGAGAGGCGCTCGGGCGTGCTCATGCGCTCCTCCGCAAGGCCAGCATCGGCGCGCCGGGCTGGAGCGATTGGCGCTCGGCGATGTAGAGCGCGGCGATGGTGCCGCTCGCCGGGCTTTCGAGCGGGCACTCCATCTTCATCGCCTCGATCACCGCGATGACCTCGCCCGCCTCGACTTCATCGCCGGGGCCGACCAGCAGTTTCCAGACCGAGCCGCCGAAGGGCGCTTCGATCAGATCGGTTCCGTCGGGCAGGTCGATCGCCGCCGCCTCGCCGCCGCCTGCATCCTCGGCGAGCAGATCGTCGACCCGGTCGAACTCTCCGCTCGCCTCCCACGCCGCACGCTCGGCATCGAAGGCGGCCTGACGCGTAGCCTCGAAGGCGGCGATGCTTGTCGCATTGTCCTTCAGGAAGGCGCGGTAGTCGGCGAGGCGAAAGGTGGTTTCCTCGACCCGGATCGACCGCCGCCCGGTGGGGAAATCGCGCCGCCATTCGGCCAGTTCCTCGGCCGAGACGGGGAAGAAACGGATCTGGTCGAAGAACCTGAGCAGCCACGGCTTGCCCTCGGTGAAGGCGCCCTCCTGCCGGTAGGTGTTCCACACCTGGATGGTGCGCCCGAACAGCTGGTAGCCGCCCGGGCCCTCCATCCCGTAAATGCACATATAGGCCCCGCCGATGCCGACCACGTTGGGCGGGGTCCAGGTGCGCGCGGGGTTGTACTTGGTGGTCACCAGCCGGTGGCGCGGATCGACCGGGGTCGCGACCGGCGCGCCGAGATAGACGTCGCCGAGGCCGAGCACGAGGTAGCTCGCATCGAAGATCAGGTCCTCCACCGCCCTTGCATCGGGCAAGCCGTTGATGCGGCGGATGAACTCGATATTGTCCGGGCACCACGGCGCATCTTCGCGCACCGCGGCCATGTATTTCGCGATCGTCTCGGTGGTGGCCGGATCGCGCCAGCTCAGCGGCAGGTGGACGATGCGCGAGGGCGCGGCGAAATCGTCCAGCTCCCCCATCGCCTCCTCGCAGGCCATCAGCGCTTCTAGGGCGCCGCGCTGGTCGAGCACCTTGCCGTCGAAATGCAGTTGCAACGAGCGGATGCCGGGGGTGATGTCGATCACGCCGGGGATCGCGGCTTCCTCGAGCGCCTGCATCAGCGCGTGGACGCGGATGCGCAGCTCGATGTCGAGCACGATCTCGCCATATTCGACGAGGATGTTGCGGTCCCCCTGCTGGCGCCAGGTGGTGCGCGGGCGGCGGCCTTGCGCCGGGCGCTCGGCGAGGATCGGCGAGAGGTCGGCGATCGCGCGGGCAGGGGAGGGCGCAGGCAGGGCGGTGAGCGGCGCGGCGTTTGCCGCCATGGCGTCATCCACGGTGACCGGCACGAAGCGCACGCGGTCATCGGGCGAAAGCTGGCCGATCTTCCAGCGGTCCGCCGCGATCACCGTGAAGGGGCACACGAACCCGCCCAGCGAAGGCCCGTCCGGCCCGAGGATGATCGGCATGTCCCCGGTGAAGTCGACCGCGCCGATGGCATAGGGATTGTCGTGGATGTTCGAGGGGTGGAGCCCCGCCTCGCCCCCGTCGCGCCGCGCCCATTGCGGCTTGGGGCCGACGAGGCGCACGCCGGTGCGGCTGGAATTGTAATGCACCTGCCATTCGGCTTCGAGGAAGCGGGCGATGTCGGCAGGGGTGAAGAAATCGGGCGCGCCGTGGGGGCCGTAGAGGACGCGCAGCTCCCACGCCTTGCCGAGCGGTGGCAGGCCCTCGACGGTGGCGGGGGTTGCGGTCTCGCCCCGCGCCAGATGCAGCACGTCGCCGGCCACGAGCGCGCGCGCGGCATGGCCGCCGAACTGGCCGAGGGTGAAAGTGCTCTTGCTGCCGAGATAGAAGGGCAGGTCGAGGCCTCCGGCAAACAGGATGTAGCCGCGCATCCCCCCGCCGGTGACGCGCCCCATCGCAAGTCGCTGCCCCGCCGCCACATCGACCGGCTGGCCAAGCGCCACTCCCTCGCCGTCGAGCGTCGCGCCGAAATCCGCGCCGGTCAGGCAGATGCGCGCCGGGGCCTCGAACAGCAGGGTCGGGCCGCTTGCGGTCACCTCCAGCCCCGCCGTGCCTTCGGGATTGCCGAGGAGCAGGTTCCCGAGCCGCAAGCTGCGGTCGTCCATCGGCCCGCTTGGCGGCACGCCGACATCCCATAGGCCCAGCCGTCCCGGCCAGTCCTGCACCGTGGTGGAAGTGCCGCCCGAGATCACGCGGATGCTGGCGGGGGTGTGCAAGACGCTCGCGAGCAGGCGCGTCGTCACATCGCCGCTCGCAAAACGCGGCTCGGCGATCACGTCGCGCAGCCAGCGCAAGTTGGTCTCGATCCCGTCGATCCGGCTCGCCGCCAGCGCGCTGGCCATCGCCGCGATCGCGTCCTCGCGCGCGCCGGCGTGGGTGATGAGCTTCGCCAGCATCGGGTCGTAGAAGGCGCTGACCTCGGTCCCCGCCATGACCCAGGTCTCGGCGCGGATGTCGCCCGGAAAGGCGACATTGGTGAGCGTGCCGGTAGTGGGGCGGTAGTCCTGCGCCGGGTCCTCGGCATAGAGCCGCACCTGCACACTGTGGCCCTTCGGCGTGGGCGCAGGCGCATCCAGCATCGCGAAATCGCCAGCGGCGCCGCGGATCATCCATTCGACGAGGTCGATCCCCATCACCTCCTCGGTGACGCCGTGTTCGACCTGCAGCCGGGTGTTCATCTCGAGGAAGAAGAACTCCGCCCGGTCGGCATCGTAGAGGAATTCGACCGTCCCCGCCGACAGATACCGCGCCGCCTCGCCCAGCCGCACGGCGGCGGCAATCAGCGCGGCGCGCTTTTCTTCGGGCAGGTTCGGGGCGGGGGCCTCCTCGACCACCTTCTGGTTGCGCCGCTGGAGCGAGCAGTCGCGCTCGCCCAGCGCCATGACGCGGCCCTCGCCGTCGCCGAAGACCTGCACCTCGATATGGCGGGCATTGGCGATGTAGCGTTCGAGGAACACCCCCGCGTCGCCGAAACTCGCCTGCCCCTGCCGGACGACTGCGGCAAAGCCCTCGCGCACCGCGGCCTCGCTTTCGCAGATGCGCATCCCGATCCCGCCGCCGCCCGCGGTCGCCTTGAGCATCACCGGATAGCCGATCCGCGCCGCCGCCTCCGCCGCCTCGTCCTCGCCGGTGAGGAGGCCCGTGCCCGGCGCGAGCGGCAGGTCGTGCGCCTCGGCCAGCGCGCGGGCGGAGTGCTTGAGGCCGAAAGTGCGGATATTCTCGGGCGTCGGGCCGATGAAGGCGATGCCTGCCGCCGCGCAGCTTTCCGCGAAGTCGGCGTTCTCGGCCAGAAAGCCGTAGCCCGGATGGATCGCCCCCGCGCCGGTCGCCTTGGCTGCTGCAAGGATCGCCGCGACATTGAGGTAGCTCTCGCTCGCTGGCGCTGGACCGATGCACGCCGCCGCGTCCGCCTGTGCGACGTGGAGCGAGCCCGCGTCGGCCTCCGAATAGACCGCGACCGACCTCAGGCCCATCCGCCGCAGCGTGCGGATGATCCGGGTGGCGATCGCGCCCCGGTTGGCGACGAGGACCGTGTCGAAGCTCATGCGGAAACGATCATGCGCACGGGGGTGGGGTTGAAGGCATTGCAGGGATTGTTGATCTGCGGGCAGTTGGAGACGACCACCACGACGTCCATCTCGGCGCGCAGGTCGACCGTCAGGCCGGGCGCGGAAATGCCGTCGACGATGCCGAGCGTCCCGTCCTCCTCGACCGGAACGTTCATGAAGAAATTGATGTTCGAGACCATGTCGCGCTTGCCGCGGCCTTCCCGGAGGTTCGCTTCGAGGAAGTTGTCGACGCAGGCGTGCTGGTGACGCGTGTGGTGGCCGTAGCGCAGCGTGTTGCTCTCGCACGAACACGCCCCGCCGATGGTGTCGTGATATTCGACCGCGCTGCCGGTGATCGTCATCATCGGGCGGCCCTCGTTCGAGAGCAGCACGGTGCCTTCCTTGAGGAACAGGTTGCCCTGCGCCGCGACCGTGTCCTGCGCCGAATAACGCTCGGCATCGTCGGCGGCGGCATAGATCAGGAAATCGACCGCCTGGTTGCCCTCGACATCGACGATCCGCAGCGTCTCGCCCGCCGCGACATGGTGGAGCCACGGGGCGCGGGCGGGCACGATCTCGTCATGGACGATAGAGCCGGGAAGGCCGGAGAGGGCCGGATCGTCAGTCATCGCAGGGTTATTCCTGTCTCAGCGGCGGTAGAGGTCCTCGACATTGAGGAAAGCGCGCAAGCCCTCTGGCGTGGCATTGCGGACGGGATCGGTTTCGGGGGTGATGGGCCCGCGCCACGCGGTGAGGCGCAGCGGGGTGGAGCTGTATTCGGTCCGCGGGTCGCGCACGTGCGGGCAGTTGGCGATGACGAGAATGACGTCCATCTCCGCGCGCAGCATCATCGCGCGGCCCGGCGCGAAGGGGCCGATGATGGGCGTGATCGCCCCGTCCGCCTCGATCCGGGTGCCCTTGAACAGGTTGATGCAGGGGTGAACGTCGCGCCGGGTCAGCCCGTGCTTGGCCGCGCCGAGGATCAGCCGGTCGCGCCCGTTGGGAAAGGCGCCCGAATTGCGCCCCTCGCCATATTTGGCGGCATTGGTGGCGGCGTTGGAGGTGCCGCAGAAGGCATCGTGGGTTTCCGCATCGTCCTCGAGGATCGACATCAGCACCCGCCCCATGTCCGACAGCAGCAGCTTGCCCGCGCCCAGATAGGCGTTCCACTGCACCTTGACCGTGTCGGCGACGTTCAATCGCTCGGTCGGCATCTCGGCATTGAAGATGTTGAGACTGGCGCAGGCATCGCCGCCCTTGTCGATCAGCCGGAGGCGCGTGCCGCGCGCGAGGCGCCGCGAGGTGTAGCCGCCCGGCGCGACGGTTTCTTCCCACACGAGGTCTTCCGTCGTCACGCCGGCGGGCAGGTCGTCAGCCACCGGGGGGAGCACCGGCATGGTCTCCACCCGCGTCCCGCCTTGCGCGCGGGCGTGTTCGCGGGCGGCTCTGGGGTCTGCCGTCTGGCTCATTCGGCGGCCTCCTGTCCTGCCGCCTCGCCGCCCTCCTGCTCGTGCAGCGGCGGGAGCAGCGCGGTGGTGGTGACCAGCTGCAATTGCTGCACGCCCCTGATGGTGCGCAGTGCGTCGCACAGCTGCTTCAGCCGCACCGCCGGACCCTGCACCAGCAGCACCTCCAGCGACTGGTCCTGTTCGAGGAAGACGTGCTGTGAGGAGATCACCTCTTTCAGGTAGTCGCTCTGCACCTCGGCAAGCTGCTGGCGCACCCGCCCGCCGCTGCCCGAATAGACGATGGTGACGGTGCCTGCGAGCGTCTCGTCCGGGCGGGTCAGCGCCTCGTGCTCGGCCAGCGCATGGCGGATCAGTTCGGCGATCAGCTGCGAGCGCGAGGGCAGGCCGCGCTCGTCGACCATCATGTCGAGCTGGCGGAACAGCTCTGCCGGAAGGCTCATCGACAGGCGGGCGAGACGGGAGGGTTCGGGGGGGCTCATGCGCGGTCCATCTCAATTATTACCAATCGTGTCAATCGTAATACCGGCGTCTTCGCCGCTCTCCGCAGCCATTTTCCGGGTCAGCGCGATGTCGTAGATCACCCCTGCGCCATAGCGGTGCGGGGCGTGGGGATAGTGGCGGCGCTTGTCGAGCGTGAGCACCCGCGTGCCCAATCCGAAGGCCTCCTTGATGTCGTGGGTGACCATCACGATGGTGAGGCCGAACTCGCGCCACAGCCGGGTGATGAGCGCGTGCATGTCGGTGCGGATACCGGGGTCGAGCGCGCCGAAGGGCTCGTCGAGCAGCAGGATGCGCGGCCGCTTGATCAGCGCCTGGGCGATGGCGAGGCGCTGCTGCATCCCGCCCGACATCTCGGAGGGGTAGAGGTTCAGGCTGTCGGCAAGCCCCACCGCCGCGAGCATTGCCTCGGCCTGCGCGCGCGCCTCGCGCCGGGCGGTGCCGAACAGGCGGGCGGCAAGCGGCGCGCCTGCGAACTCGAGCCCGAGCAGCGTGTTGCCGAGCACGGTCAGATGCGGGAACACCGAGTAGCGCTGGAACACCACCCCGCGATCCGGCCCGCATTCGGCCGGCAGCGGCGCGCCGTCGAGCGTGATCGTCCCGCGGCTCGGCCGGTCCTGCCCGAGGATGACGCGCAGGAGGCTGCTCTTGCCCGCGCCCGAAGGCCCGATGATCGAGACGAAGCTGCCTTCCGCGATGTCGAGGCTGACGCGTTCGAGCACGACCTTGTCGCCATATTCGACCCAGACGTTCGCAAGGCTCAGCATCGGCTCAGTGCTCCGCCTTGTGCGCCCAGCCGAACAGGCTGCGACTGGTGCGGGCGAGCAGGAAGTCGATGGCGACGGCGAGCAGCGCGATCCACGCGACGTAAGGCAGGATCACGTCCATCGCGAGATAGCGCCGGACGAGGAAGATGCGGTAGCCGAGGCCCACGTCCGCCGCGATCGCCTCGGCCGAGATCAGGAACACCCAGGCGGGGCCGAGCGAGAGGCGTAAGCCCGCGATCAGTCGCGGCATGGCTTGCGGCAGCGCGACCCGCAGCAGGAACTGCCAGCTCGATGCGCCCAATGTCAGTGCCTTGACCAGCTGTTCGCGCGGGGCGGCGGCGATGTGCCCGGCAAGGTCGCGGATCATGAAGGGCGCGATCCCGACCACGATCAGCGCCACCTTGGCGGTTTCGCCGAGGCCGAAGGTGATGAACAGGATCGGCAGGAGCGCGATCGGCGGGATCACCGCGATGGCGGTCACCGTCGGCCCGAACATGGTCCGCACCGGCGGCAGGGCGCCCAGCACCAGCCCCACCAGCAGCGCCGACAGCGTCGCGATGCCGAGCCCCATGCCGAGCCGGGTGAGGCTGGCGAGGGTGTCGGCCCAGAACAGGTATTGGCCCGAGAGCGGATCGGCCTCGAACACCAGTGCCGCCATTGCCGATGCCATCGCGCCGGGGAGGGGGAGGATCTTGTCGGCGGGGTTCTCGGCATGGCGGGCGGCGGCGACGACGAGATAGGCGAGCGCCAGCAGTGCCAGCGGCACCGCGCCGAGCAGCAGCGCATTGCCGCGCGAAATCCGGCGGTTCACCCAGCGCATCGCCTCGGCCCCGCTGCCCCGCGCCCGCGCCTAGAGCTTCCCGTCCGCCGCCAACTGCATGAAGGTGGGATCGAAGCGCAGGGTGATCGCGTTTTCATCGCCCAGCGTCTTGCCGCCCGGAAAGCTCATTCCCACCGCATCCGCCGAACGCGCGCCTTGGCCGAACAGGCCTTGGGCAAAGCTGAAATCGCGCACGCGGGTCATGGTGGTGAGGAGGTCGGGCGAGGCCATGGCCGCGACCGCCGCCTTGGGATCGGTGTAGAGATAGGTGGTGGCAAGCTGGCCTGCGAAGCTCTCCGCATCGGTCCCCGCAAGCTTCGCCATCGCCGCGCGCGCGGCGGCGCCTTCGGCATCGTCCTTCGCGAGGATCGCCATGGTCTCGTACCAAATCCCGGCGAGCGCCTTGCCGAGATCGGGGTTGGCCTTGAGCGTGGCCGTATCGACCACCAGCAGGTCGAGGATCTCGCCCGGGATGTCCGCCGAGGTGAACACCGCCGTCGTGCCCGGCACCTGCTTCATCGTGGTGACCTGCGGGTTCCACGCCACCGCGGCGGTGATCTGCGGCGAGGCGAAAGCGCTGGCGATGTCGGCATCGGAGGTGTTGACCGTCTTCACATCGGTCAGCTTCATCCCGTTCTTCTCGAGCGCGCGGGCGAGGAGGTAGTGCGACACCGAAAGCTCGACGAGGTAGACATCGCGCCCCCTGAGCGCGGCCACATCGCTGCCGCCCTTCACCAGCACCGCGTCATTGCCGTTCGAATAGTCGCCGAGGATGATCGCGCTGGTGTCCTTGCCGCCTGCCGCCGGGATGGTGAGCGCGTCCATGCTGGCGACCGTCACCCCGTCGAGCTTGCCCGCGGTGTACTGGTTGACGCTCTCGACATAGTCGTTGACCTGCACGAAGTTGATCTGGAGCCCGTATTTGTCGGCCCACTTCTTCACGATGCCCGCCTGCTCGGCATAGGGCCAGGGCATCCACCCCGCATAGATCGACCAGCCGATATTGAAGCTCGTGCGTTTTTCCGCCGGCTCTTCGCTGCCCGAGCACCCCGCCACCGCCAGCGCGCAGGCGATCAGGAGGAAGCGGGCCGCGCGGCGAAGCTGGTGGAGCATGATTCGGATTCCTTTCGCAGGCGCAGCATTCCCGTTCGCGTGTCATTTGTCTATGGGGAATTATTACGATTGCGAAGAAATGTAATATGACTAACCCATGTGGCATTCTCGCCGGGAATGCGCCCGGCTTCCATGGAAAGGACCGCGATGGCCAAACTTCCGGCAGCACGCCCCCTCCCGCTCGTCATGGCGACCGTCCTGCTCGCCGCCTGTTCGGCCGGGACCCCGCCGCCACCCGCCGAGGGGGCTGCGCCCGACCTCGTCGAGACGGCGATGGAGGTGCCCGGCTTTGCCGATTTCCTCGCGGTCGACGGCGATACGGTGTGGGTCACCAATGATGGCCGGATCGAGCAGTGGTCGACCGAGGGCAAGCGCGCGAGCCTCTCCATGCCGCGCCCGTGCGGGACCATGGCGGTGGTGCAAGGTGCGCTGTGGGTCGCCAATTGCAAGGGCGGGGAGGTGTGGCGGGTGAACCTCGAAACCGCCACACTCGAAGCCAAGGTTGCCACCGGCCTCGCCAATCCCAAGGGCGAAACCAACGTGGTCGCGGGCGCAGGCTCGGTGTGGGTGGCGAGCGACCCGGCGGGCAAGGTCGCGCGCATCGACCCCGCCACCAACGAAGTCATCGCCACCATCCCGGTGGCGCCCGAGACCTGGTATCTCGCCTACGGCTTCGACGCGCTCTGGGCAGTCTCGAGCGAGGGCAAGGTGCTCCAGAAGATCGACCCCGCCACCAACACCGTCACCGGCACCGTGGCGCTCGGCGAGGTGCCGGGCTTCCTCGCCGCGGGCGAGGGCGCGGTGTGGGTGCAGGAACAGGGCGATGGAACGGTGGCGAAGGTCGATCCGGAAAGCCTCGCGCTGGCCGGGCGCACCAAGGTCGGCGACAATCTGAAGTGGGGCGATATCGACACCGGTGGCGGCGCGGTGTGGCTGCGCACCACCGACGACCAGACGATGGTGGTGATCGACCCGGCAAGCGGCGCGATCCGCGCGCGACTCGGGGCGGCGGTGGGCAGCGGCGCGCTGCGCTGGACGCCCGCGGGAGTTTGGACATCGGCGCACGACCAGCACACCCTTTCCTGGTGGAGCGCCCCTGCCGAGCAGTGAATCGCTTTTAATCATTGACGCACCGGCCGCGATGAGTGACCCTGTCGTCCTTCCGGTCTTCTCGCGCCGGAGAGTGCGGGAGCCCGGCAAGAAGCCGGTCGATCGCGGCGCGACCCGCTTTCCTCTCGATGACGTCGAACAATCCGCGGATGGGATCTTCCGCCGGGTTATCGCGAAGGGTCCGTGAGAGAGCCCCACCGGTATGCCCGCCTGTCCCTGTCCGCTAGGGGGAGGGTGGAAATGCAGGTGCAAACGGGATCCGCGCCTACGGAAACCGGCCGTTGGATCGGCTGCCTGACATATCAGAGCCGCGCAGTGTCGCGGCCTTCGGAAAGCGAACTCCGGCAGCTTGTCGAAGAGGCGCGGGCGCGGAACCGCAGCCTCGGCGTCACGGGAATGCTGCTCTACGAGAACGGCCGGTTTCTCCAGACCCTCGAAGGCCCGCCCGACGGGCTCGAACAGGTCTGGGATTCGATCCGCCACGACGAGCGCCACCGTGACATCGAGGTGCTGACCGAGCACATGGTCTCCAGCCGGCTGTTCTCCGGTTGGGATCTGCTGCTCTACAGCCGCGAGGACCGGGAGCGCCGTGCCGGGCGCGCCAGCGATCTCGCGCCGCACGCGCTGGCGCATTACGTCCCCGGGCTGGCTCAGCTCGCGCTCGATGGCGACGACCTGCGCATCAACGCGCGGCTGGCCGGCATCGCCGAACAGGGGTGGAGCGCCGACGACATCATCTCCCACCTGATCGAGCCGGTGGCACGCGCGATGGGTGACGCCTGGCTTGCCGACCGGTGCTGCGAGTTCGATCTCACCGTCGGGCTCAGCATGCTGCAGCTCGCCGGCCACGCGGTCCGCACCCATGCCTGCACCGCCAGCCTGCGGCGCAGCCGCTACTCGATCCTGCTGGCAACCGCGCCGGGCGAGCCGCACATGCTCTCCACCGCGATGCTCGCCGACCAGTTCACCGATGCCGGCTGGCGGGTCGAGATGGCCTTCCCGCCGAGCAAGGAGGCGCTCGCCAACCAGGTCGCTGCGCAAGGCCACGACGCGGTGGACATCGCGCTGTCGGACGCGTTGCCGCGCCAGCGCGCGCTGGCCCGGCTCCGTGAGGCGGTGGAGGCGTGTCATCGGGCCTCGCCCGGGCACCTGGTGGTGGTTTCGGTCGGTGGGCGGATGTTCGCCGAGGCGAGTGCCAGCGCGGCCAGCGTGGGCGCCGATCACGCGCGCCGCTCGGTCGGCGGGACCAGCCTGCGGCTCGCCCAGCTGCTCCGTCAGGGGCGCAGCCTGCAGTAGCGCGCTAGACCAGCCCGAGCCGCTCCAGCTTCATCGCCAGCTTGCCGGGCAGGGCATCGCCGATATCCTCGCCCTCGGCGACATCCTTCGGGGCCTTGTCCTGGGTGAGGTAGCGCCAGCCCTGGTGCGCTCGCTTGGCCTGCTGGTGGACCCGGATCAGCTCGGGCGCGAGGCAGATGTCCCAGCGCCCGTCCTCGGTCTTGGCGAAGCCCGTGATCGGCGAGCGCGCGACGATGGCGTGATTGACGATCCAGTAGAGCGAGCCGCGGATGCATTCCTCGTGCCGCGTCGGGCGGTTGCGGGTGGTCAGGCGGATCTCGCTGCGCCCGCGATACCACCCGGCGAGCTGGTCATAGCTTTTCGCGCCGAAGGCGATCTTGGTGAGGTGGAGAGGCATGGCCCCAATGTGGCGCCCGCGCCCGCGCAATCAAGCGATCGAAAGCCCCCCGTCCACAATGAAGGGCGCGCCGGTCGCGAAGCGGCTCTCGTCGCTGGCGAGATAGACCACGAGGTGGGCGATATCCTCCACCTCGCCCATGCGGCCGATCGGCTGGGCGATGCTGAAGGCGGCGCGGGTCGCCTCCGGGTCGGGCGTGCCGGCGATCACGCTCTCGACATTGGGGGTGAGGATGGTGCCGGGCTGGACGGAGTTGACCCGGATGCCGTTGCCCTCGCGCGCGCACCACAGCGCGATCGACTTGGTGAGCATCGCCACCGCCGCCTTGGCGCTGTTGTAGGCGGCAAGGTCGGGCGAGGGCTTGTTGCCCGCGGCGGAGGAAAAGTTGACGATCGAGCCGCCGCCGCCCCTGGCCATCAGCGGGATCGCCGCCTTGCACCCCATGAAGATCGAGTCCACGTCGACATTGTAGCAACGCCGGAAATCTTCCGGCGAGATGTCCATCACCGATCCGAACACGGTGATCGCGGCGTTGTTGACCAGCACGTCGAGCCGCCCGTGGTCCTGCTCCACCTCGGCGATCACTTCCTGCCAGCGGCCCCAGTCGGTCACGTCCTGGGGGAGGAAGCCGCAGCCCAGCTGCTCAGAGGTGGCCCGGCCCGCGGCCTCGTCGATGTCGGTGATGGTGACCTTTGCACCTTCGGCGAGCAGCGCCTTCGCCGAAGCCCTGCCGAGCCCCATCGCGCCGCCTGTCAGCAGCACCACCTTGCCCTCGACCCGTCCTGCCATATCGCTCTCCCCGAGTGTCTCTCGGGGGAAGGGTTAGAGCGAGGCGAGACCGGCCGCCACTGCCAAACTGAGGAAGACGAAGAAGCCCATAGAGTCGGTGATCATCGTCACGAACACGGATGAAGCCACCGCCGGGTCCTGACCCAGCCGCTCGAAGATCACCGGCACCAGCACGCCCGCGAGCCCGGCGACGCCGATATTGATGACCATCGCCATCGCGATCACCGCGCCCATCGACGGGCTGAACAGCAAGCCGGCCGCGATCCCGATAAGCAGCGCAACGGTGCTGCCGTTCAATAGCGCGACGCGGAACTCGCGCCAAAGGATGCGCCGCGTGTTGGCGCGGGTCAGCTGGTTGGTGGCGATCGCGCGCACCGCCACCGCCATGGTCTGCGTGCCCGCATTGCCGCCGATCGAGGCGACGATCGGCATGAGCACCGCGAGCGCCACCAACTGCTCGATCGCCGCGCCGAACAGCGCGATGATGCTGGAGGCGACTACCGCCGTCCCGAGATTGGCGATCAGCCAGCGCACCCGCGCGGTGTAGGCTTCGCGGATCGGCTCGTTGATGTCGCCATCGCCTGCGCCCGACATCAGCAGCGCGTCCTCGCCCGCTTCCTCCGAGATGATGTGCACCACGTCGTCGACCGTCATCTGGCCGACCAGCCGCCCGCTCTCGTCCACCACCGCGGCCGAGATCAGCGCGTATTTCTGGAACATCAGCGCGACCTCCTCCTGGTCCATCGTGACCGGGATCAGGGTCTGGTCGCGCTTCATCAGGTCGGTGAGCCGCACCGAGCGGGGCGTGGTGAGAATCCAGTTCAATGCGCAGGTGCCGACCGGGTGGTGGCGCTCGTCGATGATGAAGACCTCGAAGAAATCATGCTCCAGATCGCCTTCCTCGCGCAGGAAGTCGATGAGGTCGCCCACCGTCATGTGTTCGGGCACCGCGACGAAATCGCGGCTCATCAGGCGGCCCGCGGTTTCTTCCGGGTAGGACAGCGCGCTGGAGACCGCGGCGCGGGTTTCCGGCTCCAGCTCGGCCATCACCGCGCGCTGGTCGGCCTCGTCGAGGTCCTCGATCAGCTGCACCGCGTCGTCGGTGTCGAGCTGTTCGGCGATGGTGGCGACCGCCTGCGCGGGCAGGGCCTCCATCAGGTCCTCGCGCACATAGTCGTTCAGTTCCGCGATGACGTCGCTGGTCATCAGGTCGGTGATCGCGGCGGCGAGTTCGGCGCGCATCGAACGGTCGAGGAGCTCGATGAGGTCGGCGATGTCGGCGGCGTGAAGCGGCTCGACGAGGTCGTAAACCGCGCCCTTCTCACCCGCCTCGAGCGCATCCTGCACCGCGCTCACATATTCGGGCTTGAGGCGGTTTTCCTCGTCGTGGCGCTCGTCGTCGACGCGGTCGTCCGGGCGCACCTCGACCTCGGCCTGATCCAGCGGCGGATCGGCGGTCAGCAGATCGTCGTCGGGGATGCGATCGTCGGCCATGTAGAGGCGTTTAGGCGGGGAAGGGTGAAAAGCAAGCGGGGAGGGTGACAGGCGGGCTCGGGCTGCTAGAAGCCGGGGCAGATTCTTTCAGGAGACACCACATGGCCGACACGCTGACCTTCACCCTCGACACCGGCGACGGCGAACCCAAGGACGTCGTCATCAAGCTGCGCCCCGACCTCGCCCCCGGCCACGTCGCGCGCATCACCGAACTGGCGAGCGAAGGCTTCTACGATGGCGTGGTGTTCCACCGCGTGATCGCCGGCTTCATGGCGCAGGGCGGCGACCCGACCGGCACCGGCATGGGCGGCAGCGACAAGCCCGACCTCGCCGCCGAGTTCAACGATGCCCCGCACGTCGAGGGCACCTGCTCGATGGCCCGCGCGCAGAACCCCAACAGCGCCAATTCGCAGTTCTTCATCTGCCTCGACGACGCGCGCTTCCTCGACAAGCAATACACCGTGTGGGGCGAGGTCCAGAGCGGGATGGAACACGTCCACGCGATCCCCAAGGGCGAACCGCCGCGCAATCCGGGAAAGATCGTGAAGGCGACGGTGGCCTGACTTAAGGCGCATTTACGGCCGATTTGGTCCGAGTAACGACGTTCAAGGGCAATGTTTCATGTGAAACATTGCCCTTGCCGTGTTGCCAGAGGCCGATTGAACGCAGCTGCCATCGGCGCTACAGGCGCCCCCTCATGAAACCGCAAACGCCTCCCCAAACCTACCGGGTCAAGAGCTTCGGCTGCCAGATGAACGTCTATGACGGCGAGCGCATGGGCGAGCTGCTGGCCGAGCGCGGCATCGTGCCCGCGCCCGAGGGCGAGGAGGCCGATCTCGTCATCCTCAACACCTGCCATATCCGTGAAAAGGCTGCGGAAAAGGTCTATTCGGACATCGGCCGGCTGGTCGCGGCGGGCAAGGAGGCGGGCAAGGCCCCGCTGGTCGCGGTCGCGGGCTGTGTCGCGCAGGCCGAGGGCGAGGAGATCATGGCGCGCGCCCCTGCGGTGAGCATCGTGGTTGGCCCGCAGGCCTATCACCGCCTGCCGGAGATGCTCGACCGCGCGGCGCAGGGCGAGCGCGCGACCGATACCGACATGCCCGCGATCGCCAAGTTCGACGCGCTCCCGGCGCGGCGCAAGCGCGGGCCGAGCGCCTTCCTCACGGTGCAGGAAGGCTGCGACAAGTTCTGCACCTATTGCGTGGTGCCCTACACCCGCGGCGCGGAAATCTCGCGGCCTTTCAGCCACCTCGTCGCCGAAGCGCATAAGCTGGTCGAAGCGGGTGCGAAGGAGATCACGCTGCTCGGCCAGAACGTCAATGCGTGGGCCGGCGAGGACGAAAAGGGGCGCACCGTCGGCCTCGGCGGGCTGATCCGGCGGCTGGCGCAAATCGACGGGCTGGAGCGCATCCGCTACACCACCAGCCACCCCAATGACATGGAGGACGAGCTCATCGCCGCGCATGGCGAGGTCGAGAAGCTCATGCCCTACCTGCACCTGCCCGTGCAGAGCGGCAATGACCGGGTGCTGAAGGCGATGAACCGCCAGCACACCGCCGAAAGCTACCTCCGCCTCATCGAACGCTTCCGCGCCGCGCGGCCCGATATCGCGCTGTCGGGCGATTTCATCGTCGGCTTCCCCGGCGAGACCGAGGCCGAGTTTGCCGACACGCTCAGCATCGTCGACGAAGTGCGCTACGCCGCCTGCTTCAGCTTCAAGTATTCCCCGCGTCCCGGCACCCCGGCGGCGACCATGGAGGGCCAGATCCCGCCCGAGATCATGGACGAGCGCCTCCAGCGCCTCCAGCAACGCATCGGCCAGCACCAGCTGGCGTTCAACCGGGCGAGCGTCGGCAAGACCTGCACCGTGCTGGTCGAGCGCAAGGGCCGCCACGAGGGCCAGTGGCTCGGCAAGTCGCCGTGGCTGCAATCGGTCCACTTCACCGGCGAGCACGCGATCGGCGACCTCGTCGAGGTGACGCTGGCGGAAGCCGGGCCGAACTCGCTCGGGGGAATCCTGCGCCAGACCGTTACGGTTTGACGACTATCCACCGCCGCGACGGGCCCATGCGCTTGCCTTCGCGTGTCCCCGCCTTACCTTTCCGACTCGTGGACGAGGGATTGTCCCTTGCCCCCGCGCAAAGGAACCTATGGGCCGTAGACCCTCCCGCGCCGCCGATCCGGCTCTCTCGCCCGATCCCCGCGGCATTCCCGCTCCCCGCCGCGCCCGGGTGGAGCTGACCTTCGAGAACCAGTCGCTGCTGGGGCCGCTGTTCGGCCAGTTCGACGCCAACCTCGTACAGGTCGAGAACCGGCTCGGGGTCTATATCCACGCCCGCGGGCACCAGGTGGTGATCGAGGGGCCGGAGGACGACGTCGCCCGCGCGCGCGAAACCCTGCGCACCATGTACGATCGCCTCGCGCGCGGCGAGGAGCTCGACAGCGGGGCGATCGAGGCGATGATCGCCATGTCGAACGAACCGACGCTGGAGGGCATCATCTCGGGCGAGCGCGATGCACCGCCGATCATGATCCGCACCCGCCGCAAGACCATCGTGCCGCGCTCTGCGACGCAGATCGAATATATGCGCAGCCTCGCCAAGGACGACATCATCTTCGCGCTTGGCCCGGCGGGGACCGGCAAGACCTATATCGCGGTGGCGCAGGCGGTCAGCCAGCTCATCACCGGCAGCGTCCAGCGCCTGATCCTGTCGCGCCCGGCGGTCGAGGCGGGGGAGAAGCTGGGCTTCCTGCCCGGCGACATGAAGGACAAGGTCGATCCCTACCTGCGCCCGCTCTACGATGCGCTCAACGACTGCATGCCGCCCGAGCAGGTCGAGCGCCGCATCGCCAGCGGCGAGATCGAGATCGCGCCGATCGCGTTCATGCGAGGGCGCACGCTGGCCGATGCTTTCGTGATCCTCGACGAGGCGCAGAATACCACGCGCGAGCAGATGAAGATGTTCCTCACCCGCTTCGGCCAGAACAGCCGGATGGTGATCTGCGGCGACCCCAAACAGGTCGACATTCCGGGCGGGCCGAACATGAGCGGATTGAACGATGCGGTGGGAAGGCTGGAGGGCGTCGAGGGCTTCGGCACGATCCGCTTCACCGCCGCCGACGTGGTGCGCCATCCGATCGTCGGCCGTATCGTCGAGGCTTACGAGGGGAATGGTAAGGGCGAGGGGGCGTGAGGGCCTGGCCTGCCGCGCTGCCCGCCCTGCTGCTGGCGGGACAGGCCGCCCACGCCGAATATGGCGCCACGCGCTGGGGCATGACCCCCGATGCGGTGGTCGCCGCCGTGGGCGCCGATGCGCACCTGGTCAGGGACAACCGCGACGAGCGCTCGCTCAATCACCGCAAGCTTGCCACCTCGACCTTCACCGAAGACGGGATCGCCTATGTGGCGAACTACTATTTCGGCGAGAAGGGCAAGGGGCTGACGCTGGTGCGGATCGAGCCCGCCGCGCCAGAGCAGGACTGCGAAGCGATGCTGGCCGCCCACACCGCGCGGCTGGGGCCGGGGATCGTGCAGCCCAAGTCTATCATGACAGATGATTTCAGCGCCAAAACGATCCAGTGGCGAACGGGTCCGGGCGAGCAGGTGGCCGAGTATACCGAGGTCCGCCTCGGCGGCCGAATGCGCTATTGCCACGTGCTCCATCAGGAGCGGGACTTCGTGCAGAACTGAGCGATTTGTCGCCCGGCTCGCTCATCTCTATAGGCCCTGCGCCATGCAGCTTGATGTCGACATCGAAGACTGGCCTTCGGGCGAGTGGGAAGCTTTGGTGGAGCGCGCCGTGCAGGCTGCGGGCGAAGGCGAGCCGCTGCTGGCCAACCCGCGCCTGATTGCCAGCGTGCTGTTCACCTCGGACGAGGAAGTCCACGCATTGAACCGCGAATGGCGCTCTCGCGACAAGCCGACCAACGTCCTCTCCTTCCCGATGCTGGAGCGCGAGGAGCTGGAAGCGCTAGCCCCTGATGGCCCACCCGAAATGCTGGGCGACATCGCACTCGCCTACGGGGTCTGCGCGCGCGAGGCGGCCGAGAAGGGCATCCCGCTCGAACACCACGCCGCCCACCTCATCGTCCACGGCCTGCTCCACCTTGCCGGTCACGATCACGTCGACAGCGACGCACAGGCTGACGAAATGGAGGCGCTGGAGACGGCAATACTTGCAAAAATGGGCATCGCTGACCCATATGGCGCCTAGGTAACGCAAGGAGCACCGTCGAAGGCCATGGCCGATACCCCATCTTCCGCCTCTTCCCTGGGAGACGCGGACAGTAGCAGCGGGCTGTGGCCTGCCTTGCGGAAAATCCTCGGGCTCGAAGCCGCGCGCTCCTTGCGCGAACAGCTCGAGGAAGCGATCGACGAGCACGAGGACGAGAACGGCTCGGCCGCTTCCGAGGACGAGGGCCATGCGCGCGGCGACCTGTCGCGGGTCGAGCGCCAGATGCTGCGCAACCTCTTGCACTTCTCCGAACACGATGCCGACGATGTCGCCGTGCCGCGCGGCGAGATCATCGCGGTCGAGTCCTCGATCAGCTGGGAGGAACTGGTCGCCGCATTCTCCGAACACGGCCATTCGCGCATGCCCGTCTATCGCGAGACATTGGACGACGTGATCGGGATGATCCACATCAAGGACGTCTTCCCCTTCCTCGCCGATGGCACCCCTCCGCCCGCCGACTGGACCACGCTGCTGCGCCAGCCGCTCTATGTGCCGCAGGCGCGCGGCGCGCTCGACGTGCTTGCCGACATGCGCGCGCGCCGGGTCCACCTCGCGATCGTGGTCGACGAGTTTTCGGGCACCGACGGGCTCATCACCATCGAGGACCTTGTCGAGGAGATCGTCGGCGAGATCGAGGACGAGCACGACGAGACTCCCGAGGCGCTCATCGTGCCGATCGGCGAAGGCATGTGGGACTGCGACGCGCGCGCCGAGCTCGACGACGTTGCCAAGCTGGTCGACCCGCGCCTGGCCGAGGTCGAGGAAGCGGTCGACACGCTCGGCGGCCTCGCCTTCGTGCTGGCCGAGGCGGTGCCGCAGGTCGGGACGGTGCTGGAACATCCCAGCGGCTGGCGGATTGAAGTCACGGCAGGCGACGAAACCCACGTCACGCGCCTCAGGCTGCACCCGCCCGCGGGCGGCGAGGACGTGCAGTAGGCGCAACTTTTTCGCCCCGGCGTCATTTTTTCTTCGATTTTTTGCATCCACCGCGGCACTTCGCGCGTATCTCCGCCACCCAAGGAGAGAATGACCATGCCGCAACGCCGTCTGCCCCCCCTGCGCGCGCTCGAAGCCTTCATGCGCACCGTCCGCCTCGGATCGGCGCGCGCGGCGGCGGAGGAGATCGGCCTAAGCCCCTCGGCCCTCTCGCGGCGGATCACCAATCTCGAGGAGTTCGTCGGCAAGAAGCTGTTCACCCGCGCGCGCCAGTCTATGCAGCTGACCGACGAGGGCCAGGCCTTCTACGAGGCGGTCAACCCGCATCTCGAGGCGCTGGCGCGGGCGGTGGAGAGCCAGTCGGACAATATCGCGCTGCTGCGGCTGAGGCTCGGCGTGCTGCCGATGTTCGGCAGCCAGCGGCTGTTCCCGCGGCTGGGCGAGCTGAGGAAGCGCCACCCGCTGCTGCACATCGACATCGACACCGCCCCGCATCTGGAAGACCGGGTGGGCGACACGCTCGACGCCGCGATCATCCTTTCGCGCGGGCCGGCGTCGGGGCTGCACGCGGTGCGGCTCGACCACAATCTCGTGCACGCGATCTGTTCGAAGGACGTGGCGCGCGGGATCGGGCCGGAAATGACCGCCGAAAGCCTCTCGAAGCAGACCTTCCTGATCCACAACGAACTGCCCGAAAGCTTCGTGGCGTGGAAGAAGGCGAACCATCTCGAGGACATGGACCCTTCGGCGATCGACCACTACGATTCGGGCGCGCTGATGCTCGAGGCGGCGGCGCAGGGGCTGGGCATCGCGATCATGCACGACGATCACCTGCGCCGCGCCAACGACAACCGGCTGACCAACCTGCCGGGCGTGCCGGTGGAGAGTCCGTACAGCTACTGGTTCGTGTGCCGCCCGGTGGCGCTGGAGAGCCGCCCGGTGCGGATCTTCCACGATTGGCTGGTGCGCGCGGGGTTGTAGGCGTGACGCTGGAAAAGGAAGCCGAACGCGCCACCGCGATGTTGTCAGGCAAGGTCGTGACCCGCGTGCTGCGGCATCGCGAGGCCGAAGTGGTGATCGAGTTCGTTGATGGAACGCGCCTGTTCGTCGACAGCGAAAGCCCTCTGGAGCTCTCGATTACCGATTAATCCGCCGTCTCGATCTTCGGCTCGTATCGCACCGGCGGGACGGTGTGCGCAAAGGAGCGCAGGGGGCGCCCAAGGATCTCGACCAGAGCCTCCTCGATCCTGCGGCGCGCCTCCGTCCCGATCGCCTTGCGTCCGCGGAAATCCTCAGGGGAAAAGGGCTCGAGGTAGTGAAGCCGCAGACGGAAGCTGCCCTTGCGCGACAGCACCCGCTTGGCGTTGTTGAGGCCGCCTTCCTCGCCGATCCAGCCGATCCATTCGGCGACCGGACCGTAATCGAGCACCACCGGCTGCACCAGCACGCCGGGCGGCGGGGGTTCGAGAACCGAGAGCATGCTGGTCTTGAACGGCAGCAGCGACTGTCCGTCGGTGGTGGTGCCTTCGGGGAAGACCGTGACCGACCAGTTGTCGACCAGCGCGTCCTTGAGGGCATTGATCTGCTCGGCGACGCCCATGCGGTGCTCGCGCTTGACGAAGACGGTGCGGTTGAGGCTCGCCAGCCAGCCGACCACCGGCGAGGTCTCGAGTTCGGCCTTGGCGACGAAGGCGGTGCCGCTGGCACCTGCGAGCGCGAGGATGTCGACCCAGGAGATGTGGTTGGCGACGTAGAACACGTCGCGCCTCAAGTGCGTCCCGATCACCTCTACCCGCGCCCCGCAGACCCGCGCGGCATAGCGCAGGAACAGCATCGGGAAGGGCGAGCCATAGGCCAGCGCGCGGTAGAGGTAATGGAGCGGCACGAACACCGCGATCAGCGCGATCAGCGCCAGCGCGCGCAGCGTGAGCCGCACCCAGCCTGTCGGCGATACGGGGGTGCTCTCCCCCCGCGCGGCGGCAAGGCGCAGGTTCCAGTCGCGCTGTTCGGCAGGCGAAAGACGCCGCCCGCCATCCGTCTCAGTCGTCACGCGACAGCCGCACGCCGTAGAGTTCCATGCGGTGATCGACGAGCCGGTATCCCAACCGCTCGGCGATCTGGCGCTGGAGCGCCTCGACCTCGGGATCGACGAATTCGACAACCTTGCCGGTCTCGACGTCGATCAGGTGATCATGATGCGCCTCGGGCACCGGCTCGTAGCGCGAGCGCCCGTCGCCGAAATCGTGGCGGTCGAGAATGCCCGCTTCCTCGAACAGGCGCACGGTGCGGTAGACGGTCGCGATCGAGATCTTGGGATCGATCGCCGAGGCGCGGCTATGGAGCAGCTCGACATCGGGATGGTCGTCGCTCTCCGACAGCACCCGGGCGATGACGCGGCGCTGTTCGGTGATCCGCAGGCCCTTTTCCGCGCAGAGTTGTTCAAGGTCGATCTTGTGGCTCAATGACAGCTCCATCGCCAGACGGGCCGAGCCCGCGAGAGGGCGGTGCTCGATAGCAAAGCAGCCCCACCCTTATAGGGACAGGGCTGCTTGCTCAAGCGGGCCGACCGCCCTCTCAACAGGGCGGCGCGGCGAGTGGATCAGGACTGCTTCTTGGTCCGGCGCGTGCGGGTCGCGCCGGGCTTGCGTCCGAGGCCGATCTTCTTGGCGAGGTCGCGGCGCTTTTCGGCATAGGCCGGGGCGACCATCGGATAGTCGGCGGGCAGGCCCCAGCGCGCGCGGTATTCCTCGGGCGACATGTTGTAATTGGTGCGAAGATAACGCTTGAGCATCTTCAGTTTCTTGCCGTCTTCGAGGCACACGATGTATTCGGGCTTCACCGAATTGCGGATCGCCACCGCCGGCTGCGGCTTGGGTTCTTCGCTTTCGGCCTTCTCTCCGAGTCCCGCAAGCGCGGCGTAGACATTGGTGATGAGGCCCGGCAAGTCGCCGACCGCCACATCGTTGTTGCTGACATGCGCTGCGACGATGTCGCTGGTCAGCGTGATAAGCGTTTCTTTCATATCGTTTTCGATCTCTGCCATGATTTCCTCGGCACTTGACGAAGTTATTTGCGACGACTGGGGCATGGCCCAATCGCACGATCAATGCAACTGGGTGAGTTGACTAGGCCACAGCGCCGGGAGAAAAGTTCATAAACTAGATCGAACAGCCGAAAGTAATCGCATCGATCCGCTCGCCATTGGCCATGCGGTAATAGTTGGGGCGTTCGCCGATCGGTTCGAAACCAAGCTTGCGGTAAAGGTGCAGCGCCGGATTGCCCCGGCGCATTTCGAGGTAGAGCCGCGTGATCCCGCGGGTGCGGGCGGCATCGAACAGGTGGTTGATGAGGATCGCGCCGAGCCCGCGCCGGCGCGCGCCGGGCACGACCGCGATCAGCAGCAGTTCCTCCTCGTCGAGCACCGCGCGGCTCAGCACGAAGCCGGCGGGCGCGCGGGACGAGGCGCGGCCCTCGGCGATGGGCGCGCCCTCGGCATCGACCACCAGCGCATGGGTGTTGGGCAGGGCGAGCGCATCGGCGACCTGTCGCCGGTTCCATGCCTCGCCATAGGCCGGATCGAAGGCCGCCTCCATCACCGTCATGATGCGGTCGAGGAGGTGCGGGCAGGCGCTCATGCCCCGGCGCGCTCCGCCATCGGAGTGGCATCGGCCCCGCGCCCGTAAATGGGTGCGAGGTCGCCGGTGAGAAGGGCAGGGGGGAGCAGCGGCACGGCGCTCGCGTCGGGAAGGATGCCCAGCGGCAGTCCCGCTTCGCCGCGGGACGCCAGCAGGTCGCGTGCCCGGTTCCCTGCGGCCAAGGTGTGACGCAGCCCCGCGCGTGCCGCCTGCGGGGCGAGCGAGCGGACTTCGGCCTCGGGCAATCCGTCGGCGCCGAAGGGCTGCACGAACCACTCGCCGTGCCCGCCATTGACGCACACCGTCAGCGGCTCGCCGGGTTGATCGGCCTGCGCCTGCGCGGCGACCAGCGCTAGGGTGGGATAGCCGAGCACTTCCGCCCCCCACGCAAAGCCCAGGGCCCGCGCGGTGGCAAGGCCGATGCGCACGCCGGTGAAGCTGCCGGGGCCGAGGCTGACGAGAATGCGGTCCGCGCGCCCCTTGTCGGGCAGGGCGGCGATCATCGGCACCAGCGCCTCGGCATGGCCGCGTCCGATCACGCGGTGGTCGCGCGCAACCAGGCGCTCGCCCTCGAACAGGGCGACCGAGCACGCTTCCGAAGCCGTCTCGATGGCCAGCACCCGCATCACCATCCGCACTGCCTCAGGCAGCGGGCCGGCGCAAGCGCGCGATATGCCTCACGCGATGCGGTTGAAGCGTTCGAACTCGGGCCGCGGCGAACGGTCGAACAGGCTGTCGGGGTCGCCGTAGCCGATCGAGCAGATGAAATTGACCCGGTGGCGCGGCGCGTCGGCGAAGAAGGCGGCGTTCACCGCATCGGCATCGAAGCCCGACATCGGCCCGCAATCGAGCCCCAACGCGCGCGCGGCGAGCATCAGGTAGGCGCCCTGCAGCGAGGAATTGCGGAACGCGCCTTCCTTGCGGCCTTCCTCGTCACCCTCGAACCAGCTCTTGGCGTCGGTGTGCGGGAACAGCCACGGCAGTTCCTCGTGGAAGTCGATGTCATAGCCGATGACGGCGGTGACAGGCGCGGTCTTGACCTTCTCCTTGTTGCCATCCGACACGCATGCGACGAGCTTCGCCCGAGCCTCGTCCGACTTGACCCACACGATCCTGACCGGCTGCATGTTCGCCGAAGTCGGCGCCATCTTCATCAGGTCCCAGATCGCATGGAGCTGCTCGTCCGAGACCGGCTTGTCGAGCCAGCCATTGTAGCTGCGGGCGTCGTTGAACAGCTGGGCGAGCGCCGCGTCCGAGAGGACGTGGTCGTGGAATTGCGTGGTCATGGGAAATCCCCGTGGAAAGGAAGAAAATCAGGCGGCTCTGACTTCAACGACCTCGGGGACATAATGTTTCAGCAGCCCCTCGATGCCGTGCTTCAATGTCGCGGTGCTCGACGGGCAGCCCGAGCACGAGCCCTGCAGGGTGAGGTAGACCACCCCGTCACGGAAACCGCGATAGGCGATGTCGCCGCCGTCACCCGCGACGGCCGGCCGCACGCGGGTTTCGAGCAGTTCGTTGATCGCCGCGATGACCTCTGCGTCTTCGGCGCGCTCCTCGACCGCCATGTCGTCCTCGGGCGCGGGCACGGCGATGCCGCTGGCGCTGCCACCGGCGAACAGCGGCGCCTCGGAAACGAAGTGGTCGAGCAGGATCGCGATCACCTGCGGCTTGAGCGCGCTCCAATCGGCGCCCGGCGCGGCGGTGACGCTCACGAAGTCGGCGCCGAAGAACACGTTCACCACATCGCCCGTGTCGAAGATCGCCTGTGCCAGCGGGCTCGCCTCGGCGGCCTCGGGCGTTGCAAATTCGCGGCTGCCCGAAGGCATCACCGGGCGCCCGGGCAGGAACTTGAGCGCGGCGGGGTTCGGGGTGGTTTCGGTCTCGATGAACATGGGCGCCAATTTAGGTGTCCGGCGGCGCAAGGACAAGCGGGCGCAAGCATTCACTATCTCTTCAGGGATCGCCGGCCTATAAGCCTCGCCATGACGTCGCTTTCCCGCGCATTCCGCGCTTTCGCCCTCCTTATTGCCTCGCTGGTTCTCGTGCAGCCGCTTTCGGCCCGGCAGGCGGACACCGCCTCGGCCCAAGCCGCGCCCCCGCTCGCCGATGTGCCCGCGCCCACGGCGTTGCAGGGCGAGGACGAGGTGCCGTGGCTCTACCGCGGCTCGGACGTCCCGCGCGACGACCAGTGGCTGTTCGGCGAGATGAAGAACGGCCTGCGCTACGCGGTGCGCCGCAACGGGGTGCCGCCGCGGCAGGTCTCGATCCGGGTGCGCATCGACGCCGGCTCCCTTTACGAGCAGGACAGCGAGCAAGGCTTCGCGCACCTTCTCGAACACCTGCTGTTTCGCGAAAGCAAGTATCTCGAGAACGGTCAGGCGATTGCCGCCTGGCAGCGGCTCGGCGCGACCTTCGGCAGCGATGCCAATGCCGAGACCACGCCGACGCAGACCGTATTCAAGCTGGACATCCCCGACATCAGCGACGCCAAGCTCAAGGAGAGCTTCAAGCTGCTGTCCGGCATGGTACGCGCGCCGGTGCTGAACGACGCCAACGTCGCCACCGAACGCCCGATCGTGCTGGCCGAGAAGCGCGAGCGCGGCGGCGCCGGGCAGCGCATGGCCGAACTCACCCGCCAGACCTTCTTTGCCGGCCAGCGGCTCGCCACCCGCAGCCCGATCGGCACCGACGAAACCCTGAACGCGGCGACAGGCAAGGCGGTGAAGGCCTTTTACGACCGCTGGTACCGGCCCGAGAACACCGTGATCGTGGTCGCGGGCGATGCCGATCCGATGGTGCTTGCCGGGCTGGTCGAAAAGTGGTTCGGCGATTGGCAGGGCACCGGCAAGCCCGGCACCGCCCCGGATTTCGGCGATCCGGTTCCGCCCGCGAACGCGGCCGACGCGCCGGGCGCGCCGGCGCCGATCGGGGAGCTTGCGGTCGGCGTCGAGCCCGATCTGCCGCGCAGCCTCACCTATGCGGTGATGCGCCCCTGGCGCCCGGTGCAGGATACGATCGCGTACAATCAGGGCCTGCTGCTCGACGCGGTCGCGCAGGCGATCATCAACCGCCGGCTCGAAGCGCGCGCGCGGGGCGGCGGAAGCTTCCTCTATGCGCAGGTCAACCAGGACGACGTCTCGCGCTCGGCCGATGCCACCTTCGTGACCTTCGCCCCGCTGACCGGCGACTGGCAGGCCGCGCTCGCCGACGTGCGCAGCGTCATCGCCGACGCGCGCGTCAATCCGCCGACCCAGGAGGAGATCGACCGCGAGGCCGCCGAGTTCGACGTCGTCTTCGCCAACGAAGTCGAACAGGAAAGCGTCCAGTCGGGCTCCAATCTCGCCAACGATCTCGTCAACGCGGTCGACATCCGCGAGACCGTGGCCGCGCCCAAGGTGGTGCTCGACGTGTTCCGCGGAATGAAGGCGAAGCTCACCCCGGCCGAGGTGCTGGCGCATACGCAGAGCCTGTTCGAGGGGGTGGTGACCCGCTCGGTCTATGTCACCCCCGAAACCGGCGAAGCGGACCCGGCGGCGCTGCGCACGGCATTGGCGCGCGAGCCCGAGGTCGATGGCAGCGCCCGGCTGGCGGCGCAGAGCATCTCGTTCAAGGACCTTCCTCCGGTCGGCGAGCCGGGCACCATCGTCAGCCAGGAGCCGCTCGGCGTACTCGACATCGAGCAGGTCGACTTCGCCAACGGCGTCAAGGCGCTGGTCTGGGCGAATGATGCCGAGCCGGGCCGCGTGACGGTCCGGGTGCGGTTCGGCGCCGGTTATCGCGGCTTCGATGCGGACAGCGCGGTCTATGCCTCGCTCGGCGAGGCGGCGCTGGTCGGCTCGGGTCTCGGCGAACTCGGCCAGAACGAGATCGACCGCCTCTCGACCGGACGCAAGCTGGGCTTCGACTTCGCAATCGACGATGCGGTGTTCACCTTCACGGCGCAGACCCGCTCGGAGGACGTCGCCGACCAGCTCTACCTGTTCGCCGCCAAGCTCGGGATGCCGCGCTGGGACCCGGAACCCGTGATCCGCGCCAAGGCGGCCGCCGAACTGGCCTACAACACCTATGCGACGAGCCCCGGCGGGGTGCTCAACCGCGATCTGGAATATCTCGTCACCGCGCGCGACCCGCGCTTTGCCACTCCGGGACCCGCGGCGCTCAAGGGGGTCACTCCGGAAGGGTTCCGCAAGGTCTGGGAGCCGCTGCTGAAGCAGGGACCGATCGAGGTGCTGGTGTTCGGCGAATTCGACAAGCCCGCGATCATCGAACAGCTGCGCAAGACCTTCGGCGCGCTGCCCCCGCGCGAGCCGATCCCGGCGGAGGTCGCCGACCGCGTGCCCGGCTTCGCGTCCACGCCCGACGCGCCCGAGGTCGTCCACCACCGCGGCGACGCCAACCAGGCCGCCGCCGTGGTCGCCTGGCCGAGCGGCGGCGGGGTCGCGAGCCTGCGCGAAAGCCGCCAGCTCGAAATCCTCACCCAGCTGTTCAACAACCGTCTGCTCGATGCGCTGCGCGAACGGGCGGGTGCAAGCTACTCGCCGCAGGTCTTCTCCAAATGGCCGGAGGACCTGCCGAGCGGCGGGCGCATCACCGCGCTCGCCCAGCTCGAACCCGAGTTCGTGCCGATCTTCTTTCAGGAGGCCGAACGCATCGCCAAGGACCTCGCCGCCAATCCGCCCAGCGCGGACGAACTGGCGCGCGTCACCGAGCCGCTCGCCCAGCTGATCCGGCGGGCGTCCACCGGCAACCAGTTCTGGCTCTACAACCTCGAGGGGGCGACGACCGATCCGCAGCGCGTGGCCCTGCTGCGCAGCCTGCTGGCGGACTATTCGCAGACCAGCCCGCAGGTGATGCAGTTCCTCGCCGACCGCTACCTCGCCAAGCGCACGCCGTTCCGGCTGGCGGTGATCCCCGAGGGGCAGGACCTCGCCAAGGCACCGCCCGCAAGTGCTGGCGCTGCGGCGGGTCAGGTGCAGACCGAGGGCCGCTGATCGGCCCTGGCGATTGCCGCGCACGGGAAATAAAGTTGTCCCGGCGGGCATTGTCGCTTTACAAATGAAACGCGCCTCCTGTAGCGGCGCCCCGCGCCCCGAGGGCGCGGCAGCAATGGAAGAGTTGGAAAAGTGCCCGAGACCTGGACCCCGGATAGCTGGAAGACCCGCGAGGCGCGGCACCTTCCGCATTACGAGGACGCCGCCGAACTGGCCGAGGCGGAGACGACGCTCGCCTCCTATCCGCCATTGGTCTTTGCCGGCGAGGCGCGGGCGCTGAAGGCCGATCTCGCCGATGTCGCGAACGGCCACGGCTTCCTCCTGCAGGGCGGCGATTGCGCCGAGAGCTTCGCCGAGTTCCACCCCAACAACATCCGCGACACCTTCCGCGTGCTGCTGCAGATGGCGGTGGTGATGACCTTCGCGAGCAAGCGCCCGGTGGTGAAGGTCGGGCGCATGGCGGGCCAGTTCGCCAAGCCGCGCTCCTCGCCGACCGAGACCATCGGCGACGTGACCCTGCCGAGCTATCTCGGCGACAACATCAACGGCATCGAGTTCGACCCCGTCAGCCGCCGCAACGATCCGCAGCGCATGGTGCGCGCCTATTCGCAGGCCGCCGCGACATTGAACCTGCTGCGCGCCTTCGCCGGCGGTGGCTATGCTAACCTCAGGCAGGTCCACCAGTGGACGCTCGACTTCATGGGCCGCACGCCGTGGACCGAGAAGTTTGCCCAGATGGCCGACCGGATCGGCGAGGCATTGGATTTCATGGAGGCCTGCGGGGTAGACCCGGGCACCGTGCCGCAGCTTCAGGGCACCAGCTTCTACACCAGCCACGAGGCGCTGCTGCTGCCCTACGAACAGGCGATGACCCGGCGCGATTCGCTCACCGGGGACTGGTATGCGACTTCTGCGCACATGCTGTGGATCGGCGACCGCACGCGCTTCCCCGGCTCGGCGCATATCGAGTTCGCGCGCGGGATCGGCAATCCGCTGGGGATGAAGTGCGGGCCCAGCCTCGAGCCCGACGCGCTGCTGCGCCTGCTCGACGATCTCAACCCGGCGCGCGAGGGCGGGCGCATCACGCTCATCAGCCGCTTCGGCCACGACAAGGTCGAGGACGGGTTGCCGCGCCTCGTGCGCGCAGTGCAGCGCGAAGGCCATCCGGTGGTGTGGTCCTGTGATCCGATGCACGGCAACGTCGTGAAATCGGAGAGCGGCTTCAAGACCCGCCCCTTCGACCGCATCTTGCGCGAGGTGAAGGGCTTCTTCGCGGTCCACCGCGCCGAAGGCTCGCACCCCGGCGGTATCCACATCGAGATGACCGGTCAGGACGTGACCGAATGCGTCGGCGGGGCGGTGGCGATCACGGAGGAACGCCTCGGCGACCGCTATCACACCCATTGCGACCCGCGCCTCAACGCCGAACAGTCGCTGGAACTCGCCTTCCTCGTCGCCGAGATGCTCAACGAGGCGGCCGGCACGCGCGATGCGGATGTCAGCCACGCCGCGTGAACGGGTCCCCGCGCCCTCCTGACGGGGCGGCTCGGCGCAAAAAGCTGATCGGAGTGATGATTTTCCGCTAGCTTTGTAGCTATTCTGGGTCGCGGGGCTGTAACGCCCGCGGGCCAGGGTCCGTATGTCCATGGCAAGGCCGCAGCGGGAGGGGCGCGTGCAGAGCAGCAGCAGACGGCAGGATGGCAGGCAGGAAGCCGCGGCGCTCTCCGAGAGTTTCCGTGCGACCCGCGCGCTGAGCGAGGCGCTGGCAGCGCCGCTCAGCGATGCCGATGCGACCATCCAGTCGATGGAGGACGCGAGCCCCGCCAAGTGGCATCTCGCGCACACGACGTGGTTCTGGGAGACCTTCCTCCTGCGGGACCACCTCACCGGCTACCGGCGCCACCGCGAGGACTGGCCGTTCCTGTTCAACTCCTACTACGAGGCCGAAGGCGCGCGCATCGCGCGCTTCTCGCGCGGGCTGCTGTCGCGTCCGACGCTCGAGGAAGTGCTGGAATGGCGCGCGGTCGTGAATGACGCCATGACGCCGTTGCTTGGCGATCCCGCTCTTGCAGACCTGATCGCGCTGGGCGTCGCGCACGAACAGCAGCATATCGAGCTGCTGCTGACCGACATCAAGCATGCGCTGTTCCAGAACCCGCTGGGCCCGGCGATGTGGGAGGGCGCACCGCCGACCGCCGCTCCGGACACGCCGCTCGGCTGGCATCGCCACCCCGGCGGCATCGCGCTGATCGGCCATCAAGGCGGCGGCTTCGCCTTCGACAACGAGGGCCCGGCCCACCGCGTGCTGCTCGAACCCTTCGCGCTTGCCGACCGGCTGGTGACCAACGCCGAATGGGAGGACTTCATCGCGGACGGCGGCTATCGCGATGCCCGCCTGTGGCTCTCGGACGGCTGGGCATGGGTCCAGCGCGAAGGCATCGCTGCGCCGCTCTACTGGCACGAGGACCGGCACTTCACCCATCAGGGCTGGCAGAAGCGCGACCCTCACGCGCCTGTCACCCACATTTCCCATTTCGAGGCCGATGCCTTCGCCACATGGGCGGGTGCGCGCCTGCCGACGGAGTTCGAATGGGAGGCGATCGCGCGCGGGCAGGACGGCACGGCAGCGCTCGCCGCGCACGATCCTGCGGGCGGCAATCAGCTCGACGGTGCGGCGCCTCCGCTGCCGCGCGGCGGCGAGGGGTTGTTCGGCGATGGCTGGCAATTCACCCGCTCCGGCTACCTCCCCTATCCGCGCTTCCGCCCGGCCGAAGGCGCGGTGGGCGAATACAACGGCAAGTTCATGAGCGGCCAGGTGGTGCTGCGCGGCGCCAGTTGCGCCACGGTGCGCGGCCATTCGCGGCCCTCCTATCGCAATTTCTTCTATCCCCACCAGCGCTGGCAGTTCACCGGCGTGCGGCTGGCAAAGGACGGTGACGCATGACCAACCCGACGGGTCTCAAGCTGGTCGAGCGCGACGCAAGCGGGGTCGACACGGCCTTTCGCGCCGACGTGCTCGCCGGACTGGCAGAGGCGCAGAAGGCGATCCCGGCGCGCTGGTTCTACGATGATGCCGGCTCGCAGCTGTTCGAGGACATCACCCGGCTGCCGGAATATTACCCGACCCGCGCCGAAACCGAGATCCTGCGCGAAAGGGCCGATGAATTCGCCGAATTGATCGGACCGGGCCGCGCGGTGGTCGAGTTCGGTTCGGGCTCCTCGGTCAAGACCCCGCTGCTGCTCTCTGCGATCAAGCCTTCGGCCTATGTGCCGCTCGACATCGCGGGCGATTTCCTGCGCGCTTCCTCCGCCGCGCTGGCGGAGAAGTTTCCCGGCCTGCCCGTCCATCCGGTCGAGGCGGATTTCATGCGCCGTGTGGAACTGCCCGGCGAGATCGCGGACCTTCCCAAGCTCGGCTTCTTCCCCGGATCGACCATCGGCAACATGGTCGCGCGCACCGCCACGGACCTGCTGCGCTCGATGCGCGAAACGCTCGGGGTCGGCGCGCTGTTGCTGATCGGCATGGACCTCATCAAGGACGAGGCGGTGCTGAAGGCGGCCTATGACGATGCCGCGGGGGTGACGGCCAAGTTCAACCTCAACCTCCTTCACCGGATCAACCGCGAACTGGGCGGCAACATCCCGGTCGATGCTTTCGCCCATGAAGCGCGCTGGAACGACACTTACGCGCGGATCGAGATGCACCTGGTGGCGAAATCCGACGTGCGCTTTTCGGTAAGCGGTCAGAGCTTCGCGATGGCCGAGGGGGAGTCCATCCACACCGAGAACAGCCACAAGTTCACCCGCCGCACCGCCTACACGCTGCTCGCGGCCGGCGGCTGGGAACCGCGCGCGCGCTGGACCGACAGCGAACAGCGTTTCTCGCTCCTGCTCGCCGAGGCGCGGCCGCCGCGCAGCGCGCCCTGAAACCGTCTCCCATCCCGTGCGTTGGCGCGGGATGGACGGACATTTCAGCGACTATCTCCTCATCGGCGCGGGCATGGCAGGCCTTGCCTGTGCCACCGAGCTCTCCCGCAACGGCGCCAGCGTCACCGTGCTTGACAAGGGACGCGGGCCCGGCGGTCGCATGGCGACGCGGCGCGTGGAGATCGGCGCAGCGAGCATCGGCTTCGATCACGGCGCGCAATATTTCACCGTCCGCGATCCCGCCTTCCGGCACGCTGTGGCGGAATGGGAGGCGGCAGGCGTCGCGGCCCGCTGGCCGGTCGCGGGCGAGGATGCATGGGTCGGCACCCCCGGCATGAATGCGCCGATCCGCGCAATGGCCGAAACACTCGATGTGCGCTGGGGTGTGCGCGCCGAGAGGCTGAACCGCGAGGACGGCCGGTGGCGCGTCGACACCGGCAGCGGCGCGCTCACCGCCGCTCGGGTTCTGGTCGCGGTGCCGGCCGAGCAGGCGGCGGTGCTGCTGGCCGAGGTCGCACCCGATCTCGCCGCGCTTGCGGCAGGCGTGAAGTCGGCGCCCTGCTGGGCAGCGATGGCGGCTTTCTCGCACCCCCTGCCGATTGCAGCCGATACCCTGCGCAGCGAGAGCGGCCCGCTGTCCTGGGCGGCGCGCAATTCGGCCAAGCCGGGACGTAGCGGGGCGGAGACCTGGGTGATCCACGCCAGTCCGGAGCGCAGCCATGAACTGCTGGGCGCCGCCAAGGAGGACGCCGCAAGGGCGCTGCTCGCGGATTTCTTCGCGGCCTTCGGCATCGCGCCCGCCGCTCCGCTCCATTGCGACGCGCACCGCTGGCTCTATGCCTTGCCCGGCGCAATCGGGGGCGAGGGCGCGCATTTCGATCCGGCGCTGGGCATCGGCGTTGCGGGCGACTGGCTGCGGGCTCCGCGGGTCGAAGCTGCGTGGCTGTCGGGCCGGGCGCTGGCGGAACGGGTGGTCCCCTAGGCGGCAAGCGGCGCGGGGCAATAGCGCGCAAGGTAGTCGCCGTGCCCCGGCATATGCTGGACGAGGTAGCGGATCGACTTCTCCATCTCGTTCACCTCCTCGGCGGTCTTGGCAGGATCGAGCGCGTCGGCGATGGCATTGTGTCCGCCCATGCTGATCCCCTGGCCCATCATCACCGCCGCCCAGCTGGTCTCGGTGAACAGCTCGTCCTCCTCGCGGAAGATCTGGCCGTTGGCCTTGAACAGCTCGACCTTCTCGGTGAGCGTATCGGGCACCTCCATTGTGCGCACGTAGTTCCAGAAGTCCGAATCCGTGCGGCTGGTGGCGTTGTAATGGAGGATCAGGAAGTCGCGGATGCGGGCATATTCGCGGCCCGTCAGGCGGTTGAAGGCGTCCTCCTGGGTCTGCGTGATCCCGTCGAGCGAAAGCAGCGAGACCAGCTTGTCGATACCGGTGTTGATGAGGTGGATGGAGGTGGACTCGAGCGGCTCCATGAAACCCGCCGCAAGGCCCAGCGCGACGACGTTCCTGTTCCAGAACTTCTTGCGGCGTCCGGTGACGAAGCGCAGGAAATTGGGCTCGGCCTGCGGCTTGCCGGCGATGTTGCCGAGCAGGATGTCGAGCGCCTCCTGGTCTTCCATATGTGCCGAGCAATAAACGTGCCCGTTGCCGTTGCGGTGCTGGAGCGGCACCTGCCACTGCCAGCCGGCGCGGTGCGCGGTGGCGCGAGTGAAGGGCGGGGGCGGGCTGCCGTCATCGCGCCTGCAGGGCAGGGCGACCGCACGGTCGCAGGGCAGGTAGCGGGTCCAGTCCTCGTATCCGGTCTTCAGCGCCTGCTCGATCAATAGGCCGCGGAAGCCCGAGCAATCGATGAACAGGTCGCCTGCGAAGTGCTGCCCGCCGTCGAGCGTCACGCCGGTGACCAAGCCGCTCTCGCCGTCCAGTGAGACATCGGCGATCCGGCCTTCCTGCCGCACCACCCCGCGCTGCTCCGCGAAACGGCGAAGGTAGGCGGCGTAGCGCCCGGCATCGAGGTGATAGGCATAGTTGACCGGCGGGAGGTCCTCGCGGTTGTAATCCTCGGTGCGGGCGAACTTGCCGAAATAGGCCGCCATGGTCTCGAGGTTGAAGACCTGAATCGGGCGCTTGTCCCCGGCCTGCGCCATGCGGTGCCAGACATGGTGGAAGCTGATGCCGCCCATCGTGTAGCCATAGGCGCCGAAGGGGTGGATGTAGCTGTCGCCCAGCTTTCCCCAGTTCTCGAACTGGATGCCCAGCTTGAAGGTGCCGCCCACCGCGCTGAGCATCTCGCGCTCGTCCACGCCGAGCAGCTCGTTGAAGCCGACAAAGGGTGGAATCGTTGCCTCGCCGACCCCGACCGTGCCGATCGCCTCGGATTCGATCAGGGTGATTTCCACAGGCCGACCGGCCTTGAGGCGCGAAAGAGCCGCCGCCGCCATCCACCCGGCAGTGCCGCCGCCGACGATGATTATGTGTTGAATTGCCATAGGTTCCTCGATCCCCGCGCGGCTGGTTTGTCCGCTCTGCCCGGGATTCTGCCGTCCCGCCAAGTGTTGCCAGAATGCAATATGGCACGCAGATTACAAGTCTTGAGAACGCTAACAACATGCGCTAGGAATGCATTCGCAAGCCCCAGTGATCGGCACGAATCTGTCACGGGGATAGGGGAGGTTTGAAATATCATGAACTACGGAACCCTCGCGCCGCGCCGGCGTCGTCTCGCCCTCGGCACTGCCTCGGCTCTCGCGCTGTCGGCAGCTCTGGTCTCGCCCGCACTCGCGCAGGACGCCGCGAGCGACGAGGACAAGCCTGCCGCGAAGGACGACAAGCCGGATTCGGATCAGCCGGAAATCATCGTTTCGGGCTACCGCGCTTCGCTCTCGACCGCGCAGAGCATCAAGCGCAACGCCGATACCGTGGTCGACGTGGTGACCGCCGAAGACATCGGCGCGCTTCCCGACCGCTCGGTCGCCGAGACCCTCCAGCGCGTCCCCGGCGTGAACATCGGCCGCTTCGAGAAGACGTCCGACCCGACGCGCTTCTCGGTCGAAGGCACCGGCGTGATCATCCGCGGCCTGCCCTACGTGAGCTCGCAGCTCAACGGCCGCGACATCTTCTCGGCCAACGGCGGCCGCGCGCTGAGCTTCGAGGATGTCTCGCCCGAACTCGTCGGCCGCGTGGAAGTCTACAAGAACATCACCGCCGACCAGATCGAAGGCCACATCGCCGGCCTCGTGAACTTGGTGACCCGCAAGCCGCTCGACAATCCGGGCTTCCACATCGCCGGCTCGGTCGAGGCGAACTATGGTGACCTGCGTCAGGAATGGTCACCCACCTACAACATCCTCGCATCGAACACCTTCGAGACCGGCCAGGGCACCTTCGGCGTGCAGTTGAGCTATTCGAAGTCGAAGCTGAAGAGCCGCACCGATGCGTCCCAGCTGGTGGATTACTGCTATCGCCCGGCCGACCTCAGCGGCGGCTGCGCGCGCATCTTCGACCTCAATTCGGGCGGGTTCGGCGACGTGCCCAACTTCACGCCGGACAATTTCCCGCCGCCGAATTCGGTCATCGTGCCGCAGTTCGCCAACGTGCGCACGACCACGCTGGATCGCGACCGCGAGGCGTTCTCGGCCATCGGGCAGTTCGAGACGCTTGACGGCGACCTGTTGATGACGGTCGAATACCTGCGTTCGGAAACCAGCTTCGCGACCGAGGAATTCGCGCTGCTCGGGCGCATCGACGACGGCGTGTCGACCAACCAGCCGCGGCCGGGCACGAGCTACGAGTTCGACGCGAACGGCAATTTCGTGAGCGGCATCCTCACCCAAAACGTCGGCAATGCCTACGCCACGCCTTTCGGTCTCGGCGGCATCCCGATGGACTCGCTGCGCTTCCTGCGCGACACCAAGTCCGTCACCCAGGACATCTCCTTCGATGCGAAGATGAACTTCACCGACCGCTTCCGCGGCTCGATCGAGATGCAGAGCGTGGATTCGAACTTGCGGCGCGATTCGGTGTTCGGCGCGATGAGCACCTGGGCCGATATCGCGGTCGACCTGTCGGGCAGCACCCCGGACATCCAGTTCCTCGCCCCGGTCGGCGCCCCTTCCGACTACTTCAGCAGCGGTTTCTACAACTACTACTGGTTCGGCCTCGACAGCCGCGAGAAGAACGACGGCAACCTGTTCAGCATCGCAGGAGACCTGGAATACGATCTTAGCGACGAAGGCTTCTTCCGCAAGGTGGCCGTCGGCGGACGCTGGGCGGCGCGCGATCGTGCGAACCGCAACACCAACTTCAGCACCTGGGGCAATCTTTCGGCACCATGGGCGGGCCGCGCCGGCTGCGCTCCGTGGGGCGAGGGACCGGGCTGCGGCGCGAGCGGGCCCGGCCCGTTCGGCAACGGCTTCATCCCGGGCCGCTTCTACACCGGTCTTCCGGGCCAGGAATTCGCGATCGCCGGCGGGGCCTTCGCTGACGAATTCCCCGACGCTTCCGCCTATCGCACCCCGTTCGCCGACAACTTCCAGCGCGGCCAGGCGGGGACCCCGATCGAGAACGGCGGGACGTTCTTTTACGGCGGCGACGACTTCCTGCAGGAATACCTGTCGGGCGTCACCGATCAGCAGTGGGATGCGATCAGCACCTTCGGCCAGTCGCCTGAGCGCTTCAACCTCGGCGTCAACGGCCGCACCCGCACTCTGCTCGACGGCTCGGTCGTCCAGTGCGACCCGTTCTGCCCCTCGGAAATCTCGGACGTCAACGAGACGACCTCGGCGGCCTATGTGCGGCTCGATTTCGGCGCCGACTTCGGCGGCGGTTCGTCGCTCTCCGGCAATATCGGCCTGCGCTATGTCCGCACCACCGTCGGCAACAACTCGCTGGTTGCCTTCCCCGACCCGGCACGCTTCGATGCAGTCGGCAACGGAGGCAACGGTGACGGCATCGTGCAGGTGTCCGAAATCACTGCCGCGTGCCAGGGAGCCGGGCCGAACGTTCCGCAGCAGACCTTCTGCCAGCTCACCGGCCAGCGTCTTGCCGACTTCGCGGCCTTGCACACCGGCGAGCTCATCAACGACCGGCGCGACATCAACTTCGACAACTTCCTGCCGGCCTTCAACATCCGCTATGACAATGGCGGCGGGATCGTCATTCGCGCCGCGGTGTCGAAGGGGATCAGCCGTCCGGACCTGAACCTGTTCAACGCGGGCGGGGTGCTGGGCTTCAGCGGCCGGGTGAACGACGGGCCGCTCTTGGCCATCTCGACCGGCAACCGCAATCTGCGACCCACCGAAAGCTGGAACTATGATCTCAGCGCCGAATGGTATTTCGCCAAGGTCGGCTCGATCAGCCTCGCGCTGTTCGCGAAGGACATCAAGGGGATCGTCACCTCCGGCACCGGTCTGGTCAACTACACCACGCCGGGCGGCACATCCGAGGACGTGATCATCAACGGGCCCGCGAACGATATCTCGGGCACGCTCAAGGGTGTGGAGTTCAGCTACCAGCAGGCCTTCGACTTCCTGCCCGGATTGCTGAGCGGGCTGGGCACGTCCTTCACCTACACCTATGTCGATGGCGGCGACTTCCCGAACCCGAACATCTCGGGCATCGGCTCGCCCTCGGTGAACTCGAGCGGTCAGCCGCTCAACAACGGGCCCTTCTCCGGCCAGTTGCCGCTTGCCGGGATTTCGAAGCACACGGTGAACGCGACGCTGTTCTACGAGAAGGGGCCGCTGTCGATGCGCGCCGCCTACAACTGGCGCAGCGACTTCCTCGTGACGCAGCGGGACGACCTGTTCCCGTTCTCGCCGATCTTCCAGGAAGCCGGCGGCCAGCTGGACGGCACGATCCTCTACAACGTGACCGAGAACATCAAGCTGGGCGTGCAGGGGGTCAACCTGCTCGACGAGACCACCAAGCTCTCGACGATCATCGACTACGACGGCACGCGTCCGATCAGTGCGGTGTTCCGCAACGACCGCCGCTACACCTTCATCGCCCGCTTCAGCTTCTGAGAGGCGCGCATACGACACTTCCGGGGCTGCCGAAGGCGGAAACGCCGACGGCGGCCCCGCTGCGTTGGGGCGACCCGTCTTTGCGTCGCCGGACCTAGCGGCCGAGGGACGACCGGGAGGTCGAACGGCGCAAAAGGGCTTGCGGACAAGCGCTTTCCCGCGCAATCCGCCATGAACTGGATCAGGGGGCATCGCCGCGCCGCCGCCCCGGGGACGGGGCGCGCCTGCATGCGATGGACAGCACAGGAAGACGCGAGGACCAATGCCGCGGGCGCGCAAGACAGTCACGATCAGGGACGTCGCCGAAGACGCCGGGGTGTCGCTCCAGACGGTGAGCCGCGTCGTCAATGGCGGCCCCAATGTGCGCCCGCAGCTGCGCGACAAGGTGCGCGCCTCGATCGAACGGCTCGGCTACGTGCCGAGCCTCGCCGCGCAGCGCATGAGCGGATCGCGCTCCTACATCATCCTTGCCATCAATGATCGCGAGCGCACGCTCGCCGACTGGCGCGACCGGCGCGGCACCGACTGGGTCGACCAGATGCTGCTTGGCGGCATCCTGACCTGCTCGCAGCACGGCTACCGCATGATGGTCGAACTGATCGACACCCATTCCGATCACGTCGAGCGCGAGCTAGGCGCGGCGATCTCGGCGCTTCAGCCCGACGGGGTGGTGCTGACCCCGCCGCACTCCGAGAACCGCCTGATCACCGGCCTGCTCGCGGAGCGCGGCATCCCCTTCGCGCGGATTGGATCGATCGCGCCGGGGCCGGGCATCGCGCTGACCATGGGCGACGAGGGGGCGGCGCACCTTGCCACCAGCCGCCTTATCGAGCTCGGCCACCGCGCCATCGGGCAGATCGCGGGCCCGGCGCAATACAGCCTCAGCGGCTGGCGCATCGAAGGCTGGAAGCGTGCGCTCGGCGAACATGGCCTGCCGAGCGAGGGGCTGCTCGAGATCGGCGATTTCGGTTACGAATCCGGCACCCGCGCGGCGCGCGCGCTGCTCGACCGCAACCCGGATCTGACCGCGATCATCGCCTCCTCCGACCAGATGGCGCTCGCCGCTCTCGAGGTCGCCCGCGACCGCGGACTGGCAGTGCCGCGCGACCTTTCGCTGATTTCCTTCGACAATACCCCGATCGTGCGCTTCACCCAGCCGCCGCTCACCGCGGTCGACCAGCCGATCGCGGAAACGGTGTCGCGCGCGGTCGAACAGTTGATCGCGCGGGGGAGCGCGCAGCCTGATGACGGCGTGATCGAAGTCGCGGCCGCGCTGGTCGAGCGTTCCTCGACCGCGCCTCCGCGAGTGCCCGCGCCGGACGCGGTTTGAGCACGTCAGCGCTGCCCCGCGAGCCGCGCCAGCCGGCCTGGTTCCTGGCGCTGTTCGCCTTGGCGGCGGCGGGCGGCGCGGTGGCCTATGTGCCGCTGCTCACCGTGCTCCTTCCCCAGCGGATCGCCGAATTGCAGGGCGGCGAGGACGTGGCGGTGCTCGCGCAGACGACCTTTTTCGGCGCGGTGGTGGCAAGCTTCGCCAACATCGCAGCCGGAATGCTCAGCGACCGCACAGGAACCCGGCGGGGCTGGATTCTTGCCGGACTGCTGGTTTCCAGCGCGTTGCTGGTGGCGGTGGGCGAGGCCCGCTCCGCCCGCGAGCTGGTGCTGCTGGTCATGGCCTGGCAGGTCGGGCTGAACCTGATGCTTGCGCCCTTGATGGCCTGGGCGGGGGACTGCTTTCCCGACAGCCAGAAGGGGGTGCTCGGCGGCACCTTGGCCTTGTCCCCGGCGCTGGGGGCGCTAGCCGGTTCGCTGGTGACCTATGGCGGACTGGTCGATCCCGCGGCGCGGCTGTGGGTGGTCGCAGGCCTCGTCGCGGCGCTGGTGCTGCCGGCGCTGCTGTGCGGCGGCGCACGGGCGCGGGCGGAGCTGATGGCGGCGCGCGGCAACGCGGTGCTCGTCGATGCGCCGGAAGCGGGCCACGCCGTGCGGCGGATGTGGGTGGCGCGCTTTCTCGTGCAGGTTGCCGAAGGCGGAATGTTCGCTTTCCTGCTGTTCTGGCTGCGCTCGCTCTCTCCCGGTTTTCCCGAGAACGCGGCGGCAAACATCTTCAGCCTCGTGCTTGTCTGTGCGGTCCCACTCTCGCTGCTGCTGGGCCGCTGGTCCGATCGTCATCGCCGTCCGATCCTGCCGCTGGCGGGCTGCGCGCTGCTGTGCGCGACCGGACTGCTGGCGATGGCGGTGGCGAGCACGCTGGCACTGGCGATCGCCGGCTACGTGCTGTTTGCCGTATCGGCGGCGATCTTCCTGTCGCTTCATGCCAGCCAGACGCTGCGTGTGCTGCCCGCGCCCGAGCATCGCGGACGGGATCTGGGATTTTTCAATCTCACCAACACCTTGCCGGCAATGGTCATGCCCTGGCTGACGGTGCTGCTGGTGCCCGGCCTCGGATATTCGGCGCTGTTCGTGCTGTTCGCGGTGCTCGCACTGGTCAGCGCTGCGCTGCTCGCCTCCTTCGCCCGGCTGCCCGCCTCGCGCACAACCTGACCGCTTGGCGCTTGCAAATGCGCCGCGGCTTTGTAGTATCTTGATAACGTTCTCAACAAATGCACCAACCCGCATGAGACGGTCTTGGGAGGGACTTGCCTGGTGATCCGTAACAATCTCGCGCAGCTTGCTGTGGGCGCGGGCCTCGCCGCGCTGCTGGCCGGCTGCGCTGCCCCCGCGGCGGTGCAGTCGGCCGGGACGCCTCCGGCGGCGGCGGCCGCCGCCGATGCCGCGCCGCTGACCCCGGAGCAGCTGCTGGCGCGCATGAGCCTCGAACACAAGGTCGCGCAGATCGTCATGCCGGACATCGGCTCGATCACCCCCGAGGACGTGCGCCGCTACCGGTTCGGCACCATCCTCAACGGCGGCAATTCCGGGCCCGGCGGCGACGACATGGCGCCCGCGCCGGAATGGCTGAAGCTCGCCGACGCCTTCTGGGAGGCCTCCACCGCCCCGCTGCCGGGCGGAGAGCCCGCGGTCCCGGCGGTGTGGGCGACCGATGCGGTGCACGGCCACGCCAACATCATCGGGGCGACGGTGTTCCCGCACAACATCGCCCTCGGGGCCACCCACGATCCCGATCTGGTGCGGCGGATCGGTGCCGCCACCTCGGTCGAGATCGCGGTGACGGGGATCGACTGGACCTTTGCGCCGACGATCGCGGTCGCGCGCGATGATCGCTGGGGCCGGACCTACGAAAGCTATTCGGAGGACCCGGCGCTGGTTGCGCGGCTTGGCGCGGCGATGGTCGAGGGTCTGCAGGGCCGTCCGGGCACGCCGGGTTTCCTCGGCCCCGGCAAGGTCGCGGCCACCGCCAAGCACTTCTTCGGCGACGGCGGCACGGCGCAGGGCGTCGATCAGGGCGATGTCAACGGCAACCTCGCCGAGCTGATGGCGATCCACGCCGCTCCCTATCCGGCCGCGATCAAGGCCGGCGTCGCGAGCGTCATGGCGAGCTTCAACTCGATCAACGGCACCAAGATGCACGGCAACGCACCGCTGCTGACGGGCGAACTGCGCGGAAAGCTCGGCTTCGAGGGCCTGGTGGTCGGCGACTGGAACGGCCACGGCCAGGTCGAGGGATGCACCAATTCCGATTGCCCTCAGGCGCTGCTCGCCGGGCTCGACGTCTACATGGTGCCCGAGGACTGGAAGGCACTTCACGCCTCGCTGCTGCGCGAGGTGAAGGACGGCACGATCCCGATGCACCGCCTTGACGAGGCGGTGTTGCGGGTGCTGCGCCTGAAGCAGAAGCTCGGCGTTCTGAACGGGCAGGTGAAGCCCTCCGAACGGCCCTTTGGGGGCCGCTGGGACCTCCTCGGTTCGCCCGAGCATCGCGCCATCGCGCGCGAGGCGGTGGCCAAGTCGCAGGTCATCCTCAAGAACAGCGGGGTCCTGCCGCTGAAGCCCGGCGCGCGCATCGCGGTGGCGGGAAGCGCGGCCGACAACGTGCCCCAGCAGGCCGGCGGCTGGACCGTGACCTGGCAGGGCGGAGGCGAACTCACCGCCGCCGACTTCCCCGGCGCGACCTCGATCTATGCCGGGATCGCCGCGGCCGCACGCGCGGCGGGCGGCGAGGCGGTGCTGGCCAGCGATGCACAGAGCGGTCCGGCCCCCGACGTCGCGATCGTCGTGTTCGGCGAGGAGCCCTATGCCGAGTATGTCGGCGACCGCAAGGATCTCGCCTTCCGCGACGAGGAGGGCCTGAAGCTGCTGCGATCCTACCGCGCGCGCGGTATCCCGACCGTCGCGGTGTTCCTTTCCGGCCGGCCCTTGTGGGTGAACCGCGAACTCAATGCCGCCGACGCCTTCGTCGCTGCTTGGCTGCCGGGTAGCGAGGGTGCGGGCGTTGCCGACGTGCTGTTCGGCAAGCGGCCCGCGACCGGCCGGCTGTCGTTCAGCTGGCCCGCGCATTGCGACGGCGCGCCGGTCAACGGACCCGAAGGCGCGCTCTTCCCCCTGGGCTATGGCCTAAGCCTCGCGGACACATCGCGGCTCGGCACACTCGACGAGACCTGCGCGGCGCTGGCCGCGGACAGCGGCGCGAGCTGGTTCGCGGCCGGGCAGCTCGGGGCGCAGGTCCAGGCGCTGGCCGACAACGCCGTGCTCCCCGATCTGCGCGGCAGCGGAAACGGCATCGTCGCGACAGGCATCGACCGCAAGGCGCAGGAGGACGCGCGCCGCATCGTCTTCGCGCCCGGCGCCAAGGTGACGCTGACCGGGCCGGAAAGCGGCGCGGCGTGGCGCATCGCCTATCAGGTCGCGGATCGCCCGCGCGCCAAGGTGACGGTGCGCGGCGGAGGCGAGCCGCTCGACATCACGGCGCGGCTTGCGGTCGCCGCGGGCAAGGGCTGGCGCGAGATGGTGCTGACCCCCGCCTGTCTCGCCGCCACTGGCGAACAGCTGACTTTCGCGTCCGAGGGCCGCTTCACGCTCGAGATCAGCGAGATCGCCCGCGACGAGCGCGACGTCTCGGCGGAGTGTTCCTTTTAGGCGCGGACCAGACCCGAAAGCGCGCGCGTCGCGCGGCCGGGGAACAGCCGCGTCATCGCCTGTGCGGGGTCGAGCCCGAAATGCTCGGCCACCGCGCCCGCCAGCACGCTTTCGAGCGCGGTGGTGGGGGCAAGATCGCGCCCTTCGTAGAGCTGGTTCTGCCCGAGCCCCGGCCAGTCGGCGAGCACCCGCCCGCCGCGCACCTTGCCGCCCAGGACCAGCGCTGCCCCGGCGGTCCCGTGATCGGTGCCGCCGGTCCCGTTGAGCTTGGCAGTGCGGCCGAACTCGGTGGCGACCAGCACCAGCGTGTCGCGCCACGCCTCGCCCATTCCGCTGCGATAGGCGGCGAGCAGGGCGTCGAGGCCGCGTGCGGCGCGGGTGAAGGCGCCGCGCTGGTTGGCATGGGTGTCCCACCCTTCGAGCTCGATCATCGCGATCCGCGCGCCGCTCGGCCCCTGCATCAGTGAGGCCACCAGCGCGCCGTTCGCCTTGGCATCGCGCAGGTTCCTGAGCCCGTCGTCGTCGGCCATCCCGCGCGTCTCGAGCGCGCGCGCCCACAGGCCGGAGAGCTCGGCATCGCCTTCGTAGAGCGCGGAAACGCGGGTCATGAAGTCCGTGCTCGCCTCGGGAAGGGCGGACGGGGCATAGCTCGAAACCGGCGCGGCGCCGCGCAGCGCGAGCGGCACTGCCGGGGCGACCGCGAGGGCCCGCGGCGCATCCTCGCGGCGCGTTTCGGCGAGCAGCGCGACCAGCCGGTTGAGCCAGCCGTCGCGGGTCGCATAGGGCGCCGTCCCGCCGGTCTCGAGCAGGTTCTGCGCATCGAAGTGCGAGCGTTCACGATAGGTCGTGGCCGCGGCGTGGACGATCAGCGCCTCGCCCGCCTTCGACGCTTCGGCGACCCCCGCCAGCGCGGGGTGGAGCGCGAAGAAACTGCCGATCCGCGGGGCGTCGGCATAGTCCGCGAGGCTCGCGCCGCGCAACGCTTCGAGGGCCGGATCGCCGACAGGGGCGGCCATCGCCATGCCGTCGGCGGCGCCGCGCAGCAGCACAAACAGGAGGTTGCGGGTGCCGGTCGCCTGCGCCAGCGCGATGCGCGGCAGGGCGAGCCCGCTGGCGCCCAGCGCGAGCGATCCGGCAATCAGGGTGCGACGATCGAGACGGGTAAGCATGACGGACTACCTCCGCATCATTTCAGGGGCGACGAGCAGCAGCGCGAGCGCCTGCTTGCCGCTTTCGGCGCGAGCGAGCCAGGTGCGCGTCGTGTCGCTGAGCGCGCCGGGGAAGGCGGCCTCGGCGCGCGCCATCACGTCTTCGGCGGGCGAGCCTTGTGCAAGCCGCTCGGCCAGCTCCACCCGCCGCAGCAGCACGTCGGGCGCGGCCCAGCTGGCGGCGAGATCGTCGTAGCCCGCAGGCGAGGGCGCCCGCCATGGCACCTGCCCGAGTTCGTTGAGCGCCTGGGCGATGCGCGGGGCGGGCAGCTCGCGCGTGCCCGAAAGCCGCGCGGCGGCGACGAACCATTCGAACGGGGTGCGGAACTTCACCGGACCGGCCACCCACACCTCGGGCGCGGCGATCAGCGTGCGGGTGAGGCTGGCAAGGTCGCCCCCGGTGGCGCGGAAATCCGCTTCGAGCCGTGCGACCAGCGCCGGCGGCGGCTCGTCCCCGGCGAAGTGGCGCGCGAGCTTGGTGGCGATGTGGCGGGCGGTTGCGGGATGCGCGGCAAGATCGTCGAGGATCGCCAGCGCCTGTTCCGCTCCGCCGGCCGCGTAGCGCCGTCCGAGGATGGTGCGCGCGCCCGGCTCATGGGCGGGCGCAAGGAAGGCCGCGCCGTTTGCCCGCGCTTCGGCGAAGCGGCCGACCCTTCCGATGCCCTGCACCGTCCAGCCGGTCAGCGCGCGGGCGAACTCGGTGACGTCGGCCTGATCGTAGCCTCCGTCGACCCCGAGCGTGTGAAGCTCGAGGATTTCGCGCGCGAGGTTCTCGTTCAGCCCGCGCGGGGCGTTCTGGTTGGGCCGTGCGGCGCGGCGCTGCTGGAGGGGCGACCCCGGCCCGACCGATTGGAACTGATCGAGGTAGAGCAGCATCGCCGGGTGCAGCGAGGCGGCCTTGAGCAAGTCGGAGAAGCGACCCAGCACGTGCGGGCGGATCGCGGCGAACTCGTGCGGCCCGACCTCGAATTGCGTTCCCACCTTGCCGATCGAGACGCTGAAGTGGTTCGACCAGAAATGCACCAGCCGTTCGGCGAAGGGGGCAGGCCCGGTGACCGCGACCGCGACCCGCGCCGCGAGATCATCGACCGCGTAGCGCCGCGCCTCGCGCAGCTGCGCGCGATATTCGGGCGGGAGCGAAGCGAGGGCCGCGGCGCGGCTGTTCTCGGCCTCGCCTTCGGCCATCGCCGCGCCGGCGGCCATGTCGGCCATTGCCGGCTCGGGCATTTCCTGGCGGCGCCGGCGCAGGTTGCGGATCATCTCGATCAGTTCGCCCGTCTGGCCACGGTTCCCGCTGCGCGCGGCAATCGCGGGCGGTGCGGGATCATAGGCGTCGAGCTGGCCGAGCAGGAAGCGCTGCGCGTCTGCCGGCGGGGTCTCGCCGTGGGCAAGGCCATAGCCGAAGCGGTTGAGGGCGATGCTGGCCTGGCTCATCGCGCGGTCTCGCTGGTGGTGGTTGCTCGCATGGGCTTCCTTTCGCGCACAGGCGTCTTGCCGCCTGCATCGCCTCTTCAACGGCGCGCTCGCGCATTTCCTTCGCGCGGGGCGCAGGTTTTTTACGGCTCCACGATGGCGAACCCTTGCGACATCGGGTCGAGCGCATCGACGAGCCCCTGCAGCGCCGCCGCGTCGCCTTCCACTTCCAGCCCGGCGGCCTGCATCATCGTCACCGGCTGCTTGAGGAACAGCAGCGCCAGCACCAGCGCGCGCGGCCCGCGGATGGTGATATCGGCGGCCTTTGGCAGAAAGCCCACGCGCCCGATCAGCACCCGCCCGTTGGCTTCGAGCGTCGCGTCCTCGCCGCGGTCGGTAAGCGCGATGCCGACGGTCAGATGCGTATTGCCGAAGCGTTCGGGGGCGAAGCGGGTCGCGGCGGAATCGAGCAGCTCCTGGGTCGCGACCGCAGCGATCAGGTCGGTGCTCTGGGTCGCGGCGTTGCGCGCAGGGGCGCCGCGCAGGTCGCGCGCCGCGGCCAGGAACTGGTTGCGCCAGATCGCGCTCTCGGCCTGGTAGCCCTGCTGTTCGTAGCTGTCGGCGAGGAGCGTGCGCGCGGCCCGGTTGTCCGGTGCGGCGAAGACGAGGTTCTGCAGCAGGTCCGACGACCAGCGATAATCGCCCTGCGCCATGGCGTTGCGGGCCAGTGCCAGCACCCGGTCGGCACCGCCCATCGCGTCGATCATCCGCTTCGCCCGTTCGACCGGCGGGTGCGGGTCGAGATTGGCGGGCACGGCGTCGTACCAGCCGAGATAGAACTGGTAGATCGCCTTGGCGTTGTGGCTGTAGGTGCCGTAATAGCCGTGGGCCGACCATTCCTGCGCCAGGTCATCGGGCAGGCGCAGGTCTTCGGCGATTTCCGCCATGGTCTCGCCGCGGTTCATGCGCCGCACGGTCTGGTCGTGAAGATAGCGGTAATTGTCGCGCTGCGTCTCGAGCCAGCGGGTCGCCTCGGCGCGGCCGAACACCGGCCAGCAATGGCTCGAGATCACCCGGTCGCTGCGCGGGGCATAGCGGGTCGCCGCCTCGTCGAGGAAATGCGCCCAGGCGCGCGTATCGCGCACCTTCGCGCCGCGCGGGGTCAGGATGTTGTGAAAGGTGCAGGTCGCGATCTCGGCGGCGAGAAAGGTCTTTTCGGGCGCGATGAAGACGTTGAACTCCGCCGGTGCCTCGCTGCCCGAAACGATCTGGAATTCGAGCGGCACCCCGTCCACAACGCGCGTTTCGCCGGTCGCGGCGATGGTCGCGGTCGGGGCGACCAGCGAGAGCGTGCCCGCCGACACCGCCATGCCGATGCCGCTGCCCATCTGGCCCTCGGGTCCCGGCTTCATCCCGGTGGCGAACTGGTAGGCCGCGCGCCGCAGCATCGCGCCGCCCGCCATCACGTTTTCCGAGGTCGCCTCCTCCATGAAGCCGGCCGGCGCGATCACCGCAACCTTGCCCGCGGCGGCATCGGCGGGATCGATCACCCCGCGCACCCCGCCGAAATGGTCGGCATGGCTGTGTGAATAGATCACCGCGCTGACCGGCCGCGGCCCCAGCGTCTCGTTGACCAGCGCCAGCGCCGCCTTGGCGGTCTCGACGCTGGTCAGGGGGTCGATGATGATCCACCCGGTCTGCCCGCGGATGATGGTCATGTTGGACAGGTCGAAACCGCGCACCTGCCAGACATTGTCGCTTACGCGGTAGAGGCCGTGGTGCTTGAGGTAGCGCATGTGCCGCCACAGGCTGGGATTGACCGTCGCGGGCGCCGGGCCATCGACGAAGGCATAGGCATCGAGGTTCCAGACCGCATCGCCCCTTGCATTGCGGATCACCGGGTCCGCCCGGGTGGCAAGAAAGCCGCGGGTGGAGAAATCGGCATCGCGGGTGCCGTCTTCGGGAAGCGCGGCGGCTGTCTTCTGCTGCGCGGCGATGGTGGCGGGCGAGGGCGGAGAGCCGGCTGTCTGGGCCGCAGCCGCGCCGGCAAGCATCATCGCGAGCGCGCCGCCCGCAGCAAGGATCGATCCGCGCATTCCCCTCTCCCTCGTTTTCCCATCTCCGTGATGCCTGCAAGCCCGAGCCGTTTCAAGCGGTGCGGTCAGACCGCCCCGCGCCGTGCCACGTTGCCTATCCAGGTTAGTGTCATCCGCCCCCGCGCTGCGATGTTCGCCCTCCCAACCCAGAAGGGACGATTTCCTTGACGATACATCATGATCCTGGCGCGATGCCGCGCCCCCGTCTCGTGCGCGGGCTCACCGGGCTGATCGAGCAGGAGGCCTTCCCCTGCGTCGGTGCCAAGGCGGCGCTGGGGCAGGGCGGGCTCGAGGTGCTGACCGCCGGATCGATCACCGCGGCGCGGGACGATCGGCGCATTCACGCCCGGCTGGTCGAGTGGAGCGCCGTTCCCGACGAGGAGGCCGCCGAGTTCCGCAGTCTCGCCGTGGTCTTCGAAGGGCCCCGCGACCTCGACGAGCGCGGCTTTGAGCGGGCCTTGTGGCAGCGGATCGGGGCGCTGATCGCCGCGGATCGCCGCCGCGGCTTCGCTCCGCACGGCGATTACAGCGAGAACCCGGCGCATCCGGATTTCGCGCTCAGTTTCGGGGGCAAGGCCTATTTCGCCGTGGGCCTCCACCCGCATGCCTCGCGCCGGGCGCGGCGCGCGCCCAATCCGGCGATCGTCTTCAACCTGCACGAACAATTCGCCAAGCTGCGCGCCGAGGGGCGCTATGAACGGATGCGCGAGGTGATCCTTGCGCGCGACGAGGCCTTCGACGGGACGCCCAACCCGATGATCGCGCGCCACGGCGTGATCAGCGAAGCGCGGCAGTATAGCGGGCGCGAGGTCGAAGAGGGCTGGACCTGTCCGCTGGCGCCGCCGGAGACGCGGCCATGACGCGCATTGCCCCGCGCACGGGAACCGCGCTGCGCCTTGCCCGCGGCGAGGTGCTGACCGTCACCGATCCCGAGGGCGGACAGGTGAGCGACATGCTGGCGATCGCGGCGGACGATCCGGGCGAGATCCTCTCCAACGGGCGGACCTTCGATTACGAGGAGAGCCTGCGCCTCACCACCGGCGCGCGGCTGTGGTCGAACCGTTCGCGCGTGATGCTCACCATCATCGAGGACCATGCGCCGCACCACGATTTCCTGCTGACGCCCTGTTCGCTCGGCACCTTCCGGCACTTCTACCCGGACAAGCCGCCGCATCGCGGGTGCTTCGGCAACCTCGCCGAGGCGCTCGCTCCGCACGGGGTGGAGCCGAACGCGATCCCGACCGCCTTCAACATCTTCATGAACGTGACCGTCGCCGAGGACGGCAGGCTGGCGGTCCTGCCGCCCGGCACGAAGGCCGGGGACTTCGTGCGGTTCCGGGCCGAGATGGACCTCGTGGTCGCGCTCACCGCCTGTGCGGCCTATGCCTCGAACGGCGGCAGCTTCAAGCCGATCGACTACGCGGTCCAGCGCCTCGGTTCCGCGCAAGCGTGAGAGCGGGGCCGCGCGGGGGAACCGAAGGGTCCCCGCGCGGCCGCTTCTGGTCAGCGGTCGTGCGAGTAGATCGGCTCACGCGCAGCCGCGCCCTGCCGGTTCCCGTCCTTGCCCGACGTGCTGATGCGCTCGTCGGCGCGGTCGACCATCTCGTCCTTGCGCTCGTGCGCCTTCTCGCCCGCCTGCCGCGCCTTGTGCTTGGCGCTGTCGATCGCCTTCTCGCCGATCCCGCCGACATAGCTTTCCTCTGTCCGCGAGGAGGGCAGCGCCGATCCGGCGACCGCCCCGACAAAGGCCGCGGCAAGGCCGCTCACCAGCGGGTTGTCGAAGTAGAACTCCTTGATGTCGGAGGCCGTCTCGCGGGTCCGCTCGCGCGAGCGGCGGGCCAGATCGCGGGTTCTTTCGCTTGCGTGCTGGCGGCGCTCGCGCAGCCGGTCGGTCGCCTCGTCGAGACGCTTGCGGAAGCCGCCTTCGTCCTCGTCGTGGCGCTGCTCGATCATGAAGAAGCTCGCCCGCGCATCGTCGCGGCGGCGGCGATAGGCTGCATCGTCCTCGCCCTGCTGGCGTTCGCAGCGCGACATGTGCTCGACATAGCTGCGGTGCTCGGGGTGCCAGTCGTGGCTGTCATGATCGTGCCCCTTGCCGGATGTGCTGCGGTGGATGCCGAGCGCCGAAGGGCGGGCATCGGCATCGCTGACAAGCCACAGGCCGCCCGCCGCGATCATCCCGAGCGCCAGCGGATTGCGGCGCGCGGTGTCGATCAGGTAGCGGCTGTCGACCCCGTTCTCGTCGGCCTTGTCGAGCAGCGCGTCGAGGATGTTGCGCGGGGTGAGTTCGCCCTCGATGCGGTTCACGGTGCGGCTCATCTCGGCCTGGGTGGCGCGGATGTCGCGTTCGATCTCGTCGGGGCTGCGTTGGTCGGTTCTATCGGTCATGTCTTACTCCGGATTGAGGGATGTCGCCCGTCGCCGCGGCGGGCGTGTCGCTGATGGTGTCGATGCTGCGGTCGGGCTTGAGATGCGCGGTGCTCGCCTTGCTGCGGCCGCTGGCGAACAGGATCCCGGCGATCACCAGCGTGATCGCGCCGACGATAATCGGGCCGAGCGCGAGGTTCTCGAGCGCGGCGCCGACATAGTAGGAAATGCCCATGAGGAAGACCACGAGGCCGGCGATGCCGAAGACAGCGGCGCCGGCCATGGCGCCGACGGCTTCCTTGACATCGCGGGTCGCTTCGCGAACCTCGGCCTGCATCAGGCTGACCTGCTCGCGCGCAAGGTGCGCGCCCTGCTGGGTCAATCGGCCGACGAGATCCACGATGTTGTGGTTCTGCTCGGCGGCAGGCCGGGCGGTGCCCCCGGTCGCGGGACTGCGCGTCGGCTCGCTCATTGCGCAAAGCCGCCGCCCGGCGGGTTCTGGTTGGCATAGGAGGGTTCGAAGTCGCCGGTGTCGGTGGGCATCATGTTCTCGTCGGCCGGCCAGGACTGCGAACCGCGTGCGCCCCGGTAATCCTGCGCGGACCGGCTGGCGCCGCCTTCGTGGTGCTTCCTGTCAGCGCCTGCGCGCAGCACGCGCGCGGCCGCGAAGCCCGCGGCGGCCGAGGCGGCGAGAAAGGTGCCCGGGCTGCGGCGCGCGAACCCGGCGACCTCGCCGCCCAGTTCGTCGACGCTGCGGCCGTCGATGTGCTCCGCCATGCGGTCGATGCTGCGCGAGGCCTGCTGGAGCGCCGAGGCCATCCAGTCGGGCGCATCGGGGTTGTTGCGCAGGTCGTCGGCAGCGGTGTCCAGTGCCGAGGACGCCGAACCGGCGACCTGGGCGGCCTGCCCCTTGCGGCTCTCCGCCTCCTGCTTGGCGCGGGCGCCCGCGCTGTCCTTGAGGCGGTCGGCATCGTGCTTCAAATCGTCGCGGATCTCGGAGTGGGCATTCTCTCCGCCGCCGCTTGCGGTGCGGGATTGTGTCGTCATGATTGATCCTCCTTTTGTGGACATCCGTTCTAACGGATGCGGGGGTTGATGCGGGGGGATAAGCGCCGAGGCGACGGGCGCGCGCGCCGGGTCGGGACGCTGCTAACCTAGATAAGTAAGCTGATTTTCCTTGTCTTTTCCCGCGCCGAATCACTGGCTGCAGAGGGGAGCAGGACGGGCGCGGGCGCCGCGCGCCCTGGCATTTTTCCTGCGTGTGGCCAGCTTGCATTAGGGAAGCCGCGCGCTGCGGAGCGCACAGCGGGACGATGACCTGCAACGCATTTCCCGAGAGCCGACGATGAACACCGAAGTCCTGCCATCCGACCATGCGACCTGCATCGCCTTCGCCTTCGACGAGCGGCTCGATCACGAGCAGGTGACGGAAATGGCGCGGGTGGTCGATGACGCCATCACCGCCGGGGAAGACCTGCGGCTCCTGCTCGACCTGCGGGACACCAGGACCTTCGCGGTCGGCGCCTTCGTTTCGCCCCACGGCTTTCTCGCCAGCATCCGCTCGGTCGGTCCGGTCACCCGCTATGCGGTGGTCGGCGCGCCTGCGATGGTGGGGGTGGCGGTGGAGGCCTTCGGCGCGATCCTGCCGCTCAAGTCGCGCGCCTTCGCACCCGAGGCCATCGCCGAGGCGCGCCGCTGGGTGTGCGCGCCGGTCACCTGAGCGGCGTCCGGCCCCCTTCTTCACAGCCTATCGGGGAGGTTCCTTGCGGGTTTTGCCGCCTCGCGCGATCCTGCTTCCGGCGGGGGCCGCCTGGCGCCAAGGGGGTGTTCCGCAAGTCGGCGGGGCAGGACGCCTCAGGCGAAGACCGTCTCGAGGCCCTTGCCCGGCAGGGTCGGGAAGCGGTCGTGCGGCACGGTAAGGTCCTGGCGCGGCAGGCCCCACAGCGCATCGCGCAGCAACATCACGGCGCGCCCGGTGAGCGCGTTGGTGAACCATTCGCCGGGGCAGCGATGGTCCTTGCGATGATCGCCTGCGCCTTGCGGCACGAGATCGAAGGGCGAGGGGTCGCGCGCGGCGAAGCGTTGCGGACGGAAGCTGTCGGGGTCCTCCCATAGGGATGGATCGTGATTGGTGGCGTGCAGGCCCAGCAGCACCCAGTCGCCCTGCGCGAAGACATGGCCGTGCCAGCGGAACGCCTTGCGCACCCGCCCGCCGATGACCGGAAAGAAGGGATAGAAGCGCCGCACCTCGTCGACGAAGGCGGGCAGGCGCGCATCCGGGTCTTCGGCGAGCCATTCGGCAGCCTCCGGATGGCGGTGCAGCGCCAGCGCGGCGAAGGTGATGAAGCGCGCGATGGCGACCGTCGGGCGCACCAGGTTGAGCAGCTCGACCGCCGCCGCCTCGGGCGAGAGCAGGCTGCCGTCGGGCTGGCGGTGATGGGCGATGACGCTCACCGGCGTGCTGCTTTCGTGCGCCTCGCGCGCAGCGAGGATCGCGCGGCGCGCCCAGCGCTCGGCACGGCGGCGCAGCAGCAGCGCGGGCACCAGCCGCGGCCCGACCGCGCCCGCGGCGCCGATCATCGCGGCCATTTCCTCGGTGCGCCGTTCGAGCTCCCGCCCGCGGACGGGCACGCCCGCCCAGTCGCAGGCGGCCTTGCACAACAGGCGCTGCATTTCCTTGTGGAGATTGACCGAAGGCCTCGCGCACCAGCCCGGCAGCGCATCGTTCCATGCGGCTTCGAACCGCTCGGCGATGTCCTCCACCGCGGGGCCGGTCAGCAGCGAGAGGAACATGGTCTTGCGCACCCGGTGATGCGCGCCGTCGAGCCCCTGCACGCTGCCCTTGTCCTGCAGCAGCCGCAGCGTCGTCGGCGGCATCGCGCCGCTGCGGGTGAAATGTTCGCCGTCATAGAAGCGTTCGGCGGCCTCGGCGCCCTTCATGCACACCACGTCGCGCAGCATGATGCGCGTGCGGAAGGCGTCGCTCCGCGTCTGGCGGCAGCGGTTCCCGACGAAGTCGTAGCCTTCGCCGAAGAAGGCCGGGGTGCTGTCGAAGGCGGCGAGGCGGGGGATGGCCATGGTCTTGCGTCGCCGCCCCGTTCAGCAGGAACCGCGCGCGGCGAGCACGCTCGGCACGGTCAGGACGATGATCCTGAGATCGCGCAGCACGCTGCGGCTGCTCACGTAGCGCACGTCGAGCAGCACGCGCTCGAAATAGCGGATGTCGCTGCGGCCCGAGATCTGCCACAGCCCGGTGATCCCCGGCCTGACCCGGCAGTAGAGCGCGAAATGCTGGCCGTAGCGCGCCGCCTCCGTCTCCACGATCGGGCGCGGACCGACGATGCTCATCTCGCCAAGCAGCACGTTGATGAGCTGCGGCAGTTCGTCGAGGCTGGAGCGGCGCAGGAAATTGCCGATCGGCGTGACCCGCGGATCATGGGTCAGCTTCTGGTGCTCCGCCCATTCGCGCGCGGCGCGGGGGTCGGATCGCAGGATATGCTCGAGCCGCGCCTCGGCGTCGGTCACCATGCTCCGGAACTTCCAGCAATGAAAGGTGCGCCCGCCCAGGCCGACCCGGCGGTGGCGGAAGAACACCGGACCCGGATCGCCGATCTTGATTGCCAGCGCGATCACCACGAACAGCGGCAGGAAGAAGGTGAGCGCCACCGCCGCGATGACGATGTCGAGCAGCCGCGAGAGAAGGCCCGGCGGCCACGCGGGCACGTGCGGAGCGCGGGGCGAATGAGGCAGGGGAGTGCGTGTGGAGGAGGGCATGGTCGCTTTTCCTGTTGCCTTGGCCGGAGCGCGGGGGTCCACCATCCCCGCAGTCCTGTTTCATGCGGTGCGCGCGGCACCTTTCGAAGAACTGGGCGGGGTTTAATTCGGCCTCTTCGGCATCGCTTTAGAGTATGTTAACATCTGACTATTGTTGGTGCGTCCGAAGACATTTACGCACCTTTCGTCGCGGCGGCGGGGGCGCGGCATGTCGGGCTTGAGCGAGGAACCTGAATTGTCCGGAAAGACCGTAAGCCGCGCGGGGGGTGTCGAGGCGCAGGAGCACCGCCTTGCCGAGGCGCCCGCCGTCCGCAGCCAGAAGAAGTTCCCGCGCCCGGTACGACTGGCGATCTGGTTCGGCGCGCCCGCTGTCCTATGGGGCGGGGTCTACCTGATCTGGCGCGGTCTCAACTGAGCCGCGGCCCGGCAGGTCCGGCGCGGTGTCGGGCGTGGAGGCAGGGCAGGGGAAGCGCTCCTGAAGGCCGGAGACGATCACCGAGGCGGCCTGCGCCTCGGTAAGGGTCGGGTTGGCGATCAGATATTCCTCGAAGATGTCGGCGAGCCGGCCGAGCGTGAGTTTGCCCGGCAGGCACGGGTCACCCTCACCCAGCCACACGTGATAGGCGCGCGCCGCATCGGCGACCGCCGCGAGATAGGCGAAGCAATAGCTGCGCGAATAGCTCGAGTTCTCGCGGCACTTGCGCAGCAGGTCCCCGGCGGACTGGAAGCCGGTCACCGCGTCCTCCGTGGAAGCCTGCGCGGCGAGGGCGGAGCCGGGCGGCACAAGCGCGGCCGCCAGCGCCAGAGACGCAGCGATCGAGGCCCGCAGGTTCACTCGCCCCGCGCTCCTGTCTCGGCGAGCTGCAGCGGCCGCGCGCGGAAGGGCTTGCGCGGCGCGCTCGGCGGCGGCGCGGCGGCGGCGTCGTCGGGCGAGGGCAGGGCGGACCCCGTTCCGGCGGGCGCGTCCCCGTCTCCCGTCGCCTGCGAGGATGCCGGAGGGACATAGGCGCCGATGTCCGGTTCGTGCCCGGAATAGCGGGCGGTGAAGGCCGCCGGGCGCCCCGCATTGCCGCGCCAGCGATAGAACAGGTGCCGCCCGATCTGGCCCGAGGGGTCGAGCCGCGCGCTCCAGTCCGGGGCGACGTAATCGGCGTGGTAATGGGTCGAAAGCCCCACCTCCTTGGCGACCGAACCGCCCAGCGCGGCTTTCGCGACCCGGCGCGCCCGCTCCCACAGCGCAGGCACCGGCCGGCGCGCGCGCGAGCCGTCGCAGGTGAAGCTGAACTGGCAGCCGGTGGGCAGGTTCTGCCCCTCGAAGACAACGCCGCAGACATTGTCGGGGTAGGCGGGGTGGCGCACCCGGTTGAGCACCACCTGGGCGATCGCCCGCTGACCTTCCTCGGGCTCGAGCGCACCCTCGTAATAGATCGCCTGCGTCAGGCAGTCCTCGGCGCGCGCGGCGCTGGCGGCATCGCCGTAATGCGCGGCGAAGGGCCGGGCGCTCGCCAGGGCGACCGGCGCGGCGGGCGTGAGATCGCGCGTCGCTCGCGCGGGCGCGGCGTGAGCGTCCGGGCGCGGCCCCGGGGCTGCATCGAAACCGGCCGGGCTGCCCACCTGCGCAGGCACCAGGAACACCGCAAGCGCCGTCAGCGCCGCCCCTCCCTGCGCAAGGCGCAGCGGCCACCGCCGCGGCGAACGCGGGGCGCGAAAGGGAAACGAAGTCGGCGCTGATGCCATGCTGGCGGGTGCTGCTCCTTTCCGAGGGGTGTGAGGGCGCGAGGGCGCCTCCTGCCGCGTTTCGTCGGCGACAGCCTTAATGTGGGTTGGAGTTGCGCGGGGATGCCTCAGGCGCGCGACGCGACGATCCGGCGGGCGAGTCGCGGCAGGAACATGGTCAGCACCCAGCGATAGGCGAAAGGACGGCGCGCCCCGCGGCGCAGCGCGCGCACCGCCGCACCGGCGGCGGCGGCGGGGGAGCCGCCGGCGAGATAGAGCTCGCGCTCGGCGCAGGCGATGAAGAACATGTGCAGCGCCCCCGCCCGGCGCATGTCCTCGCCATAGCGTTCGAGCAGGATGCGGCGCGAGACCCGGTTGGCGCGGGCATTGCGCGAGACGCGCGCCGCACCCGCCGCCGCATCGCCGCCATCGTGATAGCGGGCGCCGGGTTCGCTCACGCAATCCGCCATGAAGAAGCGTGCCACCCGCAGCACGAGGTCGTAATCCTCGTTGGCGGGCAGGGCCGGGTCGAACCCGCCGACCATCTCCAGTGCGCTGCGGCGGAACATCGCGGTCGATCCGCAGCCGGTGACGACGTTGCGCTGCAGGAGGTCCCGGTAGATCCAGCCGCGATGGCGCGCCGCATGGGCCGTGACCGATCCCTGCGGCCCGACCTGCTCGAACCCGGTGTAGACGAGGCCGAGCGCACGCGGACCGCGGCGGAACAGCGCGACCTGCGCGGCGAGCTTGCCGGGCAGCCACTCGTCGTCGGAATCGAGGAAGGCGATGAGCGCCCCGCGCGCTTCGGCGACGCCGCGATTGCGGGCCGCTGCGACACCCGCGTTGCCCTGGATGACCAGCCGCACGCGCGCATCGCCGATCGCCTCGACCGCGGCGGCGGTGCGATCGGTCGAGCCGTCGTCGACCACGATCACCTCGAGCGGTGCGTAATCCTGCGCGAGCACGCTCGCCACCGCGCGGCGGATGGTGGCGGCGCGGTTGTAGGCGGGGATGACCACGCTGACGAGCGGGGCGTCCCCGTCCGCGTCCGCGTCAAGGCCATGCATGGCAGGCGCTTCCCGCCGCGCATCGGGGACGGGGCCGGGGGGAGCGGAGCCGGTCGGCAATCGGGCGCGGCCGCGCGGCAGGGGCGGGATGTCGCCCAGCCGGGCGGCGAGTTCTGCGCCTTCCTCCCGCAGGGCGCGCGCATCGGCAGGCACATCCGCGCAAATCCGCTCGATTGCGACACCCAGCGGCGCGCGATAGGCGGAGAGGCATCCGCCCTTCTCGAGCAGCGCGATCACCCTGCGGGTCACTTCGAGCCGGGCGGCGATGCCTCTCGCGGCGCGCGCGGTCGAGGACAGCGAGCCGCCCTCGGGAAGGCGGCGGTAGAAGGCGGCGCCGCCAGCGGTGCGCGTCAGCCGGTTGCCGCGCGCCAGTCCGCGCATCATCACGTCGCCGTCCTGATTGACCGCGAGGTCCGGGTCCCAGCCGCCGCTGCGCTCATAGGCGGCGCGGCTCCACAACACCGAGCAAGGCGGGTGGTACCAGCCGGTCAGCCACGCCGAGAGATCGTCCTGCCCTTCCCGGCGCGGCGCGCAGGAAGGCGGCGCCCAGTGCCATGCGCCGCCCTCGCCCTGTTCGTAGCGATACCACGGCGCGCAGGCGATATCGCCGTCTCCCGCCTCGAGCGCAGCGACCAGCACGCCCAGCGTCTCGGGCGCGAGGAGGTCGTCGGCATCGAAGAACATCAGTGCATCGCCCGAAGCCTCGGCAAGGCCGGCCAGCCGCGCGCGGCTCGCGCCGCGTTCGGGCACGTCGACGAGACGCACCGGGTTGCCGAAGCTCTGCGCAATCGCCCGGCTCGCGTCGGCCGATCCGTTGTCGGCGACAATGATCTCGTGCGGCGGGCGGGTCTGGTTCAGCAGCGAGCGGATCGCATCGCCGAGATAGCGCTCGGCATCGAGGCAGGGGATGACGACCGAAACCTTCACCCGATGCGCTCCAGCACCTCCTCGACCCCCGCGACATCGACGGTGAGGTCGCGGTCGAGCGGGTGGGGGGCCTCGCCGGCTTCCTCGTGGAGCAGCCAGTAATGCAGCCCCAGACCGCTCGCGAGATTGTAGAAATTGGGGTTGGGAAAGCCGGGGTCGGCCATTTCCACCACGTGCCCGCCCTCGGGGCAGAACAGCATGTTGGTGAGCCCCGCGCCGTGCGGGGCGAGCAGCACGCGGGTCTGCTGCATCAGCGCGACCTGATCGGGGAAGGGCAGGTCCTCCATGCACACCTTCTCGAACCCGCGCTCGTCGAGCATCGCCCACAGCGCCGCCTCGTTGGTGATGCGCCGGCCGCGCGACTTGGCGCGGCTGATGAACACGCGCCGGGTCGCCGGGATGTCCGCGCGCGCAGGATCGGCAAAGGCGCGGCGCACCGCCCGCATGTGCGCCGGGTCGAAGCGATCCGTGCCGACCAGCGTCAGTTCCTCCACCATGATCGGCCGCGCCGGATCGAAGCGGCGAAAGGATTCGGGATCGATCCCGAGCATCCGCATGCTCGCGTCCATCACCGGAGTGCGCCGCTGCGGCATCAGCACCTCGCCGAGCAGCCCGCGCTCCTTGAGCAGCAGCAGCTTGGGCAGGTGCGCGGTCAGCCAGTGCGAATGGTTGTGATAGGCCCGCTCGAGGATCCAGGTGGCGCGGGCAAAGTGCTGCACTTCGCGCGCCCCCTTCGCGAGCATCGCGGCGTGGGGCGCGTGGCCGGGCCGGTAGGAGGTCTCGCGGCATTCGAGCGACGTGCCCTCGCGGGTCAGGATCGCCGGGAAGAAATCGCCCTTCGGGGTGTGGAAGAACACGAGGCCCGCATCCGCGATCCTCGCCAGCCAGGTCTCGCCCACCACCAGGTCGGGCACGTCGCGCATCGCATAGCCCCACAGCGCCCCGTCATCGGCGAGTTCGGAGCGGCTCTCGGCATTGCACGGCAGCGGGGCCGCGCCGCGGCGGCGCGGGTGGAGCACGGTCTTGGCGGGCTTCTGCCCGGTGCGCGCGAGATAGGTGTCGAGCGGGTCGCGCGCGTGCCAGCGCCAGCCCATCATCGCAGGTGGGACGCCGCGTTCGGCGGCGCGCTCGGGCATCCGCTTGAGGTGCCAGAGCACGGAATAGGGCAGGTCGGTCAGTTGCACGGGCTGGTCCTTCCTCGCGCGCGGGGCCGGCTCACGCGGCCATCTCGCGGAACTCGGCGTGGCCACGCTTCAGGCTCTCGTAGTCGCCCGCGGCCTCGACCCGTCCGTCCTTGAGATAATAGAGCGTCTCGCAGCCCTGCACGGTGGACAGACGGTGTGCGATCATCACCACGGTGCGCTGCCCGCGCATCCCCTCGACCGCTTCGATCACCGCGCGTTCGGTGGTGTTGTCGAGCGCCGAGGTGGCCTCGTCGAGGATCAGGATCGCCGGATCGTGGTAGAGCGCGCGGGCGATGCCGATGCGCTGGCGCTCGCCGCCGGAAATGCGCGCGCCGCTCTCGCCGACCTTGGTCTGGAGCCCTTCGGGTTGCCGCTCGATGAAGCGGCCGAGCTGGGCGAGGCGGATCGCGGTGGCGAGCGCCTCCTCGTCCACCTCGTCGTCCTCGATGCCGAGCGCGATGTTGCTGCGGATGGTGTCGTCGAGCAGATAAATCGACTGCGGCACATAGCCGACCTGGGTGCGCCAGCGCCGCAGTTCGCGCGGATCGAGGCGGTGGCCGTCGACCACCAGCCCGCCGCGCTCGGGGGAGAGCAGGCCGAGCAGCACGTCCACCACGGTCGACTTGCCCGCCCCGGTGGTGCCGACAAGGCCAACGGCGGTGCCCACGGGGATCGCAATGTCGATGTCCTTGAGCGCGTGGGTCGAAGCGCCGTCATAGCGGTGCCACACCCCCTCGAGCCCGATCTGCCGCTGCGGGCGGATCGCTTCGCCGGGCGCGCCCGCCGCGCCGCCAGGCGGCTCCGCATCGCCGAGCAGCGTCAGGTCGCGGAAGATCGGTTCGACCGAGACGAGGCTGTAGCGCAGGTCCGCGAACTGGTTCATCGCCGCGCTCGATGCCTCGCGCAGGCGCACCAGCCCGACCACGAACAGCGAGAGCGTGACGAGGATGCTGTCGGTGGAGCGGCCCTGCAGCACCAGTCCGCAGGCGAGCACGAGCAGCCCGGTCATCGCCACCATCTCGCTCGCCGGGGGAATGACGCGGGTGATGAACATCTTGAAGCGGTTGACGCGGGTGATCTTGGCGACCGCATCCAGCACCTTGGCGCTGAAGAACTCCTCGCGTCCGAGCGTGCGGATCTCCTTGATCCCGCCGAAGGCCTGGTAGAGGCTCTGGTTCAGGATCTTGCGGTTTTCCTGCTGGATGAGCCCGTAGCGCCGCAGCCTTGCGCTGACCCCGCGCACCGCCACCACTGCAAGTGCGCCCAGGAACGCGATCCAGGCAAGGGTGATGACCGGCTCGACTGTCAGCAGGAAGCCGAGCACCGCGACGAGGATCACCAGCCGCGTGCACAGCTCGAGAATCGTGCTGATCACGCTGTAGCATACCGTGATCACCTCGCCGTCGACGTTGCGCAGCAGTTCGGAGCGGTTGCGTTCGAGGAAGAAGGCATAGGGCGCGTTCATGTAGGCGCGCATCAGCCGCCCGGCGATCGACAGCCGCCGGTTGGTGACGTAGCGCAGCTGCGCCCAGTAGTTGAAGGCGAGGAAGCCGTTCTTGAGGGCGAAGATGCCGAGCAACGCGCCCGCGCCCCACAGCACCAGCTCGCGGCTGGTGAGATCCTGTGTGAGCGCGCTGAGCGGCCCGCCGATCAGCGGCAGCCCGCCGATCGCGTCCCGCGCAACCACCGCGCTGACGAAGGCGGGCACCGCGGCCAGCCCGGCGATTTCCAGCGCGGCGCCGAACAGCATCATCACGAACAGGATGAGCGCGTTGGCGCGGTCGCGCCGCGAGAGCAGCGCGAGCAGCTTGCGCAGCGAATCGAAGACCGGAACCGATCCCTTCGCCGACGCGCGCTTCGGGTCGATGCGGCTCATGCAGGCGAGGCGAGCCCGGCGCGCGAACGCGTCATGGCGGCGGCGGCTTCGGCGAGGCTGGGATAATCGGGCAGGCGGCCGCGCAAGGCGTCGTCCCACAGGTCGGTGAGCAGGTGCTTGTGGCGCTCGATGTCGGATTTCCTTGCCTGTTCGAAGCCGCGCTCGCGCATCTCCTCGGGCACCGGGCCGGAAACGATGGCGGGCAGCTCGTCGATCGAATCGTAGAGCACGCCCGCGCCCTCGCCGACATATTCGGCAAGGTCGGGGCGCAGATTGGGCATGCACACGCCGACGCCCGCGGCCTGCGCCTCGGCGATCGCCATCGGCCAGCCGACGGTCGGGATGTCGAAATCGCCGGTGTAGACCAGCCAGCGGTGCTTCTTGTACTCGGCGGGCATGCCCTCGGGCTGGACCGGATCGACGAAGTTGACGCCCGCGCCCATCTGCGCGTCCTGCTCCTTGAGCCAGTCGATCTTGTAGCCCATCGCGTAGAGATTGAAGTCGCGGTCGGGCACCATCTTCGCCAGCCTCAGGAAGTCGGGCATCGCCTTCTTGCCGGTCGCCACCCCGGTGTTCATCACTGCATCGCCGTTCGGGCTGCGATCGTGGAAATGCGCGAAGCGCACGACGGGGTAGCAGTCGATCAGCTTTGTCTCGCTCACCCCGGCCCGGGCGAGCCACGCGCGCGCGCAGGGGAAGCCGAGCACGCCGAGGCACAGGTCGCCGTCCATCGCGCGCATGCCCTCGATGAACCACGGCGTGCGCTCGAGCGGGGGCTGGCGCCGGAGCATCTGCTTGATGCGGCCCTTCAGGCTCTTCTTGCGCAGCGCGATGGTATCGAAGGAATGGGTGCGCACGGTGAAGGGGACGCCGGTGATCTCGGCCAGCTTGCCGATGAAGCGCAGTTCGGTGAGGTAGTGCGTGTGGAGAACGTCGGGCTGGAACGCGCGCACCTGCTCGACGAACTCGTCCATCTCCCCGGCGAATTCATGGGGCAGGTGGTTGTCGTAGGGAATGTCCGGACCCTTGCGGGTGACGATGCGGATCTCGTAATCCTGCGCCAGCGCCTCGATCTCGTTCTTGATGTATGTCTGGCTGATCTGCGGATATTCCTTGAGCAGGAACATCACCCGCGGGCGATTGGTCTGGCGCGGCTGGGCGGCGCTGTGCATCGTCTTCATGCTGTCTCCATTCGGCTGGATCCGACGGTCAGGCGGTCCCGCGGGCCGGACCCGCGGGAAGATTTGCTGCAGTGCGAAAGACCCTTTTTTCGCGAGAGACGCTTTTTGCCCGATCCGGGCCACAACCTGGGTTAGGTGCCCCCGGCTGCCGGAGAAAAGGCGCTGCTCTCGTCCCGCACGTCGCGCATCTCACCCGGTGGGCGGCGGGTCAGCGCGATCATCAGCGATTCGTAGCGGTGGTGCGCCCGCGCTGCCGAAAAGGCGAGGGCACGCTCGCGCCCGGCCCGGGCGAGCGCGTCTCGCGCGGCATCGTCGGCAAGCAGCGAGCCGATGCCGTCGGCCAGCGCCGCGGGGTTCTCGGGCGCGACCAGACGTGCGCACCCCTCGGCCAGTCTGGGCACCCCGCCGACCCGGCTGGCCACCGCTGGCACGCCGGTCGCCATCGCCTCCAGAAGCGCCAGCGGCATGCCTTCGCTGCGCGAGGGCATCGCGAACAGCGCGGCATTGCGCAGATGCTCGCGCACCGTCTCGGGGCCGAGCCTGCCGCAGAACGCGATCTGGCCGGCCGCGCCGCGGTCTCGCGCCTGGCGCTCGAGCGCGGCTTGTTCGGGACCGTCCCCGATCAGCACGAGCCGGCATCCCGTCCCCGCCTCGGCCAGCTGCGCGAGCGCGTCGATCAGGACATCGAACCCCTTGATCGGCGCCAGCCGTCCGACCGCCACGATCAGCGGCGGCGCGCCCGTGCTTGCCGCGCAATCCTGCGCGGGCCGCCAGAACTGCGTGTCGACGCCGTTGGGGATGACCTGCGGACGTGCCGCCGCAAGGGCCGGGTCCGCGGCGATCCTGTCGCGGATCGCTTCGGAGACGGTCGAGACCGCATCGGCATCGCGCAGCACCGCCGGAAGGTGCGGAGCGTCCTGCGGCAGAGGGCGCAGCAGGTCGCTGCCGTGGCAGGTGATCAGCACGCGGTAACCCAGCAGCCGCGAAAAGAGGATGAAGTAGCGCGCCGAGGCCGAGGCGAAGTGGATGTTCACGACATCCGGGCGTTCGCGCCACAGCCGCCGCACGAAGCGCCATGCGGTGCGGCCATGCAGCCAGCGGCGCTGTCCCTCGAGCACCGGAAACTGCGCGATCCAGCCGTCCTCGCCGCCGTCGCTCGCGCCGTCACTGCTGACTGCCCAGCCGCTGCTCACCGCGTGACCCTGCGCCGCGAGGTGGCTGCGCAGGCTGCGCACCACCGCCTGCACCCCGCCGACCTCGGCGCGGTCGACATTGGTGTAGAGGAGGATGCGCAACGCGCGCTGGCCGGAGCCGGGTGCGCTTTCCTTCCCGGGTCGGGCCTCGCTCTTAGAGGCGGTGCGGCCCGCAAGGTAGCCGTCCATCCAGGCGGCGTTCCAGCGCGCTGCAGGCCGGCCGCTGTGCGCGGCGAGGGTGAAGAACGCGCGGCGCAGCCGCGTGCGCAGGCCCGGCGGCTTGCCGGGACGCGCGCCGCGCTCCATCTGCGCGACACCCTTGCCGTGGCGGTGGGCGCGGGCGAGGATGAAGGCCTCGCCGGCCTGGTGAGGGCGCACGATGTGGCCGACCTCGGGGTCCCGCGCGAACCACGCCGCGACCTCCGCCTCGCGCGCGACACGCACGCAGAACTCGGTCTCGCTGCCCATCGGATAGTCGCTGTCGGCGCTGCTCGGGCCGATGGTCTCGTCGAACCGGAACCCGGCGCGGATGATGTCGCCGCGCACCGCCATGTTCGGCCCGAAGATCATGCGCGGCGCGATCGGGCCTTCCTCGCGGGTGTTGCGCGCATAGATCTCCGCGTGCCAGGGCGCGTAGCGCCGCGGGACGCGCTTCTCGACGCCGGCGAAATCGGGAACCACCGTGCCGCCGAACAGGCCGTATCCGGCGCGCTGCGAGAGCACCCGGCGCCAGGCGGCGAGGAAGCCGGGGCAGGGCACCGCGTCGTCGTCGCTGAAGATGAAGTCGCCGCGCCCCTCGCCGATCGTCTCGATCGCCCGGTTGAGCGCGACGTTCTTGCCGGGGCGCGGCTCGGACAGCACGAGCAGCGGCAGCACCGCCTCGTATGCCGCCAGCACCGCGCGGGTCTCGTCGCTGCTGGCATTGTCGACCACGACGATCGCCCAGGGGAAATCGGCATCCCGCTGGCGGGCATAGCCCTCGAGCGTGCGGCCGATCCACCCGGCGCCGTCATGCGTGGCGAGCACCACGACCAGTTCGGCGGCGCGGACGCGCGCCACGCTCGCGCCCCCCTGTGCTGCTGCCGCCGCGGCGGAGGCGGACTGCGGCATTGGCCCGTTCTCCCGAAAGCTCAGAAGAACCGCTCGCCGACGCGGATGGTGTCGCCGGGACGCACGCGGAAGCCGGGATACTTTTGGAGATCGACGATCGCCTCGCGGGTCTGCAGCGCGCGCTTCAGGAACACGCGCTTGTCGTTGGCGCGATAGGTGAAGCCCCCCGCGGCTGCGATGGCCTGCTCGACGGTGAGGCCGACGGAATAATCGTACTGCCCCGGGCGCGCGACCTCGCCGAGGATGTAATAGGGGCGGTAGTCGATGATCTCGGCGCTGACCCGCGGATCGGCGATGTAGCCGTTGCCGAGCCGGGTGGTGAGTTCGGCCTGCAGGTCCTCGATGGTGCGTCCTTCGACCGGGATGTTGCCGATCAGCGGAAAGGACACGTCGCCCGCGCCGGTCACGCCATATTCGCCCGACAGCGTCTCCTCGCCGTAAACGGTGATGCGCAGCTTGTCGCCCGGCCCGAGCCGGTAGGGCGCCGCTGCCTCGTCGGGCAGGGCGCGGGGCAGGCCGCCGGTGCCCGCACAGGCGCTGAGCGCCAGCAGGGCGAGCAGCGCGGGGAAAAGGGCGAACAGGCGACGGATCATGCCGGGCTCCTTTCGGGAGAGGTTCGGGGTCGGGTCAGGCGCGGCGAGGGGCGGCTGGAGGCGGAGTGTGCCGCGCCCAGCGGCAGGCTCGCCAGTGCCGCGATCAGGGCATAGAGCAGGACGGTCTCGATCATGAACGGACCGATCACCAGCTCGGTGCGGATGCGCAGCAGGATCACTGCCAGCGAAACCACCGCGAAAGCGCGCGGCGCATCGACCTTCGCGAGCAGCAGCGGCAGGCAACGCAGCGCCGCGAAGCCGAGCGGCAACAGGAACAGCACCAGCCCGACCATGCCGAGATCGACCCGCAGCTCGCGGAAGGTGTCGTGGAAATGGAAGGCGCGCCCGTCGGTCTGGTGGTTGCGCGCGAGCAGGCCCTTGCCCTTGGGGCCGAGCCAGATCGCCTTGTAGCCGTGGCCGATCACCGGCGCCTGGCGGATCAGGCTGTCGGCGGATTCCCACAGCAGGGTGCGCCCGGTGAGCCGCGCGTCCTTGTTGAGAACGTCGGTGCGGATGATCGCGGCCTCGCGCTCGATCTGGGGCAGGGCGACCACCAGCGGCACGGTCAGCAGCGCCGCGGCGGCAAGCGCGAAGAGCCGCCCGCCGCGCCCCAGCCACGAGGCCACCGCGAGCAGGCCGAGCATTGCCGCCATCACCACTGCGGAAACCAGCGCGGTCGCCGAATCTCCCTGCACGATCAGGAAGCTGGCCGGAACCACCGCGATGCCGGCAGCGATCCGCGTGGGAAGGCGATGCGCGCCCGACGCCAGCACGCACAGCGCCGAGGCGAGCCAGAACAGCGCGATGTAGCCCATCTGGTTCTTCGAGCCCGCCAGTCCGATCAGCACCGCGCCGTCGGCCGAGGCCCCGACCCGTCCCGAGCCGAGGCCGGCGAGACAGGCGATCGAGGTGCCGATGAACACCGCCAGCACCAGCTGGCGCAGGCTCAGCATCCGCGCGAGCACCACACCCATCAGCACCGTCACCACGAGCTGCGCGCCGTAGCGTAAGGATATCGCCGGCACGTCCGACCACAATGCGGAGGCGACCGCGAAGATCGGCAGCAACAGCAGCGGCACGGCCAGGGCCAGCATCGCCGGCATCCTGCGCCAGCCGATCGCCACGATCGCCGCGAAGGCGGCGAGGTGGACGAGGACCGCGACGATCCCGAGCGCGGGCGCAGCCAGCGCGGCGATCATCGTCACCGCCAGCGCGAACACCGGCAGCCGCTCGAACCCGAAGGGCTCGCCTGCCGAGCCGATCGGCCGTGCTCGTTCTGCTGGTGCCAAGATGCGCTCCGCCTCGGTTCCGGAAGTCGCGAAACCCTTGCCGATCGGCGCCGCCGGTTCGATTAAACAGGTTAGGGTCGCCGCCCCGGTGCGGCTCACGGCGCCACGAGGAAGCGCGGGCGCGTTTGCGGAGCGTCCGCAGCCCCGACCGCGGGACGCAGCGCGGCGAACTTGTCGCGCATCACGCCGAGCCCCGCATCGACCAGCAGGCGCGGCTGGCGGCGGTGGTCGAACAGCGCGCGGGCGAGGCCCCGGCGCTGCTTGGCATCGAGGAAGTGGCGGTGATGCCAGCGCTGCGCGCAATGGGCGCGGTGCGCGGTGAGAATGGCGCGCGCGCCTTCGGGGAGATTGCCTTCCAGCATCCGGTCGTCGGCGGCGACCAGCGCCCGGAGATCGGCGGCCGAATGCCTGGCGCTGAGCGAATCCGGCCGCTCGGTCGCGACGTAGCCGCAGGCCGCCACCAGCCGGAATCGCGCGCCCGCGATGAGCATCCGCGCATAAAGGTCGAAGTCCTCGCCGAGCCGCAGCCGCGGATCATAGGCGAGCCGGTTGCGCTCGAGAAAGGCGCGGCGGATCACGGGTTTGAGGAACCCCAGCTCTCCCCGCGGGCGCCCGGGGCGGGAGATGTTCTCGCGCACGAACCGTTCGAGCGTCATGCGTTCGGCCACGCCGCCGGTGTCGAAGGCCTCGAGCGCGGCGAAGTCCTCCGCCTCGGTCTCGGGGACGAACATGATGTTGTCCGCGGTCATGTCCCAGTCGCCCTTCGGATCGGCGAGCGCGGCGAAGCGGCCGGGCAGGATCGCGTCGTCGGCATCGAGGATCGCCACCAGCGGCGCGGCGGAGCGCGAGAGCGCGAGGTTGCGGGCGCCGGCGGGGCCGAGGTTGCGGGGGCTGCGCAGCACCTTGAGCCGCCCGGTGCCGTCTTCGGCGCGCATCGCTGCGGCCGCGGTGCCATCGCGCGAGAAATCGTCGATGACCACCACCTCGGCGACCTCGCGCTCGGCGAGCGCCGAGGCGACTGCGCGGGTGATGGTGCGCTCGGCGTCCATCGCCGCGACGATCACGCAGATCTCGTCCATGCCGGGCGCCTTTCCGATTTTTGCCGATGGTGGCGGTTGCGCACCCTCCCTGAGCGAACCCGGCGCCGACGTAACTAACCTCGGTAAGGTCGCGGCGCGGCCCGTCGGCGTAAGGCACCGTCGTGGCGCTGCCAAAACCCCGCGCGCCGCGCTTCGTCCGCCTGCCTGGAGCCACCCCCGCGCCCATGATCCCCGCTGCCGGCCCCGATATTCCGCTGGTCTCGCTGCTGATGGTGGTGAGGAACGGGGCCGCGCATATCGACGCGGCGCTCGCCTCGGCGCGGCGCCAGACGCTGCGCGCGATCGAGATCGTGGTGGTCGATGACAAGTCCGAGGATGCGACCCCCGAAATCATCCGCCGCCATGCCGCCGAGGATTCGCGGATCGTGCCGGTGCCCGGCCACGGGCGCGGGCTCTCCGCGGTCCGCAACCTGGCGATGACGGCGGCTGCCGCGCCCTTTGCCGCGGTGCTCGACAGCGACGACATCCTCCATCCGCGTCATGCCGAATATCTCCTCGAGCTGGCCGAGCGCACCGGGGCCGATATCGCCGCCGCCAACATGCTGTCCTTCACCGGCGATGCTCCGCCGCAGCTGTTCGCGCCCGGCGAGGCCTGGGCGGGCCAGCGGCTGATCGACCGCGAGACCTTCGTCCGTGCCGGGCGGCTGGGCGGCAGCGAGATTTCGCTCGGCTATCTGAAGCCCCTGTTCCGGCTCGATCCGCTGCGTCGCCACGGCCTCGGCTACGATCCGCGCATCCGCATCGGCGAGGACTGGGACCTCGTCGAACGCGCGCTCGCCGCAGGCCTCACCTATGCCTACCGGCCCGAGCCGACCTATTTCTACCGCCGCCACCCCGGCTCGGTCTCCTTCCGCTGGCGCGAGGAGGACCTCGCCGCGCTGATCGCGGCCGAACGCGACCGGCCCGCGGCTGCGAAGGGAAGCGCGCTCGCCGCCGCGCAGCACGCGCGGCTTGCCTCGCTCGAGGCGGAACGGGCGCATTGCCGGGCGGTGGAGGCCATCAAGGCGCGGCATTTCGCCCGCGCCGCGGCCGAGCTCGTGCGGCGTCCTGCGGCGCTTCGTCTGCTCGCGCGCAGCCTTTCCGAGGGGCTGAAGCGCCGCACCGCCAGGTTCGCAGCCGGTGCGCGGGACGTGGAGGGGGCCGCCGCGTCGCATCCGGTGGCGCTGCTATGCGGAACGCCCGAGGCCGGCTCGCCGGTCGCGCTCGCCGCGGCGCTCCTCGCGGCGAGCGGCTGCGCGGTGCGGTCCCTGTCGCGCGCCGAACTCGCCGATCCGCTGGCCGCCGCGCGCGCCGGACACGGCGCGGCGCTGGTGCTGCTCGCCTCCGAGGACCTCGCCGATTCCGCAGCCTACGTCATCGGCGAGCACGCGACCTTCGTCGGCCCGCCCGGCAGCCGCCATCCGCGCATCGAGCGGGTCATCGACGAGCGTTCCTTCGCCGACCTGCTTGCGCTGGTGCCGCTCGCCGCGCTCGCCGATGTCGGCCTCGCGCATCACGAGGCGCGCGGGCTCGCCCCGGGGATCGCCGCATGACGCGCGTCGCGATCGTCAGCCGCCAGCGCCTGATCGGTGCGACAAACGGCAGCTCGGCCTACCTCATCGATCTCGCCCGCACGATCCGCGAGGCGGGGTTCGAGCCGCACCTGCTCCAGCCTTCCCCCGACGTGATGGGCCGCGTGACCGCCTATCGTGCGCGTCCGGAGATGGCGGTCTTCGCCAGCCACCGCATCCGCGGCGCGGCGCGGATCGGGCGCTGGTTCGTGTCGCGCGATCCGGGCGCATGGCGCGATGCGGCGCTCGGTGTGCTGCGCGGCCTCGCCCGGCGGGCGGGGCTTGGCGGCGCATGGACCCGCGATCGGCCGCGCCCCTATGCCATCGCCGCGCCGTGGAGCGAGACAGACCGGGCATGGCTGCGCGCGCAGAGGGTCGGCGACGAGGACATCGTAATTGCCGATTATGCCTTCCAGTCCGAGGCTTTCGCGGTGCTCGGCACGCCGCGCGGCCGCAGCGCCATCGTGATGCACGACCTGTTCCACCGCCGCAGCGGCTCGGGCGAAGGCGCAGCGCGCGACAGCGTCGCCGCGCTGACCCGCGATGAGGAATGGGCGCTGCTCTCCCGCGCGGGGACGGTGATCGCGATCCAGCAGGAGGAGGCCGAGGTCGTCGCGCGCGACCTGCCCGAGGTGCGGGTGGTGCTCGCGCCCGTAGCGCAAGCGCCCGCGCCCCCGCCGCAGGCCCCTGGCGATCCGTGCCGCCTGCTGTTCGTCGGCAGCCGCACCGCGCCCAACAGCGACGCACTGGCCTGGTTCCTCGCCGAGGTCTGGCCGCAGGTCGCCGCCGCTTCCCCTGCGACCCGGCTCGACGTGGTCGGCACGGTCGGCGCCGACATCCCGGCGCAGGGCCTGCCCAGGCGCGTCACGCTCCACGGCCTCGTCGGCGATCTCGAGCCCTTCTATGCGCGCGCCGGCATCGTCATCTCGCCGCTGCGTTTCGGCTCTGGGCTCAAGATCAAGCTGATCGAGGCGCTCGCCCGCGGCCGCGCCGTGGTCGCCTCGCCGGTGACGCTGCAGGGGGTCGAGGAGATCTGCGGCCCGGCGGTGTTCGAGGCCGGGAGCGCACCGAGCTTCGCCGCCGCGATCCTCGCCTTGCAGGGCGATGCGGCGCTGCGCGAAGGGCTCGCCGCCAAGGGCCGCGATGTGGTGGCCGAGCATTTCTCGCCGGCGGCGGCGCACCGGGCCTTGCGCGAATGGCTTCAGGACGCGGCGAAGGGCAAGGCGGGCGCGGGCACGCTCCTGCCGCCGGAAGCGCGCGCCACGATTTCCTGCTTCCAGTAGCCCGCGCTCCAGCCGAGGTGCATGATCATCGCGGCGCTGCCCGACAAGGCGACGTCCGCGCGGCGCGCCTTTGCCGCGAGCGTGAGGCCCCAGGCCTGGCACAATCCGGCCCAGGCCAGCGCGGGGAGCGCCAGTAGAGGCTCGAGCGGCGCAGCGAGCGCGAGCAGGCAGGCCGGGGCGATTGCGAGCGGCAGCGCCTGGCGCAGCCGCAGCCGCCGGCGGTGGCGGCGGATGGTGGTCGCGCGGCCCTTGCCGTAACGCCAATATTGCCGCAGCAGCGCCCCGGCCGTGCGGCGCGGGAAATAGCGCACGGTGAGATCGGGCGCGAACCAGATGCGTCCTCCGCGCGCCAGCAAGCGCAGATCGAGTTCGGCATCCTCGTTGCACGGCATGGTTTCGCAATAGCCGCCCGCCGCGGTGAAGGCATCGATCCGCATCAGCGCGTGATGGCCGTGTTCGACCAGTCCGGCGGCGGCGCCCGTCCGATGCGCCGCCCCGCCGGTTCCGAGCCGCGAGTTCTGGGCCGCGGCGACTGCGCGCGCGAAGCCGGTGTCGCCGCGCGAATCGAGCCGCACCACGACCGCCTCAACCGCTTCCGCTTGCGCCGTCGCGACCAGCCGCGACACATAGGCATCCGGGTAGCGGGCATGGGCATCGATCCGCGCAAGCCACCGCGCCTCGCCGCCGAAGCGCGCGACCGCACGGTTGATCCCGGCGCTCTGGATGCGCTGCGGGTTGTCGAGCAGCGTGATCCGCCCGTGCAGCCGCGCCATCTCGCGCACGATCGCGCGGGTGCCGTCGGTGCTCCCGCCATCGGCGACGACGATCCGCGAGTTGGCGGGATCGGCGAGCAGGTGGCGCAGCAGCGGCGCGATGTGATCGGCCTCGTCGAGGCACGGGACGACGGTGAGCACGCCTTCGGGATCGGACCGGGGAGGGCGCTGCTGGATCATCACGCCGCCTCCAGCCGTTCGACCAGGAGCCGGTGATCGGCCGGGACGAAGGCGATCCGCTCGCGAGGAAGCGCCCGAACGGCATCGCGCAGCGCCGCGTAAGCCTCGTGGTCGAGCTTCTGCAGCGCCTCGCCGATAGCCTCGCCCTCCGCCAGCCGCAGCCCGACGCCCGCCTCGGCAAGCCAGCGCCCGGTCTCGACCCCCTCCAGCGCGACCGGCACCGCGCCGTGGGCGAGGCTTTCATAAAGCCGGTTGGGCAGCAGCCAGCGCGAATTGAGCCCCTCCTGGAAATAGTCGATGCACCACGCGAAATGGACGCGACCGTAGAGCTCCGGCAGGTCCTCCGGCGCATAGCGGCCGAGGAAGGTCACGCCTTTGCGCGCTTCGACTTCGCCGGCGAGGTCGGGGAACACGTCGGGCGAGGGGAGGCCGGCGATCACCACCGCGATGCGTCCCGCGGAGCGCTGCGCGAGGTCGGTGAGGAGGTCGAGACTGCGACGGCAGCGCAGCATCCCGAACCAGCCGATCGTCCACGGTCCCCCGCGCGGGGCGCGGGGCGGCTCGGCGGGCAGCGCGGCGACCTTGTTCTCGACCAGCGCGATCGCCCCGTCCCAGTGTTGCACTGTCCGGAAATAGTCGCGTGCGAAGGCGGGGGAGCTGACGATGACCTTCGACGTGCGTGCCAGTAGGCGGCGCTCGATCCAGCGCAGAACCATGCCGACAGGGCTGCGCGTCAGCATCAGGCGGTGGATGTCGAGACATTCGTAGACCAGCCGCTGCCCGGGCCGGGCGAGCCACGCGGCAATCACCAGCATCTCGAGATTGCGCGCCACCACCACGTCGGCCCGCCGCACCTGCGAGGTCAGGCGGCCGGGCATCAGCAGGGTCAAGAGCACCAGCAGCGCGCGCTGGCCGAGCCGCGCGTCGCGGCTGCGACCGAGCGGGTGCGGGCGAATCCCCGCCACTGCGTCGGGAATCTCGCGGCGGTAGAAGCCCGCCAGCGCCACTTCGGCTCCGCCTTGGCGCAGCGCCGCGACCCGGCGCGCGGCGGCGGCGTCACCGAGGTCGTGGACGAGATAGGCGATCGTGCTGGCCATGATCCTCCGGGCATTCGCCGAACGGATCCGACGGCGAATCCCCCGTCCGCCCGGCGCGGGGTGTCTTGGCGCAGACGCGGAGGGTGCAAACTCAAATGATTTGCTGACCTCGATCAGGGTGCGCCCTGCCGCAAGGCGATTCTGCGGGCCAAAGCAGGTTAAGGCATGGGCGGTCGCAAGCGGGCACGTCCCCCCGCGCACCCGCTTTTTCGCGGCCATCAACGAAGAAGGGACCAGCCTTGGCGACACGATCAGACCACCTGGTGCAGGACAAGGCGGAACCGCGCGCCGAGGGTCCCGCTCCTGCCGGATCGTTGCCGGCCGGGGCAAGCCACGAGCGGCAGGCGGCTGCCGGTGGCGGCAGTCCGGGTGGGGCAGGCCCCAGCGGTGGAGGCAGCGGCGGCGGCGGGAACGGCGGCGGAGGCGGCGGTTTCGCGCCTTTCCTGCCCGATCCGGGCTATCTGTGGATGATCTTCCGCCGCCGCCTGTGGCTGTTCCTCGGCGTGGTCGCCGCGGTGCTCGCGCTGGTCGCCGCCTTCACCCTGACGCGGCCCGAACTCTATTCCGCTTCGGCCAGCGTGCTGATCGAGCCTCGTCAGCCCGAGGTTCTCGAATCCGATCCCGTCACCCCCGAGATCGCGAGCGACACCAACGTGATCGACACCGAGGTCGAAATCCTGTCCTCGCGGCGGCTCGCGGGGCGGGTGGCCGAGGCGCTCAAGCTCGAGGAATGGCCGCAATTCGCCGGCTACAGGCCCGAGCCGCACGTCGGCGATGCGCCCGGCACCCACCCCCTCGCGGGCGCGGTGCTGTCGCGCATGGACATCCGCCGCTCGGGCCTCACCTATCTGATCGACATCACCGCCAACGCCGAAAGCCCGCAGCTCGCCGCCGCGCTCGCCAATGAATATGCGCGGCAATACCTCGCGCAGCAGCAGGAGATGAAATCGGGCAGCACCGAGGATGCGAAGAAGTTTCTCCAGACCCGGCTCGTCGAACTGCGTCGCAACGCCGCCGAGGCGGACGAGCGGCTCCAGAACTACAAGATCAGGAACGGGCTGATGAGCGCCGAGGGCGCGACCATGGCCGAACAGGAAGTCTCGGTGCTCAACCAGGAGATTTCCAAGGCCCGCGCCGCGCTGGCCGAGAAGGAAGGCCAGCTCGCCGCCGCGCGCGCCCGCGTCGGTCAGGGCGGGGGCGGGGCCGAGGTGCCGGCCGCGCTGCAATCGGGCACCGTCGCGCAGCTGCGCGCGCGCGAGGCCGAACTGACCGGCGAGGTCGCCCGGCTCCAGGCGCGGCTTGGCGACCGTCACCCCGAACTGGTCCGCGCGAAGGACGAGCTCGCCGATATCCGCGCGCAGATCCAGCAGCAGATCGACCGCGTGTTGTCCTCGCTCGAATCCGATGCCGAGGCGGCGCGCTCGCGGCTCGCCTCGCTCGAGGCCAGCCAGCGCCGCGCCGAGGGGACGCTGGCGTCGAACAACGCCGCACAGGCCGGCTACCTCCAGCTCGAACGCGATGCCGAGGCTGCGCGGCAGATCTACGAGACCTTCCTCAAGCGCTCGCAGGACGTCGAGGCGCAATCGGGCCTGATCCGCCCCGACGCCTCGATCGAGACACTCGCGCGGGTGCCGCGCTTCCCCTCCTCGCCGAGCTATCCACTGGCCGCGGTGGGTGGCCTGACGCTCGCGCTGATCCTCGGGATGGTGGCAATCGCGGTGGCCGAATATCTCGACGCCCGGATCCGCACCCGCAGCGATGTCGAACGGCGGCTCGGGCTGGCCTATCTCGGCGCGGTGCCCGAGCTTGCCAGCACCGTCAAACGCGCCGCGCGCGGAACCGCGCCCGAGGAATACCTGCTCGCCCATCCGCAGTCCAAGTTCACCGAGGCAATCCGCGCGCTCAAGAACGCGCTGCTGCTGGGGGCGGGCGGAGCGCCGCGCAGCATCGCGGTGACCTCGGCGCTCCCGCGCGAAGGAAAGTCGACCACGGCGATCTGCCTTGCAAGGCTGCTCGCGGATTCAGGCGTGCGCACCGTGCTGGTCGATTGCGATTCGCGCCGCCGTGCGGTCAGCAACACGCTGCTGCCCGAGGAGTGGGACGGTTTCGGCCGCTACCTGCGCCGCGAGATTCCGCTCGCCCAGGCGCTGGCGGTGGAGGACGAGACCGGCCTTGCCGTGCTCGGCTCGCGCCAGGCCGACCTCGACGGGCGCGAATTGTTCGTGACGGTGCCGCTGTCTGAGCTGCTCGCCGAGCTGGGCTTGCGCTTCGACGTGGTGGTGCTCGACACCGCGCCGGTGCTGGGCGTTGCCGAAACCCGCCTGATTGCGGCGCGGGTCGATCGCACGGTGATGCTGGCGCGGTGGCGCGACACCTCGATCAAGGCGGCCGCGACCGCCGCCGACCTGCTGCTCGCCGCGGAGGCCGATCTGGCAGGCGTGGCCCTGACCCGGGTGGACGTGCGCAAATACGGCAGCACCGGCCAGCAGGACGTCTATTCCTATCAGGACAAGTTCGCGGGCTATTACGTCGATTGAGGCGCGCTCGGCGCCGCGGGCGGTGTCAGAACACCACCCGCACCCCGGCGCTCACCCGGTTGCGGGTAAACTCGCGGAAGAAGTCGTTGTCGGCAAAGCGCTGGAAGCGGTCGGCGCGGGCGAAGACGCGGAAGTTGCGGTCGAGCTTCCAGGTCGCGCCGACCATCAGCGTGTATTCGTCGGCGCTGGTATCGACCTGCCCGACCGTGTCGATCCGCGCATAGCCGGCGCGCGCCTCGAGAATGACGTTGCGCAACAATTCGTGCTCGGCCTCGACGCGCACCTGGCTGCGGACATTGCCGCTCACCAGCTGCGACCCGCCCTCCTCGACCTGCCTGTCCGCGAGCAGCTTGACGGTGGTGAGCGGGGTGAGGTTCCAGGTAAGGTCGGCCCCGAAGGACAAGCCGGTCAGTCCCTTGGCGGACGGACCGTCGACCTCGCGGTGCAGCACGCCTGCGCGCACCTGCCCGAACAGCAGGTTGGTGAGTTCGACCCGGAGGCCCGCTTCGACCGCATAGCCGGTCGTGTCGCGGTCGAAGGGATCGGGGGTGGCGGGCGTGCCGGTGTAGTGCAGCCGGTCGACCTGCCCGCGCAACAGCGCCGAAACGCGCGGCGAGACATCGACCAGCGCGGTCAGCGCGCCGCGCAGGTAGAGCGAATCGCGGAAGTCCTGTTCGAGCACGCTGCCGTCCGACGCGACGGCGTCATCGAAATCGAGCACCACGATCTGGGCATCGCCGATCAGCTGCACCGGCCCCGTGTCGCGCGCCACCGAGAGCAGCGCGTCGGCGCGGCGATAGCGGGTCGGCCGCCGGGCGTCCCGCGCGCTGGTGATGTTGGCGCGGTTCTCCGCCAGCGAATCGAGCGAAGCGATCAGGCGCGCCGAGGTGTCGCGGTCGATGTCGAGCCGCCCGCGCAGCCGCGCGCCGCCCTCCATCACGTCCTCGGTCTCGAACTTGCCGTGGTAGCTCTGCTGGATATAGGCCTCGCCTTCCAGGCTGTGGCGCTTCCAGCGCGATTTCAGCGCCACCTGTCCGCGCAAGGTGAGCTCGACATCGCCGTCGCCGTTGTCGGGCAGGGCGAGGATGTTGTCGTCGTACTCGATCCGCGCCTCGGCGCTCGGATAGAGGAAGAAGCTGCCGATCCGCCCTCCGACCGGCTCGTAATCCTTCTGCTCGCGCTCGGAGGGGCTGGGCGGGGCGCCCTGGACGCTCTGCGCGTTGGCGGCGGCCCCTGCGAGCAGCAGGCCGGCGAAGGCGCTAAGCCGGGAAGTGGCGGCGAGATGGTGCATTCCTATCCCCTCTGGTTCGCTACGGCTTTGGCCGGCGGACGCGGCGAGACACTGACGTGTGTTAGGTTTTCATCGCACGCGGGTTCCGGCGCGTCGTGCCCGCCGCTCGCCTCGGCGGCGACCAGCCTTGCGACGGGACCATCCCCCCGCGAAAGCGCGGCGAAGCTGCCCGCCTCGATCACCCGCCCGTCGCGCAGCGCGATCACCTGATCGGCGAGCGCGACCATCGCGAGCCGGTGCGCGATCACCAGCACGGTCACCTTTCCGCGCAGCGCCGCGATGGCGCGGGTGATCGCCGCCTGGCTCTCCCAGTCGAGCGCGCTGGTGGCTTCGTCGAGCACCAGAAGTTGCGGCTTCATCGCCAGCGCGCGGGCCAGCGCAAGGCGCTGGCGCTGCCCGCCCGAAAGGCGACTGCCGTTCTCGCCGAGGGGGGTGGCGATCCCCTGCGGCAGGCGGCGCACGAAGCCAGCCGCGCCTGCAGCCTCGAGCGCGGCCCACAATTCCGCCTCGCCCGCTTCGGGCCGTCCGAGGCGAAGATTGTCGGCGACATCGCCGGCGAGCAGGAAGGGCTCCTGCGGGACGTAGGCGATGCTCGCCCGCCAGTGCCGCGCGCGCTCGGCGGTGAGCGGGGCGCCGTCGATGCGAATGGTGCCCGATTGCGGCACCAGCAGCCCGCACAGCAGGTCTGCCGCCGTGCTCTTGCCGCTGCCCGAAGGGCCGACCAGCGCGGTCACCGCACCGGCGGGGATGACGAGGTCGATGGCGTCGAGCGCCGGCGTGCCGCCGGCCCCGGCATAGGCATAGGAGACGCCCTCGCAGCGCAGTTCCGAGCGCAGCGGCAGCGGCTCGGCGGCGCGGGTGCCGGGTGCTTCGGCTTCCGCCGCGCACCGGGCGCGGAAGGCTTCCACGTCGGTGAAGACGGTGAGGTTCACCAGCAGTTGCTGGCTCTGCGTCTGCATGCCGGTGAAGCGCGGCGCGATGCGCATCAGCAGCAGCAGGAAGGCGACCAGCTCGGGCAGGGCGAGGCCGAGCATCTCCACTCCGGCGAGCACCAGCGCCGCGACCGCCACAGCGCTCACCAGCTGCGAGACGATCGTGCCGAGCGAGGTCAGCCGCATGTAGCCCACCGCCTCGTCGTGAACCTTGGCGAGGTTCTCGGCGAGCCGCTGTTCGAAGGCGCCTTCCGCGCCGTGGATCTTGGCGGTCTTGAGGCCGCCGAGGAACTCCGAGACGGTGCGGTACTGGTCGCGCTTGTTGACCGTGCGTTCGAGCCCGAAGCGCGTCGCGCGGCGGCGCAGCGGGGTGAGGATGCCGAGGATCGCCAGCCCGAGCGCACCGGCGGCCAGCATCATGGCGGGCGAGATGATCCACGCCACCGCGAGGTAGATGACCAGCAAGATGCCCGCCTGCAGCAGCATCATCACCGCCATCGCCGCCGCATAGATGCGCTCGACATCGCCGGTCAGCAGGTGATGAAGATCCGAAGGGCGGTGCCGCGCGAGGTGGTCCCAGCGCAGCGCCCCGATGGCTGCGAACAGGTCGAGCCGGAGGCGGTTGAGCAGGTCGAACAGCAGGTCGGCGAGGTAGATGTTCTTGGCGCGGGTGAAGAAGCCGTGAAGCGCGATCAGACCGACCAGTCCGGCAAGCGCGGCGGCGAGGCTGACATGGAGGTCGCCGGGTATCCAGTCGGGCAGGGGCAAGCCTGCACCTGCATCGCGCCCGGCGAGCGAAAGCAGCGGGATGACCAGCAGGATCGAGACGCCCTCGGTCAGCCCGCCCAGCACCAGCAGGCCCAGCGCGAAGGCGAAGCGCCGCCCGCCGCCCTTGGCGAGAAAGCGCGCGAAGCGGGCGAGCGCGGCCATCTGGCCGGGGCGGGCGGGGCTCTCCACGCGCCTAGTCCCCGATCGCCGCGGCGACGAAGTCGACCACCTCGCCGAGGGCGGCAAGATCGTCGGGGACGGTCAGGATCGCGGCCTTCGCGCGGTTTGCGAGGCCCGTGCACTGGCGCGCGTGGCGTGCGGCGATTGCGGGGGTAATTGCCCGCATGCCGAAGCGCGTGCCGTAGGAAAAGCGCAGGAAGGCCTTCATCCGCAGCGGTGCGTCGAGCCATTCGAGCCCCAGCCTCTCGCCGCGCTTGAGGAGGAAGAAATGGCCCGGCGCGAGCGTCTCTTCGGCGAACCCGGCCTCGAGCAGATAGCGCTGCTTCTCGCGGACATAGGGAACCCCCGGCCGCTCCGCGAGGTCCACCGAGGCGAGCGCCGCTGAGGCGGCTCGGGTGAGCTTGACCTGCGGGAAGGCGGGCTGGATGTGCCCCGGGCCGCTCTCCAGCCCGGCGATCGCGATGATGTCGTCGGTGATGAGGCCATGTCCGGCGCGCAGGAAGGCCCCTGCGGTGGTCGACTTGCCCGCGCCCTTGTCGCCGAGAAAACCGCAGGCCTTCCCGTTCACCGCCAGCGCGCTGCCGTGCAGCAGAAAGAAGCCGCGCGCCTGGAGCAGCAGCGCCATGACCGGACCGAGCAGCGGAAATCCGATCAGCGCGGGCTCGACCCCGGCGCGCGGCTCGACCTCGATAAGGTCGGGCGCGCACACCCGGAACGCGCCGATCTGCGGGTAGAGGAGAAAGCACTCCGCGTCGCCGAAACGAAACTCGCCCGGCGCGTCGAGCGCAGGGAAGGTCCGGCCGGTGTCGACGATCCGGATGGTGAGGTCGGCCGGCCCCTCGGGCGCGGGGAGCAGTTCGGGCAACGCGAGGTCGCTGGCGATTGCCAGACCGAATGCGCGGTAGTGGTGGACGGCCCTGCTCGTCTGTTCGGCGCGAAGGCTTTCGGGGCGCGCGCTCATGCCGCCACCTCTTCGCGATGCGTAGGCGCCTCGGCGGCGGCGCGGGTTTCGAGCCAGATGCCCATCGCCACCGCGCGCCACACCATCTGCACCGCGCGGCCCGGGGCGGCGTCGGGATCGGCGGCGATGGCGGCGAACAGGCGCGTCGCCTTCTCCCGGTCGATGAACGGCGCGAGCGGACCGGCGGGATCGCCGAGCAGCGCCTCGATCCGCGCGCGATGGTGGCGCACGAGCCCGCGTGCAAGGTGAACGGTGAAGTCGATCTTGTCGCGCCGCGCGAGCACGCTGGCGGGCACGATCCCCGTCATTGCGCGGCGCAGCACCAGCCGCGACCATCCGTTGGCGAGCTTTTCCTCTGCCGGCAGGCCGAGGCAGAACTCCACCACCTGCCGATCCCAGAAGGGGTAGCGCGCGGCGACGCCCAGCGAAGCGTAGAAGGCGGCGTGGACCTCGAAGGCATAGGGCTGGAGCGGGTCGGACAGCACCGCGCGGTGCTGCGCCTGTTCGCCGGCCGCGGTCTCGGGCTTGGCGAAGGCGCGCAGCCGCTCCCTGAGGCGGCTTTCGGCCACGAGCTCATCGGAAAGGAGGTGCGCGGGCGCGTTTGCGGAATGGGCCGTCTCGCGGTCGAAGGGGGCGAGCAGGCGCGCGATCAGCCTTGCGTCGCGGCGCTGCTGGCGGGCCGCCACGCGGCGGGCAAGCACCAGTCGCGAGCGTCCGTAATTGTCTGCCGCGCCCCTGGCCTCGCGCAGCAGCGCCCGCCACGCCCCGCGCGCGGCGAGCTCGTCCAGCAGGCCATAGCCGTGGCTCACCACCTCGTCGCCGCCGTGGCCGTCGAAAAGCACCTCGACGCCGCGCTGCGCCGCCGCGGCGACAACCGGACGCAGGCAGGCAAGATTGGGCGACAGCGTCGGCCCGCCGAGATCGGCGAGCAGGCCTTCGAAGCCCGCAAGCGGGTCGTAGCCGTCCATCTCGATCACGACGGGATCGAACCCGCCGGTGGCGACCACCGCGTCGAAATGGGCGCGCTCGTTGCTCTGCGCCGGCTCGCGGAACATCATCGCGAAGACCGGCAGGGGCGCCTCGCCGCGGGAAATGCGCTGGTCGCGCAGCAGGCAGGCGATGGAGGAGGAATCGAGGCCCCCGCTGAGCAGCGCGCCGACCTTCGCGGCGCCGGCGGTGCGGCGGGCGATCGCTTCGCCCAGCAGGGCGCGCAGGGTCTCGGCCGGATCGTGTCCGGGCTCGGGCGGGGCGGGCGCGATCGTGTAATACCGCTTGGTGCGCGCCGCGCCCTCCTCGAAGATCAGCAGGTGCGCCGCGGGCAGGCGTTCGACCCCGGCGAACCAGGTGCCCTCGGCATCGAGCACGCGTCCGTAAAGGAAATCGGCCATGGCCTCGCAGCGGATATCGGCCTCGGAGCCGGGCAGCGCCCCGGCTGCGTCCTGCGCAAAGCGCAGGCGGCCGCCCGCGAGGCTCCAATAGAGCGGCCGCACCCCCATGCGATCGCGCCCGAGCAGGAGGCGGCGGCGCGGCGCATCCCACACGGCGAAGGCGAAATCGCCCTCCAGCCGCGTGATGCATTCGTCACCCCATCGGCGATAGGCGGCGGCGATCAGTTCGCCCGGGCAGGCCTGCGGAGCCAACCCGAGCCGCTGCGCGAGCGCCGCGCGATTGTCGAGACGGGCATCGGCCAGCACGGCAAGCCCCGGTTCGCAGCGGTAAGCACCGGGAAGCGAGACCGCCTCGCCGCCACCGCGCACGGCCCCAGCGATCGCGGCGGCGCGCATCAGCCCCGCTCCGCGATGGGCGTGAAGTCCGCCAGCCGGGTGGTCGCCGCACCGAGCACGATGCGGGTATTGCAGGTCACCCAGGCATGGGCGCGGAACGTCCCGCCCGGTTCCTGCCTTACCCCGATCGCGATCTCGCTGGCATGACCGGCGCGGGCGAGCAGCCATTGCAGCGCGAGCGCCTGCGTCAGGCAGCTCGCCCCGGGGACCAGCCGCGCGCGTCGTTCGATCCGCCGCGCCAGCTGGCGGGCGTAGAAATGCGCCTCGGGCGAGGGCGTGGCCGGCGGGATGTGGCGACGGATCGCGGCATAGCCTGCAAGGCTCAGCGCCAGTCGCATGAACGCGAGCGCGAACAGGCATTTCGCCTCCTCGCGCAGCGCCCGCAGCCGCGGCACCCGGGCCGGATTGCGGCTCACCGCCGGGTGCATCGCACCAGCCCGGCCGCGTCCATCCGGCACACCAGCCGCGCCAGATCCTCCTCGACCCGCTCTGCGGGTGCGTCGTAGGTGTCGCACACCCGGTCGACCAGCCGCGCGAAGGCGACGGGCTGCTGCGCCATTTCGTCCCAGACGAAGGCGCCAACCTCGTTGAGGCTGTAATAGATGTTGGAGCGAAGGTTCAGCAGGGCCGCGCCCTCGCCGAGCTCGCAGCCGACCACGTCCGGGTCGCTGGCGACCATCGTCGCCGGATCGATTCTGTCCATTGTCCTACCCCTGTGCAGGGTGCCCCCGGACCGGGCGGGCACCTGTCTTCCCCCCAAGCGGGGAGCGGCAAGGGACGACCGCGCGCGCCGTGGGATCCCGGCGTTGCGAAACCGCCCCCTGCCACGTCACGATCAGGACATGCCGTCCTCAGGCCCGCAGGTCAGATCCCCGAACGGGGTGCCTGCCGGGAAGGTTGCGTCGATCGCATCGGGGCAACCGGCCGCCTGGGTCAGCTTCTCGAAGGTCCCGATCTCGTCGAGCATCGGGGCCGAGTAGGTCTTTGCGCTCATAGCTTTCTCCTTTTGCAGTACTGCATCACCACGCACCCGAACGGTGCGACGGTGCGCGGGACATCGCGAGAAGAATAGAACGCCTGTTTTCAAGAGGCTTAGCCCCCCGATTTAAAGCACGTTATGTAATTCGCCGCGAGCGTCCCTATCGCGGTTCCCATGAGGAACAGCGACCATTCATCCGTGGGGATTGCGCGTGAACGCTGCATTCACCCAAGATAGAAACCCTTCCGCCGGGTTTTGTTCGGGGAGCGCGACAGGTTCGGGCGCGGGCTCCGATAGCGCGCTGATCGCCGTGTTGGCCGCTGTTTGCCGAGCCGGACTAACGGGCGCGCCGGGCGGGCGGATCACGCTCGATCTGTCCGCCGACGTTCTTGACCGGTTTGCCGAATTGGCGGGGCGTGCGAGGTTGTGGTCGGTCTGCGCGCTGGGCTGCGAACTGCCACAGGACTTTGCCGCCACGGCGCGGGGCGCGAAAGGCCGCGCGATGATCAGCAATGGGCGGGTTCTCGGCCTTGCGCGCATGGCCTTCCCGATCCTCGAGCGCGCGGGGATCGCGGCGCTCGCCTTCAAGGGGCCGTTCCAGCACCGCCAGCTCCACGGCGATCCGTTCTTCTTCCGCTCGGGCGACCTCGATCTTCTCGTGGCGCGGAGCCAGTTCACCGCGGCGCTCGGCGTTCTCGAGGCGAACGGCTTCCTGCGCCGCGCAGAGACTTCGCCGTGGTGGACGCGGGCGCTGGGCGAGGTGCACCTCACGCACCCCGAAGGCGGCGTGATCGATCTCCACCACCGGCTGCAACAGCCCGGCTGTCCGCCGCCGCGCGACCTCGACGCGTTTCTTGCAGGTTCGGCGCGCGAGCAGCTCGGCGAGGTCGCGATTTGTGTGCCCACGCCGGCCCAGTCGCTGCTCATCGCCACGCTCAATTTCGTGAAGGAGTTCACCCACAGGCGCCTGTCCGCGCGTTATGCCTATGATCTGGCCGACGGGCTGCTGCGCCTGCCGCAGGAGGAGCGGAACGCCTTCGCCGCTCTCGCATGTGCGCAGGGGCTGGCAGGGACGGCGGCCCTGGCAGTGACGCTGGCCGAGGCGTTGTTCGGCCTCGAGCTGCCGCTGCCGCCTCCTCTTCGACGCCGCGCGCTGCCGGATTGGGCCGAGCCCGAGGCGCTGCGCGCGATGGTGTTCGATCCCGAGGGCGCAGGCACCCGCTGGCCGCGCCGCCGCACGATCCTGTGGGCGATGTGCAGCGCTCCCGCAGGCCCGGCCCGAACGCCCGAATACGCACGCGAGGTGGCACGGATGTTCGCCAGCGAGGCGTTGCGCCGCGCTTCGGGGAGGGCAGGGGAATGAGCCGCGCGGGCAGGCATTCGCAGGCGTGGTGCTGCCTTGCCGCGGCAGCAACGCTGCTGCTCGCGAGCTGCGGCGACGGCGGCGAAGCGGTTCCCCAAGCCGTGGCGGCGACCGGCGAAGAGACCCTTTCCGGCTTCGATTTCGCCGCGGGCACCGCCTATCCCGCGCGGGCGAAGCTGCGGATCGGAGATGTCCGGGTGCCGCCCGGCGCGCGCGCGGCCTACGTGCCGATCAGCCTCGACCGCAAGACGCCCAACACCGTCCTGGCGCGAGTCCTCACGCGCAACGGCAATGGCAAGGGACGCGCCATCGAAGGCCGCGATTTCGCACGGGTCGAGGCGGTCGTGGTGTTCCGCCCCGGGGATCCTCCGACCCGGACCGTGACAGTGCCGCTCCGCGACCTCGACGCGGGCGAGCATTTCTCGCTGATCTTGCCGCAGGGCGTCGCCGGTGGCGGCGTGGCGGATGGCGAGGGCGTGATCCGGGCCGTCCCCGGCGCGAAGCCGGGGCGCGCCATCACCGAAGGGTTCCGCGCCCCGCGCCGCTTTGCGCCATCGGGCAAGCTGGTCTATCGGCTCGATCCGGCGCGCGCGCGGTGGAGCGATCGCGGCGGTCCGGGCACCTTCTCCACCCGCCTGCCGCACGGGCGCACCCAGACCGGCAATGCCGAGACCGGTCTCTATCTCGATCCCGACAGGCACCGCGCCCCGCAACCGCCGATCACCCGCGAAGACGGCGCACTCGCGCTGCACAGCCAGCAGCTTGCCTCGCTGATCCCCTACGGGGGCACAGTGTGGCGCCACGGCGCCGCGGTGTTGACCGGCGAGCGGATGCCGAAGACGCAGATCCGCTACGGGCAATATGAATGGGAGGCGCAGATGCCCGATCGGCGCGGCGCATGGCCCGCGCTGTGGCTGCTGCCGACCAGCGGCTGGCCCCCCGAGATCGACGTCTATGAGGGCTTCGGCTATGCGAAGGACTGGAACTTCGCGACCGATTTCAGCGCCAATCTTCACGGCGGAACGAAAGGACGGCGCAGCTTCACCGCGCCCTTCCGCGTCGATGCGCGGCGCGCTTACGGGGTGGGCGGGTTCGACTGGGCCTATCACCGCTACGCAGTCGACATCGCGCCCGATTTCCTGACCTGGTTCGTCGACGGCAGGGAAGTCTATCAGGCGGTCAACCCGTTCCGCGGCACGACCTGGTTCCCGCTGATGAACGTCGCGGTGAAGCGTCAGGGCGACTACACCGGCGGCAGCGGAACGATGCGGGTGCGCGCCTTTCGCGTGTGGCGCGCGGAAGGAGCGGGGGCTGGGCGCTGAGCGCCTGCCTCAGATCATCGCCAGCAGCCGGTTGTCGAGCGTGCCCCCGTATTGCCGCCGCAGCCGCACCTTGCGTTCGAGATCGCCGATCACCACGCCCGAGAAGTCGATGCCGCTCATGTCGTCGATGAAATTGAGGCCGCCGGGCGTGTCGACATTGACCTCCATCATCTTGTCACCGGCGATGTCGAGCCCGGCGAAATACATCCCGTCGTTGATGAGTTTCGGCCCGACGATTTCGGCGATCCTGAGCGCGGCTTCGTCGGGCACGGCCATCTCGACCGCGCCGCCCGCGGAGATGTTCGAGCGGTGGTCGTCGGTCTGGCTGAAGCGGTGCATGCAGGCATAGGTGTCCTCGACCTTGAGCGGCCGGCCGTTGAGCGTGATCATCCTGAGATCGCCCTCGGCGGCGGCGGGGAGATATTCCTGCACGATGGCATAGCCGTCGCGCGTCACCGCCTCGACGATCTGATTGAGGTTCTGGCGGTTGTTGTCGTCGATCACGAACACCCCCTGTCCGCCCGATCCCTGCAGCGGCTTGATCACGCCCTTGCCGCCGTGCGCCTCGAGGAAACGGCGCACCTCTTCGGTCTGGCAGGTGATTGTGGTGGCGGGGCGCACGGCCTCGGGGAAGAACTGGAAATAGGTCTTGTTGACCGCATCGGTGAGGTGGCGCGGATCGTTGAGCACGATGGTGTCGCCGAGCGCGGCGAGCTGCGAGAACAGCAGGCTGGAGGAGGGCGCCCAGCTGCGCGTGGTGAGCTCTTCGGCCGGGTCGCTGCGCAGCATCAGGATGTCGTATTCGGCCAGCCGGATGCGCTCGCGTCCGCGGCTTTCGTCCTGAAGGTGGGCGAGGTAGGCAGTATCGTCGGCGAATTCCTCGGCGGCGCTCAGGGTCGCCATCGCGCAGATGCCGTCCTGCCAGTCGTAGATGAAATCGTCGAGGCCGATCAGCGCCACGCGGTGCCCGCGCGCGGCGGCCTTGCGGGCGAGGCGGATGGTCGAATAGTCGTCCTTCTCGGTGGCGATGTCGTTGACGACGAAGGCGATGGCGATGCGTGGGTCGGGGCGCGTGTCGGTCATGCTGCGGGTCTTTCCTGGTAGAGGGCGGCGAGCGGGGTCTTGCGGGCCCCGGCGAGGCGGGCACGGGCCGCGGGCTCGGTGAGGAAGGCGGGAATGATGTCGGGACCTTCGAGCACGCCTTGGCCAAGCAGCTCGCGGATCGTGTGCAGGTGCTTCAGCGCGAACTTGCCGAGCATCAGCACCTCGAGATCGCCGTCGGCGTGGATATAGGCGAGCAGCTCGGCGAGGCCCTTCAAGTAGAGCGCATCCTTGGTCAGCCCGCCGCCGCGCTTGGCGCGCAGCGCGGTGTCGAAGGCGGTCTCGTGCGTGATGGCGTGTTCCTCGACAAGGCAGGCAAAGATCTCCGGGCCCTTGGCCTGCCTCACCGCCATGTCGGCGGCGATCACCCGCGCCGCGAGGGTGCGCAGGCGCTCGGCGGGGAGGTAGCCGGCGAGATATTCGGCGAGAACCGCGAGGCCCTCCTGCAACTCGTCGTAATCGGCGAGGCCGCCGGCGAGCACCCGCAGCGGTTGGCGCCTGCCATTGTGGCGGCTCACCGCGTGGGTGCCGATCTCGTGCTGGAGCAACGGGTCGATGCGCGCAGCCGGGGTGGCGTAGTCCGAGGCGATGTGGAGATTGCCCTGCGAGACATAGAGCGAGACGCCGGGATGCGGATCGACGATCACCTCGCAGGCAAAACCGGGCCGCGCGCGGCGGTAGCGGGCGACCTCGGCGCGTGCGGCGGCGGCGGTCTCCTCGGCTCCCGCGTCGCAGGGGTCGTCGGGGAACACCGGCACCTTGTCCAGCACCTCGCGCGCACGGGCCAGCAGGCGCGCGCTGGCATGGCCGAACAGGTCCATGCTGGCGAGGATGAACCCGGCCTTCCCGCGCATCGTGACGAGTTCGATCTGGCGGTCGATCTCGCGCTGCTTCTCGAGCAGCAGCGCCTGGACCAGGTGGTTCTCGATCCGCTCGACCGGCAGCGCGAACAGCGCCTTGCGCAGGACCGGCGCGTCGCGCTCGAGCCCCTCGGCAAAGCGGCTGTCGGGCATTTCGCGGTAGTTGGAAGCGGTGAAGCCCTCCCAGATTTCGGCGACGTTGACCGGGGTGAGGCGGGCGAGCCAGTCGACCTCAGCGTCCATCCGGGCAAGCGCGCGGTCGACGGTGACCGCGGCTTCGCACAGGCCCGGCGGCGGGGCCGACTCCTCGCGCTGCGGCTGGTTCATGCCCGCGCCGCCAGCCATTCCCGCGCGCGAGCGAGCCCCGCGTGGAAGCCTTCGCGCAGGTCCTGGAGCGCGAGGATGTCGGCGGTGCCGGTCCATTCGTCCATGAACACTTTCTTGTATTCAAGCGTGATCACGCAGGCCTTGGCGCCGTAGGTGGCGTGGAGCCATTCGGGAAAGTGCCCGCCGTCCTCCCAGCGCACATTGACCCGCACGTCGGGCATGGCGCCGGCCAGCGGACAGGAGGCGAGCCCTTCGCCGAGCGCGGCGAGCAGCCCGCCGTGCTCCTCGTGGTCGAGCGTGGTCGCGCCAAGGTCGATGTCGGGATTGCCCGCCTGCGGTGCGGGCGCGCCATCGAGCCCTTCCCGGCGATGATTGTAGCTGTGCAGGTCGAGCACCAGCACCTCGCCGTGCGTGTCGATCATCGCTTCGACGCGGTCGGCCATCAGCTTGTAGAAGGCGCGGTGGATCGCCCGGCTGGCCGCGATCTCGCGCTCGGGGAGGCTCTCGTCCCACACCTTGAGGCCCCATGTGGCCTGCGGATCGGCGGTGATGCACTGGTCCTCGGGGCGGTTGAGATCGCATTCGAAGCGCGAGCGGTTGGCACGCAGGATCGTGTCGCCCGCGGGCAGGAAATAGTCGGTGAGCGGGTCCTCCTCGCGCAGGCGCTCGCTCTCGCCGAGCGCGAGGTAGGGGCGCAGCGAGGGGCGGATGGTGTGGCCTGCGTGGATCGCGGTGACCAGCACCGGACCCTCGGTGACAAGCAGGTCCCACGGCGGCGCGCAGGCTTCCGCAAAGCTCTGCGCGGGGGCGGGGGGCTGCGCGGGGGCGGGGCTTTCGATCGAGTCGCCTTGCATGGGCAGGCCAAGACGAAGAAGCGGCGGCATGTTCCAGCGCCTGCGGCAGAGCGACGGGCGCGGCGGACGAGGCGCAGCAGTTCCCGCCGATCGCACCTCGCGCCCCACCCGGAACGCGCCTTGCGGCCAAGGCTCGGCCCGCCCCGCAATCGCTCGCATCCCGACGCTTAGGCGTGTTTCCTGATGGGGCGGGTCATCTCGCCTCAGCGGTTGCCCGGTTAGGTCCAGTTTGCAGCAGACCGCGACCCACGCCGGGTGTGCCCCGCCTCTGCTGGAACGAGGTGACAGCAATGCGAAGCGGATTGGAAGGTGAACGCTCCGTCGGCCTGGCGAGCCGGTTTTCCGCGCAGGCGGGCCGCGGCATCGCCTTGCTGGCGATGTGTTTCGCACTCCCGGCCGCGGCATGCGCGCAGGACGCCGAAGACGGCGCGCCCGTCTTCACCCTGGAGAGCGAGTACGTGCTCGATCTGGTAGGCGTCGCGCAAGGCGAGGGCGAAGGGGTGCGCCATGTCGATCTGCTGAGCATCACCGGGGAGCTCGATCTCGACGCCGCGACCGGCTGGCGCGGGGCTCGACTGGTGGGCGAGGTGATCGCCGGAACCGGGGGCCAACCCAACCTGCTGGCAGGGACCTTGCAGGGCATAGATAATGCCGAAGTCTCGCAGAACCGTGTGAAGCTCTACCAGTTCTACCTGACGCAGCAACTCGCCGAACTGCCCGTGACGCTGAGCGCCGGCTTCATCGACCTCAACGCGCAGTTTTATGCCAATGATGCCGCGGGGCTGCTGCTTGCTCCGGCCTTTGGAATCGGTTCGGAGCTGGCGGCCACCGGCCCCAACGGTCCGGCGATCTTCCCCTCGACGGCGCTGACCGCGATGTTTCGCGCGCAGCCCGCGCCCGATACCTACACCGCCTTTGCGGTCGTCAACGCCGAGGCCGGGGTGCTTGGCGACCGCGGCGGGATGGCTCCCGTCTTCGACGAAGGCGCGCTGCTGATCGGCGAGGCGGGTGTGACCCGGTTCGGGAAAGTCGCGCTGGGCGCGTGGACCTACACGCGGCGGCAGGACGACATCCGGCTTGTGGACGAGGCGGGAGAACCGCTGCGCCGACGCGCGCAAGGCGCCTACCTGCTGCTCGAATGGCCGCTGGCGCGCGGCGATCGGGACGCCAGCATGTTCGCGCGCGCGGGCATCTCGGACGGCGACACCACGCCCTACTCGGGCGGTTGGCAGGCCGGGGTGCTGATCGACCGCGTGCTTCCCGGGCGCCCAAGCAGCCAGTTTTCCTTGGGAGCCAATCAGGCTTTCCTGACGGGCAAGTTCCGCCGCAACGAGGCCGATGCAGGCATTGAGCGCAGCGGCCGCGAAACCGGGTTCGAGATCACCTTGGCCGACACGCTGGCGCCGTGGCTGACCGTGCAGGGCGATGCCCAATATGTCCGCAATTCGGCACGCGGCGAGGGCGCGCGCGATGCGGTGGTCCTCGGCCTGCGTTTCATCCTTGCGACCGGATCAGCCTGGTGACCGGAAGCCTTTCAGACAGGGGAACCCCCATCATGACCATCAAGAAGCGCGCATTCGTCCTTGCCGCGGTGCTGTTCGGCCTCACCCTGGTGCAGACCGCAGCCACGGCGTGGCGCGATCACAGCCGCATGCTGAACGATTCCGAAGGCGAGGCCCTGGTCGGGATGCTGCGCAACCACATGGTCGGCGACATGATGCACGACGCGATCCGCGGAACGGTCTACGCGGCGCTCTATGGCGCCTCGACCGGAAAGGGCGCGCAGGTCCGCGCGGCGCGTGAGGATCTCGAGGAATATGCCGAAACCTTCCGCAGGATCATGGCGGAGAACCGCAAGGATGCGGACGATCCGCAGCTGCGCGAGCAGATCGCCAAGGCCGCCGAGGATGTCGAGGCCTATGTCGCGATCAGCCGGCGAATGGTCGCCGCCGCCGCGCGCGACCGGGGTGCCGCAGAGGCCCTGTTCCCGCGCTTCAACGAGAAGTTCGCAGCGCTCGAGAAGTCGATGGAAGCGATCGGCCTGACCTTCGAGGGGCTTCTCGCTGCACGCAACGCGGCGGCGCAATCGAGCACCGGGATTCTCCTCGCGTGCTTCACGGTGCTGTCGCTCGTCGTGCTGGCCGGGATGGCGCACATGACCCGCAAGATCATCGTCGACCGGCTTGTGGCACTCGCCGCGCGGCTCGAGGCGATGTCTTCAGGCGACTATGCCACCGCGGTGGAGGATTCGCTGGCCGACGATGAAATCGGCGCGATCGCCCGCGCCGCGGAATTGTTCCGGCAGGCCGCGCTTGCCAAAGAGGAGGCCGACAGGGCGCAGCAGGTGGTGGTCGGCGAGCTGGCGGATGGGCTCAAGGCGCTCGCCGAACGCGATCTGACCTGTCGCATCGCCACGCCCTTTGCACAGGAATACGAGGCCCTGCGCGAAAACTTCAATCGCACCGCCCACGAACTGGCGCAGGTGATCGGCACCGTGGTGAGCTCTGCCGAGGGGGTGGCCGACGGCGCCAACGAAATCCATGCCGCGTCCAACGATCTTGCGCAGCGCAACGAACTTCAGGCCGCACGGGTCGAGGAGACCACCGCCTCGATGGACGAGATCGCCCGGGGCGTGCGCAACACCGCCGACAGCGTGAAGGAAGCCGAACAGACCGTCGCACAGACGCATGATCACGTCACCAACGGCAGCGATATCGTGCGGCAGGCGATGGAGACGATGAGCGGGATCGAGCAATCCTCGCAGGAAGTCTCGAAGATCATCAGCCTGATCGAGGGCATCGCGTTCCAGACCAATTTGCTCGCGCTCAACGCCGGGGTCGAAGCTGCGCGTGCGGGCGAGGCGGGGAAGGGCTTCGCGGTCGTCGCCAACGAAGTGCGCGAACTGGCGCAGCGCAGCGCCGAGGCCGCCAACGAGATCACCGCGCTGATCACGACCAGCACCCAGCAGGTCGAACGCGGCGTGGAGCTGGTCGACAGGACGGGCGCATCCTTCCGCAGCATCCTTGCCAACGTCGCCCACACCAGCGAGCACATTCGCGCCATCGCGCAAGCCTCGGCGGTGCAGGCGGACAATATCGAGCAGATCGGCAGCGCCGCGCGCGAGATGGACCGGATGACCCAGCAGAATGCCGCAATGGTCGAACAGGCCACCGCGGCGGCCAGCGGCCTCTCGCGCCAGGCGCAGGACCTGAAGGCGCTGGTGGCCGCCTTCCGGTTCGATGATTCCCGAGAGGCGCGCCGCGACGCCTGGCCGGACAATGCACCTTCGAGCGGCATCGGACCGGCCCGACGACGCGCCGCCTAGGACGCGGGGCGCCTTCGTCTAGCGCGATCCCGGCGCGGCCCGAGCTCCGCTAATCGATGTATCCTGCCCCATAGACCTCGTCACGGCCGGGTTCGCCGAGATCGACTGCCGCCTTTTCCAGCATGGCGAGACAGGTGTTCGCCTCCCGCCCGTCCTCACGGCAGGCCGCCAGCCAGGCGGCGACGCGCGGCGCGGAAAACGAGGTTCCGGTGTATTCGCGCAATGTCCCGTCGCCCATCGGCACCGCGACGCGGACGCCGTGCGCGGCGAAATCGATATAGGGTCCGCGATTGGCATAGCGATAGACGCGGCGTCGATCGTCGACGGCGGTCACGGCCACCACTCCCGGCAGGGCCGCGGGATAGGCCGGAGGTGCGGTCGGCCCGTTGTTCCCCGCTGCCGCCACGATCAGGGTGCCGCGCCTCAGCGCCCGCTCGACCACCGCGTCGAGCACGAGGTTGCGCGGACCGGTGAGGCTGATGTTGATCACGGCCACGCCTTCGGCTGTCAGCCAGTCGAGCGCCCGACTGATGGTTTCTGCCGAGGTGAAATTGCCGAGCCCGTCGCTCTGGAAGACGTTCGCCACCACCAGCCTTCGGACTCCGAAGCGGCTGAGGATTGCCGCGACCGCGCTGCCGTGATCGGTCGCCTGCACCATCGTTCGGCTGCCAAAGTCCTTCTGGATGATCGCGGCGCCGTCCAGTGCTGCACCTTTGCCTGCGGCGACGCCGCTGTCGATCATCCCGATGCGCAGATTGCGGGCGCCGGCGCCGCCGCGGCCAGGTCGCGCTCCGGAGCCGGCAGCGCCGCCCGCACCCGAGGCCGTATAGGGCGCGGCATAGAAGTGGCCGAGATCGTAGACCCCTGAGCGATCGAGCTTGCGCGCCTCCTCGAGCGCGGTCAGCGCGGTCTCGCCGGCGGGCACGCCGAGCCGGGTGAGACGGAACCCGATTGCGGAAAGCTCGCTGGTTTCGATCAGAGCGAATCCGTGATCGGCGAGCAGCCTTCCCGCCGCATCGGACAGGTCGGCCGCGATAATCTCGCCGCGCTGGACGGGAAATCCGTCCGTGTCGTATTCCGGATTTTGCTCTTGCGTGACATCGACGAGCCATTCCTCAAGCGACGGGGACCCGGCGATCTCGTCCGCTCCCGCCGTTTCGTTCTCCGCGCCTGCTGCATCTTCCGCGGCATCTTCGCCCGCCTCGGCCGCACGCTCTTCGCCGTCGTCGTTCTCGCCGGCATTTTCGCCGACGGTCTCGCCATCGTCCGGGCCTTCGATTTCGGGTTGATCCTGGTCGTCTTCCTCGATCCCGGGTTGGTCAGTTTCGGTGCCTTCGACCTCGGGCTGCTCGATCTCGGGTTGTTCGACGTCCTGTTGCTCGATCTCGGGCGGCTCGATTTCGGGCTCCTCGACGTCGCGGTCCTCGACTTCGTGCTCCTCGACTTCGGGCGGCTCGACTTCGGGTTCCTCGACCTCGTGGTGCTCGATTTCGGGGGGTTCGGGCTCGTCGGGCTCGTCGAATTCAGGCCCTGCATATTGCGCGAACGCTGGTGCCGCATGCCCGGCAGGGAACCCTGCGGCCAGCGCGAATGCGGCAATCCTGCCAAGCGACCTGAAAGCTGTCTGCAATCCGACTCACCCCATACCACCCCGTGCAACGCACGCGATGCCGGTATTATTCCCGATAGCCGCATTGGATTTGAAAATCGCCTGTGCAATGGAATAATTGTTCATCTTTCGCGTTGCAGGTGCATGATCATTGTCTTCATACGACCACGCCCGACAAGCACGCTTTCGCGAAGAACTGCGGCAGCAGATCGGTCCGCTCCGCCGCGTCTGCATGGCGCTGGCAGGCAGCCGCGACCGCGGCGAGGATTTGCTGCAATCGACTCTCGAACGGGCGCTGGAGAAGCAGGCCTTGTTCACGCCCGGAACGCGGCTCGATCACTGGCTCTACCGGATCGCCCGCAATCTGCTGATCGACGACCTGCGCAAGACGGGCAGCCGCGGCGGCAACGCGGATGGGCAGGTCGAACCGGACCAGCTCGCCGGCAGCGACGGCAACAGCATCCTCGAGGCGCGCTCCGAGCTTTCGCGCGCGAGCGAGGCACTGGCGGCGCTTTCGCTGGAATACCGGGAGGTGTTCGTGCTGGTCGTGATCGAAGGCCATGCCTATCGGGAGGCGGCCGAATTGCTCGACGTCCCGATTGGCACGGTGATGAGCCGGATTGCGCGCGCGCGGGCCCTCATCGCCCAGAGCGTGGGGAGGGGAGACGAGGATGACTGAGTATACCCACACTCTCGAGCAGCAGCTTGCGCGCTTCCTCGATGGCGAGATGGCCGGAGAGGAGGCGGCAGCTTTTGCGGCGCGTCTCGAGCAGGACCCGGACCTCGCCGGGATGCTGCGGCAGTGGCAGGCCAATGACAGCGCGATCCGCGCGGATTTCGACCGACTGGCCGAGGGCGGCACCGCGCTTCCGCTGGAACGGATCGTGCCCCCACCGGCGAACAACAATGATCGCCTGCGCTGGAGTGCGGGCTTCGCGATGGCGGCGAGCCTTGCAGCGTTGATGGTGGTCTTCACCATGCGCGCGCCGAACGGCGAGGCGCCCACGCTGGCAGCGCTCGAACGGGTCCCGTCGGGCGAGACGGCGCCTCTGCCGGGTGGAGAGGCGATCACGCCGGTCCTCACTTTCGCGGCCGGAGATGGCCGCTGGTGCCGCGAATATGCGATCTCCGACGGGCGCCGGGGAATTGCCTGCCGCGCCAACGGCGTCTGGACGGCGGAACAGGAGGTCGCTTGGGATGCTGCATCGCCGAAGCGGCCGCCGAGCACGGGCTACGAAGTCGCCGCCGGAGCCAGTGCCCAGGCACTGGATTCCGCCTACGACCGGCTCGATGGCGGTGACCCCTTGAGCGCGGCCAAGGAGAAAGCCCTGCTCGAAAGAGGTTGGACCGCGCGGGCCGATTGAGGTCAGGACCGGTCGACACGCACCAGGGGACTCTTGCAGACCATGAACAGGTTCAGGCTGGCCTCAATCGGGACAATCGCGCTCGCCTGCTGTTGCGCGGCAGAGGCGTTTGCGCAGGACGCGGAACCTGCTGATCGGGTTCAAGCCGACCCGGCGGCACCTGCCCCGAAGCCGCAACGCCGAACACCGACGCGCATCAGCCTGCAAAGCGGATTCACGTACACCACCGGGGACTATGATCGCCCGGTCTCGACCGACGTCTATTACGTGCCCTTGTCGGTGCGGCTGCAGCATGGCCCATGGCGCGCACGCCTCTCGACCTCTTTCATCAGCATCGACGGGCCGGCCGCCATCGTCGACGTGCTTGCCGGGGAGACCGAGGCTCCGGTGAATGTACCGGGGTACGCGATGCAGCACCGCTCCGGATTGGGCGATGTCTCGCTGCAGCTCGGCTATCGCTTCGACATCGCGCGCCATACCGCGCTGACCAGCGACGTGCGGATCAAGTTTCCCACCGCTTCCGAAGCCGAACGGCTGACCACCGGAACCACCGACGTGACCCTCAGAACGCAGCTTTCGCAGCGCATCGGCGCATTCACGCTGCGTGCGGGCGGGCGGCGACGGTTTGCGGGGGGCGATGGCCGGGTGACGGTGCGCGACACCTGGGGTGCGAATGCCGGAGCCAGCGCCGACGTTGGAGACGGCATAGCGGTGGGCGCCGATTACGACTGGATTCAGTCCGCCTTTGGCAATGCACCCGGCAGCACCTTGCATGGTTGGGTCAGCGCTCCCTTGTCGCGGCGCTGGCGGATCACCGGATATGGCGGCGCGGGCCTCTCCAGCAATTCGCCCGATTACGAAGTGGGCACGTCGATCTCGCTGCGCATCAACTAGTTCGGCGTGGTTTGGCCAGTCGCCGGGCTCACGGGATGTCCGGGCATTCCCGGGCTGCCCTGCCAGGCATAGCCCGCAAGCGCCAGAACCACCGCCGCCGCGACGACCTCGAGCGCGTCGCGTGTGCGATTTCGCCCTGCTGCGAGAAAGACAAATGTCGCGCCCGCCAAGACAAGGGCTATCAGCCAGCCGGTCATCTCGCCCTCCGTCGCAGCCTTCGCGATGCGATCCACGCCCCGCCTGCCAGCGCCAGCAGCGGCAGCAGCCATAGCGGCGCGGTGGTGGTGCTGGCACGCGGCTGCAAGCTCACCCAGTCGCCATAGCGTTCGACCAGCCAGGCGCGCACCTGCTCAGGCGTTTCGCCGGCCGCGATCCGTTCGCGGATGATCCGCCGCATATCCGCCGCCAGCCCCGCATTGCTGCCGGAAATCGGCTGACCCTGACACACGACGCAGCGGATCGTGTCCATCAGTGCCACCGCCTCGGCCTCCTGCCGCGGATCGGGCAGCGAGACCTCGGCCAGATCCTGCGCCCCGAGCGGTGTGGCCAGCAGCAGGGCCACGAGCGCCATCAACAGCCGCCTCATCGTCCTTCCCTCATCAGATCGAGCAGCTTGGGAATATCGGCGTCGGTGACCACGCCGATATGCTGGTACAGGATCCGCCCGGTGCCATCGATCACGAAGGTCTCCGGCACGCCGGTCGATCCGAAGGCGACCTGCGTGCGGCCCTCGTTGTCGAGCCCGATTGCGCCATAGGGATCGCCGTTGCGGGCGAGGAAATCAGCGACCTCTGTGGTGGAATCGTGGATCGCGATGCCGGTGATGTCCACGCCTCTCTCGCGCAGCCGGGCGAGCACGCCCACTTCCTGCACGCAAGGCACGCACCAGCTGGCGAAGACATTGAGCAGCCGCGGCTTGCCGTCGGTGAAGTCGGCGCTCGCCACCCCGCCACGTCCCGGCAAGGCGGCTGGCGTGTCGAATTCGGGCAGCGGCTTGCCCACCAGGGTCGATGGGATGATGTGGTCGTCGGGATTGCGCAGCCCGGCGTAGAACAGCCCGCACAAAAGCAGTCCGAACAGGGCCGGCAGCCAGATCAGCACGGGGCGTTTCATGCCGGCTGTCCCACGGGCCCCGGCGCGGGCGCTGCGAGCGGGGGCAGGTGTGCGGCCCGTGCCGGTTGCTTGCGCCGCACACGGCCCAGCAACGACAGTCCGCCCCCGAACGCGATCATCGCCCCGCCAAGCCAGATCAGCGTCACGAAGGGCTTCCACCACATCCGCACCACCCAGCGCCCCCCTTCCGACTGATCGCCCAGCACAAGGTAGAGCTGTCCGTTCCAGTAGGTCTTGATGGCGGCCTGCGTCGTCTGCATCGGCGGATCGCTGAACTGGCGCAGCTGGGGCAGCATTTCCTCCGGCGCCTCATCGCCGCGGCGCGAGGAGAGCACCGCCTCGAGCGCGACGTAGTTCGGCCCCGGCACTTCGCGCAAACCCTCGAGCGTGACGCGGAACGGCCCGATATCGCGGGTCTCGCCGGGTGCCATGGCCACGAGATTTTCCTGGGTGAAGGCGGAATCGCTCGCCATCCCGGCAAGGCTCACGCCGCAGCCGACATGGGCCACCACCATGCCCCAGGTGAACAGCGGGGTGCGGCGCAGGTTGCGCTTCCACAGGGGTGCAAGGCTGGCGGCAATCACCAGCGCCGCAGTGACCAGGCCGAGCATCGGCAGCGCCCCGATGTCGCCCCCCAGCAGCACCAGCGCCAGCACCGTCGCTGCGGCGACCAGCACCGGCATCGCCAGCCGGTCGAGCAGCTGTCGGGGATCGTCGCGCCGCCAGCGCAGCAGCGGCCCGGCCGCCAGCAGCACCAGCAGGATGATCGCCACCGGCCCCGCGACGGTGTTGAAATAGGGAGCGCCGACCGAGATCTTGGTCCCGGCGAGCGCCTCGAGAAACAGCGGATAGAGCGTTCCTGCCATGACCACGACGAGCACGATGCACAGCAGCAGGTTGTTGGCGACCAGCGCCGCCTCGCGGCTGGCGATGTCGAACCGCTTGCCCTCGCTCACGCTGCCGATCCGCAGGCCGAACAAGGTCAGCGCGCCGACGATGTAGATTGCCAGCAGCGCCAGAATGAAAATCCCGCGCTCCGGATCGACCGCGAAGCTGTGAACGCTGGTGAGGATGCCCGAACGCACGAGGAAGGTGCCGACCATGCTCATCGAGAAGGCGAGCACGCTCAACATGATGGTCCACGCGCGCAGGGCGTCGCGATTGGCCAGCACGGTGACCGAGTGCAGCAAGGCGGTCGCCGCCAGCCACGGCATCAGCGAGGCGTTCTCGACCGGGTCCCAGAACCACCACCCGCCCCAGCCGAGCGTGTAATAGGCCCAGTAGCTTCCCGCGGTGATGCCGATGGTGAGGAAGATCCACGCGCCCAGGATCCACGGCCGCATCGCGCGGGCAAAGGCCGGGCCGACGTCGCGCGTCAGCAGCGCGCCGACCGCGAAGGAAAAGGCTGCGGACATGCCGACATAGCCGGCATAGAGCGTGGGCGGGTGGAACGCGAGACCGGGGTCCTGCAGCAGCGGGTTGAGGCCCTGCCCATCGCTCACTCCGGCAATCCGGGCGAAGGGGTTCGAGGCGATCAGCAGGAAGGCGTAGAAGCCGATCGCGATCGCGGCCTGCGCGGCAAGCGTCGCGGCGCGGGTGTCCTCGCGCAGGCGCCGCTCGAACAGGGCGATGCTCGCGCCCGCAAGCGCGAGGATCGTCACCCACAGGAGCATCGAGCCCTCATGGTTTCCCCAGGTTCCGGCGATCTTGTAGATCATCGGCTTGGCCGAATGGCTGTTCGCGGCGACCAGCAAGACCGACATGTCGGAGGTCACGAAGACCGCCAGCAGGCAGGCGAAGGCGAGCGAGGCGAGCAGCGCCTGGGCAATCGCGACGCGCGGGATCATCACGCGATACGTGGCCCGCTCCGGCACCAGCGACAGCAGACCGAGCACCAGTTGTGCCAAGGCCAGACTGGCCGCGAGCCAGAGGGCGCAAAGGCCGGTCTCCGCGATCATCTGAAGTCGATCCGGTAGCCGAGGCTCAGCAGCAGTCCGGTTTCATCGAAGGTCGAGGTGAGATTGTTCACCGTGTCGCTCTGGTGCGAGACGTTGGCGCCGACCTCGACTTCCAGCTCCATGTTGCGCATCGGGTAGTAATTGATCCGCAGGGTCGGCTGGAACTGGCTGAACGTGCTGTCGATCAGCTTGCTTTGGCGCTGGCCGTAGCGCAGCCGCGGGCTGAGCCGGAAATTGCTGGTGAGCGGAATGCGCGCGTTGAAGTCCGCCGTGTAGCTGGTGTTGCGCTGGGTGTCGGAATAGCGGCCGGAGAGAATGTAGATGTCGTTGTCCCAGAACAGCCCGGTGCCGATCAGCTGTGCGCCGTAATAATATTCCGTCCCGGTCGCGGGGATCGGCAGCACCTCGAGAGTGCCGCTGCTGGCAGGCGTTCCCGGGGTCCCGCCGGTATCGGTGACGGTGACGTCGAAATTGGCCTGGAGGTGATCGACGACCGGGCGCGAATAGCTGAGCGTGAGCGACTTGGCGACATAGGTGCGGTCACGCGCCAGCTGGTAGATCTCCTCGTCGGTGAAGAACGGGCGCAGGCCCCGCAGGTCGGGCACCGGCAGCAGCGTATCGGCGAAGATCTGGCCGGAAAGCGCGTTGTTCGCGGTGAGCAGTGGCGACTGCCGGTAATCGAGCGTGAGGCTGAGATTGGCGGTATCGGGGAACGTGTAGTTGAGCGTCGTCAACCCGAGGTTGAGTTCGCCGAAGTGCACGTCGTAGTCGATGATCGTGAAGGCGTTGAAGCGCGGCAGCAGCACGCGGGTTTCCAGCCCCACCGATTGGCGGTCGATGAAGCCTCCCGCGGCGCGCTGGTCGAACCAGTAGAGCGTCCCCCGGAACGGACTGCGCCGTCCGCCGATGTCGATGCTCGCCCCGTAGAAGGGCCTTTCGGTCAGCACGAAAGCTGCCGCGAGCGTAGCACGGGAAAGCCGCCGACCGCGGTGATCTCGATCTTGTCGCTCACCGCGACGCTCGCCAGCGCTCCGTCGAAGCGGCCCAGCACCCCGGCCGAATTGCGGGTCTGTCGCCCGATCCGCGTGTGCAGCCCCAGCGGCGTGTCGGCATATTCGAGGTAGAGCGCGGTAATCGACTCGATGTCGCTCCCGCCGGAGCGGAAATTGGCGGTGTAAGCCCCCGACGCGCGCAGCTCGATCTGGCGCTGATCGCTGCCGCCGGAAATCGTCACGTCGGCGGCGCTCAGAAGCTGGTTGAGGTTCACGGAATTGTCGATGTCGGGATCGCGATCGGGCCGGGCAGCATCGACGAACCGCGTCTGGCTCTCGTCGCGGAAGTAGAACTGCGAGACACTGCCACGCACGCCCCAGGCCCAGGCGCCGTCGGCCACCGTGCCGGACGGGCCGCGCAGGACCTGCGCCGGCGCGGGTGCGCCGCCGCCGAGTGCGGCGAGGCGCTGGCTGACGCGGTCGGCTGCCTCGCCTGAAGGAAAGCGGCGCAGGTATTCCTCGTATTCAGCGCGGGCCTGCGCCTCCTGTCCCTTGCGTTCGCGGAGCAGGCCGAGCAGCTCGAGCGCGCGCGGCGTGCTGGGGGTGGTGGGCAGTTGCAGCACATTGGTGAGAAGCTGGATCGCGCGGTCGTAGCTCTCCTCGGTCAGGGCCTGCTCGGCCTGCGTGACGAGGGTGGCGGCTTCGCTCGCCTGTTCGGGGCTGGCGGCGTCCTCGGGCGCGAGGACGGTTTCCGGGCCGCCGCCGATGCGGTTGACGACCCCTTGCGCGCGTTCCTCGGCCGACACGCTGATGACGAAGGCTTCGGGGAACAGGCCGGCGAGGCGATCGCGCGCGGCCTCGGCCTCGGCGCGGGTGGGGAAGAAGCCGAGCCGCAGCCGGTGCAGCACGCGCGCGTCGCGATCCGACAGCGTCTCGTAAACGACGCCTTCATCCAGCACCGCACGTTGCGCCTCGGTCAGTTCCACCGGCGCATCGGCGGCCGTGGCAAGGTTCACGACATACAGGCCCGCCGGGACAGCCAGCTGCCGCCCCCCCTCGCTTTGTGGGGGGGGGCGAGGGGTGGCGGCAGTGGCGTTCTCGGACTCGCAAAGCGGTCCGGAACCGGGTGGGGCAAGGCGGATGACGAGCGAGCGCGGATCGCGCCCGGGACTTACCTCGAAGCGCATGTCCTGGGTGAAGAACAGCGACAGCACCGGGCCGGCGGGGTTGTCGCCTTCGAAATCGATGGTGCGCAGTTCATTGATGCTGGTCGGCGGACGCAGAGCCTCGCGCCGCAGGCTGGTGGCGCCGGGATCGAGGGGACGGACGCGGACATGCAGCTCCCGCCCGCTCTCGGTCGGGAAAAAGCCGAGCAGCTGGACGCGGATGTTGAAGTTCACCGTCAGCGTCGAGCATTGGCCGATGTTCTGGACATCCACGTCCGAAAGCACCCGGTCGGATACGGTCTGCGCGCGCGCGGCTTGCGGCAAGGCCAGCAGCGGCAAGGCCGCACCGAACAGGCCGGCAGCGATCGGTACAAGGCGGGATTTTCGGCCGTTCTTCAATGGTCGGCTCCTCGCTGTCGGCGTCATTTGCTCCACGTCCGGGTCGAATGGCAGGCGCCGCAGTCCTGGCTGGTTGTCGGGTGTTCGCGCGGCTTGCCTTGCGCGATGGTGCCGTTGTGGCAGGAGTCGCACCGGCCCAGCACCTGCGAGTGATCCATGTCCCAGCTGGCCCAGCTCTTGGTCGATCGGTGGCAGGCCTCGCAGACGTTGGTGGTGCCCGGGTGGTTCGCGGGCTTGCCGTCGGCGGTGGTGCCGTTGTGGCAGCTCACGCAGTTGCCGGTCACATTGGCGTGACTGAAGCTCGCCGGCAGCCACCCGGTCGTCTTGTGGCAGTCGGAGCACTGTGCGGTGGTCGGGATATGGGTCGGCGGCTTGCCGGTCGCGAGGGTGCCGTTGTGGCAGGAGGAGCAGGTGCCGAGCACCTGGCTGTGATCGACCCGCACATTGGTCCAGCTGGTGGTGACATGGCAGAAATCGCAGCTGTCGGTGGTGCGGATATGGGCGGATGAACGTCCCTCCACCTTTGTGCCGTTGTGGCACGAGACGCAGGTGCCATTGGCAGAGGCATGGTTGAAGGTCGCAGGGGTCCAGCCGGTGGTGCGATGGCAGTCCTCGCAGGTGTTTGTCGTGTTGAGATGGTTCGCGGATTTTCCGGTCGCGGTGGTGCCGTTGTGGCACGAGGCGCAATTCCCGGTGACGCCCGCGTGATTGAAGTTCGCCGGCGACCACGCCGTGGTGCGGTGGCAGTCGGAACATTGCGCGGTGGTGGGGATGTGCCCCGCGGGCTTGCCTTCGGCGATGCTGCCGTTGTGGCAGCTGCTGCAGGTTCCGGTCACCTCGTTGTGATCGACGGTCCGCGCCGGGCTCCATGCGCCGATCGTGTGACAGGCGGCGCAATTGCTGGTCGAGGCGATGTGCGCCGACCCCTTGCCGGTCGCGGTGGTGCC
>WGLN01000020.1:2500-52427 GCA_016125555.1 Porphyrobacter sp.
AAAGGGCCCGTCCTCGCCTTCGAACAGGCAGGCGAGACGCTCGTTGCGCGCGAACAGCCGGTCGACCCCTTGCGCGGTGACCGGGTTCACCGAGAACAGCGCGCCGGGGATATAGGCGCTCGACAGCAACCGGCCGGCGGCGGGCATGTGGACGCGGTGATAGTCGCGCGGGGAGAGATAGATGGTCATGAACCGCCCTCCCTCGAAGCGCCGCGCGATCTCCTCGCCGTGGTCGAGCAGTTCGGCGCAGGTGAAATGCCGCCCCTTGGCCTGGAAGATCCGGCCATCGGTGATCGTGCCCAACTGGCTGATCGCGCCGTCGGCGGGGCTGAGAACGAAGCGCGCGGGATCGGCGAGCGGGCGTGCACCCTCCTTCAACTCGCGGGTGAAGAAGTCGTTGAAGCTGGTGAACTCGTCGAGCCCCCGCGCCGCTTCGGCAAGGTCGACGCCATAGACCGCGGCAAAGCGCCGGATCAGGCGTGAATGCAGCCAACGCCGCTCGCTCGCCGCAAGCCTCCCGGCGAGGCGCGACAGGGCATGATGGGGGAGGGCGTGCTGGAGCAGAACGAAGGGGGAGGGCATGGCCCACCCCTAGCCCCCATGGGCCCGCGTTCCTAGCCCGCGCGCACCCGCGACAGGAAGCCGCGCACCTGTTCGCTGAGATGGCTGGCCTGCGCCTCGAGCTCGTTTGCGCTCGAGAGCACCTGGCTCGCCGCCGCGCCGGTCGAGAGCGACAATTGCCGCACGTCCTCGATATGGCCGGAAACCTTCTCGGTCCCGCGCGCGGCGAGGTCGATGCTCTGCGCAAGGTCGCGGCCCGCGACCGATTGCTGGTCGACCGCGGTGGCGATCGAGACCGCGGTGGATTCGAGCTCGCGCACCTGCCCCGCGATCTGCCGCAGCGCCTTGACGCTGGCGCCGGTGGTGGTCTGCATTGCGCGGATCTGGTCGGCGACCTTCTCGGTGGCGCGGCTGGTCTGCATCGCCAGTTCCTTGACCTCGCTGGCGACCACCGCGAAGCCGCGTCCCGCCTCGCCGCCGCGCGCGGCCTCGATGCTGGCGTTCAATGCGAGCAGGTTGGTGCGCTGGGCGATGGTCTGGATCAGCTCGACCACCTGGCCGACTTCCTCGGCCGAGGCGGCCAGCGCGGAGATGGTCTCGTCGGCCTCGCCGGTCGCCTCGGTGGCGAGCCGGGCGAGTTCGCTGGATGAGGCGGCCTGGCGGCTGATCTCGCTGATCGACAGAGCGAATTCGTCGCTCGCCGCGGCTGCGGCGGTGGCGCCGGCGTTGGCCTCTTCCATCGAGGCGGCCACTTCGCCGGTCCGGCGGCTGGCTTCCTCGGCGCTCTGCGCCATGCGGGTGGCGGTGGTGTGGAGCTGGCTCGATGCCGCGGCCACTCCGCCGACCACGTCGCCGACGGTCTGCTCGAATTGCCTCGCGACATCTTCCAGCATCGCCGCGCGGCGCGCTTCGGCTTCGATGCGCTCGCGTTCGCGCTCCTCGAGCAAGCGGCGCTCCTGCTCGGCTTTCTCGGCGCGTTCGCGCGAGCGATCCTCCATCCACTTGTTGGCGCGCTTGAACAGGTCGAGCGCGCGGACCATTTGGCCGATTTCGTCCTCGCGCTCGGCACCCTCGATGGTGAAGTGACGGTCGCCTCCGGCGAGTTGGTTCATGCCGCCCGCGATCTCGACGATCTTGCGCGAGAAGTCGCGCGACAGGTAGGCGAGACCCACCAGCAGCACCGCCCCGCCCAAGACCGCAAGCACGGCGAGGATCAGGACCATGTTGAAGAAATAGGCGATCCCGCGTGCCTCGAGCACGTCACCGCGCGCGGCAAGGTCGGTCGCGAGCAGGCGGGTTTCTTCGAGCAGGCGGTCGCCTGCAGCGGCGACGTCGGCGGCGGCGGCATTGGCACGGGTGCCGCCACGCACCGCCGCCAGCGCGCGGTCCGTCTCGTCGCGCAGCGCGGAGAGCCGCACCTCGAGGCCCGCGGCGCGCGGCGCCATGTCGGGCAGGTGTTCGCCGAGCGCCGCGGCGATCGCGGCGGTCTGGCGGGTCACGTCGGCCTCGCTCTCGCGGCGGCTTTCCGCAAGGCGCGGGGAGGGATCGTAAAGCGTCCGGACCGCGTGATAGCGCAGCTCGCCTGCAGCGGTCTCAAGTTCGCCCGCGGCGATGACCGCCTCCTGCACGCGTGCCGAGGCATTGTAGCGGTTCCAGAGTTCGCCGAGGCCCAGCCCGAGCACCAGCGACATGGCGAGGCCGACCGCGAAGAAGGTGCCGAAAATCGCGTTGATCTTCTGCGCCAGCGAAAGATTGCGGAACCACGCGAACTTGTCGAGGAAGCTGACGCGGACCGGCCCGGCTTCTGCCGCCGCGGCGCTGGCGTCCTCGCCCTCGAAATCCGATCTGAGGTCGCGCACATATTCGGGAACGGCCTGTTCCTCGCGGCGCTCCTGCAGGGTCATCATGTTCATGCAGCATTTCCCCGGATGCCTGGTTCAAGACTTTGTGAAGGAAAATCCTTTCCAAAAGTTTGAACAGGCCCCGGAGAGGGCGGAACCGCGCGGCCTATCCCACGCGCACCCGGGTCAGGAAGGCCTGCACCTGCTGGCGCAGCGTGGCGGCCTGGGTCTCGAGGCTGGTCGCGCTGGAGAGCACCTGGCTAGCGGCCGATCCGGTCGACAGCGCCATCTGCCGCACGTCCTCGATATGGGAGGAGACCTTCTCGGTCCCCCGCGCGGCCAGATCGATGCTGCGGGCGAGGTCCTGGCCTGCCACGGATTGCTGGTCGACCGCGCTGGCGATCGAGACCGCGGTGGTCTCGAGCTGCTCGATCTGCCCGGCGATGGCCCTGAGCGCGGAGACGCTGGCACCGGTGGTGTCCTGCATGTCGCGGATCTGCTCGGCGATCTTCTCGGTCGCGCGGCTGGTCTGGTTGGCGAGTTCCTTGACCTCGCTCGCCACCACCGCGAAGCCGCGGCCCGCCTCGCCGCCGCGCGCCGCCTCGATCGAGGCGTTGAGCGCCAGCAGATTGGTGCGCCGGGCGATGGTCTGGATCAGCTCGACGATTTCGCCGACCTGCTGCGCCGAGGTGGTGAGAGCACCGATGGTGCTGTCGGCGCGGCGTGCCGAGAGGCTCGCCTCGCGCGCCAGTTCGGCCGAGGACGCGGCCTGGCGGCTGATCTCCCCGATCGACATGGCGAATTCGTCGCTGGCAGTGGCCGCGGCGGTCGCGCCGCGGTTCGCTTCCTCCATGGCCCCCGCGGCCTCGGCGGTCCGGCGGCTGGTATCCTCTGCGGTCGTCGCCATCAGCTGCGAGGTACTCTGCAACTGACTGGAGGCTGCGACCACCCCGGTCACAACCTCGCCGACAGTGCGCTCGAACTGGTCGGCGACGTCGCGCAGCATCTTCTCGCGGGCGAGGCGCGCTTCTTCCTGCTGGATCTGCATGCGGGTCTGCTGGTCGAGCTCCGCCTTGGCGCGCTCGGCACGTTCGCGGCTGAGCCGTTCGAGGCGCTGACCGGCCCGGTGGAACACCTCGAGCGCGCGCGCCATCTCGCCGATCTCGTCGCGGCGCGCCCCGCCGGTGATGGCGATGTCGCGCTCGCCCGAGGCGAGCCGGGTCATCTGCCCCGCCATGGCCCGCAGGGCGCCGCCGACGGCACGATGGACATAGCGTTGACCGAACACCGTGAACAGGGTGAGCGCCGCGGCGATCCCGATCCAGGCGAACAGCAGCGTCTTGATGAGGTTGGCCCCGGCGTCCGAGCTGAGGTTGGCTTCCTGCCCGAGCATGGCGGCCATTTCGCGCCCTGCAGTCAGGACCGCCGCGCCGGTGGCGCCGAGTTCGCGCGCGCGCGTCGGATCGGTGCGCCCGGCCGCCACCACAGGTTCGAGCGCGATCAGCTGGCGGCGGAAATCGGCGACGCCCTCGCGGATCAGCGCGAGGCGGTCGAAGGCCTCGGGATTGGTGCTCCGCAGCGTGCCCTCGAGCACCGCGATGCTGCGATCGGCGGCGACAAGCTCGTCTTCGGCGCTGCGCACCCGGCCGCGTTCAGCGCCGCTGGCGAGGGCTTCGGAATGGCGCAGACCCTCGCTGAGGTGGACAACCAGCCGTTCGGCCTCGATCGCGTGATCATGGGTGACGTTGATGCGCTCTGCGCGCTCGCCGAGCTGCAGAAAGCCGGCGATCGCGAACAGGCCGGCGAACAGCGCGCAGGCGAGGTTGAGGGTGAAGAACAGCGTCACCTTGCCGCCGATCGAGAGGCCGGCGAACCAGTCGTGCAGTCGTCCCGGCAGACCGCGCCGGGCCGGCGGCGCCTCGGGCGCGCGTTCGGCGGCGAGATCGACGGCGATATCGTTGAGCGCGCTCATGCGGCCTCCTCGTCGGCGCGATCCCCGCGCCCTTGTTCGGCAATCAGGCGGTCGACTTCGCGCGCGGGCAGCGCACGGTAATAGAGCCAGCCCTGGATCTGGTCGCACCCGGCGAGCCGCACCAGTTCGGCCTGTTCCTCGGTCTCCACCCCTTCGGCGGTCACCCCCATGTCGAGCGCGCGGGCGAGCGCGATGCTCGACAGCATCATCGCGCGGCTCGAATCGTCGCCGCCGGCAAGTTCGATGAGGCTGCGGTCGAGCTTGAGCTTCTCGAAGCGGAAGCGCCGCAGGAAGCCGATCGAGGCATAGCCGGTGCCGAAATCGTCGAGCGCGATGCGCACCCCGAAGGAGCGGATCACGTCGAGCGTGCGTTCGGCGACCACCGGATCAAGCACCAGGCAGGTTTCGGTCACTTCCAGTTCGAGCCGATGCGGCGGGAAGCCTGTCTCCTCGAGCACTTCGCCGAGGCGGATCGGGAACTCCGGGTTGCGCAGCTGGGCCGCGGAGATGTTGACCGACAGGGTGATGCCGTCCCAGGCAAGCGCGTCGCACACCGCCTGGCGCAGCACCCACTGGCCGAGCGGGTTGATGAGACCCGAATCCTCGGCGATCGGGATGAAGACGTTGGGGCCGAGCGGATCGCGTTCCCCGCGGTCCCAGCGCAGCAGCGCCTCCACCGCGACGATCCGGCCGTGTTCGGCATCGACCAGCGGCTGGTAGGCAAGCGCGAATTCGCCCGCGGCGATGCCGGTGCGGATGTCGTCCTCGATTTCGCGCACACGCTCGCGGCGACGATCGAAGCTCTCGTTGAACCAGGTGCAGCGCATCTTGCCGCCGCGCTTGGACATGTACATGGCGACATCGCTGCGGCGCAGCAGTTCGGAGGAGGTGAGGCGGTGGTCCGCGGTGCTGCGCGCAAGGCCGATGCTCGCGCCCACCGGGATGTGGCGACCCTCCATCGCAACCGGCACGCTGAGGCGTTCGATGAGCGTGCGGCAGATGCCTTCGAGGATCGTGCCCGCCACCTTGCCGCCCATCACTGCGGCAAACTCGTCGCCGCCGAGCCGATAGCAGCGCGCCTCGTTGCCGCACACTTCGCTCAGCATCTCGGCGCAGCGCGCGATCAGGCGGTCCCCCATCGCATGGCCGTAATGATCGTTGACCTGCTTGAAGGCGTCGAGATCGATCAGCGCCAGCGCCACCTCGTCGTCGCCCGCCGAGAGCCGTTCGACATCCTCATGGAGTGCGCGGCGGTTGGGAAGGCGGGTGAGGCTGTCGAGAAGGCCGACCGATTCGAGCTCGCGGATCTTGGCGATCGCCGTGCGGCTGATCAGCACCAGAAGCGCCGAATAGACGAGGATCGTCGCGGTGATCAGCGGGCCCGGCGCAGCGATGGTCAGCCGGTCGTTGAGGCTCACCGCCAGCACCGCGACGCCGGTGATCACGCAGGCGATCGACAGCGGCAGCAGCACCAGCCCGGCAGGCGTGAGACGGAGTGGCTTATTGTTCACCGACAAGCTGCTTTTCCCGTTCGCTGCGGCATTGGTCCGACCGCCCGTGCCTGAGGACATCGTAAACAGCAGCGGCTAAGGAAGGGTAAAGCCGCAGGTCACGAAAGGCCGGGTGGCAGCGCTTCAGCCGGCCCGCACCCGGACAGCCTCGCGGGGAAGGACGGCGAGCGGTTCGAAGAAGCTTGCGCGGCGCGGTGCGGGCACGAATCGATCGGTCTGGCCGACCACGGTCTCGCCCGCGCCGAGCATCAGGAACCCGTCGGGCGCAACCGCGCTTGCCAGCCGTTCGAAGGCCGCGGCGCGGGTGGTGCGGTCGAAATAGAGCAGCACGTTGCGGCACAGCACCAGGTCGAAGCTCTGGCGCCCCGGGTGCGGCCCGAGGACGTTGTGCTGCCGGAACTGCACCATCCGCCGGGTCTCCTCGCGGATCTGCCAGCCGCACGCGGTCTCGTCGAAGTGACGCAGCATCTGGGTAACGCCAAGACCGCGCTGCACCTCGAACTGGCTGTAGAGCCCGCTGCGCGCGGCGTTGACGGCGCGGTGCGAGACATCGGTGCCGAGCAGCTCGATGGTCCAGCCCGCCCAGCGTTCCTTCTGCTCGGAAAAGAGCATCGCCAGCGAATAGACCTCCTGCCCCGTCGAACAGCCCGCCGACCAGATCGACAGCCGCTTCGAGGCGGCGCGGCGGCTCGCCAGCTCGGGGAGGATTTCCTGCGGCAGCTGGTCGAAAGTCGGCTTGTCGCGGAAGAAATAGGTCTCGTTGTTGAGCAGCGCCTCGACCACCTCCTGCGAGAGGTCGGGGCTCTCCGGCCCGGTGCGCGGCGCGGCGAGCAGGCAGACCAGCTGGTCGACATTGCTGATGCCGTGCTCCCGGAACACCCCGGCCAGCGCCGAGTTGACGCGCCAGCGGCGGCTTTCGGTGAGGTGCTGGCCGGTGCGTGCGGCGAGCAGGTCGGCGATGATCTGGTGCGAGGCTTCGCTGGTTTCCACGGGTTGCGCGCCTCAGCCTTGCCGCAGCATCGGAGCGGCGGCCTGCGCGAGGATGGCCTCGCCGAGCTTCTCGGGCGGGGCGATGAGACTGGCGAGGCCCGCCTTGGCGACCGCGCCGGGCATGCCCCACACCGCGCTGCTGTCGGCGTCCTGGGCGAAAATCGCACCGCCGGCGGCGACCAGTTCCTGCGCCCCCAGCACGCCGTCGCGGCCCATGCCCGACAGGATAACCCCGAGCGCGCGCCCCTCGCAGGCGTCGGCGAGGCTCGCGAGCATCGGGTCGACCGAAGGGACGCAGCCGCTCGGCGCGGGCTCCGCGCAGATGCGCGTCACCAGCCGATCCCCGGCGCGGCGCACGATGAGGTGACCGTGGCCGGGTGCGACGAGGATGCGGCCGCGGCGCACCTCGGTGCCGTCCGTGGCGATCTCCGCGGGCCGTCCGCAGGCGTTCTCGACCTGCCGCGCGAAGACCGGGATGAAGGACGCCGGCAGGTGCTGGGTGATCAGGATCGGCAGGTCGCTTTCGCGTCCCATCACCCCCAGCATCAGCCCGAGCGCGTGGATGCCGCCGGTCGAGGCGCCGATTGCCACCACCTCGGTGCGGCGCAGGCGCGGCAGGGCGGCGGCGGGCCGGACGAACGAAACCTCGGCGCGCGCGGTTTCGCCCGCGGACGAGCCGAGCGCACGAATCTTGCCGAGCAGCTGGCTGCGGTAGTCCTCGTTGAAGCCCCCGGGGCGCGGCTTGAGCAGCGTGTCGGCGGCACCCATCGACAGCGCGGCGAGCGTGTGCTCGGCGCCGTCGACGGTCAGCGAGGAGACCACCAGCACCTGCGGGCGACCGGGCGTGGCGAGAATCGCGGGCAGGGCGTCGAGCCCGCCGATGCCGGGCATCTCGAGATCGAGCAGCACGACGTCCGCAGGTTCGGCGGCAAGCTGGGCAATGGCCCGCTCGGCGCTGCTGGCGGTGCCCGCGACAATGAGCGCGGGATCGCTTTCGACCATGCGCTTGAAGATCGTGCGCACGGTCAGCGAATCATCGACGATCATCACCCGGATTGCGCCCTCGGGGCGGCGCCGGGTGGCCATCGGCACGGGGCGCGCGGCGGAGGTCACGCGAAGCCGACGAGTTGCAGCTTGATCTGGAGGGTTTCGTGGTCGAACGGCTTCATCACGTATTCGTCCGCACCCGCCTCGATCGCCTCGCGGATATGCGCCACGTCGTTCTCGGTGGTGCAGAACACCACCTTGGGCGCATCGCCGCCGGGCCGCTTGCGCAGATGGAGCAGGAACTCGATGCCGGTCATCACCGGCATGTTCCAGTCGAGCAGCACCACATCGGGCATCGCCGCTTCGCAGGCATCGAGCGCCGCCTTGCCGTTCTCGGCTTCGTCGACCGCGAAGCCGAGCGTTTCGAGAATGTGCCGCGAAACCTTGCGGATGACCCGCGAATCGTCGACGATCAGGCACGTTTTCATGGCATTTCCTGCGTTGGACCGACCGTCAGACTAGGGGCATAGGGTAAGGATTGGATTAAGCCGCCGCCTCGATTTCGCCGCGCTGGCCGTCCGGCCCGGCGATCAGCGCGGCAAGGTCGATCAGCAGCGCAGGCCCGGTCATGGTCTCGATCATGCCCGTCGCGATGCGCGACCATTCGGGGCCGAAGCCGCCCGGCACCTGGCCGGGTTCCCCTGCGGCGGTGGTGATGTCCTCGATCGCGTCGACCATCAGCGCATAGGCGTGACCGCCGCTCGCCACCACGGCGGCACGGTCGTCGGTCGGGCCTTCCGCGGCCGGCAGGCCGAGCGCGCGGCGGCAATCGATCACGGTCAGCGTCTGGCTGCGCAGCGCGGCGATCCCGGCGATGAAATCGGGGGTGCGCGGCACGGGGGTGACCGCGCCGAGCTCGATCACCGACTTGACGTCGTGGGCGCTGAGCGCGCAGCGCCGTCCGGCGATCTGGATGACGACGAGCAGCTCGCTCATGGGCGCGGGTCTCCTGCGGTGCGCGCGGCCGCCAGCGCGGCGATCAGCGCCTCGCGGTCGTAGCGGTAGATGCTCTTGGCGCCGCGGCGCTCCTCGGGGTGATCGCGCAGCCGAATCACCGGACCGGCGGGCACCCGCCCGAGCGCCTCGGCGGCTTCGAAGGTGTCCTCCGACATGATCGTGACCGCCTCGCGCGCCTCGGGATCGGCCTCGGCGACGATCTCGTAGCCGGCCGCCTTGACCAGCGGGGCGAGGATGCTGCGCGCCCATTCGCTTTCGGGCAGCACGCAGCGCGGGCGCTTGCCGAGCGGCTCGGGCGCGGCACCGTGGCGCGCGAACAGCGCATGGGCATCGATCAGCGCGACCGGCTGGCCCTCGACCAGCGTGAGCGCCTCGACCAGCGGGTCCTCGGGCACCGCGACGAGGGCGCCGGTCAGTTCGACCGCGTCCTCGACCTCGCGCACCGCGTGGAGCAGTTCGCAGGCCCCGTCGCCGAGCCGCAGCAGGCGCAGCTTGCCTTCGGGCGGCGGGGTGTCGCCGAGCCCGACCAGCGGCAGGATGACGCCGTCGATCACCGCCCGGACCTGCCCGCCCGAACGGTCGAGCGCGGCGGTGGTGGTGGTTTCGATGCGCTGCACCAGTTCGAGCCGCACCGCCGAACGGCGCCCGCCGCAATCGGTGAACAGCATCGCGCGGGGCGCCGCATCGGCGGTCGCGGCGGTTTCGTCCTCGAGCGGCTGGAGCACCCGCGCGCGCCCGTCGGAGACCAGATCGTGCTGCGCGGCGATGCTGGTGACGTCGAGAAGCAGCACCGGCTGGCCGTCGTCGAGCAGGGTCGAGCCGGCATAAAGGCCGCTCTTCATCACCGCCGGCGCCAGCGGCTTGACCACCAGATCGCCATGGCTGTGGATGCGATCGACCACCAGCGCGAACAGGTCCCCGCTGGCGAGCCGAAGCAGCACCAGCGTAAGTTCGCGCGCGGCATCGGCCTCCTCGCCGAGCGCGAGCACCTCGGCGAGCATCAGGCAGGGGATGCGGTTGCCGCGGAAGGTCACCAGCGCGGCCTCGCCCATCCGGGTGAACTCGAGCGCCGCGGGGCTGGCCTGAACGATTTCCTCGACATAGCTCTGCGGGATCGCGAAACGCTGGCCGCCGGTTTCGACCGTGAGCCCGGCGATGATGCTGAGGGTGAGCGGGATCTGCAGCGCGAACTGCGTGCCGCGGCCAGGTTGGCTCGTCACCTTGATGCTGCCGCCGACGCGTTCGAGGTTCTGGCGCACCACGTCGAGCCCGACTCCGCGGCCCGAGACGTTGCTGACCGTCTCCGCGGTGGAGAAGCCCGGCTCGAAGATGAGGTTGAGGAGCTTGTCGCGGCTCATGTGCGCGCGCTCCGCGGCGGTGATGAGCCCGGTGGCGATGGCCTTGGCGGCGATCTTCTCCTCGTCGAGCCCGCGCCCGTCGTCGCTGATGACGATCGCGATGGTGTTGCCCGATTGCCGCGCGGCGATGGCGAGCAGGCCGATCTCGCGCTTGCCCTGCGCAAGGCGCGCCGAGGGCGGTTCGATGCCGTGGTCGATGGCGTTGCGGATGAGGTGGGTGAGCGGATCGCGGATGGTCTCGATCATCTCGCGGTCGAGCTCGACATCGCCGCCGTCGCAATCGACCATCACCTGCTTGCCGAGTTCTGCGGACAGGTCGCGCACCAGCCGGGGAAGCACGCCGAACAGCGTCTCGATGCGCTGCATCCGCATCCGGGTGATCGCGTCGCGCACGTCGGTGAGGATCGCGGTGAGCCGTTCGAAGGGGCCGTCGATGGTCGGCTGGTTACCCGCCTGGCGCAAGCGGTGGGCAAGGTCGTTGCGTGCCAGCACCATGTCGGACACGCCGCTCATCACCCGGTCGAGCAGTTCGACCGGCAGGCGGATGGTGCGCTGCGCGGCTGCCGCCTCGGCCCGGCGGGCCGGGGCGATGCTGTCGCCGGTCTGTTCGAGCAGGGTGTCGGCAGGGGCGTGCAGGGGCGGGTTGGACCCCGCCTTGACCTGTCCCGGCTCGTCTTCGGGGAGGGTTTCACGTGAAACATCGAGCGCCGCCACCAGCGCCTCGTCGCCGCCTTCCGGGAACTCCTCGCCCGCCTCGATGGCATCGACCATCGCCGCGATGCGGTCGATGATGGCGAGCACCGCGGTGACCAGCGCTGCGTCCGCCTCGCGGCGACCCGCGCGGCAATCGGCAAGCGCGTCCTCGGCGGCGTGGGACAGTTTGGCGAGGCGCGGGAAGTCGAAGAAGCCGCAATTGCCCTTCACGGTGTGGACGAAGCGGAAAATCGTGTCGATCCGCGCGCGGTCGGTCGGATCGGCCTCCCAGGCGACGATCTCGCCGCCCGACGCCTCGAGCATCTCGCGGGTTTCGGCGATGAATTCCGCCAGCAGATCGTCCATCTGGTCGCGCGCCCCTTTGCCTTGCGGAGCATCTCTATGGCGCAGGTTGGTTAATGAAGGCCTAGCGCGCGGCCCCCGCTGCGGCGCCCCGGGGCAGGCGGCGGGTGAAGATGAAGCGCACCAGCACCGCCGCCGAAACCGCGCCGAACAGGTTGGCGGCGAGCTCGGCCGTGTAGATCGCCGGAGCGCCCATTCCCGGCTGCAGCAGCAGCGCGACCGGCAGCATCACCAGGAACACCCGCGCGACCGATTGCAGCAGCGCGAAACTCGCCTTGTCGACCGCGTTCATGATGCCGTTGCCGACGATCAGCAGCCCGAACCCGGCATAGCCCCAGGCGGCGATTTCGAGATAGCGGTCGAATTCGGCGATCACCGCCGGGTCGTCGGTGAACAGCCGCGCGAAGTTCTCGCCCGCGGTGACCATCGCCACCGCCACCAGCAGTCCCCAGACGATGCAGAAGCCCGCCGCCCACAGTGCCGCCTCGCGCGCGCGGTCGATGCGGCGCGCGCCCCAGTTCTGCCCGACGATCGCGCCGATCGCTCCCGACAGGCCGAGCAAGGGCACGATCACGAAGCTCTGGAGCCTTCCGGCCGCGCCGAAGCCCGCCACCGCCGCCTCGCCCTCCTTCGCGACCAGCGCGGTGAGGATCGACAGGCCGAGCGGGTTGATGGCGTTCGAGAATGCCGCCGGCAGGCCGACGCGGATGATTGCCATCGCCGGGTCGATAAGGCTGCAATTGCGCAGCAGCGTGAGGTCGAGCGGCAAGGGGGTCGCGCGCACCAGCCACACCGCCACCGCCACCCCGATGGCCCAGCCGATGACGGTGGCGTAGGCCGCGCCAGCCATGCCGTAGCCTTCCACCCCCATCGCCCCGGTGATCAGCAGCGGATCGAGCACCCAGTTGGCCGCGGCATAGGCGATGCTCACCGTGCTGGTGCGCCGCGCCTCGCCCTGTCCGCGCAGCACGCCGTTGAACCCCATGATGACGAGGATCAGCGGGAAGCCCGCGGCATAGGGACGCATGTACTCGCGGATCAGTGGCATGAGGTGTTCGGGCGCGTTCATCGCCGCGAAGATCGGGTCGATCGCGGACCACAGCGCAATGCCCATCGCGATGCCGCAGCTGGCGGCAAAGACGATCCCGAAATTGGCGCGGCGGGCGGCCTGCTCGCGCTCGCCTTCGCCCAGTGCGCGGGCGACCACGGAGTTGATCCCGACCATGATCCCGACGCCCAGCGAGGTGATCGCCACCGAGACCGGGAAGATGAAGGAGATCGCCGCCAGCGCGTCGCTCCCCAGCCGTCCGATGAAATAGGCATCGACGAGGCCGATCGACATGATCGCCGCCACCCCGATCACCATCGGCAGCGTCTGTCCGACGAGGTGCCGGGGGATCGAACCGCTGACCAGTTTGGGAAGGCTTTGCTCGGAGGCGCTCATGCGCCCCAGGGCGTAGCGGCTGCGCGTGCGCCTTGCAAAGCATTCCCTCGGCGTGCGATAGTCATCCTCAAGGATAGACGGAGAGGAACCGCCCGATGGCAACCCAGCTCAAGCCGACGATCGAGTGCAGCAAGGAAGAGTGGCAGGCGCGGCTCGACCTCGCGGCGTGCTACCGCATCTTCGACCATCTCGGCTGGTCGGAATCGATCTACAACCACATTTCGGTGAAGGTGCCGGGGGAGGAAGACACCTTCCTCATCAACCCCTTCGGCCTGCTCTATGACGAGGTGACCGCATCGAACCTCGTCAAGATCGATGTCGAGGGCAACAATGTCGGCGGGTCGCCTTACATGGTGAACAAGGCGGGCTTCACCCAGCACGCCTACTTCCACAAGCATCTGGGCGAAAAGGCGGCGGCGATCTGCCACCTCCACACCACCGCGACCATGGCGGTGTGCAGTCACAAGGACGGGCTGCTGCCGACCAATTTCTACGCCTGCAATTTCCAGGGACAGATCGGCTACCACGATTTCGAGGGCGTGACGGTGCGCGCGGAGGAAGGCGAGCGGCTGGTCGAGAACCTCGGCAAACACAGCATCCTGATGCTGCGCAACCACGGCCCGGTGGTGATGGACCGCACCATCCCCGGGATGTTCGTGAAAATGTGGGCGCTCCAGCGCGCCTGCGAGATCCAGGTGGCGACGCTGTCGATGGGCAATCCCAACCTCGTCCCGCAGGAGGTCGTCGACGTTCACCAGCGCGACCTGTCGGTGATGGCCGGGCAGGGCGGGGCGGGCCTGTTCGACTTCGAGGCGTGGAAGCGCAAGATCGACCGCATCGACGATAGCTGGCGCCAGTAAGAGCGCGCAAACGGGAACGCCCATGTCCGGAATGACCGTCAACGGGCGGCCGGTCGAGTTTGACCTCGATCCGCGCATGCCGCTGCTCTACGCGCTGCGCGAGGCGATGAACCTCACTGGCACCAAGGCCTGCGGCGGCGGCGAGTGCGGCGGGGCCTGCATGGTGCTGGTCGACGGCGTGGCGCTCAGGTCGTGCAAGATCACGCTGGCCGAGGCCGAAGGGCGGATCATCACCACCATCGAAGGTCTCTCGCGCGACCGTTCGCACCCCGTCCAGCAGGCGCTGGTGGCCGAGCAGGCGATCCAGTGCGGCTATTGCACCCCCGGCATCGCCATCGCCGCGGCCGCGCTGATCCAGCGCAATCCTTCGCCTTCGGCCGAGGACATAGCGGCGGCGATCCCCAATATCTGCCGGTGCGGGGTCTATCCGCGGCTGGTGCGGGCGATCCAGCGGGCCGGGCGGGTGGCGCAGCGCCGCGAGCGCATCAGCGCCGCCCCCGCCCCGGGCATCAGCGCCGAGGATGCCGCCAAGGCGGTCCCGGCGCTGCGCCTGCCCGAGGGCGAGTGACCCTTCCCTAGAACCGCCCGGTCAGCGTCACCTTGGCATTGAGCGGCGGGGCGACCGTCAGCTCGTTGGCCGAATGGGCGTTGGGGAAGTAAAGCGCGTCGGTCAGGTTCTCGACATTGACCTGCAGGCGCAGCCTGTCGGTGAGGTTGTAGAACACCGCCATGTCGAGACGCGCATAGGCGGGCAGCACCGCGGTGTTGGCATTGTCGGCGAAGCTGTCGTCCTGTGCGGTGAGGCCGAGGCCGAAGCCGAGCTTTTCGGTCGCCTTGAAGCTGTTCCAGATCGAGAACATGTTCTTCGGCAGTTCGCGGACCCTCAGCCCGGTCGGTCCGGTGCGGCCCTGCTGTTCGCCGTCGAGGAAGGAATAGCCCGCCGACAGGAACCACCACGGCGCGACTTGCCCCTGGAGCTGCGCCTCGAAGCCTTCGATGCGGCTGTCGATCACGTCGAGCGTGTCGGGATTGGCGTCGGACACCTGCGGTGAGGTTTCCTCGATGCGGAACGCCGCGGCGGTGAAGGCGAGGCCGGGGCGGATGTCCCACTTCACCCCGGCTTCGAGGTTCGAGAAGGTGTTGGGATCGAGCGCGTCGTTGGGCGGGTTGATGTCCGCATACTGATCGCCCGAGCGCGGCAGGAAGCTTTCCGAGTAGCTGGCGTAGAGCGAAAGGTTCGGCTGCGGCTTGACGATCAGGCCGGCCCGCGGGCTCACCTTCTCGTCCTTGCGGCTGCGGGTGCCGCCGTTCTTGAGATCGCGCACGGTGATGTCGAAGCTGTCGAACCGTGCGCCGAGCACCACCCGCAGCCATTCAGCAAGCTTCACCTCGTCCTGGACATAGGCTGAAGCGACGGTGAGGTCGGCGGCGGTGTCGTCGTTGAGCGCGGTGAAGGCGACGGTGGTGGTGCGCCCGTCGGCGAGCGTGCCCACTCCGCCGCTGAGGGCGAGGGGGCGAACCGCAGCGAAGAACTCGACATCGGTGCGCCGCCCATCGGCGAGCGCGGTATCGAACACCGGGTTGAAGCGGTCGTTGTCATTGCTGGTGTCGATATATTCGCCGCCCAGGATCAGCGTGTGTTCGATCCCGCCGGTCGCGAACTCGCCGATCAGGTTGCCTGACAGCACGAGGTTGCGGCGCTGCGTGGTGTCCCGGTAGCCGTCGAGCGCGACGATGTTGGTCGCCGGGTCGTAGGCGGTCGGGTAGAAGTTCTGGTAGAGCTTGTCGTAATCGCCCCAGGACGCGGTGAGATTGCCCTTGAAGCTGTCGGAGAAGGTGTGCTGCACCGTGCCGCGCAGCACGTGGGCGCGGAAAGTGGTTGTGTTCAATTCGGCATCGCCGAAGGTGATGCGTTGCAGGAAGCGCGCCGGGCGGCCATCCGCGCCCGAGGGGATGCCGCGGTCGATGTAGCGATCATTGTCGACATATTCGTAGGACAGATCGAGGGTGGTGGCACCGCCCAGCTCGGCGCGGAAGGTCGGGTTGATGCCGATCTGCTCGCCGCCGAAGAAATCGCGGTGGTTGTCGAGATGTTCGTAGGCGGCGTTGATGCGCAGCGCCGAGGCGTCCGAGGTCGCGAGGTTGACGTCGGCCCACAGGCTGTAGGCGCCGAAGCTGCCCGCCGAGACGAGGAAGCCTGTGAAGCTTTCGCCCACGACGCCTTTCTTGGTGACGCGGTTGAGAATGCCCCCGGTTCCGCCGCGCCCGAACTGCAGCGCATTGGGGCCGCGCAGGATCTCGACCTGTGCGACATTGTAGAGCCCGCGGTAATATTCGACGTCGTCGCGCACCCCGTCGACGAAGAAGTCGGCGGTCGAGCGCACCCCGCGGAACACCACCGAATCGCGGTGGCCTTCGCCCTGCGAAGTGGTGACGCCGGGGGTGTAGGCGACGATGTCAGCGACCGAATCGAAGCCCTGCAGCACGATCTGGTCGGCGGTGGTGATCGAGAGCGACTGGGGAATGTCGATGATCGGGGTGGGAGTCTTGAGCGCGTTGAGCTCGCTCGAATAGAGCACCTCCCCGGTGACGACGATATGCGGCTCGCCCGGAGCCGCGCCATCCGTATCGTCGGCGGCGGCGCTTTCGGCGTGGGCAGGGAAGGCGATCAGGGCGCAGGTCAGCAGCAGTGCGCTGCGCGCTTGGGTCGGAATCATGGGCTCCCTTTCGTGTTGCGGGACGCCAGCTATTGCAACTTAGTCGCAACTGCAAGTCCTGAGTTTGGCCGGTCCGGATTAGCCTTCGCCTGTGGCCTTTCGGCCGCGTCTCGCCTATCCGCCGGGCGTCACGCAGCAGCAGGAGGACGGCGATGAAGGCGACGATCTGGCACAACCCGAAATGCGGCACCTCGCGCAAGACGCTCGCGATCCTCGAGAACCTTTCGGGGATCGAACTGACCGTGATCGAATATCTCAAGGACCCGCCGAGCGCGGAGACGCTCGCCCGACTCTACCGCGCCGCCGGAATGACGCCGCAGGCCGGGCTGCGCCTGCGCGGCACCGACGCCGAGGAGCGCGGCCTGACGCAGGCGGACGATGCCACCGTGCTCGCAGCGATGGCGGCAGAGCCGATCCTCATCGAACGCCCGCTGGTCGAGACCGACAAGGGCGTGCGCCTGTGCCGCCCGCAGGACCGGGTGCTGGAGATCCTCTGAATTGCGCACCCGCCGCCGCGGGTGCGTCCTCGGTGCTGTTCCTCCGTTACGCTCCGGGCACCTGCGGCTCGCGCGCTTGCGCTCGCGGCGGCTGCGCCGCCGATCGCCGCCATCGGGCTAGGCCCTTTCTCTCGTAAGCTCTCCGTCGGCCTGCAATCCCTTCCACCCGTGCGCCAGCACCGCTGCGCACAGTGCGACGATCAGCCCGAAGCCCAGCCAGTCGGAATGGCCGTAGAGCCACACGCCGAGCGCGGGCGCATAGATGTAGCTGGCCCCGGCGAGGCTCGCCACGATCCCGCTTGCCTGCCCCTGTTCGGCGCGCGTCACCGCGAGCGAGGTGCCCGCCGTGGTCCCGGGACGGAACAGGCCGAAGCCCAGTGAGGCGATGGCATAGCCCAGCGCGATCATGTGGAGGTCGCCCGCCACCGCCAGCACCACCGTGCCGAGCGCCGCGGTGGCGATGCCCCACAGCGTCGCCGCCCTCGGGCCGAGATCGAAGCGCGGGATCAACCCCCACTGCGCCAGCAACGTCGCGATCGCGCCGCTCATCAGCACCAGCCCGACCGGCCCCGCGCCCTCGGCGGGGGTGTCGCGCAGCCCGAGGCGGTCGAGCACCAGGAAGCCCGAGATGCCCAGCACCATCGCCTGCGCATGGCCGCCGAACAGCCCGGCGAAGACCCACGGCCTGAGGCGCGGGTCGAACCAGGAAAGGCGCGGCGGCGCGCGGCCGTCATCCTCCTCGTCCTCGCCGGGTTCGAGCGCCTGCGGGTCGCTCGGCGCGCCTGCCGAGGCGCTCGAATAGGGGGCCGCGCTGCCGCGTGCGGGGAACTGGGGCTCGTCGTTGGGCAGGCGCAGGCGCAGCGTCACCAGCGCCGCCAGCCCGATCCCGGCAAAGCAGATGAACGGTCCCACCAGCCCGAGGCCAAGCAGCGGCAGCACCATCAGCGGCGCCAGCGCCGGGCCGATCACCGTGCCGAGGCCGAAGCTCGAGGCGATCAGCGAAAGCGCCTGGGTGCGCTGCGCACGCGGTGTGCGCGAGGCGACATAGGCCTGCACCGCCGGGGGCGCGGCGCTGCCGAACCCGCCGTAAAGGCTGCGCGCCGCGGCGAAGGCGATCAGCGCCCACAGCGCCGAGAGCCAACCCGATAGGCCGGCATGCAGCGCCAGTCCGCACAGCAGCATCGAGACCATGAAGCCCGACAGGCCCAGCGCCATCATCGCCTTGCGTCCGCGCCTGTCCGAGCGCCTTGCCCAGAGCGGCGCGCAGATCACCCACAGCAGCGCCGACCACGAATAGGCGAGGCTGATCCACACGTCCTGCACACCCAGCGCGGTGCCAATCGAGGGCATCACCGATTGCATCGCGGTGTTGCCCGCCGCGGTCACCAGCATGACAGTGAACAGCAGCGCCATGCGCGATGGCGGGATCGCCCGCGCACCGGCGCTTCCGGGGGAAGCGGCGCGGGTCAGGTCGGGATCGGTCTCGGCCATCGGCGTGCGAGGGCTGGCTATTCGAAGGTTTCCGCGAGCCGCTCGGGCGAGGCACCGGCAAGCTGGCGGTGGACCGCGGCGATGACGACGAGGAAGATCACGGTCAGCACCGCGTTGACCAGTGCGCTCACCGCGGCGGTGCCGATCCGTGCCACCTCGCCGCCGACAGCGGCGAAGATCAGCGTGAGAATGCCCTGCACCAGCGAGCCGATGATCACCGTCACGATGAACAGCAGCATGAAGAAGGCGAAAATCCGGAAGCTGTTGCCCTTGGTGAGCCGCCACGAGCGGGCGATGGCGGTGATCGGATTGCGCTCGCCGTCGATGGCGATCACCGGCGCGATGAGCGAAAACTTGATGACGAGGTAGATCATCGCCACCACCAGCAGCAGCGCGAAGGCCACCGCCACCCCCGCAGGCGCCGCTGCGGCAACGATCGCGAAGGGAACGCCAAGCGCGATCCCTGCGGCCAGTGTGCTCAGGATCTGCGCGGCGATGTAGGACGGGATGCTCCTGAGGCCGGTGCCCAGCGCCTCGCCCACGGTCGGGTTGCCGCGGTCGGTAAGCAGCGCGAGCAGGCTCATCGAGCCGACGAAACCGGCGACGGTCACCAGCAGAAGCGTCGGCCAGTTGGCGGCATACATCGCGGCAAACTGGTCCATCAGCGCCTGCACCTGCGCTTGCTCGTCGACTGCGCCCGCACTGCGCACCGCGCCGATTTCCGCATTGGTGGCCATCTCGGGCAGGAACAGCGCGGCGGCGAATGAGGGCAGGAAGAAGAACAGCCCTGCCATCACGCTCAGCAGGTCGCGATTGGCGCCGATCAGCGCGGTGGTCTGCGTCCAGGCCTTGCCCATGTCCAGCTTGTGGTTTTCCATGTCTTGTGGTTCCGATCCCTTGCGCACCCGGCGATTGGTCGATCGCCTCTTGATTAGCGCGCTCAATGCCCCCACCGCAGCCGCATGGCAAGCACCGCGCCCCGTGACGACCTGCCTCGCGCGCCCGAATGGCGGCGCGAGACCGCGCCCGTGCCCTACACGCAGGCGCTTGCCAGCATGGAGGCGCGCAATCGCGCGGTGGCGGCGGGCGAGGCGGCAGAACTCGTCTGGCTGCTCGAACACCCGCCGGTCTACACCGCCGGGACCAGCGCCGACCCGGCCGAGCTGGTCGACCCGCGCTTCGAGGTGGTCGCGACCGGGCGCGGCGGGCGCTACACCTATCACGGGCCGGGCCAGCGGGTCGGATACCTCGTGCTCGATCTGAACCGGCGCGGGAAAGACGTGCGCTGTTTCGTCCACGCGATCGAGGGCTGGGTGATCGCCACGCTGGCGCGCTTCGGCGTGGAAAGCTGGCGGGCCGAGCAGCGCGTGGGCATCTGGACCCGCGACATCGACGGGCGCGAGGCCAAGATCGGCGCGATCGGCGTGCGGGTGCGGCGCTGGGTGACGATGCACGGCTTTTCGGTGAACCTCGACCCTGACCTGTCGCATTTCGGCGGGATCGTGCCTTGCGGCATCGCCGAATACGGCGTCACCAGCCTCGCGCGCCTGGGCCTGTCGGTGAGCGCGGAGGAATGGGACGCGGCGCTCGCCGCCACGGCGCAGGATTTTCTTGACGCGCTGGACGCCGCCGCCAAGAGATCGTGCCGATGAAACGCGTCGTCCTTCTTGCCCCCCTCTTCGCTGGCGTCCTCGGCCTCGCCGCCTGCGAGGACAAGCCGGCCGCGCCGCCGGCAGAACAGGGCGGGGAAGCCGCGGGCGAAGTGCTCGGCGGCTCGATCAGCGATGCCATGATACCGCTCGAACAGCTCGAATCCGAAGCCCCGCTGCTGCCGCGCCAGAGCGCGACGTCCGGCCCCGCTGCCGAGGAGGATGCGGCTGCCGACAGCGAAGCCGCGCCCGACAGCGAAGGGGCCGAGAAAGCCCCTGCTGCCCCAGCCCCCGAACCTGCCGCGCCTGCCGCAGCGGAGTAGCTACTCCGCCGCTTCGGCCTGTTCCTCCGCGAGTATCGGGTAATCGACGTAGCCTTCGGGGATGGGGAAGTACCAGCTCTTGGGCACGTCCTTGTTGGGGTTCCAGTGGGCGCCTGCCGCGATCCGCTTGTCGAGATCGGGGTTGGAGATATAGGGCCGCCCGAAGCTCACCGCGTCGCACTTGCCGCTGGTGACGTCGGCCTCGGCCTGATCGGCGGTGTAGTCCGAATTGAGGATCAACGGCCCGGAGTAGATTTGCCGGATCAGCGGGCTCTGCTTGGGCACGTCGGTCGAACCGAAGGTGCCTTCCGGCCCGGGCTCGCGCAGTTCGACGAAGGCGAGGCCGAGTTCCTCGCACACCTTCGCTGCGGCGCCGAAGGTCGCGGGCGGGTTGCTGTCGTCGGTCCCTTGCGAGTCGCCATTGGGCGAGAGGCGGACGCCGACGCGCTCCTTGCCCCACACGTCGATCAGCACCTCGAGCACCTCGCGCATGAAGCGGGTGCGCTTTTCGGGGGTGCCGCCATATTCGTCGGTGCGCAGGTTGGTCTTGTCGCGCAGGAACTGGTCGACAAGGTAGCCGTTCGCGCCGTGCAGCTGCACCCCGTCGAAGCCCGCCCTCTTGGCGTTCTCGGCAGCACGGCGGTAGTCGGCGATGGTGCGCTTGATGTCCTCGTGGGTCATTTCGCGCGCGGTCGCATAGGGCTGCTTGCCGACCGGCGTGTGCGCCTCGCCCGGCGCGGTGGTCGCGCTGGCCGAGAAGGGCGGCTCGCCATCGAGGAAGTAGGGATGGACGATCCGCCCCATGTGCCACAGCTGCATCACGATGAGGCCGCCTTCCTCGTGCACCGCCTTGGTGGTGGCCTTCCACGCCTCGGTCTGCTCGTCGCTCCAGATGCCGGGGGCCGAGGGCCATCCAAGCCCTTCGCGGCTGATGCCCGTCGCTTCCGTCAGGATCATCCCCGCGCCCGCGCGCTGGCGGTAATAGGTCGCCATGAGATCGTTGGGGACGAACATCGGCTCGGCGGCGCGGCCGCGGGTGAGCGGGGCCATGAAGATGCGGTTCTTCGCTTCGAGCGCGCCCATCGTCAGCGGCTGGAACAGGGCATCGTGCATGTGGGAAAACCTCCTGTTGGCGTGTCTTTGCGATAGGCACTTGGGGCGGGCAGGGCTAGGGCGCAAGCATGGAAAATGAGGGGGCGTCCCAAGCAGAACTTGTCGACGCGCCGCCGCGCCCCCGCAGCCTGCTGCTGCTCGCCGCGCTGATCGGCGGCAACGTCGCGCTGTCGCTGGGGCCGTGGTTCGTGCGCATGGCCGATACCGGACCGGTCTCCGCCGGGTTCTGGCGGCTGCTGCTGGCGCTGCCGTTCCTCGCCCTGCTGGCGCGCGCCAACCGCCAGCCACTGACCGGGATGGGAGTGAGGACGCTTGCGCTGGTGGCGCTGGGCGCGGTGACCTTCGCGATGGACCTTGCCAGCTGGCACATCGGCATCGGCATGACCCGGCTCGGCAACGCGACTTTGTTCGGCAATGCCGGGTCGATCGTGCTGCTGTTCTGGGGATTCATCGCGCATCGGACGCTGCCCCGCGGGCTTGAGTGGCTGGCGATCGTCTTCGCGCTGGCGGGCGCGGCGATCCTGATGGGGCGCAGCCTGGAGATCAGCCACGCGACACTGGTGGGCGACCTGTTCTGCGTTGCCGCGGGGTTGCTCTACGCGGTCTACCTGCTGACGCTGCAGGGCGCGCGCGGCAAGTTCGGCAGCTGGAGCCTGCTGGTCTGGGTGAGCCTGTTCGGCGCACCGGTGCTGCTGGGCATCGCGCTGCTGCGCGGCGAGCCGGTGTGGCCGCAGCACTGGGGGCCGATCATTGCGCTGTTCATTGGGAGCCAGCTGGTTGGGCAGGGGCTGATGGTTTTCGCGCTGAAGTATTTCCCGCCGCTGGTGGTGGGCCTCGCCCTTCTGACCCAGCCGGTGGTGGCGTCGCTCTACGGCTGGCTGGCGTTCGGCGAGCTGCTCTCGCCGCTCGACCTTGTCGGTATGGCGCTGGTCGGCGCGGCGCTGGCGGTGAGCAGGGCGAGGGCCTGACCCCTCGTCAATCGCCGCTCGGCACCTCGCTCGCCGGCACGTCCTCGATCTCGACCTTGCCGATGTCGCCCATGCCCACGGTGCCGCTCGCCATCTCGAGCATCCGGTCGAGGCTGCGCTTCGCCTTCAGGCGGATGCCTTCCTCGATCTCGATTTGGGGCGAGAGGTCGCGCAGGGCGACGTAGAGCTTCTCCATCGTGTTCAGCGCCATGTAGGGGCAGATGTTGCACGAGCAGTTCCCGTCCGCACCGGGCGCGCCGATGAAGGTCTTGCTGGGCAGCGCCTTTTCCATCTGGTGGATGATGTGCGGCTCGGTCGCGACGATCAGCGTGTCGCCTTCGAACTCGGAGGCGAACTTCAGGATGCCGCTGGTCGAGCCGACATAGTCCGCGTGGTCGATGATCGTCGGCGGGCATTCCGGGTGCGCGGCGATGGGGGCACCGGGGTGCTTTTCCTTGAGCTTCAGGAGCTCGGTTTCCGAAAAGGCTTCGTGGACGATGCACACGCCGGGCCACAGCAGCATCTCGCGGTTGAACTTGCGGGCAAGGTAGCCGCCCAAATGCCGGTCGGGCCCGAAGATGATCTTCTGCTCCTTGGGGATCTGGGCGAGGATCGTCTCGGCGCTCGAGGAGGTGACGATCACGTCCGAGAGCGCCTTCACCTCGGTCGAGCAGTTGATGTAGGTCAGCGCGATGTGATCGGGGTGTGCTTCGCGGAAGGCCTTGAACTTTTCGGGCGGGCAGGAGTCTTCGAGGCTGCACCCGGCATCCATGTCGGGCAGGATCACGATCTTGTCGGGCGAGAGAATCTTGGCGGTGTCGGCCATGAACTTGACACCGCAAAAGGCGATCACGTCCGCGTCGGTCGCCGCCGCCTTGCGCGAGAGTTCGAGGCTGTCGCCCACGAAGTCGGCGATGTCCTGGATGTCGGGCGTCTGGTAGTAGTGGGCGAGGATCACCGCATTGCGTTCTTTGCGCAAGCGGTCGATCTCGGCCAGCAGGTCGGCGCCGGTGGGGACTTTGGTGGCGTAGCTCATGTCTCTTCCCGCTCGTTGCTTTTGCGGGCCGATATAGGCGGTGCGCCGTGATTTTCGAGCGAAAAGCGAGGCTCCGCTACATCGCGAAGCCGGGCGGCAGGAACGGCTCCATCGGCCGCGCGGCCCCCGGCGTTCCGTCGATCACCCAATGGGTCAGCGCATAGCCGAGCGGCGAATAGGCGAGCAGCATCGAGGCGAGGAACGTCGCGACATAGGCGCCAAAGCCCCACCAATAGGCCGGATGCACCCGGCCTGTGCGGCGCAGGTCGGCGATCATGCCGATGACCGGGAAAATCCAGGTCGCGACGATCGAGATCGTCCAGGCATTGGGAATCAGCAGCGGCAGCGGCAGGATGCGGCCGAGCCCCGGCCCAGTGAGGATCGCCATGGCGCACAGCATGAGCCGCCGGTGCCAGCCGGTATGGCGGCGCTGGCGCAGCGACCAGAAGGCGAGCCCGCCGAAGCAGTAGAGCACCGCGAGGTTGCTGATCAGGAACTCGTTCGCCGCGAAGAAGAACGGGCCGCCGTTGATGCGCGCCACGGTGATCATGATAACGGTCCCCGCAACCAGCATCAGCGGGACATAGGCATAGGCAAGCTTGCCGAGCCGGGCGTGGAGCGCGCGGTTGCCGGTGCCGATCGTGACGGCCTGCGCGAGGTAGAGCCCGATCCAGCCCATGAACACCACGCCGTGAAAATGGTATGGCCAGGGCACGGCAAAAGTCGATCGGCCCATCGCGAGATGCATCGAGAACGCCCCGACGATGGTCAGCCCCATGACGAAGGCCATGATGGTGAAGAACCGGGTATCCCCGACCGAACGAACGCGATCCTGCGCCAAAGTTGCCATGACGACTACCTCCCCCCGGCAGACGAACCGGGCAGGAGTGTCCTACGTCTGGCTGCGCAATGCAAGCACCGCTTCTCGACGAGCCGCTCAGGCGGCTCGCCAGACGGCGGTCGCACCCTCCTCGTCATGCACCGCCAGCCCGCGCTTCTCGAGGTCGATGAGGTGCGCGGTGACGCTCATCTCGGCGGCGGGCACGAGCCGCGGATCGAGGCCCTTGTACATATCGGGGATGAAGCCGCTCGCGGGCCGCGCGCTCTCGCTCAGCAGGCGCAGGATCTGGTTCTCGCGCTGGCGGCGGTGGCCGATCATCCCGCGCACCAGCTGGCGCGGCTTCGTGATCGCCTCTCCGTGGGCCGAGTGATAGACGCGGTCCTCGCGGGCCAGCAGCTTCTCGAGGCTCGCCATGTAGGCGCCCATGTCGCCGTCGGGCGGTATCACCACGCTCGTCGACCAGCCCATCACGTGATCGCCGGTGAACAGCGCGCCCGATTCCTCCAGCGCGAAGCACAGGTGGTTGGATGTGTGCCCCGGCGTGGCGATGGCGGTCAGGGTCCAGCCGGTGCCGCGCATCCCCTCGCCGTCCTCCAGCACCCGGTCGGGGGCATAGGTCGGGTCGAAGGCCTCGTCCGAGCGGGGGCCTGCGACCTGCAGCATCAGCGGCGCGCAGCCGACGATCGGCGCCCCGGTGCGCTGGCTGAGCGGCGCGGCGGCGGGCGAATGGTCGCGGTGGGTGTGGGTGCACATGATCGCCATGATCCGCCGCCCGTCCACCGCGGCGAGGATCGCATCCAGATGGGCCTCGTCAGCAGGGCCGGGGTCGATCACCGCGCAATCCGGCCCTTGCGGGGCGCCCACCACATAGGTCTGGGTGCCGGTGAAGGTGTAGGGCGAGGGGTTGGGGGCGAGCACGCGCTTGACCAGCGGCTCGACCTCCTCGGCAAGGCCCGTCGGCCATGGCTGGGGGGGGATCGTGACCATGGCCTTGCATATGGTGTGTCGCGTGGCAGAAGTCACGCCGCAGAGAGGAGGCCGGGATAAGCCCATCCCGCGCCGGGGCAGCGCAGCGGTCTCGCGACAACCGCGCGCTCAAGCAACGAAGTGGTGGCGCAACGACAATGTCAGACTACATTCTCGTGCTCGACGAAGGGACGACCTCGACCCGCGCAATGCTGTTCGCCAGCGACGGGGTGCTGGTGGCGAGCGCACAGGCGCCGCTCACTCAGCACTATCCGCAGGCCGGCTGGGTCGAGCACGACCCGCGCGAGATCTGGGACAAGACGCTGGCCTGTGCGCTCGAGGTGATCCCCAAGGCGGGCGGGGCGGCGATGATCGCGGGGCTGGGCATCACCAACCAGCGCGAGACCGTGGTGGCCTGGGACAAGGCGACCGGCGCGCCCCTGACCAACGCGATCGTCTGGCAGGATCGCCGCACCGAACCGCTGTGCGCCGAACTGCGGGCGGCGGGGCACGAGGCGGGGGTGCAGGAACGCACGGGCCTGCTGCTCGACCCCTATTTCTCGGGCACCAAGATGCGCTGGATGCTCGACAACGTGCCCGAGGTGAAAGCCGCTGCCGAGCGCGGGACGCTCGCCTTCGGGACGGTCGAAAGCTGGCTGGTGTTCAAGCTCACCGGCGGGGCGGCGCATGTCTCGGACGCCTCCAACGCCAGCCGCACGCTGCTGATGGGCTTGGAGGATGCGCAATTCGACGAAGGGCTGTGCGATCTCCTCGGCGTGCCGCACGCGGCGCTGCCGGGGGTGATCGACATGGCCGGGCCGCTTGCCATGACCGATCCCTCGCTGTTCGGCTGCGCGATCCCGATCACCGGCCTTGCGGGCGACCAGCAGGCCGCGACCATCGGCCAGGCCTGCCTCGCGCCCGGCCAGACCAAGGCGACCTATGGCACCGGCGCCTTCGTCTTGACCTGCCAGGGCGCGCGCATCCCGCGCTCGGCCAACCGCCTGCTCGGCACGGTGCTGACCCAACTCGAGGGCAGCCGCACCTATGCGATCGAAGGCTCGGTGTTCGTCGCGGGCAGCCTCGTGCAGTGGCTCCGGGATTCGCTGGGGATCGTCGATGTCGCCGAGGAGACCGAGGAACTCGCCCGCTCGATTCCCGACAGCGGCGGAGTGGTGATCGTGCCCGCGCTCGCAGGCCTCGGCGCGCCGCACTGGCGGCCCGAGGCGCGCGGGGTGGTCTCCGGGCTGAGCTTCGCCAGCGGCAAGGCCGAACTCGCCCGCGCGGCGCTGGAGGCGATGGCGCACCAGACCCACGATCTCGCATCCGCCTTCGCCGCCGACGGGGCGGCATGGGAGACCCTCAGGATCGATGGCGGAATGTCGGCCAACGACTGGATGGCGCAGGACCTTGCCGATGTGCTCGGCATCACGGTCGAGCGGCCCGGCTTCGTCGAGACCACGGCGCTCGGCGCGGCGATGCTGGCGGCGACAGGGGCAGGGCTCTATCCGAGCCTCGGCGAAGCGGCGGGTGCGATGCGCGGGCAGCTCGCGCGGTTCGAGCCGGGGATGGAAGAAGCCGTGCGCGAGGAGCGGCTGGAGCGGTGGAGAAAGGCGCTGGCCGCGGCCTAGCCGAACCGTCCGAACTCGCGTCCGATGCGGTCCTGGAAATCGCGGACGGGCGAGGTCATCGCGAAATGCTGTCGCCAAGCCTCGTCAAGACGCGCGATGCGCTGGTGCAGGCGTTCGGTCTCCGCGATCAGCTCGCGGGTTTCCGGCTCGAGCAGCGCGAGTTGCTTCTCGTCCGCGCCGCGATCGGGGGGCAAGGCTCCGTGGAGCCGCACCTGGCTTTCCGACAATTCGCCCGAGAACAGCGCGCGCTGGTTCAGCAGCCAGGCCAGCACGTGCATCATGCGGGTGGTGGTCTTCAATCCCTCCGTCGAGAGCGCGAGGCGCACGTAAGCGTCCTCGCCGATCTGCGGTTCGCGCGTGCCGGCGGCGAACACCATCCGCACCTCGTCCGCGAGCACGAGGGCCTCGGTGTAGAGCGCCTCGATGATCGGGCGTGAAAGATTGGTCGGGCGGGCCATGTGGCGCACAGACTACCCGCGAGACGCCCGCCCCGCCACCGGGTCATGGTTACTTTCCAAGTAATTTTTGGGCCCCTGTCTCGACCGGGCACAGAATTGGCGCTGCGCTAACCACGCGGGCTCGCGCGTCACGCGATGATGTCGGGCAGCAGCGTGTCCTCGATGATCGCGATCTGGTCCTTGAGGCGCAGCTTGCGCTTCTTGAGGCGGGCGATCTGGAGCTGGTCGGCAAAGGCGTTCTGGCGCGCAGCCTCGCTCAGCGCGGCAATCGCCGCGTCGAGATCGCGATGCTCGGTGCGGAGCAATTCGAGCTTCTTCCTGAGCTCCTGCTCGGTCATCCTTCGGTGTCACCCCCCTTGGTGGTCGCGGCGCCTGCGTGCTTCTTGCGTGGAAAAGACGCGTGGTCCCGCTACGCGTTCCTGCGCGATTCGATAAGCCGTCGCGCGCGCTTTTTGCGCTGCCGGCTCAGGGCCCGCCACCACGGCTCGTCGCGCGTTCCTGCGGATAGACCGATTAAGGTTGCATCAAGCCTTTGCATCCCAGTCTCGCTGTGGTTTCACTGAAACCTGCGGCTCGGCCGCACGCCGTTCCGAGTCGCCTTTTCGGGGGCATCCCCCCGCACAGGACAGGAGAACTCGTATGGCATCGACCGCTGTGTCCCCCCACATCCACGCCCTCCAGGCCAAGCACGCCGAGCTCGACGCCCGGCTGCACGACGAAATGGCCCGGCCCGTGCCCGACACCGCGACGATCCAGGCGCTCAAGAAGCAGAAGCTGAGACTCAAGGAAGAGATCGCCGGGCACTGACCGCGCACTTGCCGGCGGCGGGAGTTGCAGGTTTCCGGCCAGCGCCCTAAGCCTTGGCGGCAATGAGTGCCGCTGCCGCCGCCCGCCAGATTCTCACCCGCCTCACCGAGGTCATGGCCTCGCGCCTGCACGCGCAGGGCAAGCTCGACCAGGTCGTCGAGATCATCGGCGAATGCCTGTCGAGCGAGGTGTGCTCGATCTACCTCCTGCGCGAGGGCATGCTCGAGCTCTTCGCCACCCGCGGCCTCAACCAGAGCGCGGTGCACGTCACCCGCATGGCGATCGGCGAGGGGCTGACCGGCGCGATCGCGCAGAAGGTCGAGACGCTCAATCTCGCCGAGGCGAAGGCGCATCCGGACTTCCAGTATCGTCCCGAGACGGGCGAGGACAAGTTCCACTCCTTCGCCGGGGTGCCGATCGTCTATCGCGAGCGTGCGGTGGGGGTGCTTTGCGTCCAGCATGTCGAGCCGCGCCGTTATGAAGAGGTCGAGATCGAGGCGCTGCAGACCACCGCGATGGTGCTCTCCGAGCTGATCGCCAATGCCGAGCTGGTCGACGAGGAGGAAGCCCGCGGCCTGACCGCCGAACAGACCGGACCGCACACGCTTGCCGGCCTCACGCTGGTCAAGGGTCTGGGCGCGGGCACTGCGGTGTTCCACCAGCCGCGGGTCGAGATCACCCAGTTCATGGCCGAGGACGTCGAGGCCGAACGCCAGCGCGTCTACCGCGCCTTCGACAGGATGCGCGAGCAGATCGACAGCCTTGCGAACCAGGCCGAGTTCGGGGTCGGCGGCGAGCACGAGGAGGTGCTCGAGACCTACAAGATGTTCGCCTATGACGAGGGCTGGTCGCGGCGCATCAACGAGGCGATCGATTCCGGCCTGACCGCCGAGGCCGCGATCGAGCGCGTCCAGCAGCACACCCGGATGCGGATGCGCGAGATCGACGATCCGCTGCTCGCCGACCGGATGCACGATCTGGAAGACCTCGCCAACCGCCTGCTCAGGATCGTCGCGGGGCAGATCGGCACTGCCGCCTCGCAGGGCTTGCGGCGCGACACCATCCTGATCGCGCGCAACCTCGGCCCCGCCGAACTGCTCGAATACGACAAGCGGCGGCTGAAGGGCGTGATCCTTGAGGAAGGCTCGCTCACGGCGCATGTGGTGATCGTCGCGCGGGCGATGAACGTGCCGGTGATCGGACGGGTCAAGAACGTGCGCACCACGATCCGCGAGGGCGACGAGATCCTGCTCGATGCAACCGCGGGCAACGCCATCATCCGCCCGCTTCCCGCGGTCGCCGACGCCTTCCACGCGCGCTTCGCCAAGAGCCGCGAGAAGCAGGCGGCCTATGCCTCGCTGAGGGACGTCGAGCCCTTCACCCGCTGCGGCACGCGCATCCAGGTGATGATGAATGCCGGCCTGCGCGACGACATGAGCATGCTGGCGATGACCGGCGCGGACGGGGTGGGCCTGTTCCGCACCGAGTTCCAGTTCCTCGTCTCGGCGACGCTCCCGCAGCGCGAGCGGCAGACCCGGCTCTACCGCGACGTGCTCGATGCCGCGGGGGATAAGCCGGTGATCTTCCGCACGGTCGACATCGGCGGCGACAAGTCGGTGCCCTATCTCGCCTCGGAGATCGCCGAGCACGACGAGAACCCGGCGATGGGCTGGCGGGCGCTGCGCCTCGCGCTGGAACGCGAAGGGTTGATGAAGGTGCAGGCGCGCTCGCTGCTGGAAGCGGCGGCGGGACGTTCGCTCTACGTCATGTTCCCGATGGTGTCCGAGCCGTGGGAGTTCGACGCGGCCAAGGCGGTGTTCGACGAACAGCTCGCCTACCTGCGCGGGAAGAAGCGCCTGCTGCCCGAGCGTATCGAGTTCGGCGCGATGCTGGAGGTGCCCGCGCTCGCCGAGATGCTCGACGTGCTGCTGCCGCGCCTGTCCTTCCTGTCGATCGGGACCAACGACCTCACGCAGTTCCTGTTCGCCGCCGACCGCGCCAACCCCAAGCTGGCCGAACGCTACGACTGGCTGAGCCCGTCGATCCTGCGCTTCCTCAAGCGGGTCGTTCAGGCGAGCGTGGGCAGCGGGATCGAGATCGGGGTTTGCGGCGAGATGGGGGGTCGCCGGCTCGAGGCGCTGGCGCTGCTCGGCATCGGCTATCGCCGCCTGTCGATCACGCCGGCCGCGGTCGGACCGATCAAGGAACTGGTCCGCAAGGTGGACCTGGCGGAGCTGTCGGCGGCGATGACCGGCTGGCTTGCCGATCCGCAGCAGGACCTGCGCGATCAGCTCTCCGCCTGGGCCGAGGCGCGCGACATCGAATATGACTAGGGTTGCTATCATGGGCCTTGCGGCGCACCGTGCGCCGCGCAGGCCGCTCCGCTTGCCGGACGCTTGACAGTCCACCCCCTGACAGGCTGAGTGCGGTTCAAGCGCAATTCACGCGCGGCCACACAAAAGCCTCACCAGAAGGCGCGGATTCGGGTCATGGACAGCGAGCAGGATATCAGCGTCGAGCCGGCGCAGGACACCGCCTATTCGGGCGCGGGAGCGCGGCTGCGCGCGGCACGCGAGGCGCGGCGGCTCGACCTTGCGCACATCGCCGCCGAAAGCCGCATCCCGCAGCGTCACCTCGAAGCGATCGAGGCGGGCGATTTCGGCGCGCTGCCCTCGCGCACCTATGCGATCGGTTTCTCGCGCACCTATGCGAAGCTGCTCGGTCTCGACGACGGGGCGATCACCGATGCGGTGCGCGGCGAGTTGTCCGAAGGCGGCGATCGCCGCGCGACGACCGGGTCGGGGATGGAGCCGGGCGACCCGGCCAAGCTGCCCTCGGCAAGCCTCGCCTGGTTCGGCGCCTTTGCCGCGCTGGTGCTGGCGGTGGGCATGATCGCCTTCTTCAGCGCGCGGTTCGGCGCCGGGACCGGGCCGGCCCCGCTCGAGGCGCCGCCGCAGGTTGCCGAAGCGCCGGTGCCGGTCGCCCCGGCGGTCGCCACGCCCGCCGCCGATGCCGAAGTGGTGCTGACCGCGATGGACGACGGCGTGTGGGTGCGCATCTTCGAGGAGGGCGGTGAGCGCCTGCTCGAAAAGCAGATGGCCAAGGGCGAAAGCTTCACCGTGCCTGCCGATGCCGAGGATCCGCGGATCAACACCGGGCGACCCGATCTTCTCGCGATCACTGTTGGCGGCAAAAGCGTTCCGCGCCTCGCCGAGCGGCCGACCACGCTGGCCGGAATGGCGATCTCCGCCGAGGCGCTGCTGTCGCGCCCCGGGCCCGAGAACGAAGCCGCGCCGGGTGCCGATGGCCTCGCCGATGGCGCAGTGCGCCGCGGCACGGTCCAGCGCCGCACCGCCACGCCCGCGCCGACGCCGGCTGTCGAGCCCGTGTCGATCTCGCCCGCCGAAACGGCTGCCCCCGCGGCCAGCGAGACGGTGCCCGAGCCCGGGGCGCGTCCGGCAGCGCTCGACTGATCGCACCGCACGGATCCGCGGACCTGTGCTTTTCCGGTTGATGAGCGGCGCGCCCGCTCTCGACTTGCCCGCGCCAAGACGGCAGGGATTCGGCCCGTGTTCATATGCCCCGCGCCACCACGGGGCGGCCATCGCCAGACGCGCCATCAGTTGCAAGGGAGCTTCGCCGATCATGACCACCGCCACCCCGACCCTTCGTCGCCGCTTCGCCCAGTTGATGCTCGCCGCCGGCGCGGCGCTCGCCGTGCTGCCGGTGCCGGCCTCGGCGCAGGACCAGGCCGACGAGGCGCGGCTGCGCAAGATCGAGGCCGAGGTGCGCGCGCTCCAGCGCAAGGTCTTCCCGGGCGGTGACGGGCGCTATTTCGAGCCGCAGATCGCGCCGGGCAGCGAGCCCGCCGCCCCCAAGGGGCAGGTGATGGGCGTGATCCCCCCCGCCACCACCGCGGTGAGCGACATTCTCGTTCGGCTCGATGCGCTCGAGGCCCAGCTCCAGACCCTCACTGCGCGCTCGGAGGAGCAGGCCAACACCCTCTCGCAGCTCGAAACGCGCCTCGCCGCGCTCGAGACCGCCGCAATGCCGACGCCGACTCCGACCTCGACGATGGGCACGCTGCCGCCGGGCGCGCCTTCGAACGCGCAGCAGGCGATGAGCCCGCCGCCGATCGATCGCACGGCCTCCGCCACGCCGGCATCCTCGCCTGCCCCGACGCCTGCGCCCGCGCCTGTCGCCGCGCCCAGTCCCGAACGGCTCGCCGCGGTGCAGGCCATCGCCAAGCCCGACACGGGCGATGCGGGCGACGACGAATATTCCTACGGCTTCCGTCTCTGGAACGCCGGTTTCTACCCCGAGGCGCGCCAGCAGCTGACCCGCTTCGTCGAGCAATATCCCACGCATTCGCGGATCAGCTTCGGACGCAACCTGCTCGGCCGCGCCTTCCTCGACGACAACATGCCCGAAGAGGCCGCGCGCTGGTTCCTGAAGAACTACCAGGCCGACAAGAACGGCGCCCGCGCCGCGGACAGCCTGCTCTATCTCGCGCAGTCGATGATAGCGATGAAGGACACCCGCCGCGCCTGCATCGCGCTCGCCGAGTTCGGCGAGACCTATCCGGTGATCGCCTCGGGCCGTCTCGCGGACGAATATCAGGCGACCAGCGCCAAGGTGACGTGCAACTGAGCGAACGCTTCGCCGCCGACCTGGCGGCGCTGTGGCCGGAAGAGGAACGCTCCGGCCCGCTCGGCCTTGCGGTCTCGGGCGGGCCCGACAGTCTCGCGCTGATGCTGCTCGCGCATGCGGCGTTGCCCCGCGGGATTGCGGTCGCCAGTATCGATCACGGCCTGCGGCCCGAAGCTGCAGGCGAGGTTGCGTTGGTCGAGCGGCTGGCGGGGGAGCGCGATATTCCCTTTACTCCGATTGCTTTGAGACCGGAGCCGGGCAATCTCCAGGCGCAGGCGAGGCGGGCGCGCTACGCGGCGCTTGCGGATTGGGCGCGCAGTGCCGGGCTGGGCGCCGTGGCCACGGCGCACCATGCCGACGACCAGGCCGAGACGCTGCTGATGCGGCTGGGCCGCGGCAGCGGCCTCGCAGGGCTGGCCGGGGTGCGGGCGCGCACAGCGCTGGAGGGCAGCGACGTGCCGCTGCTGCGCCCGCTGCTCGGCTGGCGCAAGGCCGAACTGGAAGGGGTGGTGGAAGAGGCCGGGCTGGTGGCGGTGCGTGACCCTTCCAATGCGAACCGCGATTTCGAAAGGGTCGCGATCCGGGCGCGGCTTGCCGAGGCGCGCGACTGGCTCGACCCGGCGCAGCTCGCGGCCAGCGCCGCCCATATCGCCGAAGGCTGGCGCGCGCTCGAATGGTATGCCGAGTGCGACTGGGCCGAGATGGTGATGCCCGACGAGGAGGCGCCGGGCGGGATCGGCTTTGCCTATTGCGCCAACGTGCCCCGCGTCATCGCCATCGAGACGATCCTCAGGATCATCGCCGAACTGGGCGGACACGCCACCCGTGCCGAGGCCGCGCGGATGTGGGACCGGCTGTGGCAGGGCGAGAACGCATCGCTCGGCGGGGTGCTGGCGGTGCCGGGCGTCGAGCGGGTCGAGAAGGTCGGAGTGACGATGCGCGTCTGGCGCTTCCGTCCCGAACCGGCGAGGGGAAGAGCAAACTAGGCGGCAGCCCGCCCGCGATCACATCAGCTTGTCGCCGACCCCCACCATCCGCCCGCGGGTGATGATCACCGTGTCGCCGCGCTTGGCCGCCCCGAAAAGCTTGGCGGCGAAGGCATCGGGCACGCCGATGCAGCCGTGGCTCGCATAGCCGTTCATCACCGGCGAGCCGTGGATCGCCACCCCGTCCCAGGTGAGCCGCAATGTCCAGGGCATCGGCGCGTCGTTGTATTTCTCCGAGACATTGTCCCGTTCCTTGGTGAGGATCGGGAAGGTGCCGAGCGGCGTGGGATGCGCCGGCGTGCCGAGCAACGCGACTGCGGTGCCGATCTCGTGCCCGTCACGGAAGGCGCTGATCACCCGCGCATCGAGGTCGACGGTGATGACGAGCTTGCCCGAGGCGGGCGCGGCGCTTTCGTCCCAGAACCAGTCGCCGTAGCGGATCGTGCCTGCGATCGGCAGGATCGACTTGATGACGAACCGGTCGCGGCTCTTGTCCGGCGCGGCCGAAGCAAGCGGCTGGACGACTTCGGCGGCGATCATCCGCACCGCCGGTCCCCGCGCAGCGGTGGACGGGGGCGCCGAATAGGTGACCTCATCTTCAAGGGCGTCCGGGAGCATGATCGCGATACGCGGCGGCATCCCGGTATCGGGATCGACCGGCGTGATGGCGCTCTCGGCGCGCGGCGCCTCCTGCGCGAAAAGCGGTGCGCAGGAGCCGACGAGGGCCAGCAATCCGATGGGAATGACGAGCGAGCGGATCATGGGCGCGATTATGCCGCGCCGCCTCTCCGGTTACCAGACCTTAACCATCCCGCGTCCCTTCCGGGGACGGCGGCGGGGGCGGAATTAACATCCGACCGCAAGGAGGCGTGTTGCGCTTTTCCCTTTCCTTTCGCGATGGATGGCGGGAAAAGACAGGCTGAACAAGGGGATCGCCACATGAAACTGTCTGTCCGGGCCGCCGCCCTCATCTTTGCCGCGGCGTCTGCCGCCCCGCTTTCGGCTCAGCAGGGCGAACCCGGGCCCCTCCCCGATTTCGAGGCGATGAGCGGCGAGGAACTGCGCCAGCTGTTCAGCGCTTCCAAGAGCCGCTGGCTGGACGAGCCATGCCGCTTCGGCGTGCCGATCACCACCGCGATGCAGGACAAGATCGGTGACGCGGTCCCGATCCGCCGTGCACGGATCTTCGCCGAGATCTTCTGTGCCGACAAGGAGAAGCGCTTTGCCGATGGCGCCGCCCGGGTGCGCGAGTACGAGGCGCTCGCGCCGCGCCAGCCGCTGGTCGACCTCGGGCTCTATTTCGCGCGGCGGCTCGAGGATGCCGACATGGCGCTGGCAATCCTGAGCGGGCTCGAGGGCGAGGCATTCGGGCAGCTGCAGAAGGACAGCTTCTGGGGCACCACCCGGATGATTGCGAGGCAGGGACGCGGCGAGGCGCTCGACGCGCTGGCGCTGCGCTGGGCCGACGCGGGTGCGTTCGCCTTCGTCGACGGCGACCTTCACGAAGGGCTGGCGATCCGCGCGCTGCGTGAAGCCGCGCGCGCGGGTCGGGCCGATGTGGTCGATCGGCTGCTGCTGTCGATCACCAGTCCGCCGAGCTATATCGATCTGCTCACCAGCCGGGTTTACGAACCCTTCTGGCCGCAGATCGAGGCGCGCGCCGGCGAACACCTCGCCGCGATCGGTGCGGAGAACTTGCGCTTGAAGGCGGCGCGGCTGACCAATGCCGCGGGCGATCGCGATCGCCTGTCGGATGCCGCCCATGCGCTGCACTACAACGGCCAATATGCCGATGCGATCGCGCTCGCCAGGCGCTGGCGCGACCGCGCGGGGCCCGACGCGCCTTTCGAGGAAGGCGATGGCTGGGCACTCAACATCGAGGCCTATGCCTACGACGCGATGGGGCAGCCGGAAAAGGCCGATGCGGTGTTCGACGAACTGGCCAAGCTCGATCCCGATACCCACCCGTGGGTGGTCAACTTCGTCATCAACCGCGCCTCGCGGCTGGTCGGGCAGGGGCGCTGGAAGGAAGGCTTGAAGGCCGCCGCGCTGGCACGCGTTGTGGCCGAGAAACACGGCAGTCCCTATGCCAAGATGATCGTCGCCCGCGATCATGCCTGTGCGCTGCAACGGCTGGAGCGGGCTGATGAAGCGGCAGGCGAACTCGCGTTCCTGCGCGAGAACTGGCGCGAGGGAATCGCATATGCGGTGCGCGGACTGCTGTGCCACGGATTGCGTGACGAAGCGGCGGCGCTGCTGCTCGAGGGCCTGCGCGACCAGAGCGTGCGCGACAGCGCGGTTGGTGCCTTCCGCACCGATGGTCTCGACCTGTTCTACACCGCATCCACTCTGCCCGACGCGCGCGACCTGCTGGCGGACTATCCCGAGCTCGCCGGGGAACTGGCGAAATATGTGCGCGAGATGCCCGAGGCCTTCATCCCGCAGGCGGCGCTGAGGCGGGTGGCCTTGCAGGAAGGGCCGAAGCGTTGAGCCGCGTCAGGCGATCGCGCCGAACAGGTCGTGCGCGTCGGCATCCTCGATCGCAACGTTGACGATGTCGCCCGGCGCGAGGCTTTCGGGGACGTTGCGCAGGTAGACCGCGCCGTCGATCTCGGGCGCGTCGGCCTGGCTGCGCCCGGTCGCGCCGATATCGCCGTCCTCGTCCGCCTCGCCGACCTCGTTGATGATGACGGGGAGCGTGCGGCCGACCTTGGCGGCGAGCTTGGCGGCGCTGATGCGCTCGGTCACTTCCATGATCCGGGCGTAGCGTTCTTCCTTCACCGCCTCGGGCACCGGATCGGGCAGGGCATTGGCCGCCGCGCCTTCGACCGGCTCGAAGCGGAAGGCGCCGACGCGGTCCAATTGCGCCTCTTCCAGCCAGTCGAGAAGGTAGCGGAAATCTTCCTCGGTCTCGCCCGGGAAGCCGACCACGAAGCTGGAGCGGATCGCGATGTCCGGGCAGATCGCGCGCCAGTTCGTCAGCCGTTCGAGCACCTTGGCCTCGTTCGCCGGGCGCTTCATCAGCTTCAGCACCTTCGGGCTGGCGTGCTGGAAGGGAATGTCGAGGTAGGGGGTCAGCAGCCCCTCGGCCATCAGCGGGATGACCTGATCGACATGGGGATAGGGGTAGACGTAGTGGAGGCGCACCCAAGGCGGGGTGCCGTCGGCGGTGCGCAATCCCCCAAGTTCGCGCGCCAGATCGGTCATGTGCGCGCGGACTTCGCGGCCCTTCCATGTGCGCGGTTCGTGGCGGATATCGACCCCGTAGGCGCTGGTGTCCTGCGAGATGACGAGCAGTTCCTTCGTGCCGGCCGCGACCAGCTTCTCCGCCTCGCGCAGCACGGCGTCGATGCGGCGGCTGGCGAGTTTCCCGCGCAGGGCGGGGATGATGCAGAAGGCGCAGGAGTGATTGCAGCCCTCGGAAATCTTGAGGTAGCTGTAGTGGCGGGGCGTGAGTTTCACGTCCGGCTGCGGGATGAGGTCCACGAACGGCCCCTGGCTCGGCGGCGCGTGGGTGTGGACCGCCTCGACCACCTGTTCGTATTGATGCGCGCCGGTCACTGCGAGCACCTGCGGATGCGCCGCGCGGATCGCCTCGGCTTCCTCGCCCATGCACCCCGTCACGATCACCCGTCCGTTCTCGGCAATCGCCTCGCCGATTGCGGCGAGGCTTTCCTCCTTCGCGGAATCGAGGAAGCCGCAGGTGTTGACCAGCACCACGTCCGCGCCCGCATAGTCCTCGGCGAAGGCATAGCCGTCGGCGCGCAACCTGGTGAGGATGCGCTCGGAATCGACCAGCGCCTTGGGGCAGCCGAGCGAGACCATGCCGATGCGCTTCTGGTCGGGGATCGTGGTGGGGGCGGAGGACATAGCGGCCGCGCCCCTACACTGTGCGGGCCGCGCGCGCTAGGCTTGACGATCATCGGTTCCGGCGGGCAAGACTGCACCATGATCGCGAAGCTTTTCACCGACCACCCGCGCTCCATCGGCGAGACCTATGGCCAGCATGCCCGCACCGCCTGGAGTTTCGGCTGGCGCATGATGGTGGGCGGGCTTGCCTGCATGGCCCATGCCGTCGTGCCGGGCCTGTTCGTCAAGCCCGCGAGCCGCACCGTGGTGCAGCTCGATGCCGAGATGCGCGGGCGCACGCCGGCGCCGGGCGCGGAGGAATTCGCCTACGTCATCTGAGGGCGGCGCCGCCGCCTGCAGCACTGGCGTCAGGATGTCGGCCGAGAGGAGAGCGCAGGCATGAACGATTTCGCCCTTTGGCCGGTGCTGGCCGGAACCGCCGCCTTCTTCGCGGTCGGCGCGCTGTGGTACGGGGTGATCTTCGCCAAGCCCTGGCAGCGCGCGGCGGGGCTCTCGAACACCCAGCTGCGCGAGGGGAACATGGCGATGATCTTCGCGCTGACCTTCGCCTTCGAGATGCTGATCGCGATGGTGCTGTGGCACCTCCTCGCCCGCACCGACCCCAAGCCCTTCGTGGTGATGATGATGGCGACGGGCTTTGCCGTGGGCGTGATGATCCCGGCGATCGGGATCAATTACCTTTACCTCAGGAAACCGCTCGCGCTGTTCCTGATCGACGCGGGGCATTTCCTGTTCGGGATGGCGGCGATGGGGGCGGTGTTCGTGTGGTTTCGGGTGTAGGGCGAGCGGGGCTAGCTTCTCTTGACGCGCTTCGGCTTACGGTAGCCCCCGCCATTTGAGGCTGACTCTGCAGCTGCGGCCTTGCGCATCGCAATTGACCTTTCGGAGACCTTCCGGAGCGCAAGCTGAAAGGACTCGTGGTCGTCCTCGTCGTAGCTTTCCTCTATTCGAATCTTCTTGCCCTTGATGACAATGATGCTGCCAACCGTCCCCGTCATTGGGCGCCTCCAATGCCTGTCGCTCCGAACTCAATCCGCCTCGCTCGGTGCGGTGGGCACGATCTCGACCACCACGTCGCCGGGCTGGAGGGTCTTGCATTCCTCCTCCCAGAAGCCGATCGGGCGGCCCTCGCGGTAGATGCGCAGGCCCTGTCCGCCGGTCTTGAGCTGGGTGATCGGGCAGCCGCATTCCTCGGCGCTCACCACCCGTTCGACCAGCTGCACCCGCCCGCCGACGCTGGCGAGGTCGGCCATGTAGTCGGCGATATGCGCGCCCTTGACGCTGCCGGCCAGCAAGAGACCCGTGAAGCGCACCGGGTTGATGACGTTGTTCGCGCCTGCCTGCCGGGCCAGCAGCTCGTTGTCGTCGGCGCGCACCACCACGCTGATCGGCACGTGCGGCGCGAGGTGGCGCACGGTCAGCACGATCAGGATCGAGGTGTCGTCGCGCCCCGCGCTCACCAGCACGCTTTGCGCGGCGTCGATGCGGACCGATTTCAGCGTCTCGTCGCGGGTGGCGTCGGCGGCCATCACGTTGACCCCGAGCTTCTCGGCCTCGGCGAGGCGCTCCTCGCTGGGGTCGATGACGACGATGCAGCGCGGATCGACCCCGCGCTCGATCAGCTCGCCGACGCTCTGCGAGCCCGAGACGCCGTAACCGAGCACCACCACGTGATCGGTGAGCTGTTCCTGGATGCGGGCCATGCGCCATTTCTCCCAGCTGCGCTTGATGACGAAATCGTAGGCCGCGCCCACGAAGATGAACAGGACCGCGATGCGCACCGGGGTGACGATCAGCGCCTCGATCAGCCGCGCGCGGTCCGATACCGGGGCGATGTCGCCGAAGCCGGTGGTGGTCACCGAGATCATGGTGAAATAGACCACGTCGAGGAAGCTGATGTGTCCGTCGACACTGTCGACCAAGCCATCGCGGTCGTACCAGTGGATCAGGATGACCATGAACAGCAGCGCGAAGGCGAAGCCCGCGCGCAGGCCCAGATCGCCCCACACCGGCAGCTTGACTTGCCGCCGCAGCGGACGGAACTGGTCGGCGAGCAGCGCCTTGCGGCGGAACGGGTTGCGGCTGGCCGGGGGTCCGCTCGGCTGAGCCATCAGTCGCCGAACCGCTCCGCGAGCACGCCGATGGTGGAATAGTGGGTGAGGTCGAGCTGCAGCGGGGTGACCGCGACATAGCCCTCGTCGATCGCTTCGAGATCGGTGCCGTGGTCCAATGTGTGCTCGATCGGGTCGAGGCCGAACCAGAAATAGCGGTAGCCGCGCGGGTCGCGGCCCTCGACGATGCTTCCGCGCGAATAGTCGTGGAAGCCCTGCCGCACGACGCGGATGCCCTTGACCTTCTCGGGCGCAATCGCGGGGAAGTTGACGTTGATCAGCGTGCGTTCGGCCATCGGTGCGTCGATCAGCTTTTCGAGCACCTTCGGCCCCCATTCGCGCGCCGCGCCGAAGGGCACGTCGTCGCCCATGCCCTCGCGGGCATAGACCTGGCTGAAGGCGATCGCGCGGATGCCGGCCAGCGCGCCCTCGATCGCGGCCGAGACCGTGCCCGAATAGGTGATGTCGTCGCCCAGATTGGCGCCGCGGTTGACGCCCGAGAGGATGATGTCTGGGGGGCTGTCCATCACCGTGCGCAGCGCCATCATCACGCTGTCCGTCGGCGTGCCGGTGACCGCGAAGCGCCGCTCGCCCAGCTTGTTGAGCCGGACGGGGCGGGTGAGCGTCAAGGAATGGCCCGCGCCCGATTGTTCCTCGGACGGGGCGCAGATCCAGATGTCGTCGGAAAACTGGCGCGCGATCTCCTCCAGCACCTTGAGGCCGGGGGCGTTGACGCCGTCGTCATTGGTGAGGAGGATGCGCATCAGGCGGCGGGCTCCAGCTTGGTGACGCCGCCCATGTAGGGCAGCAGGGCGTCAGGCACCGTGACGGAGCCGTCGGCATTCTGGTAGTTCTCGATCACCGCGACCAGCGTGCGCCCGACCGCGAGGCCCGAGCCGTTAAGGGTGTGGACGAACTCGGTCTTCTTCTCGCCTTGGGCGCGGTAACGGGTGTTCATCCGCCGCGCCTGGAAATCGCCGGTGTTCGAGCAGGAGCTGATCTCGCGATAGGCGCCTTGGCCGGGGAGCCAGACTTCCAGATCGTATGTTTTCCGTGCGCCGAACCCCATGTCGCCGGTGCACAGCAGCAGCTTGCGATAGGGGAGGGCGAGGCGCTCGAGGATGGTCTCGGCGGCGCGGGTCATCTTTTTGTGCTCTTCTTCGGAGTCCTCGGGCCGGACGATGGAGACGAGCTCGCATTTCTCGAACTGGTGCTGGCGGATGAAGCCCCGCGTATCGCGCCCCGCCGCCCCCGCTTCGGAGCGGAAGCACAGGGTGAGCGCGGTGAGGCGCATCGGCAGCGCCGCCTCGTCGAGCAGCTCGCCCATGACGCTGGCGGTGAGAGAGACTTCCGAGGTGGGGATGAGCCAGCGCCCGTTGGTGGTGCAGAAGCTATCCTCGGCGAACTTCGGCAGCTTGTCGGTGCCATACATGGCATCATCGCCCACCAGCACCGGCGGATTGCATTCCTCATAGCCCTGCTCGCGCGTTTGCGTATCGAGCATGAACTGGCCGAGCGCCCGGTGCAGCCGCGCCATGTCCCCGCGCAGGAAGGTGAAACGCGCGCCCGAGAGCCTTGCTCCGGTCTCGAAATCCATGCCGAGCGCCGGCGCGATGTCGGCGTGTTCCTTGGGCGCGAAGGTGAACTCGCGGGGCGTGCCCCAGCGGCTGACCTCGACATTGTCCTCCTCGCCCGCGCCGTCGGGCACGTCGCTCGCGGGGAGGTTGGGGATGATCTCGAGCGCCGCCTTGAGCCGCTGCGCCAGCTCCTCGGCGCGGGCCTCCATCGCGGGCATTTCGTCCTTGAGCTTGGCGACTTCGGCCTTGAGCGCTTCGGCACCGTCCTTGTCGCCCTTGGCCATCGCCGCGCCGATCAGCTTGGAGGCCTCGTTGCGGCGGCTCTGCGCCTGCTGCACGGCGGTGGTCGCGGCGCGGCGTTCTTCGTCGAGCGCGATCAGTTCGGCGGCCTGCGCAGGCAGCCCGCGGCGGGCGAGCCCGGCGTCGAAGGCTTCCGGATTTTCGCGGATGAAGCGGATGTCGTGCATGGCCCGCGCCTATGCCCGCTCCCGGCAATCAAGGAAAGAGGGAAGGGGCGGCGGCAGAGCCTCACGGTGCCGCCGCCCCTTCATAGGGGAGAGGTGGTCAGAAGTTGATCTGGGCGGTCACGAACACCCGGCGCGGATCGCCGTAGAAGCCGGTCAGCGTGCCCTCGAGACCCAGCGTCGGGGTGAACGGCGTGCCCGGCGGCGTGCCGCCCGCGACGAAGTTGTAGCCCGAGACGATGTATTCCTTGTCAAACAGGTTCTTGCCGTGCAGCCCGATCGAGAACAGCCCGCTGTCGGCGGTGTAGACGATGCTTGCGTCAACCAGCACGAAGCCGTCCTGGTCGAGGAACGGGTTGGGCACCTCGAACTGGCTCGCATCCGAGCGCAGCGAGGCGAGGCCGATAAAATCGACCATCCCGCCCGCCGCCGGCAGGCCGAGATCGAAGCCCATGTGCGCGGTGACGTCCGGGGTGTTCTGGAACACGCGGCTGTCGGCCACGTCGTTGCCGAAGGCGTCGATGAAGGTGTTGTACTTGGCATCGAGATAGCCCAGCGACCAGTTGACGCTGAAGCGGCTGCCGGCCCCGGCGAAGTCCTTGCCGACCAGCGCATTGCCCTCGAACTCGATGCCGTTGACGTCGGCGCTCGCGGCGTTCGAGGTGATGCCGATGAAGCTGTCATTGGTGCCGTCGCCGTTGCTGTCGAAACCGACCGAACCGGGGATCTGCACGTTCTTGTACTGGCCGAGGAAGCCCGCGAGGCTGATGTTCAGCCGGTTGTCGAGCAGCGAGGACTTCCACCCCAGTTCGTAGCTGTCGACCGTTTCGGGATCGAAGCTCATGAAGTCGAAGACTTCCTGCGCGGTGCAGGCGCCGCCGGTGCTGTTCCGGCATGCGGTGGTCTGGCCGCGCGGGTCGAAGCCGCCGCCCTTGAAGCCCTGCGAATAGGTGAAATAGAAGTTGTTGTCCGCGTTCGGCTGCCAGCTGATCGAGGCGCGCGGATTGAAATCCTTGAAGGTGCGGCTGCCGTCGAAGTCGCTGGTTACCGCGAAAGCCGTGCCGGTGCCGCCGAACAGGTCGGAAAAGCCGCCGGCGAAGCTGGTGCGCAGCACGCGGCTCGAACGCTTGTCGTTGGTGTAGCGACCGCCCAGCGAGATGCTGATCGTGTCGGTCAGCTCATAGGTGAAGTCGCCGAACACCGACCAGGTCTTGGTGTTCACGTCCCCCAGCGTCTGCGCGGTCAGTCCGCGCAGGTCGACCGCCGGGTTGAGCAGGTACAGCAGGTCGCCCGTGGTCCACAGCCCCACGTCGAAGGCGGTGAAGGCGCTGGCGTCGAGATAGTAGAAGCCCACCACGCCCGACAGGCGATCGCTTTCATAGAGCAGCTGCAGTTCCTGGCTGAACTGGTCGTTCTTATAGATCGCCGGCACATCCAGATCGACCGCCGGAAGGCTGTCGAAGTCGATCGGGGTGGTCGACTTGTCCTTGCGGTAGCCGGTGATCGATTTGAGGGTGAGCGTGTCGGACAGCTCGAGCGCGACATTGAGCGCGCCGCCATAGGCTTCGACTTCCTGATCGACGATGTTCAGCCCGGCGCGGGTGTCGAACACGTCATCCAGCACCGGGGCGCCGGACAGCAGACTCTGGATCAGGCGGTGGCCCTGGCGCGCCTCGGAGTTGTCCTTGACGTAGTCGCCCGAGAGCCGAACGAACAGCGGACCATTGTCGAACTCGACCGTGCCCCGCGCGGCCCATACGTCCTTGTTGTAGTTCTCGGTGCCAAGCGTGAGGTTCTTGCCGAAACCCCCGCGCGACAGCCGCGCCCCGCTCGCGCCGATCCTGAGATTGTCGGTCACCGGGGTCGAGGCGGTGACGATCAGGTCGGCCTGGTCATAGGAGCCATAGGTGCCGCGGATTTTCACGCTGGTTTCATCGGGCAGGCGCGCGGTGACGTATTTGATCGCGCCCCCGATGGTGTTGCGCCCGTAGAGCGTGCCCTGCGGGCCGCGCAGCACCTCGATCCGCTCGACGTCGTAGATGTCGAGCACCGCGGCCTGCGGGCGGTTGAGATAGACGTCGTCGACATACAGCCCGACGCCCGCCTCGAAACCGGCGACCGGGTCCTGCTGGCCGACGCCGCGGATGAAGGCGGTGAGGGTGGTGTTGGTGCCGCGGCTCACTTCGAGGGTGATGTTGGGCACCTGCTGGGCGATCTGGGTGAGGTCCTGGACCCCCTGCTGCGCCAGTTCCTCGCCAGTCAGCGCGGTCACCGACAGCGGCACGTCGATCAGGCGTTCCTCGCGGCGGCGGGCGGTGACGATGATCACGCCCTCGTCCTGCTCGCCGGCGGTGGTGGCGGCGGTGTCGACGCCCGCGTCCTGCGCATGGGCGGGCGCTGCGAAAGCGGCGATCCCGGCGCAACCGGCAAGCAGCAGCGCACGGGGCGAAAACGGTGTCGTCATGGGGTTATGTCCTCTCCAAGCCCTCTTGTGGGACCATCGATATTGAAAGTTGAACCACCTTTCAAGTTTAGACTTGTGCCTGTCTCGGCGAAGGCTTACCGAAAGCGTGGAGGGAGTAGCTTATGAGCAACACTCGGGGTGCCGAGGCGAGACTTGCAGCCGCCGCGGGCGGAGAGGCCAAGGCGCCGCGCACCGAGCGCGGGCGGCGCACCTTGCGCAAGCTGCTCGACGCGGCCGCCGAGGAGTTCGGCGAGAAGGGCTTCCATGAGGCTTCTGTGAGCTCGATCACCCGCCGCGCCGGGGTCGCGCTGGGCAGCTTCTACACCTATTTCGACAGCAAGGATGCGCTGTTCCGCGCGCTGGTCGCCGACATGAGCGAGAAGGTGCGCACCAGTGCGCGCTCGGCGCTGCACGAAGGCATGGGCGCGCTCGAGATCGAACGCGCCGCGCTCGCCGCATTCCTGCGCTTTGCGGCCGAACACAAGGAAATCTACCGCATCATCGACGAGGCGGAGTTCGTCGATCCGGCGAGCTACCGCGCACACTACGAGACCATCGCGGCGCGCATCGCCGAGCGTCTGCGTGCCGGCGCCGCCGCAGGCGAGTTCCGCAAGGGCCTGGGCGAGCTCGAGGCCTGGGCGGTGATGGGGATGAACGTCTTCGTCGGCTTGCGCTACATCGTCTGGGGCGGGGCGGAGACGACCCCCGAGGACCTCGCCGCGGGGGTCAACCGTCTGCTCGCGGAGGGCGTGCTGCGGCGCTGACCCTGCGCGCCGCGCTTCCCATGTTCCTCGCCGCGGGTTAGAGCGCAGCCCCATGATCCTTGTCATCGACGCGCTCACCGATGCCGAACACCTTGCCGCGCTCGGCGAGCGGATCGCGATGCTCGAGTGGCGCGACGGGCGCGAGACCGCGGGCAACGTCGCGCGCGAGGTGAAGCGCAACCTTCAGGCGGCGCTCGATTCGACCGCCGGACGGCGCCTGCACGAGGAGCTGCACGCGGTTGTCGCCGACAATCCCATCGTCAAGGCCGCCGCCCAGCCGCGGCGCTTCTCGCCGCTGATCGTCAGCAAGACCGGTGAGGGCGGGCACTATGGCCGGCATGTCGACAACGCGCTGATGGGGCGTGGGGCTGCGCGCATCCGCACCGATCTGTCGTTCACGCTCTTCCTCTCGCCCCCGGCCGACTACGAGGGCGGCGAGCTGGTGATCCACCAGGCGGGGATGAGCCAGGAAGTGAAGGGCGAGGCAGGGCACCTCGTGCTCTATCCGTCCTCGAGCATTCACGAGGTGCGGCCCGTCACGCGCGGGACACGGATCGTGTGCGTCGGCTGGATCGAGAGCATGATCGCCGATCAGGCGCGCCGCGAAATGCTCTTCGACCTCGAAAACCTTCGATCCTCGCTGCGCCGGACGCTTCCGGCGCAATCGGCCGAGCTACTGACGCTCGACAAGACCATCGCCAACCTGCTGCGGATGTGGGCGCAGGCTTGAGGCGCGAAAGCGCGCGGGGCGTTTGCCCTTGAGCGTGAAGAAGATGATCAGGCTCACCCCGATCACGCTCGGCCCGGCCCATATCGCCGGGTTGAAGACGTGTTCGGGCAGCAGGCGGATCAGGCCCACCGACAAGAAGGCGGTGTAGGCGGAAATGCCCATGCCGATCAGCGCGCGGAAATGCTCGCCGACGTGGGTCCCGCGCGGCGGGTCCTCGCGGCGCCAGATGTAGCGCTGCTGGATGAGCATCGCGACGATGCCGATGAAGGCCACCAGCATCATCAGCGGATGCCCGACTGTGTAGCCGTAAAGCCCGCACCACGCCCCGGAGATCACCACTGCGGCGATCACGCCCTGATGGCGCAGAGCCCGCAGCGCGCGCCGGTCGCGGGCATGGCGCACCACCGCGAGGCCGTAGTCCACGAAGCCGATGGTGAGCGTGCCGAGATAGAGCATCATCCAGCCGAACAACCCGTCGAACAGGGCCCGGTCGGTGATTTCGGGGTGGCGGTGCTCGGGCCCGTAGAGCGAGAGCAGGGCCATCGCGATCGCGAGGCTGCCCGCCCCCACAAATCCGTAGCAGGCGGCCTTGCCCCACTTGCGATGCTTGGCAGCACCTTTCTTCGTGGCAATCGGGCCCCAGAACGCCGTCAGCCCCACCGCGCCGGTGGCGACGTGGGCAACGACGAGGGCCTCGAACAGCGCCATGCGCCAGGGCATGACACAATCGGCGGGCTTAGCCTAGCCTCAGCGCACCCGCGAGGGCGCCACCAGCACCGCGTTGGCGATCGCGAGGTCGAGCCCGTCGAGATAGGCGCGGGTCGAAGGATCGTGCGCGAAGCCGATCACCAGTCCGCGGCCCTGGCGCTGCGCCATGAGGTAGGGCTTGTAGGCGAGCTGGCGGCGGTTCTCGTCCCACACGTAGCCGCTGGCGACGAGGTCGGCGGGCGCGGCGAAGCGCAGCACGTTGATCCCGTCGGCGCGGTCGAGCGGGGTGAAGATCTGCGTCCCGCTCGCCAGCACCACCGCGCCATCGTCGTAGCCAGCCGAGAGGAAGTTGTCGCGCTCGGCCACCACGTTCAGCAGCGCACCGGGAAGGGTGTCGGGGAGCGCCTTCTGGTCCTTGATCGCCTCGCGGTATTCGGCGTCGCTGGCGATTTCGGCGGCTTCGGCGAGCGCGGCGTCCTTGTCCTTGTCGGCCTCGCCGGGGTCGCGTCCGAGCGCGGCCTCGCGCTTCACCGCGAGCAGCGGATTGTCGCCGGCGCTGAAGGTTTCGAGGCTGTCGCCCACCGCCACCAGCACCCCGCCCTTGCGCACGAACTCGCGGATCGTGCGCATCCCGCCCTCGCCGAGCACCGCCGAAGGCTCGCCCTCCGGCACCAGCAGCACATCGTAGTCCGACAGGTCGGCGCGGGCGAGGCGGGCGGTGCGGATCGGCACCACCGGCAGGCCCAGGCGGCGTTCGAGCACATAGCGCATGGCTCCTGCGGAGAGTTGCGAGACCCCGTCGTCCCACGCGAGCGCGATGCGCGGCAGGGTGAGCCGCACGAAGCTTTCGCTGCCGAGGTTGGGGCCTTCCTCGACCCAACCCGAATCGAGCGCCACGGTGTGCGCGCCGACTTCGCGGGCCAGTTCGCCAAGCCGCGCCATCTGTTCGGGCGTGTTGCTGCCCGCCGGGAACACCACCGTGCCGCGTTGGAAGCTGCGTCCATCCTTGACGAAGGCCTTGTCGGTGACGCGCGCCTCGATCCCCTCGCGCAGCGCGAGCGCGACCAGCCGCGCCTGTCCGCTGTCCTCCCACGGCACTGCGACGGCGAAAGTGCCTGCCCCTTCGACCACCGGTGCGATCGGCGTGTCGGCGGTGAGCGCCTCGCCCGAGGCGGCGGCGTTGCACAGCGTCACGTCGAGCCCCGACATCAGCCCCACCGACCAGGCGGTGACATCGTAGAGTTCGTGCGGGAGGTCCTGCGAGCGGCGGCGCTCCTGCTCGGCGAGGAAATCGGGCGGCAGCGGCGTGTCGCGGTCGAGCAGTGCCCTGACAAGCCGCGCAGCGGGTTGGGCCTGCGGAACCGCGAGATAGCCCTTGGGATAGCTCTTGCCGCAGGCGCTCACCGGGCCCGCGCGGCGCAGCACGGTGATCCCCTGCGCGGCAAGGCGGCGGCCGAGGCCTTCGGCGTTCCAGCGCCGTTCGGCGAGGTCGATCAGGTAGGTGCCGCGCCCCGCCGCGCCGTTGGCGTTGGCCGCCCGGTAATGCGCGAAATCCGAAAGGAAGCGCTGCGGGTTCTCCGCCACCGTCGCCGCGGTCGCGAGGCTGGTGACGAAGTGGTTGCGCACCCCGTCGGCATAGGTCAGCTCGGTCCCGTCGCGGCGTGCGAACACCAGCCCGCGTGCCGATGCCTGTTCGTAGGTGCTGCCGATCGCGCCCTGGTGCGCGTTCCAGGTATCGCCGTAGCCGGGATAGAACAGGTCGTAGACCTCGCGGGTGAAATAGGGCTCGCCCAGCGCGTCGAAGGCGGCGGCATTGGCGCGTCCGATCAGCTCGTAGGCGCGGATCTGCGCCTGCGTGAGGTTCGGGCTGAAGGGCTGCGCGGCGGGGCTGAAGAAATAGCTTTCATCGCCGCCCATCTCGTGAAGGTCGACCACCACCACCGGGTTCCAGCTGCGGATCGCGGCGACCTTGCCGCGGGTCTCGGGCTGGGAAAGCGTGAACCAGTCGCGGTTGAGGTCGAACAGGTAGTGGTTGACGCGTCCGCTCGGCCAAGGCTCGTCGTGCTCGGCGGCCTGCCGGTCGGCCGCGGGTTCGATGCCCGTCGATGCGAGGAAGTTGTTGACGAAGCGCGCCCGCCCGTCGGGGTTCTGCATCGGGTCGATCACCACGATCGTCTCGCCCAGGATCTTGTCGGCGCGGGCGTCGCCTTGCGCGGCGAGCAGGTGATAGGCGGTCATCAGCGCGGCATCGGTCGAGGAGATCTCGTTGCCGTGGACGCCATAGGTCAGCCAGGTGACCGGCAGCGCCGCGCCGTTCGAGGCGCGCCCGGCGGCGATGTTGGCGAGGTCGGCGCGGATGGCGTCGAGCCGGGCGATATTCTCCGGCGCGGACAGCATCAGGTAGTAGAGCGGGCGGCCTTCCCAGCTGGTCGCATACTGGACGAGCCGGGTGCGATCGGGTGCCGCGGCAGCGAGCGCCCTGAGATAGGCGTAGGTCTCGTCCGGCGACGTGATGCGCGTGCCCGGAGCATGGCCGACCGCCTCGGAGAGGGTCGGGATCGCGGGATCGAAGCGCCCGTCCAAGAAGGACTGCGCCTGCGCTGGCACGACCGTGCCCCACAGCGCCGCCAGTGCGATCAGCCAAAGCCTGCGGAAAGTCGTGCTCATGAAGTGCCCTCGTTCGGTCCCCGAGTGCGAGCCTTGCCGCGAAGATGCCGACCCGGTCAAGCGGCATGGGGCATTTGCCGTGGCGCCACCCGCGCTAGGGGCTTGCGCCTATTGCCCACGAAAAGCGCTCTTGAGACCCGGCCCGATAGTCTGCTCGCGAGGATCTACAAAAAGGACGGAAGCGATGGTGTCTTGGTTCATGAAAAGCGCGCCAATCCGGCAGAAATTCGATGTTCTGCTGGCCGGTCTCGGCGGTCTCGGCATCGTCAACGCCGGTGTCGCGGCGCTGGTGTGGCAGGGCGCTGCCGACGCGGATGTCGGGCTCGGCGTGGCGCTCGCCACGCTCGTGGCGACTCTCGCCGGGCTGCTCGGCGCCAAGGCGGCGATCTGCGGGCCCTACGTCTCCACGGTGGTGCGGATGGAGAAGCTCGCCGCGGGAGACCTCCAGTCGCCGATCGCATACACCGACCACATGGACTGCGTGGGCCGGATGACCAAGGCGATGGAAGTGTTCCGCCAGAACGCGTTGGCACTCGAGAAGGCCAACAGCGATCATTCCCAATCGGTCGTTGCAATTGTCTCCGATGCGCTCGACCGGCTCGCCGAGGGCGACCTCACCTGCCGGATCGAGAATATGCCGGAAGGCGACTTCGCGCGGCTGCAGGCCGCCTTCAACGCTTCCGCAGCACGGATCGAGCAATTGATCGCCGCGGTGCGTGCGACGGTGGGCGGGGTGCGCACCGGGTCGGACGAGATCCGCGCGGCCTCGGAAGACCTCGCGCTGCGCAACGAGCAGCAGGCCGCGAGCCTCGAGGAGACCGCCGCCTCGGTGGGTGCGGTCA